>JBELAO010000012.1:0-94262 GCA_049508735.1 Bryobacteraceae bacterium | reverse complement strand
AATTCGGCAAGCAGACCTCACCCAACAGGATCAATCCCCATGGTCAAAAGCCCCGTGTATTCACCAGCCGCGTGCACAACCCTGTCCTGTTTTGGACAGCAGTGAAAGACGATAGCCCAGCGCGTGAGCGCTGGGGACGCAGACGAATCAGGTGAGCCCCGGAACGGGGCGGAAGGCAACGCCCACACCCGCTAGCGGACACGCCGTCTCTGGCGCCCCGTTCCGGGGCTGGATGGGTTCACGGCTTCTCCCAGCGCTCGCGCGCTGGGCTAGTCTCTTTCGCCCTGACGGGCTGACTCTCGCGCCCTCGGCTTCAACTTCTATGTCCCGCGCCCTAACGCCCCAGGCCGCTTGCATTTGGGATACACTGACGCAAGAGGCAGAGGCGCGGCTTTCGCCGTGCCGGCATGCCCATCGGCCTTCGGCGGCGGCGGACAAGACGGTCCGCCACACCGGTTGCCAGACTTAAGGAAAACTACGAATGGAACAAAAACTAAAGATCGCCGTGTTTATCGATTTCGATAACATCGAGATCGGCGTCAAGTCCACACTGCACCGCGAGTTCGACGTGGAGGCGGTGTTGGACGCGCTCAAGGAACGCGGCGAAATCGTCACTAAGTTTGCCTACGCAAACTGGGGCAGACAGGAAGCGGCCACGCGGCCCCTTTCCGAACACGCCGTGCAAATGGTGCAGCGCGATCCCTCCCCGCGCGGCGACAAGAACGGCGCCGACATCAACCTGGCGCTCGACGCTCTTGAAATGGCGTTCACCCACGACCACATCAACGCTTTCGCCATCGTCAGCGGCGACAGCGATTTCATCGCGCTGGTGAACAAGCTCAAACAGTATGACAAGCGCATCTTCGTGGTCGGGGGACGCGCCTTCACCAGCACCATTCTGCAAAAGAACTGCCACGAATTCATCGCCTACGAAGCCATCATCGACGATGCCCCGCGCTCGCGCTCGCATGATCGGCCGCCGTCGGAACGGCAGCAGCATCAGCCGCAACAACAGCAGCCGCAGCAGCAGCAACCACAGCAGCAGCAACCGCAGCAGCAGCCGCAGCAGCAGCCGCAGGGGCCGTCGCAGCAGCAGCAGCGCTCGCAGCACAAGCGCGTGGCGCTCGATCTCACACAGTCCATGCCGCTGGTGGAACGCGCCCTGGGCGTGCTGGAGCGGCGCGAAGTGCGGCCGCAGCTCGGCCTGCTCAAGTCCACCATGTTGCAGCTCGATTCCACGTTCAATGAGAAGGCCTACGGCGCCAGCTCCTTCACCGATTTCGTGGAGAAACTCCAGAAGGCCGATTTCGTCGACGTGTCGGGCGGCGAGGGCCGCTATATGATCCGCCTCAAGGGCAGCGTGGCCGCCGACAAGCCCGGCGCCAAGCCGGAGCAGGCCATCCCGCTGCTGCGCGACGTGCTGGAAACGCACCGCCTGGCGGTCGACAACGGCGCCCTGGCCGACGACCTGGCCGAGTGGGTCAAGGCCGACCACCCCGCCTTCGACTGGCGCCAGTACGGCTTCCAGGAATTCAGCGAGTTGCTCAACTACGCGCAGGACAAGAGCCTGGTGCGCATTCAGGCCGATGAAGAGCGCGGCCTGATCGTGTTCCTCGGCGCCGAGTTCCATCCGCCCGCCGCGCCGCCGGAGCCCGAGCCTACTCCGCAGCAAATCGAGGAAGAGGAAGACGAGCCGCAGCCCCTGGTGCCCGGCCAACCAACGGCCACCGGCGAGATTCCCATCCCCGAGCCGCCGCCCAAGGTGATGCGCCGCCCGCGCGCCCCCCGCAAAACCGCCGGCGATGGCACGCAGAAGAAGCGCGTCTCGCGCCCGCGCAAGAAGCCAGTGCAGTAGCTCGCTTGGGGGCCGGCCATGCCCGGCCCGGTAACGCCGGCGGTCTTGGCCGCCGGTGTTCTTCCTGAGCGCGCGCGAAATGCAAAACACCGGCCCCGAAGACCGCCGGCGTTACGGCCCTCTGCCGAACATCACTCACGCGCCACGGCTACGCTAGAATAGTTTGGATTCCCTTTCATGGCAAATATCATCATCCTCGGCTCCCAGTGGGGAGACGAGGGCAAGGGCAAGATTGTCGATCTGTTCTCCGATCGATTCGATATCGTGGCGCGCTACCAGGGCGGGCATAACGCCGGCCACACCGTCTTCATCGGCTTGAAGAAGTTCATCCTCAAACTGATTCCGAGCGGCATTCTGCGCCCCGGAAAGAAGGCCGTCATCGGCAATGGCCTGGTGCTCGATCCGGGGGCGCTGCTCGACGAAATCGACACTCTCGAAGCGGCCGGCGTGGATGTCACGCACAACCTGGCCATCAGCAATCGCGCCCACGTGCTGTTTCCCCAGCACCGCATGATGGAGCGCATGTCGGAAGGGCGCCCCGGCCGCATTTCCATCGGCACCACCTCGCGCGGCATCGGGCCGTGCTATGAAGACAAGATCGCCCGCCGCGGCATTCGCGTCGCCGACCTGCTCGACCGCGACGCCTTCCGCGCCCAGTACGATTCGCTGATGGAAGAGAAGCACGCCATCGCCCGCACCTTCGGCATTGACGAGGAAGACGATGCGAACGCTATCCGCGACCGCTACGAAGCCATGGCCGAGCGCATACGCCCCATGGTGTGCGACACCGCCATGCTGCTCAATAGCGCCATTCGGGAGGGCAAACGCGTCTTGTTCGAGGGCGCGCAGGGAACCATGCTCGATATCGACCACGGTACCTACCCGTTCGTCACCTCTTCGAGCGCCTCGGCCGGCGGTGCCTGCACCGGTACCGGCGTCGCTCCCACGCGCATCGGCGGCGTGGTCGGCGTTTCCAAAGCTTATATCACGCGTGTCGGCGGTGGCCCCTTTCCCACCGAAGCCCGCGATCCGGAGGGCGAACTGATCCGCCGCCGCGGCAGCGAATTCGGCGCCGTCACCGGAAGGCCGCGCCGCTGCGGCTGGTTCGACGCCCCGCTGCTGCGCTACACCGCTGCCATCAATGGCTTCGATAGCCTGGTGGTGACCAAGCTGGACGTGCTCGACGACTTCGATTCGATTCCCGTCTGCGTCGGCTACCGCGCCGGCGGCCGCGAGTTGACCGAGATGCCGCCGCGCGTGGCCTGCATGGAAAACGTCGAACCCGTCTACGAGCGCCTGCCCGGCTGGAAGTCGTCCACCTTCGGCGTGTCTAACTACGACGACCTGCCCGCCCGCGCCAAGGACTACCTGGCGTTTCTCGAAACCCGCGTCGGCGTCGAGGTCGGTTCAGTCTCCACCGGCCCCGAACGCACGCAAACCATCGTGCGCGCCGGTTCGCGCCTGGAAGGGCTGCTGGGATAGGGCTTCTGGTGGAACGCCGCGCTGCGTTCGCCCAATTAGACAGTTCAACCTTGCTTCCTCGCGCTGTTCCAGTCACCACGCCTGCTAAAACTATTTCCCGTCCATTTTCAACTGCCTGGGCTAGACGCTCCAGCCCTCAGTCCCAACTCGCGCGCTATTGTGAAATCGAAAAAGAGCTGCTCGCTCGCCAAGATGCAGCCCGTTTCGGAGCCACGTCCGGTGCCTATCCGCCTGCAGGGGGCAATTTGAAACCGGGTCGCGCGGTGCAACGTTCGCATAGGCGGCCACAGAGGCTTGTACTCCTCCCCGAGAGGAGAAAGGAACCGGTTCCTCACAGCCCCGGCGCCTAATCGCCGGCGATTACGCATGATCGAGCCAAGAGACCCGCAAAACAAACTCAGGCGTAGTGTGCGCCGGCATCGCGTTCGTCACAGCTCACCACCGCTCCAAGCCCTGGCTCCAATCGATTCGCCCCGGTCTTACTCGTAAGGGATCTCCACCTCGACGAAGCTGCCGGGTGTGGCCGCATTGACGGCATCCACGACGCGCTGAATGTGAGCTCGAAGTTGCGGCCATTGCTGCCGGCCGAGTACCACGATGGCGATTCTGCGGCCCACAAGATTCTGCTGATAGCGCATGTTCTTGTCGGTCGGCAGCAATAGGTCGAACCCGGCCTCTTCCGCCGCGGTCAGCAAATCGCCGTTCCTCAGCCTGTCCCACCCTTGCTGAGCTGCTGTGCGGACGGTGTGGCCTTCAAGAAACGGACGGATCGGCACGGGCGTGGCCTGATCGAAGATAATCGGCATCTACGGCATGTAAGCGGGCGCTTTGTCGAGACTGCGAACTGCGAACTCGATTACCGCCTTGACCTGTTCGCGGTCCAGCCCGTCGAACCACTCCATAATGTCGTCGATATTGGCCCCTGCTTCGATGTTCTCGAAAATCGCGGCGACGGGCATACGGGTTCCCCGCAGCACCCACGCGCCGCTAACCTTGCCCGGAACGCTCTCCACGGCGGGGCACTTTGACCAATCGAGACTCGCCATCGACCGCCTCCTCATTCCCAGAATAACGCCCACCCGCGTCGGGCACAACGAAACGCAGTTCCGAAACGCTGTCCCCGCTTTTCACCGCATCAATCCCTCCAGCCGCTCCAGCGCTTCATCCAGCCGCTGCGGCTTGCTCAGCACGCCGCCGAAAAGATCGCCCTTTTCGGCGAAACGGTCGGGCGCATTTTCGATGTTGAATTGCGTGGGACGCAGGCCCGGCCGCACTTCGCTCCATTCGAGCGGCGTCGCCACCGGCGCTCCCGCGTATGCCCGCAGCACATACGGCGCGGCGATGGTTTTCGATTTTGCGTTCTGCATGTAATCGAAATACACGCGGTCCTTATGCCGCTTGGAAACTGTGCGCGGCATGGTGAACAAGCCGGGGTGCCCCGAGTCCGCCAGACGCGCCAGCAGCTCGGCGAAGGCGCGCGTTTCGTCGAATGTGTACACGGGTTCCACGGGGACGTACACGTGCATGCCGTCACCGCCGGTGGTTTTGGGATAACCAGTCAGGCCGATGCGGTGGAGCAGCCCCTTCACCACCAGCGCCGCTTCCACGATGCGGTCGTAGGAGCATTCCTGCGGGTCCAGATCGATCAACACGTAATCCGGATAATCCAGCCGCGGCGAGCGGCTCATCCAGGGATTGTGATCGATGCAGCCCAGGTTCACCAGGTACAGCAGGCTGGCGCGGTCCTGCGCGAAACAGTATTTGATCGGCTTGCCCGCGTGGTCGGATTCGATCAGCTCCGTGCGCAGCCAGTCCGGGAAGTGTTCATGCACGTTCTTCTGAAAGAAGAACTCTTTCTGAATGCCGTCCGGGTAGCGTTTGAGCGAGAGCGGCCGATCCCGCAAGTACGGCACAATCAGGTGCGCCACGCGTTGGTAATAGTTCAGCACGTCGCGCTTGGTGTAGCCTTCGTCCGGATAAAACACTTTGCCCAGGTTGGTGAACTTGAGCGCGTGGCCATCGATCTCGCGCGTCGCTTCTTTCTCGGTGGCCGCGAGCAAGTCTTCCGTCTCGTCCGCGGCTTCTTCGCGAACCACCTGAACCGCACGCTTGTCTTCCCGCAGCCCGAGAAAAACCGGCGCGCGCAGATGATGATCCGGCGTCCAGTTGGCATATTTCACCTGGCAGACCAGCTCGGGTTTGACCCAGGTGATGCCGCGGTCGGGTGTCGGCCGTTCGCGGAACGGGCAGTCGCTCGTGATCAGCGGCTTCAGCTTGTCGTGCAGCGCCGTCAGCAGCTTCTGGTCGAAGCCGGTGCCCACGTTGCCCACCCAGCGCAATTCGCCTTCGTCATACTCGCCCAATACCAGCGCGCCAAAATGCGACCGCGCGCCTTCCGGCGCCGTGAAGCCGCCGATGACGAATTCCTGGTTGCCGGTGATTTTGATTTTTAGCCATTGGTGGCTGCGGCGCGATTCGTAGACACTCGAGGCGTGCTTGGCCATGATGCCCTCCAGGCCGGTTTCGCGCGCCGCTTCCAGCAGCTCCGCGCCGGCGCCCGGAAAGGCTTCGGAGATGCGCAGCGCCGCGCCCGGTGTCACCACTTGCTCGAGCAGTTTGCGGCGTTCGCTCAGGCTCGCTCGCCGCAGGTCGTAACCATCCAGGTAGAGCAGATCGAAGACGAAATAGATGGCCGGCTGCGAGCGCGCCAGGTGCGCCACTGTGTTGGGATCGGTGTTCGAAATGCGCGGTTGGATCAGGTGAAACTGTGAGACGCCTTTCGAATCGAGCACCGCAATTTCGCCATCCAGCACCGCGCGCGCGGCGGCCACCTGGTGCGGGATCACCGCCAGCTCGGGATACTGCCGCTCCGAGCGCACGCCGCTGCGCGAAGTCAGCCGGACTTCTTCGTTTTCGATGAACGCAATCGCGCGCACGCCATCCCACTTCACCTCGAACAGCCACTCGCTGCCGCGCGGCGGCTGGCCGGCCAGCGTAGCCGTCATCGGTTCCAAAGCCGCGGGCATTTCCGCGGCGCGCGCCCCGGGAATCTTCTCCCAATCGACGCTGACGCGCTTCCTCGTCCGTGCCGGTTGCGCGGCCGCCGCGGTTTTGGCGCCGGCCCGCGCCGCCGGCCGGCTGCTCTTCCAGACCCGGTCCGCCGCGCCGGCGGTCTTGCGTTTGCTCTTGCGCGCCGGAAGGTTCTGCGCAATCTCCTGCTGCGTGCGCCCGGAAAGAACGCTGGTCGCGTGCGCCTCCACATCCCAATCCGGCGTGGCGAACTGGTCGCGCTTCTTGATGATGAGCCAGTCGTTTCCCTTGCCGCGGCCTTTCATGTGGACCAGCGCGAAATCGCCGTTGAGCTTTTCGCCGTGCAGTCGAAACTTCAGGTCACCGCGCGCCAGTTGTTCGGCGCCGGAAACGCCGCCCAGTAGCTCGAACGTCCCGCGGTCCCACAGCATCACGCTGCCCGCGCCGTAATTGCCGGCCGGAATGTTGCCTTCGAAATCGCCATATTCGACCGGGTGATCCTCCACGTGCGCGGCGAAATGCTTCACCGCCGGATCGAGCGTCGGGCCCTTCGGCACCGCCCACGATTTCAGCACGCCGTCGATCTCCAGCCGGAAATCGTAGTGCAGCCGCGTGGCATCGTGCCTCTGCACGCAGAAATAGTTGCCGGAACCTTGCTTGCCTCCCGGCGCCGGCTCCGGCGTGTCGCCGAAGCGGCGTTTCTTCGCGTACTCTTCAAGCGGCATAAGTACCCTTACAGCGCACCATTTACATCTTATGGGGCATTGTAGTATGTTGGGAGCCTCAGAGTTCCGCCGCGGTTCGGGAGCCGCGCTTATGGCATCCAGCGTTTGGAAGGGGCACATCACATTCGGCCTGGTTTCGTTTCCCGTGCGCTTGTTCAGCGCCGCGCGCAGCGAAACCCTCAGCTTCAATCAACTCCACAAGGACGATAATTCGCGCATTCGCCAAGTCACTTACTGCCAGCTCGAAGACAAGCCCGTGCCGCGCACCGAGCTGGTCAAAGGCTACGAATACGAGAAAGACCGCTACGTGGTCATCGACGACGAGGATATTAAGAAGGTCGCGCCCAAAACCGCCAAGGTGATGGAGATTCTCGAGTTCGTCAAAGCCGCCGACGTCGACCCGGTCTATCTGGAAAGCTCTTACTATGTGGCGCCCGATGAAGGCGGCGAAAAGCCCTACGCGCTGCTGTTCCAGGCCATGCGCGAATCGAATTACTTCGCTCTCGCCAAGGTAGCCATGCACAACCGCGAGCACGTCATTGTGCTGCGGCCCGGCGCCAAGGGGATCTTGTCCCACACCATGTTCTACCAGGACGAGATTCGCCAGGTGGATGAGTTCCGCACCGACACCAGCCTGGTCAAAGATAAGGAACTCGACATGGCGAAAATGCTGATTAGTTCGCTCGAGGCCGAGTTCGAGCCGCAGAAATACCACGACAATTACCGCGAAAACCTGCGACAGATGATTGAGGCCAAGATCGAAGGTAAGAAGGTGGTCGAGACGCCCGAGGCGCACATCGCCCCGGTCATCGATATCATGGAAGCCCTGAAAAAGAGCCTGGCCGAAAAGCGCAAGCCCGCCCAGGTCGCCACCGCCGCGGCCGCCGCGTCTGCCGAAGCCGCCGAAACGCCAGTCGAAGCCGCTCCCAAGCCCCGCGCGCGCAAAGTCAAGACCGGCTGAGGAAGTCGCAAAGCCGGGACTGGCTAGAATTTCGCCCGCCAGTCCGCCTGCCGTTTTGCTATCCTCAACTGCGCGGCAATATACTGAGGTTATGACGTTCAGGGTCGTTCTGGAACATGATTCCGAGACCGGCGATTACTCTGCCGTGTGCCCCGATCTCCCCGGTTGCGCCTCTGCCGGCGAAACCGAGGAGGAGGCCAGGGCGAACATCCAAGAGGCTATCGAGCTCTATCTGGCGCCTGGAGAGATAGATTTGCCCGAAAATGCGAAACTCTTTGAGGTGACGGTTGGGTGAGCGCGGAGCGCCGAGGCTCACCTCAGACCACGTGATCGGAATCCTTCGCCATCACGGCTTTCTGCAAGTCGGCGCATCGGGCAGCCATCAGAAGTGGCGGCATCCCCTCACGGGCAAGCAGGTGATTGTCGCCCATCATCGAGGCCGCGTTCTTCCGCTGGGAACCATGAAGTCGATCATCGAAGGCAGCGGCATTCCGCTGTCGGAGTGGCTGAAATAACCAGCGTCGCCGCTGGAGGCCGCCCCGGTCCCAAATTGTCAGTACCCCGCTGCTAACCCAAGACATCTGGCGCTGGGCCGCGGAGTCAGGCCATGCTGGTAGCAAGGAGTCATTCCCGTGCTGCGTTCGTCTGCTTTGATCGCGCTCTTACTGGCGGCCCGAGTCCTGGTGGCCGCCGATCCAACTTTGCCGGAATTTGTTCCGATCGATACCCGAATGCTGATCGGCGTGCAAGTCCGCACGATCATGGATTCGGAATGGGGCAAGGCCATCATCGAACAGGTGAAGAGCGCCTACGGCGATCAATGGCTGAAGCAGCCGCCCTTCCAAGGTTTCGATCCGCTGAAGGACCTGGACGAACTGTGGATCGCGAGTTCCTCGATGGATAAGTCGGCGCCCGCGCTGGCCATCCTGCGCGGCCGGTTTGACCTATCGCGGCTTCCGGCTGCCACCGGCCGCTACCACTCGGTGGCGCTCATCCCGGTGGACGCCAAACGGGAGCAGTTGGTGGCCATCCTGGACCCAACCACCATCCTCGCCGGCGACCGCTTCATCGTGGAGCGGGCAATTGACCGGCACGGATTGAAAACGGTGGATGCGCGCCTGGCGGACGCCGCAACCGCACTGCGCGACCGCTACTGGATTTGGGTGGTGGCCAATCGTTTGGATGGGCCCTCCGCGTCCAAGGGTGCGTCGCAGGGCATGGACGCCGTGGATAGCTTCGAATTCGGCCTGGCCGTGAACCATGACTTCGAGGCAGTGACGCAACTCCACATGCACACGCCAGAGGACGCGCAGAAACTGCTCGGTACCATGGCGATGCTCCAGATGATGGTCAAAAGCCAGCCCAACGCGTCGAGCCAGGTTAAGATCGAGAGCCGCGTCACGGGCAACACTCTGGATGTCTCGCTGCGGGTTCCGGAAGAAGAACTAAAGCAGGCGTGGGAGCGGCAGCGCGCCATGATTGCCGAGCGCCTGGCGCAATTGCCGCAGCAGATCTCCGCCGCCAGGGCGGGTCAGGGATTCAGCGCGTTTACCGCTCCGCCGCCGGGTTCGTCCAGCCACGCGCGTCCCAGCCAGCCGGCCAAAGGAACCAGGATCGTCAGCGATGATGACGGCAGCACCCTGCAGGTAACTCTGCCCGGCCGCCGCTAGCTATACCGAAGCGATGTTCGGAGGCTAAGCCGCCCAGCGCAGGATTCCCCACACCTGGGGCACGAATTGAATCGCCAGCCTTGGCAGCGTCATTGCGAGAGGCGTCAGCAGCCACGGTTTCCGATACTGCGCCGCGGCAGCCGCGAGGCACAGCAGCAGAGGCGTGTAGACCCGCCCAAAAGCGTAGACATTCGCCCAAATATCGGTGCGTTGCAAGACCGACGCCATCGCCGCGAACAGCGCAGCGGCAATCTGCATCGGGTCGCGTGGCTTCCGGGCGAACCGGTAAAACGCCAATCCGATCCCGAGCAGCATGCCCGCCCAGGCAAGGTAGTCCGCCACCAGGATCGCCGGGGCAAGGAATGGCCGGTCGGGGTAAGTCAAGGGATGTGCCATTACCCAAAAAACCGCCGAGTAAGGGACCATCCAAACGTCACTGTAATGGATGCCCGCAGTTTGGGACTGAACGTAGCCATACCAGGCGGCCGCCGGAGCTGCGCTCAATAGAAAAACGCCGGCCATCCGCAACTCTCGCCGCCAAACCAGGTGTACGCAGTACGCCAGCACCAGCAGGAAGCCGGTTTCGCGTGTCAGCGCAGCGCAGAGCAATACCGCGAACAACTTCCACGATGGCGACTGCCGGTAATAGAGAAACGCCGCCGTGAGCGCGGCCATCCCCCCGTCAATCACAAGACGATCCATGGTGACGGGGATCGCGGGCATCGCGAGAAACACCAGCCCCCAAGCCGCGTTCAGTCCGGCCTTTTGCGCGAACCGGCAACTCCAGTACACACCCAGCCCGATGCTCAATAGGCACACGAGCCCGTATGCCGGATCGATCCGTTCCGAATGTCCCCAGGCAAGCGCGTATGCAAGGAATGGGAGCAGGATGCGGTGGTAGCGCAGGCGCGGATCGTCGACGTATGATTTCAAATCGGAGCGCAGGAATGGATCGTGCGCGATGTAACGATAAAACTGCCCATCATAGCCGAAGGAGTTTGGAAACGAATAGATGTGCTCCTGCCCGGCTAATGGCGGGTGATGCAAGAGATCTCCGGTGAAAAACAACGCCGTCCAATTGCCGCTGTAGTTTGCGGCAACCGTGGCCCACTGCCACAGCGCAACCAGAACGATTGCTGCGAAGGCGAACGTCCAGACTGGAAGCCGGTTCAATGCGGACGGTCTCAAGGCTATATCTTACCCCGCCGGACGGCCGCGGCCTGTCTTCATCCATGACCATCTTCTATAACGAGAGGCTCCCGCCCTCCTCCGCGCGCCGTTGTGCCGCGGTTTGTTAAACTCAAGTTTGCCTCCCCTCCCAACAAGCTCATGAAATTTGGCGTCATTGTTTTTCCCGGCAGTAATTGCGATCACGACGCGTTCTACGCGGCGAGTCACAACCTGGGCCAGCCCACCGAGTACATCTGGCACGATTCACGGTCCCTCGGCGACGTGGACGCGGTCATCCTTCCCGGCGGCTTCGCTTACGGCGATTACCTGCGCTGCGGCGCCATCGCCCGTTTCTCTCCCGTGATGCAGGCCGTGCAGCGCTTCGCCGCCGCGGGCGGCCTGGTGCTCGGCATCTGCAACGGCTTTCAGATTCTGGTGGAAGCCGGCCTGTTGCCGGGCGCGCTGATCCGCAACCGCGGCCTCAAGTTCATCTGCCGCGAGCTGCGGCTGCGCGTCTCGACCACGCATTCCCCTTTCACCGGTGCACTCCGCGAGGGCCAGGTGCTGCGCTTGCCCATCGCCCACGGCGAAGGCTGCTACTTCGCCGAACCCCGCACGCTCGACGAGCTCGAGGCCGAGGACCGCGTCGCGTTCCGCTATCTGGATAATCCCAACGGCTCGCTGCGCGATATCGCCGGCATCCTCAGCCGCGAGCGCAACGTGATGGGCATGATGCCGCATCCCGAGCGCGCTTCCGACCCGCTGATGGGCTCGGCCGATGGCCTGGGCGTCTTCCGTTCCATGCTGGCCGCCGTAGAAGCCGCGCGGCTAGTGGCGGAGGTGAGGCCGTGAGCACCATCGCCATCACCCCCGATCTGATCGCCCAGCACCAGCTCACGCCGGGCGAATACCAGAAGATCGTCGAGATTCTGGGCCGCGAGCCAAGCTATACCGAGCTGGGAATCTTCAGCGTGATGTGGAGCGAGCACTGCTCTTACAAAAGCTCGCGCATCCATCTCAAGAAGCTGCCCACGCGCGGCAAGCTGGTGGTGCAGGGCCCGGGCGAAAACGCCGGCATCATCGATATCGGCGGCGGCTACGTCATCGCTTTCAAGATCGAATCGCACAACCACCCCAGCTTCATCGAACCGTTTCAGGGCGCGGCCACCGGCTCGGGGGGCATTCTGCGCGACATTTTCACCATGGGCGCGCGGCCCATCGCGGTGCTCGATTCGCTCCGCTTCGGCCGCCTGGACGATCCCAAGACCGGCGCGCGCAATCGGCGCATCCTTTCCGGCGTGGTGGCCGGCATCGCCCATTACGGCAACTGCTTCGGCGTGCCGACCGTGGGCGGCGAGTGCCTCTTCGAGCCGTGTTATGACGGCAACCCGCTGGTGAACGTGTTCGCGCTCGGCGTCTGCCGCAAGGAAGACGTCTTCTACGCCAAGGCCGCCGGCATCGGCAACCCGGTCATTTACGTGGGCGCGCGCACCGGCCGCGACGGCATCCACGGCGCCTCCATGGCCAGCGCCGAATTCACCGAGGAATCCAAGCAAAAGCGCCCCAACGTGCAGGTGGGCGATCCGTTCATGGAGAAGCTGCTGCTGGAGGCCTGCATCGAAGCCATGCACACCGGCGCCATCGTCGGCATCCAGGACATGGGCGCTGCCGGCCTCACCTGCTCCACTTGCGAGATGGGCAGCCGCGGCGAAGTCGGCATCGAAATCGAGCTCGACAAAGTGCCGCAGCGCGAAACCGGCATGACGCCGTACGAAATCATGCTCTCCGAATCGCAGGAGCGCATGCTGCTGGTGGCCGCCTCCGGCCGCGAGCAGGAGGTCTACCAGGTGTTCCGCAAGTGGGGACTGGAGGCCAGCGAGATCGGCAAGGTCACCGGCGACGGCCGGCTGCGCGTGCGCCATCACGGGCAGGTGGTTGCCGAAATCCCCAACCGCGAACTGGCCGACGAAGCGCCGCTCTACGATCGGCCGCACACCGCTCCGCCCTCCATGCCCGCCAAGCCGCCGGCGGATTGGAACCAGCCCGCCATCGTCGACGCCTTGCCGCGCCTGCTCTCCGCGCCCGACATCTGTTCCAAGCGCTGGGTCTGGGAGCAGTACGATTACCAGGTCCGCACCAACACCATCGCTGGGCCTGAGCGCGCCGACGCCGCGATTCTGCGCATCAAGGAAACCGGCACGGCTATCGCTCTGTCGCTCGATGGCAACGGCCGCTACGCATATCTCTCGCCGCGCGAGGGCGCGCAACTGGCCGTGGCGGAGTGCTGCCGCAATCTCTCCACGGTCGGTGCGCAGCCGGTCGCGGCAACCAATTGCCTCAACTTCGGCAATCCGGAACGGCCGGAAATCATGGCGCAACTGGTGGAAGCTATCGAAGGCATGGCCGATGCCTGCCGCTTTTTCGAAACGCCCATCACCGGCGGCAATGTCAGCCTGTACAACGAAACGCTAGGCGAGGGAATCTACCCCACGCCCGTGCTGGGCATCGTCGGGCTGCTCAAAATTGCCGCGCCGCTCACCATTCCGTTTGTCAACGCTGGCCGCGCGGTGGTGCTGCTGGGCGGAGTCGGCGCCTGCGATGACGTTCGATTCGGTTCTACCGAATACGCCAAGGAAATCGTCGGCTCGCTCTGGGGCTTGCCGCCGGCGCTCGATCTCGAGCAAGAAAAACGCGTGCAGGAGACCATGCGCGAGATCGCCGCGGAAGGTCTCGCCGAATCCGCTCACGATTTGAGTGATGGCGGACTGGCGGTGGCGCTGGCCGAATGCTGCTTCGGCGCCGGCCAGATCGGCGCGCAGGTGGATCTCGATTCCGACTTGCGGCCGGAGATCCTGCTCTTCCACGAAGGGCCGTCGCGTATCCTGGTTTCCACGGCGAATCCCAAGGCCGTTGCGGCGATTGCGGTGCAGCATGGCGTCGAAGCCGTCGTGATCGGGACGACTATCGAAAACGGTCTCGAGATCCGCCAGCGCGGCAACACGCTAGGCGCCTGGGAAATCGCCGCGCTGCGCCCAGCGTACGAAAACGCGCTGATGGGGTAGCGAAGATGGCCAGCCACAGATGAACACGGATGAACACGGATAAGAAACGGCCGGTATGGCGGATTCTGAACTCACGATCTTCTGCAGGCAGGTAAAGAAACGGACACAGGAAAACAGGGAGGCCCTGTCCATTTTGCACAGTAATGCCCTGACGGGTAACGTCATGGGCGTGCTGCGGCAAGAGTTGGACTCCATGGTCCGCTGCATGTTCCTCCTATCAGTCACTGACAGGCAGTATCGCGAGCGGTTGCTCCACGACTCCGTCGTCGGCAATCAATGGCGAACCAAGGACGGCAAGCGCAAGATTACTGACAGAGACATGGTTGATTTATCCAGCAAGCTGCATGGCTGGGCCCAAAATGTGTACGCCTTCGGCTGCGGCTTTATTCACCTTTCGGCGTTTCACGACTATTCAGATCGAGACCCTTTCGACTCGTTGACGCCCGAGGATCGCCGTGACATCGCACGCTACCTCCAGCACTATCATGGTGTAGCGATGGACCACACCACCAAGCTCCGTGACATCGAGTTTGTGCTCCCCGCTGTTTTTGAAAAGATCTCGGCAAATCTCGAATGTTATGTCAGGGACCTCGAGGCTGGGTCAGACCTGGAACCCTGAACGGTCTCGTGCGTGCGTCAAGTGTATCAGGGCCCTAATTAGAAATGCCCGCCCCTGCGAAAGCCCGCTGGCGCAATTCGAAAAGCCTACTCCTCGCATGGGCGGCGCTGGCCCTCCTCTGCCTGGTCTACTTCTATCGTCTCGATGCAGCCGGCGTGCTCGGGCCCGATGAGCCGCGCTACGCTTCCATCGGGCGCGAAATGGCGCGGTCGGGCGATTGGATCACGCCGCGTCTCTGGGGCCAAGCGTGGTTCGAAAAACCGGCCCTGCTGTATTGGATGACCGGCGCCGCGTTCCGCCTCGGCCTGGGTCCGGACCTGGCGCCGCGCCTGCCGGTGGCCTTGTGCTCCGTCGCGTTTCTGGTCTTTTTCTGGTGGCTGCTACGCCGCGAGTTCGGCGGGTCAGTGGCCTGGCTGGCCGCGCTGATTCTGGCGACCAGCGCGGAGTGGATCGGTTTCAGCCAGGTCGGAGTTACCGATCTGCCCATGGCGGCCGCATTCACCGCGGCTTTGCTGCTGGCCCTGCCGTGGGTGGAGCGCGGCGAAACCCGCGGCTTGATCGGGGCCGGAGCGCTGCTCGGCGTGGCCGTGCTGGCCAAAGGGCTGGTGCCGCTCGCGCTCGCCGCACCGCTGGTCTGGCCCGCCTGGAAGCATCGCCGCAGCCTTCCCCTCGCGCTGCCGCGTATTGCCGTGCCGCTACTAGCTGTGTGCCTGCCCTGGTACGGGCTTTGTTACCTCCGCAATGGTCCGGCGTTTCTGACGGACTTTTTTCTCAAGCACCATTTCGGACGCTTCGCTTCCGATGCCTTGCAGCATCGCGAGCCGTGGTGGTTCTACCTGCCGGTGCTCGCCGGCGCCCTGTTGCCGTGGACGCCGCTCATATTCGCGACCATCCGCCGCGGCTTCTATCGCGATACGCGCCGCCTGTTTCTGCTGCTGGTGGTGCTGTGGGGCCTGCTTCTATTCTCCGCTTCCGTCAACAAGCTGCCGGGGTACGTGCTGCCGCTGGTCCCCGCCTGCGCCATCCTGATGGCCTTGGGCGTGGAAGAGCCCGTCAGGGCGCGGGGACCCGCGGTGTCGTCGTCGATTCCGTTTCAGCCCGTCAGGGCGAAAGAGAATAGCCCAGGGCGTGAGCCCTGGGAAACCAGCCCGCCCGGTGAGCCCCGGAACGAGGCGGAAGAAATCCCCGCGCGGAATCGACGTATTCCGGCGCTCCTGGCGCTCTGCGGTCTGTTGTTGGTCTCGTTTCCGATTGCCGGGGCGGTGTTGCCGGGAGCCCTGCTGGCCGGCCTTTCGCGCACGCCGCTGCCCGCTTTCCATTGGATCTGGCTAGCCCCGCTGCCCGTGGCGGCGGCTGCGTGGATACTGGTTCGCCGCCAGCGCCGCCTGGCCGCCGTGGCATGTGTGGCTTGCGGCGCGGCTTTGGGAGTTCTATACCTGAAGAGGGACGTGATGCCGGAAGTGGACCGGGTGGCTTCCGCGCGGCCGCTCTGGCTTCGGATCTCCGCCCAGGCGGATCGCACCTGCGTGGAGCCAATCCAACGAAGCTGGCGTTATGGCTTGAATTACTATTCGGTCGCACCCTTGCCGGATTGTCCGGCGGCGGGCCGGCCGGTTCATGTTATCCAGGCGCCCGGCCGCCCGCCCGAAGCCGAGACTCGCTAAGCTAAGGCAGTACTGGAATGATTGACCTGCCCACGTCGCGCATTGTACTCTCACGATTCCGGAGCCTGATCGATGATTCTGCCGCAGACTTACATCGCCGCCCTGTTTCTGATGATTTTCAGCATGATTTGCTGGGGATCCTGGGCCAACACTTATAAGCTGGCCGGAAAGTGGCGTTTCGAGCTCTTCTATTTCGACTTTGCCGCCGGTCTGCTGCTGGCCGCCGTCATTCTGGCTTACACGGCCGGCAGCCTGGGATACGATGGCTTTTCGTTCACTGACGATCTCATGCACGCCGGCAAGCGGCAGTGGCTCTTCGGTTTCGCCGGTGGCGCGGTCTTCAATCTGGCCAATATGCTGCTGCTGGGCGCCATTTCCGTAGCCGGCATGGCGGTAGCCTTCCCGGTGGGCATAGGCCTCGCGCTGGTCATCGGCGTGATCCTCAACTTCATCCTGCGCCCGGCCGGGAACGCTACCATGCTGTTCGGGGGGTGCCTGCTGGTGTTGGTCGCGATCGTGGCGGATGCGTACGCCTACACCTTACTGGGGCGCCTCCAGCATGAGGATCTGGCCAAACTCGGCAAGGCCAAGAGCACACGGCGGCCCACCAGGGTGAAAGGCGTGGTCATCGCCATCGTCGCCGGCGTGCTGATGGGTTGCTTCTTTCCGCTGGTCGAGATGGGCGAGGAAGGCGATGTGGGGCTGGGGCCCTACGCCATCGCGGTCGTCTTCGCCCTGGGCGTGTTCGCTTCCACCATGGTCTACAACCTGTTCTTCATGAACCTGCCGATTGAAGGTCCGCCCGTCGAATTGCGCGACTTCTTCAAAAAGACGGTATTCTGGCAACATCTGCTCGGCATCGCCGGCGGCGCCATCTGGTGCCTGGGCGCGGTGGCCGCTTTCGTGGCCGCCAAAGCCCCCCCCGAAATCCACGTCGGCCCGGCTACCGCCTATGCCATGGGGCAGGGCGCCACGCTCATCAGCGCACTCTGGGGCCTGCTGGTCTGGAAGGAGTTCAAAAGGGGCGACATGAAGGTCAAGACCTTGGTCGCCGTCATGCTGGCGCTGTATGCCTGCGGCCTGGCGCTGGTGTCCATGGCCCCGCTCTACGGCCAGCAGTAATGTGGGCCGGCCCCCGACCGGCCAACCGCCGGGGCTCGCAAAGAACCGGCGGCAAAGACCGCCGGCGTTACCGAACGCGCGTGTTTCCGATTCTCGCCGGCGTTACCAACTGCGCGTATAGCCGATACTCGCGGTCGTGTACCACGGCACCGTCACAACCTTGTTGAACGTCTCTTGAATCCAAATGGAATTGCGGTCGTTGCAATGAACGATCAGGCCGAGCGACTCGCCGTCGTAGAAACGATTGCGGACCGCTGAGCTCCCGGTCATGCTCGTGATGCCGCCCTGGATCCACGTATATCCGGTCAACCGTTTCGTCTTCGGCAATCGAAAATTCTTCATGATGCCGAGGGCCTCCGTGTCGGCGCCGTACTGGCTGTGCAGGAAGCCGTGGGAACCTGCGTTTTCGTAGGTATAGCCAAAAGTCAGTTCGTCGCCGACCGGGTCCTTATTCAAGAAAGCGAACGTATGGCCCAGCCCGATATTGTAGTTTGCCCTGGGCTCCAGGCCCGGCCGGTCCAGGTCCGAGCCGAACATGACGAAGAGGTCGTTGGATGTTCCCCCTTCGGACTCCGATGCCGCGGGACTATCTACCGGTGGCGTCTGGGCGGACGCGACGCCCCCGGCGAGCGACAAGACGATGAGCAGAGCCGGTGTGCAAGGTGCGGCGAGCTTCATAACGAGACTCCTTTTCCCGATTGGACCGATCGCGGTCTAACTCAATTTCCGGCTTCGGCCGGCGAGACGCGGCGGGGCGGATCTGGCTCGCCAGGGAGCGTTGGCGACGTTATAATCGATGCTAGAGCGTCGCCTGTGAAAAAGGCATAAATGGCTCGCTTCAGGGTCCCCCGTCCGCACCCATCGAAATCCCGAATCCGCGCCATAAAATCTTTCGGTTTCCCTTTGCGCGCGGAGTTCGAGAGCATGGATACTAGGCTTTTGTACTGGAGCGCACTTTGCGGTTCTCCGAATATCGCACCGAAAGCTTCTACGACGAGATGTTCGAGGACGATGGCACGCCGCGGCCACACGTCCGCCTGCTGGTGGATACCATCGAGAGCCTGTCGGATGGCCACCTGCTGCGCTATCAGCGCGCCGCCGAGCGCCTGCTGTTACAAATGGGGATCACCTTCAATGTGTACGGCGACTCGGCCGGCACGGAGCGCATTTTTCCCTTCGACCTGATTCCCCGCATCATCGGCGCCCCCGAATGGGATCTTATCGAGCGCGGCCTGGTGCAGCGCATTCACGCCCTCAACGCCTTCATCGACGATATCTACCACGAGCAGAAAATCCTCAAGGACGGCGTCATCCCCGCCGATGTGGTCCTTTCGGCCGTGAGTTACCGCAAGCAGTGCCACGGCCTCAATCCACCCTGGCGCGTCTGGTGCCACGTCACCGGGACCGACCTGGTGCGCGACCGCGACGGGCGCTTCTACGTGCTCGAAGACAACTTGCGCGTGCCTTCCGGCGTCAGCTACGTGCTGGAAAATCGCGAGGTGTTGAAACGCATTTTTCCCGCCGTGTTTGAAGGCCTGTCGGTGCGGCCGGTCAATGAGTACCCGAGCCGCCTGCTCGAGATGCTGGAATCGCTCGCCTTGGGCGAGCAGAATCCGCGCGTGGTTCTGCTGACGCCGGGGATTTACAATTCGGCTTACTTCGAGCACAGTTTCCTGGCGCAGCAGATGGGCGTGCAACTGGTGGAAGGCCGCGACCTGGTGGTCTCCGGGGGCGACGTTTTCATGCGCACCACCAAGGGTCTCGAGCGCGTCCACGTGATCTACCGCCGCGTCGACGACGACTTCATGGACCCCGACGTTTTCCGCGCCGATTCGATGCTCGGCGTGCCCGGCCTGATGGCCGCTTACCGCGCCGGCCGCGTCGCTCTGGCCAACGCTCCCGGCAACGGGGTGGCGGACGACAAGGTCATCTACGCCTATGTACCCGACATGATCCGCTATTACGACGGTGAGGACGCCATTCTGCCCAACGTGCCCACGTATCTGTGCTGGCGCGACGCCGACCGAAAGTACGTGCTCGAGCACCTGGCCGAACTGGTGGTGAAGAGCGCCAACGAATCGGGTGGTTACGGAATGCTGGTGGGTCCCCACTCCACGCGCGCCGTGCAGGAGGAATTCGCCCTCCGCATTCAAGCCAATCCGCGCAACTACATCGCGCAGCCCACGCTGGCGCTTTCCCGCGCGCCCACCATCGTCGACGACCATTTCGAAGGCCGCCATGTGGACTTGCGGCCGTACGTGCTGTGCGGCAAGGAGATCTCCGTGCTGCCCGGCGGCCTCACCCGGGTGGCCATGAAGAAGGGGTCGCTGGTGGTGAACTCGTCGCAAGGCGGCGGCAGCAAGGACACCTGGGTGCTCGCTTCCGGAGGCCATTCGTGATTCCTCCCGCCCAGCCGCTGTTGAGCCGCGTGGCCGACGCCCTCTACTGGATGGCGCGCTACATCGAACGCGCCGAGAACGTAGCCCGCTTCCTCGACGTCAACCACAACCTGATGCTCGACCTGCCCGGCGTCTTCTCCAGCCAGTGGCAGCCCATCATCAATACCACCGGCGATCGCGCGCTGTTCGCCGAGCGTTACGGAGAGGCCAACCAGCAGAGCGCCGTGCAATTCCTGGCGTTCGACGCCGAATACCCGAATTCGATTTACTCCTGCATCCTGGCGGCGCGCGAAAACGCCCGCTCCGTGCGCGAGACCATCTCCTCGGAAATGTGGCAGCAGATCAACTCGCTCTACCTGATGATCACCGAGGAGGCGCGCAAGGCCGCTCCCGAATCGCTGCCCGAGTTCTGCCACAGCGTACGCATGGGCTGCCACCTGTTTGAAGGGATCACCCACTCGACCGTCAGTCACAATGAGGCCTGGCATTTTATTTCCGCCGGCCGCCGCCTGGAACGCGCCGACAAGACCACCCGCGTGCTGGATGTGAAGTACTTCATCCTGTTGCCTTCGGTGGCCGACGTGGGCACGCCGTTCGACGACGTGCAGTGGTCGGCGCTGCTCAAGAGCGTCAGCGGCTTTGAAATGTACCGCAAGAAGTACGGCCGCATCGTGCCCGACCGCATCGTCGAGTTCCTGCTGCTCGACGGCGAATTCCCCCGCGCCGTGCGCTACTCCATCGGCCAGGCCGATGAGGCGCTGCACGCCATCACCGGTACGCCGCGCGGCGGTTTCTCCTGCGCCTCGGAACAACGCATCGGCCTGCTGCGCTCGGAGCTGGACTTTGCCCGTGTGGAGGCCATCCTCGGAGGCGGCTTGCACGAGTTTTTCGACGCGTTGCAGACGAAAATGAATACAATCGATGAGTGTATCGCGAACGACTTCTTCGCCCAGCGCACCGAAGGCGCCAGGGTGTGGGCGTGAGAGAGAAGTAGGACCGGCGATCGGTTTTTGCCGTCTGTCCAGGTTTTGTGCGTTGGCCCGGTGACAGACCACGAGAGGCGATGGTCCGTCCTACCTGCGGTTTCCGAGGGGAGAACGATGACATTCTGTCTGGGAATTAACGTGGAACAGGGCCTGGTGGGCATCGCGGATACGCGCGTGCTCACCGGCAACGAATGTTTGATGGCCAGGAAGACCGCCAGCTATCAGGGGCCCGGCTTCGCGTTCTTTGTGATGAATTCGGGCTTGCGCTCGGCGCGCGATAAGATCCTCCTGCATTTCGAAGAGGCTTTCGCCAAGGATACGGTGGGCCGCGACCGCCTTTATAAGGTCGTCAATCTCTATTCGAGCCAGGTGCGCCGCGTGGCCGAAGAGGACCGCGCCGCGCTCGAGCGCGCCGAGCTTTCCTTCAACTCGCACGCCCTGATCGGCGGCCAGATGGCGGGGGATTCGGCGCACCGCCTGTTCCTGGTGTACCCGGAAGGCAACTGGGTCGAGATCGGCCCCGATACGCCCTACCAGATCATCGGCGCCAGCGGTTTCGGCAAGCCCATCCTGGAACGTTCGCTGACCATGTCCGATTCCATGCTCTATGCTTTCAAGGTCGGACTGCTGGCCTTCGACGCCACCCGCCTCTGCGCCGCCGACGTCGGTTTTCCGGTGGATGTGCTGCTCTATGCGCGCGGCAGCTTCGAACTGGTGGAGCATCGCTACGAAATGGACGACTTGCGCGAGATCTCCAATTGGTGGCAGGACCGTATGCGGCGTAGCGTGCAGGACCTGCCCTCGGAGTGGGTGGAGGCGGCTTTCTCGCGGCTCACCGGCTCGTCGATGGCTTTCTGATCCCGCTCTATTTTCTTCGGGCGCACATCATGCGAATTCAAGTCCAGCACTCGACCGAATACGTCTATGACAGCCCGGTGTTCCTCGAACCGCACACTTTCCGGCTGCGCCCGCGGGAAGACGGCGCGCAACGCCTGCTCACCTACCGGCTCGACATCACGCCCGCGCCAGCCGGCCGCAGCGACTGCCTGGATCAGGATGGCAACGTGGCGGTCGAGGCGTGGTTCGATCGAAAACTGACCGGGTGGCGCATCGACAGCGCATTTCAAATCGAAACCCTGCGCGAGAACCCGTTCGATTTCGTGGCCTCGGCCGGCATGCTGTCGCTGGCGCCCGTGTATCCCGAATCGGTGGCTGCGTCGCTGGCGCCGTACATGGAATCGGCCCAACCCTCGGCCTCCGTCCGCCAGTTCGCCGCATCGGCCGCCGCGGCCGCCGGCGGCCACACGCTCGAATTCCTCACCGTGCTCAACCGCAGGCTCTTCGAAGGGTTCGGCCACGAGGTGCGCGACACCGGGCCGCCCCATCCGCCCGAAGTCACGCTTGGTCTCAAGGCCGGAACCTGCCGCGACCTGGTGGTGCTGTTCGCCGCCGCGGCGCGCGCCGTCGGCATTCCCACGCGCTTCGTCAGCGGCTACGAAGCCGGCGCCGCCGAGCAGGAACAGCCCGTCCTGCACGCCTGGGCCGAAGTGTATCTGCAAGGCGGCGGCTGGCGCGGCTACGACCCTTCCGCCGGCCTGGCCACCTCCACCCGGCACATCGCCCTCGCCGCCGCCGCCGATCCGCGCCTCGCCGCCCCCGTCAACGGCACCATCCGCGGCTCCGCCCGCTCGGAGATGCGTTTCTCGCTCGCCATGCAGCTCGGCCGGTAACGGCTGCTACCGATGCGCCGCCGCGATCGCGCGCAGCCGCACGCCGGCGTCTCGCCCGTGCGGCACGTCATCGAGTTGCACAATGCCGGCCGGGTCGGCGATGGCCTCATATAGTTCTTCGTCGTCGACTTCCACCAGGTAAGCGCGTCGCGGCACGAGGCCGATCACGAATACCGGCTGCGCATCTTCGAGCGTCAAACGCCACTGGCCGCGCTCCTTGCCATCCGCGCCGGCGAAGCAGATGGCGGCTGCCTCCAGCAACAGCGGCTCCGCGGCGGCGTGCGGAGCGAGCGCGGCAACCCGGCCATCGTGAAACCACTCGACCGCGCCGTCGAAGACGCCGAACCATTCGGCATTGTCTTCCCAACTGGAACGTACGAACAAACGGCCCGAGCGTGGATTGTAGTAAACCAGCGGCACGTTATAGTAGCTGAGGCCGGGTTGATACGGGTTGGCCCAGAGGAACTCATACGGCGCGCCCAGCGGCGTGCGCAGTTGGAAGCGGTCGTGCATCAGCCAGCCTTGCAGCACCTGCGTGGAGGGCGCGTTGACGTCGAAGGCCACCATGGCCAGTTCGGCGGCGCGCGAAAGGGCCGCGGCGTCCACATCCGGCGCACCGGCGCGGCGCGTGGCGCCCAGGTAAATGTCGCCCTCCGCCGTGTGGTATGGCGCCGGATAGTAGCTCATCAGGTGCTCGATGGGGAAGCCGGCGAAATACGCGGGCGCGGATTCGCGCAGATCCAGGCGGGCCGAATCGGCCAGCGCGTGCAGGATCTCCATCATGGCATAGGCATCCTCACGGGGAACCACGGCGTTACCGGCGGCCAGCGCCGGCGCCAGCTTGCCTTCCCACCAGGCGTGAACGTCGCGATCCAATTCCTGCCGCGGCAGGCCGGCCGCGTCCGCCGGCGCTTCATCGAACAGCGCCACGGCGGCTAGCACGCGCGAACGCACGCCCGAGATGGAATCGATGGCCGCGGTCTCGCGTGTGCGCCGCGCGATGCGGCCGGCAAGCCGGTCGCGTTCGGCGGGGGTCAGTACGTCCTGGCACCAGTCGTAGACCAGGGCCATCTGGCGCAGGTCGGAGGCCGCGAGCGCCCATTCCACGGCGCGGCGCCCGGCGGCTTGAACGCCCGAGACCTGGTAGTAGAGGGCCTGCGCGAAGCCGGGCTCGGGCATGGGCGCGCCGCCGGAGATCAGCGCATCCAACTGCTGCCAGCGCATCGAGTGGCGTTCGCGCTCGCGGCGCAGCAGGCGCAGCCGGCCGGCGCGCAGAAAAAGGCGTGGATGATCGCCCGACACCACCACCGGGTCGGCCGTGCCGGAGCCCTGTGCCCACCCGGCGGCGGGCGCCAGCGCGACCATCAGAATGCCGAGTGCAACGGGCCGCATCACTTGAGATTGTGTCATAGCGACACAGCGCCCGCCCACGATGCCTCACCCGCTCGCCGGCCCGATCGAAAAAATATTCTGTTCAAAAGGGGTTACGGCATTTGACACGCGGGCGTCCGATTGCTACACGTATTGTGAATTGGCGAAGTAACTTTTTTAACCTGCCCTCTGCAGCAACAGGCAGGCGGAAGAAGAGTGAGCCGACGGGACAGCGTGCTTGCGGGAGCCGGTGTTTGTTGTAGGCTTTGCTCACTATTCTTCCCTTGTTGGTTGCCGCAGAGGGGTTTTTTATATCGAACGGCATCATAGTCTCTCCATGGGATCAAGGGTTGCGGTAGTTGTCTGGCATTTCTGGTAAGGAAGAATAGGACGCGGACCTGACCAGAAGTGGGCCGTGTTGCGGTCTAAACCAGGCAGCCCGACGCCGGATCCCAGCCCAACCTGGGCGAGCCGCATCGGATGAAGCTCTTGCAGGTCTTTAGGAGCCGTATCCGGTGCGGTTTTTCTTTGTAGCGACGGCCTTGCCGCCGGCAACGCAGCGGCTAGTGGGTGAATGCGTAGGTCAGGTAATTCACGCCGATGCGGATGCCGAGTTCGGAGAAGCGGGCGGGGTAGGTGGGCTCGTCGGCGTTTTCCCAGGAGTCGCCCAAGTCCATGTTGTGGCAGATGACCACGAACAGGCGCCCTTTGTCGTCGTAGATGCCGCGCCAGCGAGGCGTATCGCCGCCGGTGCCCCAACGCGGGTTGGTGGGGCACTTTTCGCAAACGCTGTGGGTTTGCGTGTACTGCATCCCGGCGACCTGGTAGCGATGGTCCAGGTCGAAGACGGTGTGGAAGATGGGGTCGTCGTCGGGGATGTCGACGATGGGCCGGTCGGGCAGCACCTTCTTCATGCTGTGGACGAACACGTTCCATTCCACCGTCCCGTGGAAATCGTCGCACATGAAAAAGCCGCCGCGCGCCAGGAATTCGCGGAACTTGGCGATCTGCCGATCGGTGAGTTCCCAGTGTCCCACTTCCACCGAGTAAAGCCAGGGATAATTGAAAACGTCGTCGTCTTCCTCGAGGTTGATCGGCTGCTCCACCGATTTTGCATCGATGCGCGTCAGGCGGCGAATGGCCAGCGCCAGATGGCGGTCCGAGCGCGGATAATCGATGGTCCAGTTGGTGTTGCCCTGATGCCAGTCGAAGCCGCGCTTGAATTCCGATTGCCAGTCGATGTAGCCATGCCAGGTGGGATACATCAGGCGCGCGAAGGTCCATTCGCCCGGCACCAGGTAGTCTTTTGGGATGGGGAAGTTGTTGTACTCCCAGGCCGGGTATTCGCGAAACGGCCGCTGCGCGAACATGGCGCAGGCGAGTATCCCCACACCCGCCGCACCGGCCAGAATCGCTCTTCCCCGCATAAACCTACTAGGTAGTATCGCACCGGGCGCCCGACCTGCCACATCCGTAAAATGGCTATCGGAGATCGGCGCAGCCGGGCGCGCTCTTGGCGCAGACTGCCGCTAAATTCGCCCGCGCGGGCGCGTAATCGGGCCTAATTCGCAGCGCGGCGCGGAACTCGGCGGCGGCGTCCGCCATGCGGCCGGGAAAGCGGGCCAAGGCGTTGCCGAGGTTATAGTGGGCTTCGGCGTTATTGGGGTCGATCCGCACCGCCGCCTGGGACTCCGCCAGAGCCTCCGGCATGCGCCCCGGCGCCTCGGAGAGCAACACCCCCAGGTTGCTGTGCGCGTGCGCATCGCCGGGGTTGAAGCGGACCGCAGCCTGGAGTTCGCGGATAGCCTCCGGGCCGGGTCCCTGGACCTGCGCCAGGGCGATGCCCAAATTCTCGTGCGCCTCCGCGTAGTCGGGCCGCAGCCGCACCGCGGCTTGGAATTCGGCGAGCGCTTCCGCCATGCGGCCCGGCATTCGCGCCAGTGCGTTGCCCCGGTTATTGTGGGCTTCCGCGTAACCGGGGCTGAGACGAAGCGCGGTTTCGAATTCGGCGAGAGCCTCTGGCAGGCGGCCGGGCATCTGCGCGAGAGCAATGCCCAAGCCGTTATGAGCCTCGGCGTATTCCGGGCTGATGGCGAGAGCGGCTTCGAATTCGGTCACGGCGTCATCCTGCCGGCCTGGCATTTGCCAAAGAGCGCTCGCCAGGTTCTCGTGCGTTTCGGCGGCATTGGGCGCCAGACGGATCGCCTCCTGGTATTCCATTACCGCCTCAGGCAAGCGGCCGGGCA
Organism: Bryobacteraceae bacterium; assembly: GCA_049508735.1. Taxonomy (GTDB): domain Bacteria; phylum Acidobacteriota; class Terriglobia; order Bryobacterales; family Bryobacteraceae; genus Bog-375. The sequence continues at coordinate 68,170 of JBELAO010000012.1, read as the reverse complement.
TGCGCGCCAATGCGTTACCGCGGTTGTTGTGGGCTTCCGCATAATCGGGGCGAAGCCGGAGCGCAGTTTCAAACTCGGCGAGGGCGTCGGGCAGCCGGCCGGGTGTAGCGAGCCACGCGCTTCCCAGACTGTTGTGGGCCTCGGCAAAGCGGGGCGCAATCCGCAGGGCGGCGTGGTACTCGGCGATGGCGCCGGGCAGCCGGCCCGGCATCTGCGCGAGCGCATTCCCCAGGTTGTTGTGAGCTTGCGCGTCGTTCGGGTTGATGCGCAGTGCCGCCTGGTACTCGCCAATGGCCTCGGCGAAGTGGCCGGGCGATTTCACCAACCTGACACCCAGGTTGTTGTGCGCCAGCCAGCTCTCCGGGTTGTGCGCCAGCGTGTCGCGATACAGGGTTTCGACATCCCGGTAGATGGCGCTTTGATGCCAGGCCAACACTCCCAATACCGCCGGCAGGACCGCGGCAATCGCCGGCTTGGGGCAGATCCGCGTGAGGATCGCGGCCGCGGGTACGATGATGGCGAGGCTCGCCAGGTACTGGAAGTGGTCCGCCACGAACGAGTACAGAAACGGATACACATTCAGGAAGCCGAGCACCGGAAACAGGGTCCCCGTGAAGAGAAGGAACGCAGCCAGCGGGGCGCGGCGCCGGCGAGCCAATAAGGCGAGCGCGACCAGCAGCGCTACAACTCCCAGCGGGTAGAGGAACTGCCACCAAGCGGAAGTATCCAATCTCCAGCGCGGATAGTTGAACGTCAGGTTGGCGGGCCAAAACAACTTAGCGGCATAGAAGCAAATGGCTCGTCCAGCCACCAGGGCGCGCTCGACCGGGCTCAAGGCGAAGTCCGCCCCCTGTGCTCCAATGTAAGCGCGCTCCACCCATGACGTCGTCAGGCCCGCGCCGGCGCCGAGCGCAAACCACGGGAGCAGCGGCCGCACGTCGCGGCGCCAGTCCAGCCGTCCGCGCTGCCACCAGAATATGACCAGCAGAGCGGCCGGAAGAGTAGCGGTGACGGTCTTGCTGAGCAGCGCCAGCACGAACAAGCCGAGCGCCCACAGGTAGTGCCGTTGGCGGCGCGTCTGGTCGAACCGCAGATACACCAGGGCGGACGCCAGGTAGAAGACGGCCGACAACGTGCTTTTCTGTTCCGAGATCCAGGCCACGGCTTCCACCGAGACCGGATGAAGGGCGAAAATCAGAGCGGCGAGCCACGCTCCGGGCAGCGCGAGCCGGCGCACAATGAGGAATACCAGGCAGGCAGCCAGCGCGTGTTGCGCGACGTTGACGAGGTGGTAGCCGACGACGGCATCGCCCCAGAGACGATGTTCGAACCAGAAGGCACTGTGCAAGAGCGGGTAGTATTGTTGCGTGGCGCCCAGCGAGAACCAGATCCGCCACAATCCGTGCAGGGATTGCAGGGCAGGCGCCGTAATGTGACCGCTGTCGTCCCAGACGAGCCCTCCCCGCAAAGCGGGCCAGTAGGCGGCCAGGACCGCGGCGAATATGGAACCGAAGATCGGCCAGAGGCCCCAGTTGCGGCTGGGCGCCGCGCTCGCAAGCGGTTGGCTTTTTTTCGCGCGGGTTGGGGTTCGAGCGGGCATGGCAGGCTATTCGTTTACCTGTGTTCGCGCCTGCGATTCTGGCAACTGTGGGTTGTTGGAACAGGCAGGGCCAAAAACCATTATTGCCCAACCGTTCACGTTCGAGAAACAAATGCCGGCGGGACGCCGGTCCCCTCGCCGCCCGGCGCCCGCGGGAACGGGGCCGAAGAGGCTCTCGCCAGCAGTCTTCCGCCCCGTTCCGGCGCTGCCAGGCAACAGCCGGGTTCCGCACGGCTTGCGCCGTGGGCTATTGTTTTGCGCCCTCCGGGCTGCCGCTGCCAGTCTTGCGTACACCTACGCTCAGACGCCAAGCGGATTTCCCCGAACCACAGCAGGCCCATTCTTGCGTTGCGCACCCGTAGGCTCTGAATCCGCCCTTGACGGCGTTGGTAATCTGTATAGATGGGATTCCGGTTGGCGGTGAACTACTCGCCGCGCGGTGATCAGGAGAACGCCATCGCCGAGCTCACGCGCGGTGTGCGCGAAGGCGAGCAGCACCAGGTTCTGCTGGGCGTGACCGGCTCGGGCAAGACGTTTACCATGGCCAAGGTGATTGAAGCCATCGGCAAACCCGCCCTGATCCTGGCGCACAACAAGACGCTGGCCGCGCAGCTCTATCACGAATTCAAGAGCTTCTTCCCGACCAACGCGGTCGAATACTTCGTCAGCTATTACGACTATTACCAACCGGAAGCCTACATTCCGGCGAGCGACGTCTACATCGAAAAGGAAGCCACCATCAACGACGAGCTCGACAAGCTGCGCCTTTCGGCCACCAAGAGCCTGTTCGAGCGCCGCGACTGCGTGATCGTCGCCAGCGTGAGCTGCATCTATGGCCTGGGCTCGCCCGAAGCCTACTACGGCATGCTGCTGATGCTCGAAAAAGGGCAGAAGATTTCGCGCAACCAGATCCTCTCGAAGCTGGTGGAGATTCTGTACGACCGCAATGACACAGATTTTCGCCGCGGCACCTTCCGCGTGCGCGGCGACGTGATCGAAGTCTACCCCACCTATGACGATTGCGCCTACCGCATCGAGCTCTGGGGCGACGAGGTGGAAACCCTTTCGCAGATCGATCCGCTGCTGGGGCAGGTCAAGCAGACCTACACGCGGCTTCCCATCTATCCCAAGACGCATTACGTGATGAGCGAGGAGACCAGGCTCGCCGCCATGGAGAGCATCCGCACGGAGCTCGATTGGTGGCGCCCGGAGCTCGAAAAGCAAGGCAAGATCGTCGAGGCGCAGCGGCTCTACCAGCGCACCATGTTCGATCTCGAGATGATGAAGGAGATCGGCTACTGCCACGGGATCGAAAACTATTCCCGCCACTTCTCCGGCCGCTTGCCGGGCGAGGCGCCGCCGACCTTGCTCGACTACCTGCCACACGATGCGGTGATGTTCATCGACGAAAGCCACCAGACGATTCCGCAGCTTCACGGCATGTACCACGGCGACCGCTCGCGCAAAGAGGTGCTGGTGGGGCACGGTTTCCGCCTGCCCAGCGCGCTCGACAACCGGCCGCTGACGTTCGAGGAATTCGAGCACCGCGTCAATCAACTGGTCTATGTCTCCGCCACACCGGGCCCCTATGAGCTGACGAAATCGGCGGGCGTGGTGGTGGAGCAGATCATCCGGCCCACCGGCCTGATCGACCCGAGCGTGGAAATCCGGCCGGTGAAAGGCCAGGTGGACGACCTGCTGGGCGAGATCCGCAAGCGGGTGGACGCCAACCAGCGCGTGCTGGTGACCACGCTCACCAAGCGTATGTCGGAAGACCTCGCGGAGTATTATTCCGAGGTGGGCGTGCGCTGCCGCTATCTGCACTCGGAGGTGAGCACGCTCGACCGCATCCGGATCCTGCGCGACTTGCGCCGCGGCGAATTTGACGCGCTGATCGGCATCAACCTGCTGCGCGAGGGCCTGGATTTGCCCGAGGTTTCGCTAGTGGCGATTCTGGATGCGGATAAGGAAGGCTTCCTGCGCTCGTCAGGGGCGCTGATCCAGACCATCGGCCGCGCCGCGCGCCACGTGGAAGGGCATGCCATCCTCTACGCCGATGTGATGACCGACAGCATGAAGAAAGCGCTGGAGGAAACCGGGCGCCGCCGGCAGACGCAGGTGGAATACAACGAGCGCAATGACATCGTGCCGCAATCCATCATCAAGCCGATCGATATGAGCCTGGTGGCGATTGCGGAAGCCGACTACGTCACGGTGCCCCTCGAGGAAGACCAGGAGGTCGACCACCTGACACCGGCAGAGCTGAATAAGTTCATCGCCGATCTGGAAAACAACATGCGCGAAGCCGCCCGCAAGTTCGAATTCGAGAGAGCCGCGCAACTACGCGACCGTGTGAAGGCCCTCAAGCTGAGCGCGGCGTAAGACCGTGGGGCAGACCCCCCGGTCCGCGCGGGACGCCCCCGTCCCGCTGTGCGCTTGGAAGAGTCAAGCCTCTGCGTCAATGCGACAGGCCGGCCAGGGGGCCGGCCGCGGACGAGGGCGTCCGCCCCACAGTTTACTGACCGGCGACGTAGATCTGGAAGCCTGGGCTCTGTACTGAGTTAGGCAGGTTCAGCATGATCGGGTTGTCCGGAGCCCACGCGGGCGCATAGCTAACAACCTGGAAGTTGACCTGGCTTACCCCGGCGACCTTATAGGGCGCTGGTCCCGAGTAAGTCACCACGAAATTGGTGTAAGTGGGGCCGGTGGGGCAAGGCAACACACCCACACCTGGATGACAGGGTTCAAAAAGCGGTACTGGCGACTGAACCTGGACCGGCAGAACGACGTTGTTGGGCAGGGGAAGGTCCACCAGCGTGCCATCGGCCTGCGCTGGAGCTATCGGACCGAGACCCGTCGCCCACACCGCGATGATGGATCCCACCGGTGCGGGATTGTCCGCCGAGTTGATGGTCCCGTCCTGATTCACCGCCGCCGCGTGAACGCCATCCACGGTGAACACCGCCGGTGCTACCTGGGCTACCGGCCAAGACACACAATTCGCCCGCGCACTGTTGTAGGAGGCGCAAACCTGCGTATTCTGGCCCGGCGTGAGCGACCACGGAGCCACGGCATTGACCTGCGTGTCCTGCACCCAGAGCAGCGGCGCCGGCGTTCCATCGAAAGTCACCACAACGCCTGCCGCCTCGATTGGATAGGGGCTCTCCAGCGTAGCCTGAGGCGCGCCCCCCTGCTGAGGTCCGAGCCCGTTTCCGAACAAGGTGACAATCTCTCCGGGTGCTATCGGCCCCGTACCGAAGCTCGCCGCATTGGTCACGCAGGACAGCGGAAAAGTCTGCGCGCTGGCATTGGGAGAGAGATGCCACAGGAAAAAGATGCTGGTTGAAGAGAATCCCGCCGGGAACGGACCGGCTTGGGTGGGCGAGAAGTTCGGATCGGCGTTAGCCAACACAAAGACGGTCGAATTCGGGCCTATGGCGATGAACGGCGCGCCACCTGAGGCGCCGGGGACGTAGGTAGCCTGCAGCAGAGAACCATCGGGAGCAAAAACACCAAGCAAAGCGGTCACGGCCGATCCGCACGTTGCGATGCTATTCGCGACCGGGTTCACGCCGGGCGAGAATCCCGAGACATATGCGTTGCCGGCCGCATCCAGCGCAAACCCGGGAAAATTGCTCCCATACGCCCCTGGGATGGTCTGCGAAAGCGTCTCGGCGCCCGTGGAATTGAAGCGGAGCAACGTCGCCTGGCTGGCTCCGTCGCTTGAGTACACCACGGCGTTTCCGGCTGCATCAACGGCGACCGACACCGAACTGAGTGAATTCGTCGTCGAGTAGAACCCAGCGGAGCCGTCTGGCGCCAGCCGTGCGAGAAAGCCGGTTCCCGCCACGAACGCCGCGCCGGACCCATCGACGGCAATCGAACTCACTGCACCCGTCACCTGAGCGGTGTAATCGACTGCCGTTCCGGCGGCATCTAGTCGAACCACACCCGACGCTTGAGGATTCAAACCCGAAGTGCCGGCGACATAGGCGCGGCCATTGGAGTCGACGGCAAGTACGGCCGGAAGCCCCGGCGCGAGCGAGCTGCCGACTGGCGCCTTCCACGCGAGGCCGGTCCCATCGGCATTCAGCTTGGCGACAAAAATGGATGCGTCGCCGTAGTTCGAGCTGGGAATCAGGTACACGCCACCGTCGGGATCCACCGCCATTGGTGCCGGCGGTCCGCCCAGGTAGTACTCGACCGTGAATCCGAGATTGTACTGCCACAGAATTGTGGTCCCGTCCGCCGATAGTTTCGTCACGCAAGGGTAAGGGGAATAGGTCGCGGTCAGCGTGCAGGCCGAAAGCACGTAGAGCGCACCGGAACCATCGGCCGCAATCTGCGTCACGTAGGCGGGAAGCCACTCGCTATAGTCGGCGCCCAGCAGGAAGCTGGACGACGCGGCCAACGCACCGGTCCCGCCCAATAGTGCAAGGCAAAGTAACGCTTTCGCGCGCATAAGACAGATAGGGCATTTGTAGTGCCGCGAAACCTGCTTTGAAATCAATAACTTCTCCGGAGCGGCTGTGTCGCTTTGACGCAGCGGCGGGCGGTGGGCCACGCGTTCGAGGCAGCGAGCCCAAGATTTCGGAGAATCCCGACTGGGTGAGGTCACTTCCATTGCGACGTTGGAGCCGTCGTTTCTTCAAAACCAAAGTCGATCCTGTGGCCGAGTACGTGGCGGAGCGCGCAGGCATTCAGCCAACGCTCCGCCCGGCCGCGAAGATCGGGCTTCTTCGCCGAAATCCAGCGGAACCTGCCAGCCGCCCGTGCCGGTTTTGCCATGCGAGATCCCCTGCTAGGACCGGTGGCCGCGATTGCGGCCGGCATTCTGGCGGCCCGCTTCGTACCCTTCCGTGCGCCAGAGTTGATGCTGGCCATCGCCGCCTTTCTTTTTCTCGGCATCGTGGCTATCGTGCGGAACGCGCGTGTCTTGGCCGGCATCTGCTGCTGGTTGGGACTGCTTGCGGCGGGCGCGCTTACGGCTTTGGCGCACCGGCCCGGCCCGGCGCCCGAGCTGGACGCGAACGGCCGCGAAGTAGTGATCCTGAGCGGATGCGTGGTCGAACCGCCGGCTCTTTCGGGCGACCGCGAACGGTTCCTGCTGGAACTCGAGCCGCACGCCCGCGCCCAGGTCACGCTCTACGCCAAGCCGGACGAGCCGCTGCCGGCGCTTGCCTACGGCAGCAAAATTGAGCTCGATGCCCGCGTGCGCTCGCCGCGCAACTACGAGAACCCCGGAGCGTTCGACTATCGGCACTACCTGGCGCGCCACGAGATTTATTGGACGGCCTCCAGCGCAGCCCGCTCGGTGCGCGTGCTGCCTGGCCGCTGCGGGTCGCCGTTGCAAAAGGCCGTGATGGATCTGCGTGCCGCCGCCATGGCGCGCATTAACGCGCTCTATGGCCACGACCCATACCAGGCTGCCATGATGCAGGCGGTGCTGCTGGGGCAGCAATTTCAGATGCAGAAAGTTTGGACCGGCGATTACCGCTCCACCGGCACGTTTCACACGCTGGTGATCTCCGGAACCCATGTGGCCATCGTCGCGGTGTTCGTCTTTTTCGTCTTGCGGGTTTGCTTTGTTCCGGCGACCCTGGCCGCGGCGCTGACGGCGTCCGTGGCGTGGCTCTACGCGCTGGTCACCGGGTTCAATGCGCCGTGCGTGCGGTCGGCCGCGGCGCTGACACTGGCGCTCGCCGCCGGTTATTTCTTCCGCGAGAAGCGCCCGTTGAACCTGCTGGCCGCGGTGGCGCTCGGGTTTCTGCTCTTCGATCCGGATCAATTGTTCGATGCGAGCTTCCAGTTGAGCTTTCTGGCGGTGGCGTTTCTGGGCGCATTCGCCACGCCGCTGATTCGCGCCACTTCCGGTCCATTGGCACGCGGCCTGGCCGAGCTCGCCAACCGCGACCGCGATATCCACCTGGAACCGCGCGTGGCGCAATTCCGCATCGAGATGCGCCTGCTCGCCGAGACCTTGCAGGGCGCGCTAAGACTGCCCTTGGGCGCGGCCCGTTTTGCCGTAACAGCGGCCGCGCGGATGGTGTTCTTCTTCTATCAAATCACCGCTGTCTCGGCGGTGATTCAGGCGGGGCTGGCCCTGCCCATGATCGTGTACTTTCACCGCGTCGGCCTCTCCGGCCTCACCGCTAACGCGCTGGTGGTTCCAGTGATGGGCCTGGCGATTCCGGTCGGTTTCCTCGCCGTGTTCACCGGTTGGGCGTGGGTGGCCCGCGCTGGAGGCGTGCTGCTCACTTTGTCGCGCGCGATTGTGCACTGGCACGCATCGCTCGATCCCGATTGGCGCATTCCCACGCCGCCGCTGTGGCTGGGCATCGCATTTTCGCTCGCCTTGATCGCCGCAGCGGTGGCGCGCGGCCGCTGGTGGCGCCTGGCGAGCGGCGCCGTGGTGGCCGCGCTGCTGACGCTGCTGCTATGGCAGCCGTTTCCGGCCGACGTCCATCCGGGCGAACTCGAACTGGCCGCGATCGACGTGGGGCAAGGCGATGGACTGCTGCTGATCTTCCCGGACGGCAAACGGATGATCCTCGATGGCGGCGGCATCCCCTCCTTCGGCAACCGGGCAAAATCCGAGCTCGATGTGGGCGAAGACGTGGTGGCGCCATACCTGTGGGACCGCAACATCCGCCGCGTGGATGTGGTGGCGCTATCGCACGCGCACGACGACCATATCGGCGGCCTGCCCGCGCTGGTCTCCGATTTTCGCCCGCGCGAATTGTGGACCGGCGCCACGCCCGACAGCCACGCCTGGCGCGGCCTGCGCGATAGGGCGGTTCAACTGGGCGTCAGGATCGTGCCCATGCTGGCGCCGCGCCATTTCGTGTGGGGAGGCGCGCAGATCGAGATCCTGGCGCCCTTCGCCGATTACGTTCCGGCCGGCGAACCCACCAACGACGATTCGCTGGTGATGCGCGTGCGCTACGGCCAGCACTCGTTTCTCCTCTGCGGAGACGCGGAGCGCCCCATCGAATACCGCATGTTGTCGGAAAACGAACTGCAACCGGACGACGTGCTGAAGGTGGGACATCACGGCAGCCACACCTCCAGCACGCAGGCGTTTCTGGATGCCGTGCGTCCGGTCTTCGCCATCATCTCGGTGGGCCAGGATAACAGCTACGGCCATCCCCACGCCGATGTGATCGACCGGTTGCTCGATCACAACGCGGTCGTCTATCGCACGGATCTCGATGGACTGGTCAGCATTCGCACCGATGGCCGGCGGTTTCACATAGGAACCTGGCGCGACCTGGCGCCCGCGCTGGCACCCATGCCAGGTTATGCAGAGTAAGAGCTCTTTGAGCCACAGATGAACACAGACGAACACGGATAAGCCAAAACAAGCCAGAACCAGCCGGTTCCTTTCATCTGTGTTCATCCGTGGCTCGTCGTGTTTGGTTTTTTTGGGGCAAGCTAAAGCGTGCCCTACCGAATTACAATAGGGCCAATGCGAATCACTCTGTTCGTGCTTTCGGCCCTTCTGCTGCGCGCGCAAGCGCAGGCTCCCGCTCAGGACGTTCCGCCGCCGCGCGTGCGGATGCTCGATCAACTGTCGAGAATGGTCAACGATTACGGCAACACGGCGCGCTACGCGGCCGAGGATGCGAAAGTGCCTCCGCCGGCGGCGGACGAGGATCGCGTCGTGTTCATGGGCGATTCCATCACCGATGCCTGGGGCCGCAGCCTCGGCGTTTTTTTCCCCGGCAAGCCGTACATCAACCGCGGCATCAGCGGCCAGGTCACGCCGCAGATGCTGCTGCGGTTCTACCAGGATGTGATCGCGCTCAAGCCCAAAGTAGTAGTGATACTGGCGGGCACCAACGACATCGCAGGCAACGTCGGCCCGATGACCATGGAGGCGACCGAGAACTACTTCCTGTCGATGGCCGATATGGCGCGCGCCAACAACATCAGGATCGTGCTCGCGTCACTGACGCCGGTTTGCGATTATATTAAGCCGCAGACGGCGCAGAGGCCGCCGGAAAAGATTCTGGCGCTCAACCGCTGGTTGAAGGATCACGCCGAAAAGAACGGCTTCGTCTACCTCGATTATTTCAGCGCCATGGTGGATGACCAAGGGATGCTGCGCAAGGAACTGACCTACGACGGCCTGCACCCCAACGCCGCCGGTTATGAGGTGATGGGGCCGCTGGCGGAAAAAGCCATCGCGAAGGCTTTGGGGAAGTAATCCCTCCGCTCGGTTGAAGATCCGCCGGCGCGGCGGGAAGAAAAGCCGAGATGAATCTCGGCTCTGCAGGCCGGACGGCCCCGGATGGTGCACGGGCAAGCCGCGCCACGGCGCTCGGTTTCGCGCCGTCTTTGGGCGGGACCGTCCGCGCTACCATGGCTCGGTGGAGCAATTCGCGCTCGAATTCGACCTGACGCCGGAGCGGCGCATCTTCTCGGTGAGCGAGATCAATGCCGCCATTCGCGCCATGCTCGACCAGGAGTTTCGCGACATTTGGGTTTCGGGCGAGATCTCCGGCCTCAAGCTGGCTTCGAGCGGCCATTACTACTTCACCCTCAAGGAGCGCGACGCGCAGCTCAAGTGCGTGGCGTTCCGCTCCGCGCACCGTTATTGGAAGTTCAAGCCGTCCGACGGTCTGGCGGTGCTGGCGCGCGGGCGCATCGATGTCTATGAGGTTCGCGGCGAATACCAGTTGCTGATAGAAATGCTGGAGCCGCAGGGTTTGGGCGCGCTGCAACTGGCTTTCGAGCAGCTCAAGAAAAAGCTGGCAGCCGAAGGGCTGTTCGCGGCGGAGCGCAAGCGCCGGCTGCCGCGATTTCCGCGCCGCATCGGCATCGTCACGTCGCCCCGCGGCGCGGCGATCGCCGACATGATCCACATCCTCTCGCGCCGCTTTCCGGGCCTTTCCATCCGCCTGTTTCCGGCGCTGGTGCAAGGCCCCGGCTCGGTGGAGGAGGTCTGCCGCGGCATCGAATATTTTAGCCGCGGCGGATGGCCGGAGGTGGTGATCGTGGGCCGCGGCGGCGGGTCGCTGGAGGATTTGTGGACCTTCAACGAAGAGGCCGTGGCGCGCTCGATCGCCGCCTGCTCGGTGCCGGTGATTTCGGCGGTGGGGCACGAAACCGACGTCACCATCGCCGATTTCGTGGCCGACCTGCGCGCGCCCACCCCATCGGCGGCAGCCGAGCTGGCCGTCCCCACGCGCGAATCGGTCGAGGACCGCATCGCGGCCGCCCAAGGCAAAGCCCTGCAAGCCGTGCGCTACCGGCTGGCGATGCTCGACCGGCGCCTGCGCCAGCAGGGCGTGGACCGCGCGCTCGGCGTGCTGCATCGCCGCATAGGGCGCGGCCTGCAGCGCGTCGATGAGCAGGAGTACCACCTGCGCGAACGCCTGCGCTCCATTTTCGATGCGCGGGAACGTGCCAGCCGGGTGCTGGAGGCGCGGCTGCGGTATTTCGATGTGCGCCCGAGGTTGGCCGCCGGCCGGCGCCGTCTGGAGGCTGCGAGCTCACTCTCCGTGGAGTCGGTCCGCCGCCACCTGGCGGGACGGCGGAGCGCCTTCGCACAGGTCGATACCCAGCTTCACGCGCTCAGCCCGCTCAAGGTGCTCGAGCGCGGCTACGCCATCGTTTCCAACCGGTCGGGCATTGTCAAGGACGCTGCCGCCGCTCCACCCGCCTCCCGGATTCATGTGCGCCTGGCCAAGGGCGAACTGGATGCCTCAGTGGACGAGTAGGCGCGGGTCAAGGCTGACACCTGTTTCTCGCGCGCCAGCGGGTGTCGAGAAGAGTCTCGACACGGCACGCACGAGTGCGCAATGCCACTTAGTTTTCCCGTCACCGGGCACTTGCATCAACTGTGGGGCGGAGGCCCTCGTCCTGGGGTCCCCTCTAGGGACGGCCCCCTGGCCGGCTTTTCGCGCGGGCAAGTGGTTGATTCGCCGATAAAGCAGCGGGACGAGGGCGTCCCGCGCGGACCCGGGGGTCCGCCCCACAACGCCGACCACTCCGAGGCTTTTCCAAGACTAAGCGGCATTGCGCAGGAGTGCGTGCGCCACGTCGCTCGCCATCCGCGTTGCTTCTCAGGCGCGGGTCAATATTTCGGCACGCTGGGATCGACTTTGTCCGACCAGGCCAGGATGCCGCCCACCACGTTGCGAACGTGCGCGAAGCCGGCCTGCCGCAGGATGCCGCAGGCTCTGGCGCTGCGCCCGCCGCTCTTGCAGTGGATCACGATCTCCGCGTCCTTAGCGAATTCGTCCACGTGCTTCGGGAATTCGCCCAGCGGAATCAGCTTGGCTCCGGGGATGCTGGCGATCTTATATTCGTGCGGTTCGCGCACATCGATCAGCACGAACTGGTCGCCGCGATCCAGTTTCTGCTTCAGCTCCGTCACGTCGATTTCGCCTTCGTTCACTTTGGCCTCCTGGGCGGACGCAGCCTCTTGCCGGGGCACCCCGCAGAATTGATGATAATCGATGAGCCGGGTGATGGTGGGATGCGCGCCGCACACCGGGCACTCGGGATTCTTACGCAGCTTCAACTCGCGGAACCGCATGCCCAGCGCATCATAGAGCAGCAGGCGCCCCACCAGCGGCTCGCCAATGCCCAGAATCAGCTTGACGGTTTCGGTGGCCTGGATCAGCCCGATGGTACCGGGCAATATGCCCAGCACGCCGCCTTCGGCGCAACTCGGCACCAGGCCGGGTGGCGGCGGTTCGGGATACAGGCAGCGGTAGCACGGGCCGCCCGCATACGCGAATACCGTAGCCTGCCCTTCGAAACGGAAAATCGAGCCGTAGACGTTCGGTTTGCCGAGCAGCACGCAGGCATCGTTCACCAGGTAGCGGGTTGGGAAGTTGTCGGTACCGTCCACCACGATGTCGTAATCTCTCAGGATTTCGAGCGCGTTCTCGCTCGAGAGCGCGACCTCATGCCGGTCGACGGAGATATGCGGATTGATGGCCAGCATCTTCTCCGCCGCCGAATCGAGCTTCTTGCGGCCCACATCCTTGGTCGAGTGGATCACCTGCCGCTGCAGGTTGGTGAAGTCGACCACGTCGAAATCCACCAGGCCGATGCGGCCCACCCCGGCGGCAGCCAGGTACAGCCCGAGCGGCGCGCCCAATCCGCCGGCCCCCACCAGCAGCACTTTGGCGGCTTTCAGCTTCTGCTGGCCCTCCATGCCGACTTCGGGAATGATCAGATGGCGGCTGTAGCGCAGAATCTCGTCGTTGGAAAGCGCGGGCGCCGCGTCCTTGGAAGGCGCCTGCTCAAGGGCGGTTGCTCCGCCGGCGATCGAGGGTACCAGCGAAATGGTGTCGCCTTCCGCCGCCGGAGTCGCTGCCCTGCCGAGGTAGCGTATGTCCTCGTCGTTCAGATACACGTTGATGAAGCTGCGCAGCTTGCCTTCGTCGGTGAAAATCTGCTTGCGCAGGTCGGGGTAGCGGCCGGCCAGCGCATCCAGTGCTTCGCCAACGGTTCCGCCCGAAACAGTGACGGCGTTCTCCTTGGCGGTGAACTGGCGCAGCGGCGTGGGGATCAGAATCTTCGGCATGTCAGTACTGCAACTCCTCTCTTGCGGCTTCGGTTCGGTCGAAGTTCGGCAGCCAGCTATTGGCGTGGTGGAACTCGCCGTTTTGCACCGATAGCACCACGAACGAATACCAGGGGCAGGAATTCTCGAGATCCGTTTTCGAAAAGTACGCGTCGCAGTCCGGGTGCGAATGGTAGATGCCGATCAGGTCCATGCCGCGCGCGCGGGCGGCCGAATCGGCGGCGAGCAGGTCTTCCGGGCGCAGCTCATAGCGCGCGGCCTGACCGCCAGGGAATGCGTTGTCGAGGCGCAGAGCCTGGCGCACCGTCTTCGACTCGCCATCGGTCACGCCCAGCATCGCCCCGCAGCATTCGTTGGGATAGGTGTCGACGGCGTGCGCCAGCATGGCCTTCCAGGGGCCGGGTTCGATGCGGATCATTCCTCGTTCCAGAACCGTTCGCTCAAGTATTTTTCGGCGCTGTCGCAAAGCACGGTGACGATGGTTGCGCTTTCGCCGCGGCCGGCCAGCTCGCGCGCCAGCGCGGTGGCGGCGTGCACGTTGGCGCCGGAGGAAATTCCCACCAGCAGCCCTTCCTCACGCGCCAGGCGCCGCACCATGCGGTACGCATCCTCGGTCTCGATCCAAACGTTGCCATCGGCCAGCGTTTCGTCGTAAATTCCCGGCACAATGGCGGTGGGCATGTGCTTCAGGCCCTCAAGGCCATGGAAGCCGCTGGATGGCTGCGCCGAATAGCACTTCACCTCCGGCAGGTCGCGCCGCAACCGGCGGGTGACACCCATGAACGTTCCACTCGTCCCCATCGAAGCCACGAAGTGGGTCAGGCTGCCGCCGGTTTGCTCGACGATCTCCGGGCCGGTGCCTTCGAAGTGCGCTTTCCAGTTGGCCGGGTTGTTGTACTGGTCGGGATAGAAATACGCGTCCGGGTCCGCCAGATAGAGCTTGCGGCACAGGCGGATGGCCCCATCGGAGCTTTCGTCCGCCGCGCTGAACACCATCTCCGCGCCGTACGCCTGCAAAATGCGCTTGCGCTCCGGGGAGGCGTTTTCCGGCAGAACCAGCCTCACCCGATAGCCGCGGTTGGCGCCAATCATGGCGTAAGCGATGCCGGTGTTGCCGCTGGTGGAATCCAGAAGGATGCGGCGCGGATTCAGCTTGCCCGACCGCTCGCCATCCAGCACCATGTTGAGCGCGGCGCGGTCTTTCACCGAACCGCCCGGATTGAAATATTCCGCCTTGCCGAAGATCTCGACGTCCGGGAATTCGCGCGCGATCCGGTCCAGGCGCAGCAGCGGCGTGTTGCCGATGGTCGCCAGCAACGGCTCTGCCTGGGTGCGTGCCAGCCGGGGGTTGGGAAGCGCTTGGGCCATGCGATACTTCTATGATTCCTTGCCAACCGCTTTGGATTCAACATCCATGTCGCTGCTGGCAAAGGAATTAGTGCATCCTTGAGCAGGCTCAATTGTACCATCTACCCAATCTCTGTCAATAAGGTAGGGTATGATACGGCGAAAACCGGCAAGCTAAAGCATTGCCCTACCTCCGCGTTATAATCGACTTCGGAATGGATGTTTTCGAGGAGTTGGTGCGGCTGCGCTCATTGGGGCAAAAGTGCGCACTGGCCACCATCGTGGAGGTGCGCGGCTCGATTCCCAGTTACGAAAGCGCCAAGCTGCTGGTGCGTGAGGACGGCTCCATGGTGGGCACCATCGGCGGCGGCTGCGTGGAAGGCGAAGTCTGGAACGCGGCGCGCGAAGCGATGGAAACCGAAAAGCCCAAGCATCTCACGTTCAGCCTGGGGCAGGACGCGGCTTACGACAACGGCCTGATCTGCGGCGGGCAGCTCGACGTTTTCGTGGAACCGGTGTTGCCATTGCCGCACGCGTTTATTTTCGGGGCGGGGCACATCTCGAAGAGCCTGTCGAAGGTGGCGACGCTGGCCGGCTTCTCGACGGTGGTGATCGACGACCGCGAAAGTTTCGCCAACCGCGAGCGCTTTCCGGAAGCCTCGGCGGTGCACGCGGGCGAGTACGAGACCGTGTTTCCCACGCTCGCCATCAACGAGACCAGCTTCGTGATCGTGGTCACGCGCGGCCATCGCGACGACATGCGCGTGCTGAAACTGGCGGTCGCGACGCCGGCGCGCTATATCGCCATGATCGGCAGCAAGCGCAAAGTCCTCAACGTGGTGAAGGAGCTGGAAAAGGAAGGTGTGGCGCGCACCGCCTTCGAGCGCGTTCACGCCCCGATGGGGCTGGACATCGGCGCGATATCGCCGGAGGAGATCGCCATCGCGGTGGCGGCGGAAATGATCGCCGTGCGCCGCAACGCGGCGTCCAACTGGCGGGCGCTTTCGCTTTCGGTGCTGGCCGGGAAGTCCCCCGCCGCCGTCTCGCAGTGACCGCCGGACTCATTCTGGCGGCGGGCGTTTCGCGCCGCATGGGCACGCCCAAGGCGCTGCTGCGGTACCGCGACGAATGTTTCCTCGATACGCTGATCGGCTTGTTTGAGAAGCGTTGCGCGCCGGTGATCGTGGTGCTGGGAGCGGCGGCGCAGCAGGTCCGCGCCGGCGCCGCGCGCGCGGCGATGTTGGTCGAAAACGAACGCTGGGAAAGCGGCCAGACCAGCTCCATGCAATGCGGGCTGCGGGCCGTGCCGGCCGAGGCCGAAGGCGTGCTCTTCACGCTGGTGGACCACCCGGCGGTGAGGATGGAGACGATCGACGGGCTGTTGCGGCCGGGTACGGCGTTGCTGCGCGTGCCGGCTCACCGAGGCCGCAACGGGCACCCGATCTGGTTTTCGCGCGGTTTGATTCGAGAATTCCTGGCGCTCCCCGAATCCGGCGCCGCGCGCGACGTGGTGCGCGCGCACGCGAGCGTCACCGAACTGGTGAGTGTGGACGACCCTGGCGTGCTGGCCGATATCGACGATCCCGCGGCATACCGCGCCCTGCTTGAGGACCAGCCATGAAATTCCGCGCCGGCACGGTGTTCAAATTCGCTGGAATTGCGCTGTTGCTGATAGCCGCGGCCGGCATAGTCGCTCCTTATATCAACACCGGCTCCTACGGCGAGCGCTTGCGCGGCTCGCTGGAGCGCGCCCTGGGACGGCGCGTGGAATTCCGCGGGCGGGTGCGCTTCAGCCTGTTCCGTGGTCCGGGGTTTTCGGTGGACGACGTGGTGATCCACGAAGATCCATCCATCGGCCTGGAGCCGATTGCGTACATGGAGACGATGACGGTGCGGCCCAGCCTGTGGTCGCTGGCCGGCGGCCGTTTCGTGATTGCCTCCCTCAAGCTGGATGGCGCGAGCATCAACCTGTCCAAGTCCGGGCCGGCCGCGGAGTGGGGCCGCTGGAATTTCTCGTCGTTCGTCAATCGCACCGCGATGAGCCGCACGCCTTCGGTGCACGTGCGCAATGGCCGCATCCATTTCAAGTTCGGCGACGAAAAATCGGTGTTCTATCTGACCGAAACCGACCTTGACATTTCTCCGCCAGGAGCGGCGGGCGGCGGGTGGGTTCTCGATTGCTCGGCCCAACCGGCGCGCACCGATCGGGCCGCGCAGGGGCTGGGCGAATTCCGTTTGCGCGGCCGCTGGTACGTGGCGCCGGAGCGGGTGGATCTCAACCTGGAGATCGAGCGCACCCTGCTGGGCGAGATGACGGCGCTGCTCGAAGGGCAGTCCGGCGGCGTGCACGGGAGGATCTCGGCGCGGCTGCACCTGGCCGGGCCGATCGATCAGATCGGCATCGCCGGCCGGCTCAACATCGAAGACGTGCATCGCTGGGACCAACTGCCGCCGTACGGGCAGGGGTGGCCGCTCGATGTGCGCGGCCGGTTGAATTTGCCTGGCCAGGACCTGGAGATCGAATCGGGCTCGGTGAACGGGGCCGCGCTGCCGCTCGAAGTGCGTTTGCACGCGAGCAATTACCTGTCGCAGCCGCGCTGGGCGGCGTCGCTGCATTGGAACCGTTTCCCGCTGGGTCCGCTGCTGGAGCTGGCGCGGCATATGGGGCTGGAGGTTCCACCCAAGCTGGAACTGGATGGCACGGTAGACGGCGCCGTCGGTTACTCCGGCGCGGGCAGTCTGCAAGGCCAACTGGCGCTGCACGACGCAGCCATCGGCATCCCGGATGCGCCGCCGCTTACGGTCGATCAGGCCAGCATCGTACTCGATGGCGGCCACGCGCGGCTGGCGCCGACGGTGGTGCGCACGGCGGGCCAGGACCAGGCGCGAGTCGAGGCCGACTACGCCTTCGGCGATGGCGCGTTCGACATCGCGATCTCCGCCGATCGTATGCGGGTGCTGGCTCTGCGCGCGCAGATTGCGCTGGCGGCCGTGCCGTGGCTGGAGCAGGTCCGGAGCGGCGATTGGAGCGGCCAGGTGCGCTACCATAGCGACGCGGTGAAGGCGGGTTGGACCGGCAGTTTGCAGGTCGACCAGGCCGAAATTCCGGTGGATGGTTTCGCCGATCCGTTGCGGATCGATTCCGCGCGGGTCGAGATCGATGGCGCGCGGGTGACCATCGACCGGCTGCGCGGCGCCGCCGGCAAGCTCAGCTTCATCGGCGACTACGCTTATCTGCCGGGAGCGCCGCATCCGCATCGTGTGCATTTGCGCGCGGCGGATTGGGACGCAGCCGATGTGGAAACCGAGTGCCTTCCCACGCTGCGCCGTGGAACCAGCCTGCTGGCCCGCGCGCTGGGCCGCACCACGCTGCCCGATTGGCTGAAGGCGCGCCAGGTGGAGGGCAGTGTTCAAATCGACCGTCTGACCTTGGCCGGCGTCCGTCTGGACGGCGTGCGCTCGCATCTGGAATGGGACGCGGGCCGGGTGGAGTTCGGCAACTTCGAGGCCGCGCTGGCCCACGCCGCCATCAAAGGGCGTCTGGCGCTGAATTTGAGTGGCTCGCTGCCGGCCTACCGATTCACCGGACAAGTCAAGAACGTGCCGTGGCAATCCGGCGGCCTCGGTGCGGGGGGCTCGCTCGCGAGTTCCGGCATCGGTGCGCAGTTGGTGGCGAACTTGACTTCGACAGGAACTTTCTCCGGAACCGCGCTCGACCTCGGCGCTGCCGCGCCCTGCCGCGCCAGCGGCAACTACAGCTTGACGTGGGCGCGCGGCGTTCCGCAACTCAAACTCACCAATCTCAACCTGCGCACCGGCGAGGACGTTTACACGGGACGCGGCGCAACACAGAACGACGGCAGGCTGCTGATCGTGCTGATCAACGGCACCAAGGAAATGCGCGTGGCCGGCATCCCCGGCAAGTTGAAAGTGGAAGAGACCGCGCGCCCGTAAGGCGGCGCGCAAGGAACCGGCGGCAAGACCGCCGGCGTTACCGGGGAACTCGAGCTCTGTTGGCCGTAACGCCGGCGGTCTTGCCGCCGGTTCCTTGCGCGCCACGTAAGCACGAACACCGGCGGCGTCGCAACCAGCGCCGGCGCTAACATGACTGGGTTATAATGAGAGCAGGTTGTGGGGAACTGCCCTTTCTTTATGCCCCTTTACGAATATCTCTGCCACAAATGCGGGAAGCATCTCGAAGTGATCCAAAAGTTCGCCGACGAGGCGCTCACTGTCCACCCGGAATGTGGCGGCGAACTGGAACGGCTGGTGTCGGCGCCCTCGTTCAAGTTCAAAGGTTCCGGCTGGTACATTAACGACTACGGGAGCGGCAAGGCCTCCGCGCCGGATTCGAACGGACACGCGCACAAGAAGGACGCCAAGCCGGAATCGAAGACTGAAACCAAATCCGAAACCAAGAGCGAGACCAAATCCGAGACTAAGTCCGAGAGCAAGTCCGACAGCAAACCAGCCCCCGCCGCCAGCGTCGACAAGTAGCTGCTTCCTGGCACCGCCCTACTCCTGTCCCGCTATCATTTTCCCGTCACATTCGAGTGATAGTCTAAGTGGTCATGAGTAAGATCCTGGCCGTAATCCTGATGGCGGGCAGCCTGTTGAGCGCCGCTCCCAAGAAACCGAAACTGGTGGTGGCGATCGTCATCGATCAGTTCCGCTATGACTATCTCACGCGCTATCGCTCGGACTATCACGGCGGTTTCGACCTGCTGCTGAGCAAGGGCGCGGTGTTCACCAACGCCCGCTACCAGCATTTTCCCACCGTGACCGCGGTGGGCCACAGCATCTTCCTCTCCGGCGCCATGCCCGCGCTCAGCGGCATAGTCGCCAACGCATGGTATGACCGCGAGGCGGGTATGCAAGTCACCAGCGTCTCCGATCCCGAGACCACGCTGGTGGGAGGGTTGCCCGGCCCAGGCTCCTCGCCGCGGCGCATGCTGGTGGACACGGTGGGCGATGAGTTAAAGATCGCGGACAACAGCCAGTCGCGCGTGATCGGTATCTCGCTCAAGGACCGGGCCGCCATCTTACCCGCCGGTCACATGGCCAACGGGGCTTATTGGTTCGATGGCAGGAGCGGTAACTTCGTCTCCAGCACTTACTACTTTGAAGATGTGCCGGCATGGGTCAAAGCGGCTAATGCCACGCACTTCGCCGACCAGTACGCCGGCCAGACATGGTTGGGCCACGAAATGCCGCAACCCGGCCAGTTGTACAGTGCGATGGAAGCCACGCCATACGGCAATGAGATTGTGGAAGCGTTCGCGGAAAGCGCGCTGGCAGGCGAGCAATTGGGCCAGCGCGGCGTCACCGACCTGCTGGCGGTGAGTTTTTCCTCGAACGATTACGTCGGGCACGCTTATGGCCCGGATTCACCGGAAGCGCGCGCAGTTTCGGCAGCCACCGACGAGTTACTGGGGAAGTTCTTCGCCGCGCTGGACCGCGCGGTGGGCCTCGATAACGTGCTGATTATCCTCACCGCGGATCACGGCGTGGCTCCTGTGCCGGAGGTGAACTCGGCTCGCCATATGCCGGGCGGCCGCATGGCGGATGGAGTCATCGCCAAGACTGTGCAGGACACGCTGAGTAAGAAGTACGGCAAATTCGACTGGATCAGCGCGACGTTGGAAGGGGTGGTCTATCTCAATCACGAGCTGATTGCGTTCAAGAAACTCGACCTCGCCGAGGTGGAGGGCACCGCGGCCGAGGCGTTGCGCGACGTGGCGCACGTCTTCCGCGTGTATACCGGCGCCCAATTGGCGACGGGCCAGGCGATGGAAGACTCGCTGGGACGGATGGCGATGAACGGCTATTTCCCGCGCCGTGGCGCCGATCTGGAAGTACTGACGGATCCGTACTGGATCATCGGGGACACGGTCACCACGCACGGGCTGCCGTTTGGCTATGACACGCACGTGCCCGTAATCTTCCTGGGCCCCGGCATTCGCGCCGGCGAGTACGACAACAACATCACACCCAACGATATCGCTCCCACGCTGGCCACTATCCTCCGCGTGGAAACGCCCAGCGGTTCGATGGGCCGGGTGTTAGTGGAGATGTTCGGGCAGTGAACGTTCCCCGGTCAACCGAGGAAAGAAAAGCCGAGATGACTCTCGGCTCGGCAGCCTTGACAGGCCGCGCCACGACTACGGTCGCGGCTCACTCGGCGCCCGCAACCATCCAACCCACGCTGGCCACTATCCTGCGCGTGGAGACCCCCAGCGGCGCGATGGGCCGGGTGTTAGTGGAGATGTTCGGGCAGTGAACATTCCGCGGTCAACCGAGGAAAGAAAAGCCGAGATGATTCTCGGCTCGGCAGCCTTGACAGGCCGCGCCACGACTACGGTCGCGGCTCACTCGGCGCCCGCAACCATCCAACCCACGCTGGCCACTATCCTCCGCGTGGAAACCCCCAGCGGTTCGTTTGGCCGCGTGTTAGTGGAGATGTTCGGGCAGTGAACATTCCCCGGTCAACCGAGGAAAGAAAAGCCGAGATGATTCTCGGCTCGGCAGCCTTGACAGGCCGCGCCACGACTACGGTCGCGGCTCACTGGCACCTCCTGCCATCCAATCTTCCAACTCCGGCGGCAACGGGGAGACTACGCTGACGGGCTCGCCATCTGACGGGCGGATGAAGCGGATGCGGTGGGCGTGCAGGAAATAGCGGGCTAACGGAGGCCGGCCGGGGACTTGGGCGGGCGCGCCGTATAGCTTGTCGCCAACCACGGGGTGGCCGATGCTGGCCAGGTGAACGCGGATCTGGTGGGTGCGGCCAGTGCCGATCTTCACCTCGAGAAAGGTGAAGCCGGGGAGTCGCGCGGCGACGCGGTACTCGGTGTGCGCGGGGCGTCCATCGCGCAGGCGCGCCGTCATGCGCGTGCGGTGGATGGGATCGCGCGCAATCGGCTTGTCGACCACCCCCGATTCCTGCTTCACCGCGCCGTGCACCAGTGCCAGGTAAACTTTCTCCACGCGGCGGCCGGAGAACTGGGCGGCGAGCTTCTGGTGCGCGGCATCGTTCTTGGCGACCAGGATCACGCCGCTGGTGTATCGGTCGAGGCGGTGAACGATGCCGGGCCGCAGTTCGCCGCCTACCCTCGAGAGCGCGCCGAAGCGGTGCAGCAGCGCGTTCACCAGTGTTCCGGAATGGACCCCGGCGCCGGCGTGGACCACCATCCCGGCCGGCTTATCGACTGCCACTACATCGTCATCTTCGTAGAGGATGGCGAGCGGGATTTCTTCCGGCTCGGCGCGCAGGGGCGGAGGCTCGGCCGGTTCCACCTGGACGGATTCTCCACCGCGCACCGTGTAGGAAGCGCGCGCCGGCGCGCCGTTCACCAGCACCCGGCCACCGCGAATCCACTGCTGAATACGGGAGCGGCTGTATTGCGGCAGCCGGTCATGCAGGACCCGGTCGATGCGCCGGCCGGCCTCGGCGCGCCCGGCAGTGAAGTCCGTCATAAGGCCTCAGTACATAATCGCGGCGGCAACCGCTCCCTCCGGTCGCGGCTCCGAGAGCTTTGGAGCGGCTGCCGTCGAATGGATCGGTGCTTTTGTGGCAGGCCCTAAGCTCCTAATTGGAGTTGTTTCCAGTCACGGCCTCGGGTTTACGCGGCGGCTCGGTGGACTGCGGCGCAAGCGGCCGGCGGTCGTAAAACTGCAACCGGCAGAACCTGCAATGATACAGGTACCCGCGAGCCAACCGTTCCATCAGGTTCCAAAAACCGCCCTGCAAACGGTCCACCACGTCCGGCTCGCCGAGGCGCTTGACGCGGAAAGTCGCGCATTTCGGGCACCGCGCGTGAGGCCCCAAGTGGAGACGATATGGCCGGAACATGTGCTGCTCGCGCTCGCACGCGGCGCATTGAAAAATACCCAGATAGGAAAAGCGTTCCATCAGCGTGCGGTGGATCCGCCGCAGCTTGCCTCCGCAGTATATACACTTTCGCACGGGGCTCCGACAACTAGTATTAGCTCAATTTGCGGAACCGGCACAACTGGGGTCACAATAAAGAGTTCGCCCTTTCCACCCGAAGCGCAAGTCCTTTATGCTCGACAAAATCACCGTGCATGGTGCGCGGCAGCACAATCTGAAGAATATCGACGTGGAAATTCCGCGTAACGCGCTGACCGTGATCACCGGTCTGAGCGGAAGCGGGAAATCGTCGCTGGCCTTCGACACCATCTACGCCGAGGGCCAGCGCCGCTATGTGGAGACGCTCTCCACCTACGCGCGCCAGTTTCTCGACCAGATGGAACGGCCGGACGTGGATTCGGTGGACGGCCTCAGCCCGGCGATTTCCATCGAACAGAAAACCACCAGCCGCAGCCCGCGCTCGACGGTTGGCACCATTACCGAAATCTACGATTACCTGCGCCTGCTCTACTCCTCGATCGGCGTGCCGCACTGCCCGGTGTGCGGGAACGAGATTTCGCGCCAAACCACCGAGCAGATTCTGCAGCACGTGCTGGCGCTGAAGCCGGAAGACCGCATCATGGTGATGGCGCCGGTGGTGCGCGGCCGCAAGGGCGAATACAAGAAAGACCTGGAGAAACTGGCGCGGCAAGGCTTCGTGCGGGCGCGCGTGGACGGCGTGCTACGCTCGCTCGAGGACGAGATCCGGCTCGACAAGCGGCGCAATCATACCATCGAAGTGGTGGTGGACCGGCTGCTGGTGAAGCGCGGAATCGAGAAGCGCCTGGAAGCCGCCATCGATATCTCGACCAAGCTGGCCAACGGGCTGGTGCTGGTGGTGGTGGTGAATGGCGAAGAGCGGCTGTATTCGCAGAAGCTGGCCTGCACCGTGTGCGGCGCCAGCATTCCGCAACTGGAGCCGCGATCATTCTCTTTCAACAGTCCCTACGGCGCCTGCGAGGAGTGCCACGGGCTGGGCAGCCGATGGACGTTCGATCCCGCCAAGGTGATCGCCGACGCTTCGAAACCGCTGCTCGACGGCGGGCTCGGGCCCGGCGCCGGCTCCTGGACCATGCAACAGGAACTGGAGGCGCTGGCGCGGCGCGCCAAGATCGATTTGAAAAAGCCGTTTGAGAGCCTGCCCAAACAGGCGCGCGCCACTCTGCTGAACGGCGCCAGCGAAATGCCGGGGATTCTCGGGATTCTGCAGCAGGCCTACGACAACTCGACGGAAGGCTACCGCGAATGGCTGACCGAATACATGTCGCCGGTGGAATGCGCGGCGTGCGGCGGCAAGCGGCTGCGGCCGGCCAGCCTGGCCGTGCAGGTAAAGAATTTCTCGATTGCGGAATTCACCGCGCTGCCGATCGCGCGCGCGCTGGTTACGGTGCGGAACTGGGAATTCGGCGAGCGCGAAATGCAGATTGCCGGCCGCGTGCTGGATGAGATCCGCCGGCGCCTCGAGTTTCTTTCCTCGGTGGGCCTGGATTACATCAGCCTGGAGCGTTCCGCGGCCACGCTTTCCGGCGGCGAATCGCAGCGCATTCGGCTGGCGACCCAGATCGGCTCCAAACTGCGCGGCGTGCTGTACGTGCTGGACGAGCCTTCGATCGGCCTGCACCCGCGCGACAACGGCCGGCTGCTCGAGACGCTGGCGCATTTGCGCGATATGGGTAACACGGTGCTGGTGGTGGAGCACGACGCCGAAACCATTGCGCGCGCCGATTACGTGATCGATCTCGGTCCGGGCGCCGGCCGGCTGGGCGGCCTGCTGGTGGCGGCCGGCGATCCGGCGGCGATCGCGCGCAATCCGCAATCGCTCACCGGCCAATACCTTTCGGGCGCGCTCGAAATTCCCGTGCCGCGGGAGCGGCGGACGCCCGGCGAGAACCAGTTGCTCATCCACGGCGCCCGCCAGCACAACCTGAAGAACCTGGATGTCGCCATTCCGCTGGGCGTATTGACGGTGGTGACTGGCGTCTCGGGCAGCGGCAAATCGACGCTCATCAACGAAATTCTCTACCGCTCGCTGGCGCGCGAGATCTACGGCTCGCACGAGGAACCGGGCGAGCACGATTCGATCGATGGCATCGCGCTGCTGGACAAAGTGATCCGCATCGACCAGGCGCCCATCGGCCGCTCGCCGCGCTCCAATCCCGCCACCTACACCGGTCTGTTCACGCCGATCCGCGATCTTTACGCCATGTTGCCGGAATCGCGCGAGCGCGGTTACAAACCCGGCCGCTTCAGCTTCAACGTGAAGGGCGGGCGCTGCGAAGCCTGCCAGGGAGACGGGCTGAAGCGCATCGAAATGAACTTTCTGCCCGATGTGTACGTCACTTGCGACGTCTGCCGCGGCCGCCGCTACAATCGCGAAACCTTGCAGGTGAAATTCAAAGGTCATTCGATCGCCGACCTTTTGGATTCGACCGTGGAGGACGCGCTGCCGCTGATGGAAAACCTGCCGCAGATTCGCGCCAAGCTGGAAACGCTGCACGATGTGGGGCTAGGCTATGTGCACCTGGGCCAATCTTCCACCACGCTTTCCGGCGGCGAGGCACAGCGCATCAAACTGGCTAAGGAACTGAGCAAGCGGCAGACGGGCCGGACCTTTTATCTGCTCGACGAGCCAACCACCGGCCTGCACTTCGACGACGTGCGCAAACTGCTGGACGTGCTGCAGCGGCTGGTCGGGCTGGGCAACACGGTGGTGGTGATCGAGCACAACCTGGACGTGATCAAAACCGCCGATTGGATCATCGATCTGGGCCCGGACGGCGGCGAATACGGAGGCCGCGTGGTGGCTTGCGGCACGCCCGAGCAGGTGGCGCGCTCGAAGAAGAGCTACACCGCGGAGGCGCTGCGCAAAGTGCTGGGCAAAGGAGTGGCGGCATGAGCCGGTACACGAAACAGCCGATCGATTTCGCCGGGCTGCACACGGTTGGCCTGCGCGAGCGCGGCGGCAAAATCGGGATTGCGGACTTCGCATCGCCGTATACCAAGGGATCCGGCATGGGCGCGTGGCTCGATTCGCTGCCGCGCATCCTGGCGGGCGCGGACTTGCGCAAAGTAACGGACTCGATCGCCACCGCGCGCGTACGCAAGCGTGCGATCGTCTGGGGACTCGGCGGGCACGTGATTAAGTGCGGCCTGGCGCCGGTGCTGATCGATTTGATGCGGCGCGGCTACGCCACGGTTTTCGCGCTGAACGGCGCGGCGGCCATTCACGATTTCGAAATCGCACTGGCCGGGCACACCAGCGAGGACGTGGAGGCGGCGCTGCCCGACGGCCGCTTCGGATCGGCGGAAGAAACCGGGCGCGAAATGAATCAAGCCATCGCGGAAGGCGTGCGCGACGGGCTGGGTATCGGCGAAGCGCTGGGCCGGCGTCTGGAAACCCTGGCCGACCCGGCTTGCGCGCCGTTCAGCGTGGTGTTGCAGGCTTACCGCGCCGCAACGCCCGTCACCGTGCACGTGGCGATGGGAACCGATACGCCGCACACGCACCCGGCCGCGGATGGGGCCGCTATCGGCGCCGGCTCGCATCGCGATTTTCGCCTGTTGTGCTCTTATGTCGCCGACCTCGACGATGGCGGCGTATATCTGAACGTGGGATCGGCGGTGGTGTTGCCCGAGGTTTTCCTGAAGGCTGTTTCGGCGGTGCGCAACCTGGGCCACCCCTTAGGTGGATTCACCACCGCCAATTTCGATTTTCTGCAACACTACCGGCCGCGCGTGAATGTCGTCCAACGTCCCCACGCGGGCTCCGGCGGCGCCGGAATTGCCATCACGGGGCATCACGAGCTGATGATTCCGCTGCTGGCGGCGGCGCTGATCGAGAAGGATACATGACGCCGGAAGATCCGCCCGTCAATTTCGTATCGGCCGCCGTCCCGCCGGAAGCGGTCACACCCGAGCAGACCGCCGCGCCGGCGCCGCCGCCCGCGCCGGAGCGCGATCCGTTCTGGGGCTATGGCGACCTTCTCTGCTTCCTCGGCCTGGCCATTCCCAGCCTGCTGGCGGGCTGGGGCGCCGGATGGCTCGCGCTGGCGTGGCTCAAATTGAAGGTGGTGAGCCTGGCCGCCGAGATGATCGTGTTGTACGCCTGCTTGTTCGGCTCGCTGCGGATGATGTTTCGGGTGTTGTACGATCGCCCGTTCTGGCGATCGCTGGGATGGAAACCGGTCCGCCTGCCGGTGATGTGGGTGATGTTGTGCGGCATGATCACCGCCGTCCTGGTGGCGGCGGCGAGCACACTGATCCACACGCCGACCGGCGACAACCCGATGACGCAACTGATGGAGACACGCGCCGACGTGCTGGTGATGGGCGTGCTGGGCATCACGCTGGCGCCGCTCTGCGAGGAGTTGGCCTTTCGCGGATTCCTGCAGCCGCTGCTGGTACGAAGCCTGGGCGCGGTGCCTGGCATTGCGCTGGCGGCCGCGGCGTTCGGGCTGCTCCATTTTCAGGAGTATGGCAACTCGTGGCGCCACGCCCTGATCATCGCGATGGCGGGCGCGGCCTTCGGATGGATGCGCCAGGCCACGGGTTCCACCAAGGCTGCCGCGATCATGCATGCGGCATACAATTCGCTGTTCTTCATCGCGCTGATGACGGAAAAGAGGATTCTGCCCCACCTATGGTAGAGACGATTCAGTGGATTGAGGGCGCGGTGGTGATGATCGACCAGACGCGGCTGCCGCTCGAGGAGCAGTACGTCACCTGCCGCAGCTACCAGGAAGTGGCCGCGGCCATCCGCGATATGACGATTCGCGGCGCGCCCGCGATTGGTGTGGCGGCGGCAATGGGCGTTGCGATCGGCGTGCTGCACGCTTCCCCAACGGGTCTCGACGCCCAAATGGAAGAGATCTGCGCCACGCTTGCCGGCACGCGTCCCACCGCGGTTAATCTTTTTTGGGCGATTGACCGCATGAAGCGGGTGTACGCGAGCTTGGCCGGCCAGCCGATTGAAGACATCCGCCGGCGCCTGGTGGAAGAAGCGCTGCTGGTGCGCGAGGAAGATATCGCGATCTGCCGCGCCATCGGCCGCAACGGAGCGGCGCTGGTGCCGGACCGGAAAACCGTGCTCACCCACTGCAACGCCGGCGCGCTGGCCACGGCGGGCTACGGAACCGCGCTGGGCGTGATTCGCGCGGCCGTGGAAGCCGGCAAACAGATCGATGTTTTCGCCGACGAAACCCGTCCATTCCTGCAAGGCGCGCGGCTGACGGTGTGGGAGTTGCAACAGGACAGTATCCCCACCACGCTCATCACCGACAATATGGCCGGGCACTTTCTGAAATCCGGACGCATCGGCTGTGTGGTGGTGGGCGCGGACCGCATCGCCGCCAATGGGGACGTGGCGAACAAGGTGGGGACCTACTCGGTGGCCGTGCTGGCGAAGGAGAACGGCGTGCCGTTTTTTGTCGCCGCACCCGTTTCCACGCTCGACCTGAGCCTGGCTTCGGGCGACGCGATCCCCATCGAACAGCGCGCCGCCGACGAAGTCACCCATGTTTTCGGTACTCGCATCGCCCCCGAAGGAACCGTGGTCGAGAACCCGGCATTCGACGTCACCCCGGCGCGCTACGTCGCGGCCATCATCACCGAAAAAGGCGTGGCCCGCGCCCCATATGAAGAATCCCTCAAGAAACTGGTAGGTTGAAAAGTGAAAATGCGAACTATCCTGATTACTCTCTTATGCTCTTTGACGCTGGCGGCCGGCGATGGCGCGCGGCGCGCCCCGGGCTTTGCCTTACCCGACTTGAAGGGCCAGTTTCACGACCTGGCCGATTATCGCGGCAAGGTGCTGGTGCTGGAATTTCTGAAGACCGACTGCCCGCACTGCGCCGCTTTTGCCGAAGTCCTGGCCCAGATACAGCCGAAGTATGGCGACAAGGTTGCCGTGCTGGCGGTGGCCAACATCAACACCGACTCACCGCAAAACATCTATCAATACACGACCGGCCACAGCCTGACCTATCCGGTGGCGCTCGACCAGGGACAGATGATGTTCTCCTATTTGCGCAATCCGCAAGGCGCCGCCATGCCCCACGTGTATATCATCGATGCGGGCGGCTCCATCCGCGCGGATTATGAATACAGTGCCCTGACGCACGAGGTTTTCGAGGGCAAAGCACTGTTCACCGATATCGACCGGGTGCTGAAAAAATAGCGCACCGCGGCGAGTACCAGGGCGAACGGGCGAGCGCGGGCGCTACTTTTGTTCCGGATGTTCGGAGAGGCTCAGGATGTTCCCGTCCGGGTCTTTGAACCAAGCCACCTTTGCACCGGTGGGCGCGGTCCAAATGCCCAACTCATCCTGCTTCATGAAGCCGTAGCGTTCGAACTGAATTCCAACCTGTGCCAGGTCACGCACCGCTGTGACAATATCGGGGACCTGCCAGCCCAAGACCGTGCCGTGGGCTGGTGGCAGCTCCTTGCCCATGCCGAGCCGCAGCATGATGCCGTTGGCGTCGAACACCAGCGCGAACGGAGGTTCCTCGCTCAGTAAACGCAGGCCGAGCGTGTCGCGATAGAACTGCTTGGCTCGCTCGACATCGACGATGGTCGCGAATCCGATGATGTTGTACTTCGAAAGCCCTGAGTGTTGAGACATGGAGATAGCATGTACCAAAACGCTCCTTTGTCGCAAGACGGTTGTTACGCCATAATGTATGGCTGGTGCGACACGACGAGATCCTGACCGAATTCGACCCGAAACGCGGCGTTTCCGTCGCCACGCTGGCTTACGATTACCCGCGTGGATTCCGCGTCCCCGAGCACGCGCACGGGTCGGACCAGTTGATTTACGCGATCCGCGGCGCGATGGAAGTATCCGCGGGCCAGAGCGTTTGGTTGATTCCGCCTCACTTTGCGCTCTGGATACCGGCGCGAACCCACCATCGGATTCACATGCCGGGAGCGGTTTCCATGCGCACGCTCTACTTGCGGCCTGGCCTGGCTTCCCCTTTCTCGCAAGGCTGCGCCGTGCTCCATGTGACTCCATTGCTGCGGGAGTTGATCCTGGAAACGGTGCGCATCGGGCGGCTGCGCGCGCGAAATCGCCACGAGTGCGCGCTGCGCGATCTGCTGATTCTGCATCTCAAGACCGCATCGCCCATGCCGACGTTTGTGACGCTGCCCAGGGAGCGGCGCGCGCTGGCGGTCGCCGAGGCGGTGATGAAGGACCCGGGGCAATTGAAACCGCTGGCGGCGGTGTGTGCCTGCGTTGGCGTGAGTGTGCGGACCATCGAGCGGGCGTTTCGAAAGGATGTCGGCACCGATTTCGAATCGTGGCGCCGGCAGGTCCGGCTGATGAAGGCCGTGGAGCTGCTGGTTTCGGGATGTTCGATCAAGGAAGTCGCGTTCGCGGTCGGTTATCGCCAATCGAGCGCGTTCGTGGAAATGTTCCGGCGGACGTTTGGGACGACTCCGAAGGCGTGGGTCTCGGCGCTTGAAAAACTGGATTGAAGCGCGCGAAGAACTGGAAGGAACAAAGAAAAGCCGAGACGATTCTCCGAACTCCTGAGGTTGTCCGGCGTTTTCCGCGCGCCGCGGAAAATGAGCTGACCCTCCTGACGGGGAATCGGCGGCGCAGGCCTGGTAGGATAGACGAGCGGTTTTCGTCGTCTGTCGCGCCTGGGCAGGTGGCCGCCACTTGACAGACGACAAAAACCGATCGTCTATCCTACCTCTGACCCGGATGGTGCACGGGCAAGCCGCGCCACGCGAGGCGGCGAGCTATAATCCGGTTTCCGATGCCATCTGAACGGCGGGGCGCGGGGCGTTGCGGGGAAGAAGCGCGCGCCGCCATCGAAGCGTTTCTCGAAGGCGCCCGGCAGCCGGCGCTGCTGGAGCCGGGAGAGGAATTGCTCCCGCTTGCCGAGGGCAACTTCGCGCTCGAATTGCGCGGCACGCGCCTCACGCTGCAAGCTTGGGACCGCACGCGCAATCTGACGCGGCGTGTCACCGAGGTCGGAATCGCTTCGGCCGGGCGCCTGGAAATGGTGGTGGAGCGGTTTGCCCGGCGCGAAGGGCGCATGTATCTGCTCGACCTGGCGCGGCGCGCGGGCGCGGAGCTGGGCCGGCGCAGCGGGCGAATGGTTTTTCGCGAGCGCTTCCGGCTGTTTCTGCGGCGCCAGTTCCCCGAGTGGACGCTGGCCGAGCTTTCGACCGAACCCAACCTGGAGCACAGCCTCTCGCCGGCTTTCCCCCGCGCTTTTCTGCGCCACGGACAGCACGGATGGGCGGCGGTCGCCTGCCCGGAGGAGGGCGACGCGGCCGGCGTGGTGTCCTTCGGCTTGATCTGGCTCGCATACTTGCGCCGCCGCGAGACCCGGGTGACGGTGGAAGGGCTGGCGCTCTACGTGCCACAGGGCCACGAGCGCGCCGCCGCGCTGCGTCTGCTCTGCCTCAGCCCGGCGGCAGCGCGGTTCGAACTGTTTCGCTATTCGGGCGAGGATTATGTTTCGCCGGTGGACCCGCGCGACCACGGCAATCTGGATACCCGCCTGGAACCCTTCAGCCGCCCCGTACCCGGCTCCGGCGTGCGCTGGCAGGGCGTGGCCGCGCTGGGCGGCGTGGAACAGGTGCTCAAGAGCGGCGGCCGCGTGAGCTTGCGCGTGCGCGGCCTCGAGTTCGCCGAACTGGAGGGAGAGGATCTTTCGTTCGGGCTGGGCCACCGTCATCCGGCGGGCGAGCGGGACATGGATCAGATCGAACGCGTGGCCGAGCAGCTCGACCGCGCGCGATCGCCGGAAGCGGCAGACCACGACCACCCGCTCTACCGCCAGTACCCGGAAGCGTGGCTGGAATCGCAAGCCCGCGCCAACATTCAGATTCTGGATGCGACCCTGCGGCCGGAGCCGGTCTATGGGCAGGTGCCCGCCTTTGCCGGCGGCGAGCGGGGCATTCTGGACCTGCTGGCGGTGGATCATACGGGCCGCCTGGTGGTGGTGGAATTGAAAGCGTCGGCGGATTTGCATCTGCCCTTGCAGGCGCTGGATTACTGGATTCGCGTGAAGTGGCACCTGGACCGCGGCGAATTCGGGCCGGCCGGCTATTTCCCCGGCATCGAGCTCGACGCCGGACCGCCGCGGCTGCTGCTGGTGGCGCCTTCGCTCGAATTCCATCCCAGCACGGAAACGCTGCTCGAGTTCTTCTCGCCCGAGATCGAGGTCGAGCGGGTTGGGATAGGCGTAGAATGGCGTAAGGGATTGCAGGTGATGTTCCGCCTCGCCGGCTCCGAACGGCCCCGTTGATTTATGCTGACCTTGCTGAAACAGGCGCGCAGCGCGCTGGCTTTGCTCAATCCGGAGGAAGTCCGCAGCCGCGCCGAACGCCTGGTGACGATCGGGCTGGTGGCGTCGAGCGACCGCAGCTACGCACTGCTGGAAGATTTTCTGGCCGGCGGGGGCGGACCGCGCGAGTTCCTGTTCCGCGCCGGCCACGCGAGCGCTCCGGAGCGCGTCGACCTGGTGATCTGCGAAGCCGGCATCGAGCCGCCGCCGGGCGCGTACGCGCTCGATCCGTCGGCACCCGGCGAGATGCTCGCCGCCATCGCCCGCCAACAGGAAGAAATCGCTCTGGCGCTGGCGCGCCGCCACCCGGTGTTCCGCCGCGCGGTGGTGGATCGCGCCATCCAGGCCGTAGCGTGCGAGAACGCCCTCTTCGCCATTGCCACCGCCCTGCCGGACGTGGTGCCCAACCTGATCGAGCTTCCCTGGGTGCTCGGCGAATGGGCTTCCGACACGGCTTTCCTCACCGCCAACCAGTTGCGGATGGCGTTTTTCATCGCCGCCGCTTCCGGCAAACCGGTGGGTTTCGGCCAGCAGAAGCTGGAGATTCTTTCGATCGGAGCCAGCGCGTTCGGCTGGCGGGCGCTGGCGCGCGAGCTGGCGGGCAAGATTCCGTTCGGCGGCGGGTTGATTCCCAAGGGCGCCATCGCATACGCCGGCACTTACCTGGTGGGCAAAGGGCTGGAGCGGCTGCACGCAGGCGCCGGCCCGCTGGGACGGCGTCAGCGCAAGGAACTCTACCGCCAGGGCATCGAGCAAGGCAGAGCGGTGGCGAGATCCGCGCTGCGCTAAAGTGCGGTGGCGCGGGCCGTCGGCCTGCAGAGCCGAGAGTCGTCTCGGCTTTTCTTTTCTTCTCAGCCGAAGTTGCGAATCGACCGAACCGAACAGCGTGCGACGCGTTAGTCGATTCTCGATCCAGCTTGGCAGGAAAGGATAAGCAAAGAAAAGCCGAGATGACTCTCGGCTCCGCAGGCCTGACGGCCCGCGCCACGGGGCGAAATTGGTGTAAACACACCTGCCGCGGCGCACGTCGTACAATGAGAAGGAATTTCCAAGGGAAACCTATGCGCTGGTTTTCGACTGTGTTGGTACTCGCTCTGGCTACCGCGGCTTGGGCGGACGTAATCACGCTGAAGAGCGGCCGCGTCATCAACGGCACCTATCTGGGCGGCACGGCACGCCAGGTGCAAATCGAGGTCGCCGGCAAGACTGAGACCTACGACCTGGCGGACATATACCGCATCGAGTTTCCGGGCAACACGCCCGCCCCTGTGGATCCCGATCGTCCCGCACTGCGCCGCGCGCCGGATGCCGCCGCGGACTCGGGCAGGCCCACTCTCCGCCGCGCACCCGATGCCGATGCCGATTCCGGCCAGCCCACCCTGCGCCGCGCACCCGATGCCGACGTGGATTCCGGCCAGCCTACTTTGCGCCGTGCGCCGGATGCCGACGTGGATTCCGGCCAGCCCACGCTGCACCGAGCCGATAGCGGCAACGCCGTCGCTATCCTGAAACCGGGCGATGAGCCCTCGGTGTCGTCCCGTCCCTCCGCGGCGCCCGCGCCGGCGCCGGCGACGATTGTCCTGCCGGAAGGCACCAATTTCGTGGTGCGGATGATTGACGCCGTGGATTCCGAGAAGGTAACCGTGGGGCAGACGTACAGCGCCGCGCTGGATGAGCCGGTGGCGATTGACGGCCAAGTCGCGATCCAGCGCGGAGCGGACGTGGTGGTCAAACTGGTGGAGGCCAAGGATTCCGGCAAGTTCACCGGCCGCGCCGAGCTCACGCTGGCGCTCTGGACTGTCAAGGTGAACGGCAAGGTGGTGGACGTGAATACGCAAACCATCACCAGGCAGAGCGATTCGCGCGGGCAGCGGACCGGCACGATGGCCGCTGGCGGCGCGATCGTGGGAGCGGTGATTGGCGGTATCGCCGGTGGAGGGAAGGGCGCTGCCATCGGGGCGGGCGCGGGCGGCGCCGCGGGAGCCGGAGCCGAGGCCGCTACCAAAGGACCTCGCGTCAAGATACCGGCCGAAACACGGCTTACCTTCGTCCTCGATGACGCGGTGAGCATCTAAAGGCCTGTCAGAAGATAACTGTGCCATTCCGACGTGGCGCACGCACTCGCCGGTGCCGCGTCGAGGGTCCGAACTCCTTTTCCGCGCGATGCGGAAAATGAGCTGACCCTCCTGACGGGGAATCGGCGGCGCAGGCCTGCCGCCGCTCGACAGACGACAAAAACCGATCGTCTATCCTACCTCTGACACAGGCAAGCTGGCTCAAACCAAATTCCGCCGCTTCCGGCAGTGTGCGCTTCACCACGCCTATGCAGGGGCGCGATTTGCCCAGTGCGTCCCTTCGTGGCGCGTGCGGAATGAGCTGCGAAGGATCTTCACGGCGGTGAAAACACCTTGGCTGCGCACGGTCTGCCCCGCCACATGGAGTGACATGGCGACGGACCGCGCAGGCCAATCGATATCGAGTTCGACCCTGGTTCCCGGAGGGATGGCATGAGGGCCCTCGAACAACAGCCCGCCGCGAGAGATATTCACCAGGCGGCCGGTTCCGGCTCGGACCACCCGACGTCCCAGGATGAGCTTGTAGTCAACGCCGGCGTGAATCGGATAGCGGCAGTCGGCGCGTCGTTCCGCCGTCACCACCGGACTCGACGAGATCATCGATTCCACTAATGAAGCCTCTGTATCCTCTATTATCGGGAGCATTCGCACACCAGGGACAGATCTACTCGCACTAATGGTACGTACAAGCCAGAGGGGTATGGTACCACGGGCGTCAGGCAAGCGGGCCTGAAATCAGATATCTCGGTCTTGTTGGCTGGTTCGCGCAAGAACGCGCTAGCCGTGGGATGCCGCCGCGAGGCGACCGGGGTTAAGGCCGTGAATCAAGTCCAGCCATTCCGACCTTGCCGCGTCGTCCCTGAGCTGCGGTTTGCGTTTCCAAATAGCCCCTTGGGGCGGCATAGGCCATGCCGGATCCTCTTCGTTGGCCAAGGCAACCACCTGGAGATCCGGAGAGGTGAAGCGGAGCTTCTCCACAAACTCGTAAAGGCCATGCTCGGCCGGCTGCGCGATCATCACGTCGACCGGAAGGCGGAGCGTGTCCACAATATCCGCCGCCTCGGCAACGCCTTTGGCGGGCACGGCAACATAGCCGGCCGCATCCAGGATTTGGCCCAGCCAGAAGACAAATCCCAAATCCCTATCGACAATGAGGATAGTTTTCAACCTAGATCCACCTAATGCGCCAGATTGCAATTCACGCTCCAAAAATGACTGATTGATTTCACAAGGGTTAAATAATAGACCTCTCCAGTAATGTGGAAAAAGTCCCCGCTTTCCGGATACGGCCAGTCAGAACTTGCCGGTTAACAGCTTGGCTTCCGCCCGCGTCTTTCCCGCAGATTCCATTTCCCAAGGAGGGACAAACGGATGCGAAACATTCTGCGAATCACCGCGCCCGCCGCGCTACTGGCGCTGGCGGGATCGCTATTTGGCGGCGGCTTCTACCTGCAACTGGGAAACCCCGAAGCCAGCCCGGACGCCCGTAAACTCAACGCCGTAGTGACCGTCAAGTCGGCCGGCTGCGTGAAACCCGACGAAACTAAGATCAGCGCCACAGCGATCGGGACCGTGAATGGAGAGCGGCGCGAGATCGCGCTGAAACTGGAACCGCTCTCCACGCCCGGCATGTTCGCGATCGCCCGGCAGTGGCCGAAAGAGGGCCGCTGGGTGATTCGACTGGAAGCCACCAACGGCAGCCTGTTCACCAGTTCGCTGGTGAGCGCCGGGCCGGATGGCGTGGACCGCTTTCACGACAGGAGCGCCCATCAGCAGTTCAGCCCGGCAGACATAGAGGCCATGCTGCGGTAGTAATATATGCAAGCAATGCTCGCCACCCTCTCCGAGCCGGCCGACGACGAGCGCCTGATTCAGCAGGCCGCTGGCGGCGACCGTACCGCCTTCGGCGAGCTCTATCTGCGGCACGCGCGCATGGTTCACGCCATTCTGCTGGCGCGCGTGCCACCGGCCGACGCCGAGGATCTGGTGCAGGATGTTTTCATGGCGGCCATGACACGGCTGGCGGAGTTGCGCACGGCGGCGGCTTTCCGCGGCTGGCTGGGCGCCATTGCGCGCCGCCGTGCCATCGACTATTTCCGGGACGGCCGGCGGCGCGCGGAGTCATCGGCCGAGACGGAGTATCGAGGCCTCGCGGCCGGCGGCGAAGACCGGGCGCTGGTGACTCTCGACCTGGTGCGCCACCTGCCGGAAGCCTACCGCGAAACCCTGATTATGCGGCTGGTGGAAGGCATGACGGGCCCAGAGATCGCCCGGCAAACCGGCCTGACGCCGGAATCGGTGCGTGTGAATCTTTGTCGCGGCATGAAGATGCTGCGGGAAATGTGGAAAGGCGACGCTCATGCGTGAAGATTATCTGTGGGACCGATCCGGGCCGCCCGATCCGGAGATTGAGCGTCTGGAAACGGAACTGGCGAGCTTGCGCTACCGGTTCGTCCGCCCGCTGCCCGGCGCACGGCGACAGCGCGCGGCCGGCGCGTGGCTCGCCATGGCGGCTGCCGTGCTGCTGGCCGCCGCCGCGCTTTTGTTCCGCGGCTCGATCGCGCCGGCCGATCCCACGACGTGGCGCATGGGAAGCGTAGCCGTGCTCGAAGGCCAGGTGCTGCGCACGGGAGACTCGGGAATTACGCTCGAAGCCGAACCGGTGGGGCGCGTCGAGCTTGCGCCCGGCTCGGAGCTGCGCGCCGCCACCAGCCGTCACCTGGAGTTGCGCCGCGGCCGGCTGCACGCTTTCATCTGGGCGCCGCCGCGGGAATTCGTGGTGGAGACGGCTTCGGCCCGCGCGGTGGATCTGGGCTGCCAGTATACGCTCGACGTGGATGGCGCGGGCAACGGGCTGCTGCGCGTCGAGACCGGCTGGGTGGCGTTCCAGGCGCAGGGGCACGAATCGTTCATCCCAGCCGGCGCGGAATGTCCGACCCGGCGGCGCGACGGACCGGGGATTCCGATTTATGAAGATGCGCCGGCGGCGCTCACCGGCGCGCTGGCGGCGTATGAATCCGGCGATGATGCGGCGTTGGCCCGTGTACTTGCCGCCGCCCGGCCGCGGGACGGCCTCACGCTTTGGCACTTGTTGCCGCGGGTTCCGGCCGCCGCGCGGGGCGATGTCTTCGACCGCTTCGCGCAGCTTGTGGGAGTGCCGCGCGAATTGCGTGCGGGCGCCGTGCGTGGCGATGCCAAAACGCTGGACCTGTGCTGGAACGCGCTCAACCTGGAAGACACCGGATGGTGGCGCGGCTGGGAACGGCCCTGGCGCTAGGGTTCGTTACGGAGTGAGCGGAGGAAGAAAAGCCGAGATGACTCTCGGCTCTGCAGGCCTGACGGCCCGCGCCACGGTTTAGTGCCCGGCGGCAGTGACCGCAGGAAGAAGAGCCGAGATGACTCTCGGCTCTGCAGGCCTGACGGCCCGCGCCACGGTTTAGTGCCCGGCGGCCAGCTTGCGGTAGCGGCCGGCGAAGTAGAGCAGCGGCTCGCCTTGGCGGATTTGGGCTCGCACCATTTCGCCGACGATCAGGTCGTGGTCGCCGGCGGTGAAGCGGTAGCGGATGGCGCATTCGATTTCCGCGAGCGTGTCCTCGATCAGCGGCGCGCCGGTTTCGCCGGCATGCCACGCGAGACCATCGAATCGATCATGCCCCTTGCGCGCGAAGCGCTCGGAGAGAGCGCGCTGGCCGGCGGCGAGCACGCTGACCGCGAAAAAACGCGCGTCGCGAAACGCCTCCATCACGCTGGCGGAGTGCGCTATCGCGACCAGCACCAAGGGTGGATCGAGCGAAACAGAGGTGAACGAATTCACCGTGAGGCCGTGCGGCGTGCCCTGACGATCGACTACGCCGGCGATCGCGACGCCGGTTGCGAAGCGGCCGCAAGCGCGCCGGAAATCGTCCGCCGTGACGTAACCAGCGCGGTCTTGTACCCCCTCGCTTGACATGTGGATAAATTCAATCCTATCATATGGTTGACCGATACGGAGCAGCAAAGCTGGCGCGCGCCTACAGGAGGATGTTTTGATCAAGCTGGATATTATCAACGAAGTCGTCAACCGCACCGGCATCACCAAGACCAAAGCCGAAATGGCTGTCGAGACTGTGTTTGAAACCATGAAGAAGGCACTCGAGCAGGGCGATCGCATCGAGCTGCGCGGCTTCGGTGTGTTCAACGTGAAGCCCCGGAAGACGGGCATCGGGCGGAATCCGCGCACCGGCGCGGAAGTTTCCATACCGCCGGGCAAGGCGGTGCGTTTCAAGCCCGGTAAGGAGCTACAGACGCTGCAGTAGACCGCTGCCGCGCGTCTCATTGTGTCTCCCCAGGATTTCCCGCCCGCATCGTATCCGCTCTACACCGTGAGCGGAGCGGCGGAAGCGCCCGGCTTGCCGGAGGCCCGCGCCCGCGACCGATACTGGTTGAACGCGTTGCTGCTTCTGATCACGCTGGTTTCAACCACCACGGTCGGAGCCTCAATGCAGATGTTCTTCGATCGCAATCTGCCGTTCGACGTGGACTACAGCCTGACGATGTACCCGGAGCTGTGGCGTCACCCTTTGGCGCTGCTGGCGGGGCTGCCGTTCTCGCTCACCTTGTTGGCCATCCTGATGGCGCATGAGATGGGCCACTACGTGGCCGCGCTGCGGTATGGAGTGAATGCCAGCCTGCCTTACTTCCTGCCGTCGCCGTTTCTGGGGACGTTCGGCGCGTTCATCCGATTGCGGTCGCCCATTTGCTCGAAGCGGGCGCTGTTCGATATCGGCATCGCGGGACCGCTGGCCGGCTTCGTTTTTCTGTTGCCGGCGCTTTCCATCGGCCTTGCGTTTTCCAAGGTGATCCCGGGCATCGCCAATCAGGGCAGCCTGCAATTCGGCGTGCCGGGTCTCGAGTGGCTGCTCGGCAAACTGGTTTTCCCGGGCGTCGCGGCGAGCGACATATATCTGCATCCGGCGGCGCGGGCGGCATGGGTGGGGATGTTGGCCACGGCGTTGAACCTGTTGCCGGTGGGACAACTGGATGGCGGCCACATCGTGTACGCGCTTTTCCCCCGGCGTCACGGCACGATCTCGCTGGTGCTCAGCCTGCTTCTGTTGCCGCTCGGCGCGGCCTTCGTGATCGACCAGCGCAGGTTCTGGTTCGGCTGGCTGCTGTGGGGCCTGGCGCTGCTGATTTTCGGACGGCGCCATCCCTTGGTGTACGACAGCGGCGGCCTGGATCGCGGACGGCGCAAGCTGGCGGTGCTGGCGCTGGTGGTTTTCCTGCTCTGTTTCACGTTTGTGCCGGTGGGCACCGGCGGATTGTGAGCGGCGATGAAGATCACCGCGACCATCATCACCTTCAACGAGGAGCGCAACATCGCGCGCTCCATCGAGAGCCTGCGCTGCTGCGACGAAATCCTGATCGTAGATAGCGGCTCGACCGACCGCACCACGGAGCTGGCGGAAAACCTGGGAGCGCGCGTGATCGAAGCCAACTGGCGCGGCTACGCAGGGCAGAAGAACTGGGCGGCCGATCAAGCGAGCCACGACTGGGTGCTGTCGCTCGACGCGGACGAAGCACTGAGCGAAGGGCTGGAGGCCGAAATCTGGAGCCTGAAGAAATCCGGGCCGCGCTGTGACGGCTACACCATGCCGCGGCTGGCGCGTTACATGGGCCGCTGGATTCTGCACTCCGGCTGGTACCCCGACCGCAAACTGCGGCTTTACGACCGGCGCCAGGCCAAGTGGGTGGGCGACTTTGTGCACGAAAGTGTAGCGGTGAAGGGGCGGGTGGGACACTTGCAGGGCAACCTGTTGCACTTCACCTGCGAATCGCTGGCGGAGCACATCAAGACGATGGAGCGATACACCACGCTAGCGGCGCAGGAGCTGGCCTCGCGGCGGATCGAGGTGCCGCTTTCCCGCGTGTTGTTCTCGCCCGCGTGGGCGTTTGTGCAAAGCTATTTTCTGAACCGCGGTTTTCTGGATGGCCCGGAGGGCCTGACAATTTCCTACATGGCGGCGTTCTACACGTTTCTCAAATACACGAAAGCGAGAAACATGAGCTGATGCGCATCCTGCATCTGGATGCCGGACGCGAGATGCGTGGCGGCCAATGGCAGGTGCTGCGGCTGATCGAGGGGCTAGCCGGGGCGGGGGTCGAGTCGACCCTGCTGGCGCGGGCGGGCTCGCCGCTCGAGGGCGCGGCGCGGGATGGGGGCTGGCGCGTGGAGCCGCTCGGTTTCGTGCGGGCCGCGCTGCTGGGGCGGCGGCACGATCTGATCCACGCCCACGATGCGCGCAGCCACACGCTCGGCGCCATCGCGGGCGGCGCGCCGCTGGTGGTGGCGCGGCGGGTCGCGTTCCCGGTGGGCTCGCGATGGAAGTACGGGCGCGCACGGCACTACCTGGCGGTTTCCGAATTCGTCAAACAAGTTCTGATGGCCGGCGGCGTTCCCGCGGAAAAGATCAGCGTGGTCTACGATGGCGTTCCCGTGCTGGAGCCATCCGCCGGCCGCCGCGTGTTGGTGCTGGCCAACTTCAGCGATCGGCAAAAAGGCGCGCCGCTGACGATGGAAGCCGCGCGGCTGGCCGGCATCGAACTCCTGCTCACCGGCAACCTGGAGCGCGACTTGCCTCAAGCCGCGGCGTTCGTCTACATCACCCACGCCGAAGGGCTGGGCTCAGCCGCGCTGCTGGCGATGTCGGCGGGCGTGCCGGTGATTGCCAGCCGCGTCGGCGGATTGCCCGAAGTGGTGCGCCATCGCCAGACCGGCCTGTTGGTGGAGAACACGCCCGCCGCGGTGGCTGACGCGATGGGCGAACTTGCCCGCGACCCCGCGTTCGCCCGCCGGATGGGCGAGGCCGCCCGCCGCGCCGTCGTCGAAAACTTTACCGTCGACCACATGGTGCGCCGTACCATGGAGGTTTACCAAAAGGTGCTCTCATGATTGAAGCCTGTCTCGCGCTGCTGTTCGGGTTATTGATCGGCAGTTTCCTGAACGTCTGCATTTACCGCTGGCCCCGCGATCTTTCGGTGGTGCGGCCGCGCTCCTATTGCCCGGCGTGTGAGGCGCCCATCGCCTGGTACGATAACGTGCCGCTCGGGAGCTTTGCCATCCTCGGCGGACGGTGCCGCCATTGCAAGGCGCGCATATCGCCGCGCTACCCAATTGTCGAGGCGCTTACCGGCGCGCTGTTTTTCCTGATGGTGTATCGCTACGGGCCGACCCTGGCTGCAGGCAAAATGTGCCTCTTCACCGCCATGCTGGTAGCGCTGCTTTTCACCGACCTCGAAGAGCGCATCCTGCCCGATGAATTCACCGTGTGGGGCACCGTGGCGGGCCTGGTGCTGGCCGTTTTCGTGTCGCCTCCGGGCGCGACTGCGTATGCGCTGCTGTGGATTTTCGGCCTGGACTCGCACGGGCGGATCAGCAGCGTGCTGGCTGCAGTGGTTTCGGCCGGACTGCCGGCCGGCTTGCTCTGGGGCGGAGGCCGGCTGTATCGGATTGCCCGGCATCGCGAAGGGCTGGGTCTGGGCGATGTCAAGATGGTGGCTTTATTGGGTTGCTATCTTGGCCTGGAAGCGGGGCTGGTGGCGCTGGTAATCGGCTCCATTGCCGGCTCGGTGGTCGGGCTCACTTACATCAAGCTTACGCATAAGGACGCATCCACTTACGAGCTGCCTTTCGGCACGTTTCTGAGCGGAGCCGCGTTGGTGGTAGTGATTTTCAGCCGGCAGCTTTTCGGCTGGTAGGGGAAGGCGGATTGCATCGG
This sequence comes from Bryobacteraceae bacterium, assembly GCA_049508735.1. Taxonomy (GTDB): domain Bacteria; phylum Acidobacteriota; class Terriglobia; order Bryobacterales; family Bryobacteraceae; genus Bog-375. Next base: position 26,614 of record JBELAO010000012.1, on the reverse strand, counting down.
TTGGCCGCCGCCGTGTGCCAGGATAGCGCGTGTCACGGCCACTGGCTTTCACCGACCACGCGCGCGCTTGGTTGCCGGCACGGTGGGACGCGCCCCTGGAGAGTAGCCCAGCGCGTGAGCGCTGGAACCCACAAGGAAGGTCACGCGAGCCCGGAACGGGGCGGCAGATACGGCCGCGTCACAGGCCGGTCTCTTCCGCCCCGTTCCGGGGCTGCATGATTCGACGCAAATTCCCAGCGCTTGCGCGCTGGGCTATCTTCTGTCGCCCCTGGCGGGGCTCGCCTTCCGGTGGCGGGGCTCGCCTTCCGGTGGCGGGGCTCGCCTTCCGGTGGCGGGGCTCGCCTTCCCGTGGCGGGGCTCGCCTTCCGTGGCGGGGCTCGCCTTCCCGTGGCGGGGCTCGGCTTCCCCTGGCAAGGCTCGCCTTCCGGTGGCGGGGCTCGCCTTCCGGTGGCGGGGCTCGCCTTCCCTTTGGATGATCGGGCGTACGCGGTACGTTTGGAAATCCGCTGTTTTCTGGGGAACCGGCAACGTCGTAGATCCAATGTCGACGCCCTCTCCGCACCCTCCTCCGCATTTGCCCGTGCAACGTGGTAGTAATAAACATTCAGGTCTGAATTCCAGGAAATCCACCTTATCAGGACGGCTATGAGTATACGTTTATCCGACGGCACCGAAATTCCAATCGAAATGCACAAAGTGCGTATTGTGCAGAAAACGCGGCTGGCGCCCGCCCGCGAACGGTTAAAAGCGATCGAAGAAGCGGGGTACAACACGTTCCTGCTCCGCTCCCGGAACATCTTTCTCGACATGCTGACCGATAGCGGCACCAATGCCATGAGCGACAATCAGCAGGCCGCCATGATGCAGTCCGACGACGCGTATGCCGGTTCGGAGAGCTTCTACCGGCTGCTCGATTCGGTGAAGGAAATCTTCGGCTACGAGTACCTGCTGCCCGTCCATCAGGGCCGCGCCGCGGAGCACCTGCTGGCCAAGACCTTCGTCAAGCCCGGCCAGGTCATACTGATGAATTATCACTTCACCACCACCAAGGCGCATTTCAACCTGGCCGGTGGCAAGGTGCTGGAGCTTTACGGACCCGAGGCGCTGAACACGGAGAGCTCGCATCCCTTCAAGGGGAATATGGACCTCGGCCGGCTGCGCGAGGCGATTACCCAGGCAGGCCCGGCGAACGTCTCCTTCGTGCGCATGGAGGCCACCACCAACCTGATTGGCGGCCAGCCGTTTTCGATGGAAAACCTGCGCCAGGTGAAGGCGCTGGTTGAGCCGCTGGGCATTTTCCTGGTGGTGGACGGCAGTCTGATCTCCGAAAACGCCTACTTCATTCGCCAGCGCGAACCCGGGTATGAGAATACGTCCATCCGCGACATCATCCGGGAAATGATGAGCATCGCGGACCTGCTGTACCTTTCCGGCCGCAAGAGTTGCAGCGTGCGCGGCGGCCTGATCGCCACCAACCGCAAGGATCTCTATGAAGCCATCCGGCCGTGGCTTCCGGTGTACGAGGGCTTCTTCACCTACGGCGGCATGTCCTCGAAGGAGATCGAGGCGATGGCTGTCGGCATCCGCGAAATGACCGATCTCGATGTGGCCGGTTCCTCGGCGGACGCCGTCAAATACTTCGTCAGCCTGTTATTGCAGAAGGGTGTCCCGGTGGTCACGCCCGCCGGAGGCCTGGCCTGCCACGTGGATGCGATGCGGTTTATCGATCACGTGCCGCAGTCGGAATATCCGGCCGGCGCGCTGGCGGGCGCGTGCTATATCGCCTCCGGCGCTCGCGGCATGGAGCGCGGTTCGGTGTCGATGGATCGCGACGAAGAAGGCCGCGACGTTCCGTCGGACCTCGAACTGCTCCGCCTCGCCGTGCCCCGGCGCGTCTACACCATGTCGCACTACCAGTACGTCGCGGACCGTTTGCAGTGGCTCTACGCCCACCGGCGGCTGATCGGCGGCCTCGAGTTTTACGAAGAGCCGCCCGTGCTCCGCTTCTTCGCGGGCCGGATGAAGACCAAGAGCGATTGGGGCGCCGCACTCACGGAGGCGTTCGAGAAAGACTTCGGGAAGGACTGCTGAAGGGGGCACGCACTCGTGTCGACGCCTGGTGGGACACGAAAAACACCGGCGGCAAAGACCGCCGGCGTTACCGTGCCGCTTCTTCGTAACGCCGGCGGTCTTTGCCGCCGGTTCTTTGCGAGCCACGCCTGCACGAAATGCCGACGCCTGCTTTCGCATGCGTGAGCAGGTGTCGAGAAGAGTCTCCGACTCCTGATGTTGTCCGGTGTTTTCCGCGCGATGCGGAAAATGAGCTGACCCTCCTGACGGGGAATCGGCGGCGCAGGCCTGGTAGGATAGACGATCGGTTTCCGTCGTCTGTCGCCTGGGCAGGGGCCCGCCGCTCGACAGACGACAAAAACCGATCGTCTATCCTACCTCTGATACAGGCAACCTGGCTCAACCCAAATTCCGCCGCATCAGGAGTTCGGCGTCTCGACACGGCACGCACGAGTGCGTGCGCCACGTCGTCTCCTACTGGCCGAGGATGTTGTAGGTGGTGGTTCCTTCCACGCGAACCTTGGAATAGGCTTGCACCCAAGTCTTGTGATACGGGTCGTCCCGGTACGCCTTTAATACGTCGGGGCTGGCCATCTCAATGCACATGCCGTACTCGCGAACCGCGGGCCCCGCGTTTAGAGGCGACTGCAGTTTGCCGTACCAGACTTTCAAGACGCCCGGGATCTTGGTGGGCATGGCGTCGCTTGCCTGGTAGAAGGCTTGCCATTGGGCTGGCGTGGCGTCTTTGATCGGCGTCCACGCGAAGCAATGCATCAGGGTTTTCTCGCCGGCACGCGCTCCCGGTGAGAGTAACAATGCGAGGGCCGCGCACGCTGCGAGGTGCGCCATTCTGGAAGACTTCATCGACGGTTTCTCCTTGGGGCGGTTGGCCCGCCACTCTTGGATCTTATCACCAGCGGTTTGGAGAAAACCCGCGCTCGCAAGCGAGCGACCGAGGAATGACGAAACTGTCCATTGCTAATGAGTTTGTCGAATCCGAGCGTCGGGTACGCAGCGCTTCCTTCTTTCAGGAGGCCTTGTATCAGGGCACGGCTTCAGCCGTGCCGAAGGATCGCGAGGAAAGCTCGGGCTTCAGCCCCTGCGCCCGCGGGAAAGCCTCAGCGGCTAAAGCCTTGGGCTACCGAGGTGTTGTGGCACGGCTGAAGCCGGTGCCCTGATACAAAGCCGGCCGCCGAGCTTCCACTTCCACGTCGTACACTTGAGACGCGCTGGCAAGCTAGAGCGTGCCCTACACGCCCCAGCAGTAGTCCTCGACGGCGCGTTCGATGGAGGGGTCGTGTTCGGTGAGGCGCATCAGCTCGAGGCGGATTGCGTCCACCAGCGCGCGCCAGCTCGCCTCGATCACGTTGTCGGAGACGCCCACCGTGGACCAGCTCCGGCGGTGGTCCGACCATTCGATGAGCACGCGCACGTTGGCAGCGGTGCCTTTCTTCGAATCGAGCACTCGCACCTTGTAATCCGTCAGCCGCACTTCGGTGACTTGGGGGTAGAGCTTGCCCAGGCACTTGCGCAGGCACAAATGCAGCGCGTGGAACGGGCCGTGACCGGTGGTGGTGGCCGAATGCGCGCCCTCTTTGGTGCGCAGCGTCACGGATGCCGTGCTGTGCGATCCACCGGTGGCGCCGGCGCGCGTCGTCACTTCGTAGCTATCGATATCGAAGTAGTGAACGCCCGGATTGAGCGCCTCGCGCACCAGCAGCTCGAAGGTGCCTTCGGCCGCCTCCAGCTCGTAGCCTTCGTATTCCATCTGCTTGATCCGCTCGAGCAATTCGCGGCGGGCATCTTCGCTCAGCCGGTCGGCCAACCCGTGCTGCTTCAGCTTGTAGAGAATGTTGCCGCGGCCGGAGAGGTCGCTCACCAGCACGCGCTGGCGGTTGCCCACCGACGCCGGCGAGACGTGTTCGTAAGTGGCGGCATCCTTCAGCACCGCGCTGACGTGGACGCCGCCCTTGTGCGCAAACGCGCTCTTGCCCACGTACGGCTGATCGCCGGGCAGTGGCAGGTTGGCCAGCTCGGCGATGAACTTGCAGGTCGCGGCCAGGTTGGCCAGCCGTTCCGGGCCGATGGTGGTGTGGCCCAGTTTCAACTCGAGGTTGGCGATGATGGAGGACAGGTTGGCGTTGCCGCAGCGCTCGCCGTAGCCGTTGAGACAGCCTTGCACGTGCGTCGCGCCGGCCTCGACAGCCGCCACGCTGTTGGCCACCGCGCAATCCGAGTCATTGTGCGTGTGGATGCCGATCACGCCGTCGAAGCGCTTGCGGACCTCGGCGACGATTTCCACCAGCCGGCCGGTGAGCGTGCCGCCGTTGGTATCGCACAGGCAGAGCACTTCGGCGCCAGCTTTCCGCGCCGCTTCGAGGGTGCGTAACGCGTAATCCGGGTTGGCGAGGTAGCCGTCGAAGAAGTGCTCGGCGTCGTAGACCACTTCCTTGCCGTGCTCATGGAGGTACGCGGCCGTCTCGGCAATCAGCTTGAGGTTCTCGTCGAGCGTAATTCCCAGCGCGCGTTCGACGTGCAGGTCCCAGGTCTTGCCGAAAATCGTCGTTACGGGAGTACCGGCTTCGACCAGCGCCCGCACGTTGCGATCCTCGGCCACGCTGTTCTTGGCGAAACGGGTCGAGCCAAACGCGGCCAGGCGGGCGTGCTTCAATTTCAACTCGCGCGCGCGCTCGAAGAACTCCTTGTCCTTCGGGTTCGAGCCGGGCCAGCCGCCTTCGATGTAGTCGATGCCCAGTTCGTCCAGCTTCTGCACGACGACCAGCTTGTCGTCCACCGAAAAGGAAACCGATTCCCCCTGCGTCCCATCGCGCAGCGTGGTATCGAACGTAAAGATCTTCATACTTCCACCCGCTTGAGGTTGGCAGGCGGAAGCGCCTGCCCCACTTACTGCGCGCACCAAAGTGGGGCGGGCGCTTCCGCCTGCCAACCGATAGCCGTCGCCTAGCTCTTTACCGTCTCCGCGTCCTGCGGGACTCCGGCTTCCTTCTTCTTCTTGAGGAACGGCATCATCTCGCGCAGGCCGCGGCCCACCACTTCCACCGGCTGATGGCGCGCGGCTTCCCGCATGGCCAGGAAATTCTTACGGCCGGTCTTGTTCTCTTCGATCCAGTCCTTGGCGAACTGGCCGGATTGAATCTCGCCCAGAATCTTTTTCATTTCGGCGCGGGTTTGGGCGTTGACGATGCGCGGGCCGCGCGTGTAATCGCCATACTCGGCGGTGTCGGAAACCGAATAGCGCATGTATGCCAGGCCGCCTTCCTGGATCAGGTCGACGATCAGCTTCAGTTCATGCAGGCACTCGAAGTAAGCGATTTCGGGCGCGTAGCCAGCTTCCACCAGGGTTTCAAAACCGGCGCGGATCAGCTCGCTGACGCCGCCGCATAGCACGGCCTGCTCGCCGAAGAGGTCGCTTTCGGTTTCTTCCTTGAAGGTGGTTTCGATCACGCCCGCCTTGAGATGGCCGAGCGCCAGGGCGTATGCCAGCGCTTTATCGAGCGCGTGGCCCGTGGCATCCTGGTAAACGGCCACCAGAGCCGGCACACCCACGCCTTCGGTGAACAGCTCGCGCACGCGGTGCCCGGGCGCCTTGGGTGCGATCATCGTCACGTCGATATCCTTCGGCGGCGTGATCTGCTTGAAATGGATGTTGAAGCCGTGCGCGAACATCAGCGTCTTGCCGGCCGTCAGGTGGGGCGCGATGTCTTTGGTGTAGACGTCGGCCTGAATATGGTCCGACACCAGAATCATGATGATGTCGGCGGCCTTGGCGGCGTCGGCGGCCTTTAGAACCTTCAGCCCGGCGGCTTCGGCTTTGGCCCAGTTCGGCGAACCGGGAACATCGCTCACCACCACGTCCACGCCGGAATCACGCAGGTTCAGTGCGTGCGCGTGGCCCTGGCTTCCGTACCCGATAATGGCGACGGTGCGTCCCTTCAAGAAATCCAGATTTCCGTCTTTTTCGTAATAACGCTTCGGCATTTTCTCTCCAGTTTCTAGGAACTTATCAAATCAGTTGAAAACGACCGCTCCCTATGGTCGCGGCTCCGTTGGAGGTCGTTTCCTAAACCACTTTCTCTTCCACTTTGCTCCCGTTCTTGGTGGGAACCGGCGGCTGCAGCCGCAATTTCTTCGAATCCAGCGTAATCGCCACCGCGCCGGAGCGCGTGACATCGATCTCGCCGTAGCTGCGCATCACGTTGATGAATTCGTTCAGCTTCTCGGGGTCGCCGGTCACTTCGATGGCGAATCCCTCGGTGGAGGAATCCGCCACGCGGCCGCCGAATATCTCGGCCTCCTTCAACACCGCCGTGCGGCTCTCCTGCGCGGTCCGCACCCGCACCAGCACGAGTTCGCGCACCACCGCGGGCGAGTCGGTGAGGTCGGTGGCCTGCAACACGTTCAGCAGCCGGTTCATCTGCTTGATCACCTGCTGGCGCAGCGTGGAGTCCACATCGACCACGATGGTCATGCGGGAGAGCTCCGGATCGAGCGTACGTGCGACGGTCAGACTTTCGATGTTATACCCGCGCTGGGTCAGCAGGCCGGTCACGCGCATCAGCGCGCCGGGTTTGTTTTCGACGAGCAGCGAGATCACTTGCAGCATAGCATCTCCTATTTGGCCGGCACCGGAACCGGCTGCGGGGGGCCGAGCACCATCTCATGGATGGCCGCTCCGGCCGACACCATCGGATAGACGGATTCGGTGGCCGTCACCTTCACATTCAGCAGGTACGGGCCCGGCTCGCGGACGGCTGCCTCGATGGCGGCGGCAAGTTGCGACGGCTGCTCGACGATGCGGCCCTTAAAGCCGTAAGCCGCGGCGAGTTTTTCCACGTCGGGGAAGCAATCCAGCTCCACGCCGCAGAGCCGGTTGTTGTAGAACATGGTCTGCCACTGGCGCACCATGCCCAGGTAGCCATTGTTCATCACAATGATCTTGACGGGCAAGCCGTTGCTCGCTATGGTCGCCAACTCCGGAATCGACATCTGGAAACCGCCGTCGCCAACCAGAGCGAACACCAGCTTATCCGGGTTGGCGAACTGCGCGCCCATCGCGGCGGGAACTCCGAACCCCATCGAACCCAAGCCGCCCGAGTTGATCCATAGCCGCGGGTTATTGAAGCGGATCAACTGCGCCGCCCACATCTGGTGCTGCCCGACGTCGCTGGCGACGATGGCCTCGCCGCCGGAGATGCGGTCGATCTCCGCCATCAGGTGCTGCGGCTTGATCTCGCTATCGGAGAAGACGGGTTCGAGCGGGTGCTGCCGCTTCCAGTCGCGGATTTGCTTCCACCATGCGCGCCGCGCCGCGGAGACGTTTTCCCGCGGCTGGCCCGCGGCTTCGCGAAGCACCTTGACGAGGCGGGTCAGCACGCGGTTCACGTCGCCCACGATGGGCACGTCGGGCACCCGGTTCTTGCCGATCTCGGCCGGGTCGATATCCACGTGGATGACCTTGGCGTGCGGCGCGAAAGCCGCCAGCCGGCCCGTCACGCGGTCGTCGAACCGGGTGCCCAGCGCGACAATCAGGTCGCAGTTCTGAAAGGCCATGTTGGCCGCGTAGCTGCCGTGCATCCCCGGCATGCTGATGAAGTTGGGATGCGAAGACGGCAGCGCGCCGAGCCCCATCAGCGTGATCACCGCCGGGGTATCGGTAAGCTCGACGAATTCGCGCAGCAGGCCGCTCGCGTTGGAGGCGATGATGCCGCCGCCCGCATAGACCAGGGGCCGCTCGGACTCCTCGATCAACTGCGCGGCGCGGCGAATCTGCCCGGTGTGCCCTTCGGTGAACACTTTGTAGCCGGGCAGGTGAATCGAGGTCACCGGCTGGTAGTGGCCTTGCGCCTGAAACACGTCCTTGGTAATGTCCACCAGCACCGGCCCAGGGCGTCCGGTGGAGGCCACATAGAACGCCTCATGGACGGTCTGCGCCAGGTCTTCCAGCCGCTTCACCAGGTAGTTGTGCTTGGTGGCGGAGCGGGTGATGCCGAACGTGTCGCCTTCTTGAAACGCGTCGCTGCCAATCAGCTTGCTGGTCACCTGGCCGGTGATCGCCACGATCGGAATCGAATCCATCAGAGCGTTCACCAGGCCGGTGACCAGGTTGGTGGCGCCCGGGCCGGAGGTGGCGCAGCATACGCCCACCCTGCCGGTGGAACGCGCGTAGCCTTCGGCCGCGAACGCCGCGTTCTCCTCGTGGCGCACCAGAACGTGGCGGATCTGGTGATCGTACAGCACGTCGTACAACGGAATCGTGACGCCGCCCGGATAGCCGAACATGCAATCGACGCCTTCCTTGACCAGACACTCGACCAGCATCTGTGCGCCGGAAATTAAAGTCGTCGCCATACTCTTCCCCTCAACCATTGGTAATTCAAGTTTCTGCATAACAAAAAAGGCCACCAGCCGGTTTTGAACCCCGCTGATGGCCTCGGTTACTGCTTCCGGCTGGCCTTCAAGCGGGGCCGGCTACGATGACCAGGCTAATAATAACGATGCGGACAGGAATCCCTGCGAGATGAGCAGATGCGGAACGGCCTGTGCAAACGGGAGACATTGAACTAAACTTCGAGTTTACCCTGCACGTTTTCTAAATGCAAGCTCCGATTGTCATAAATTATACTAATGGCCATATTAAGGGCTGCCGCGGCCAAAAAGAGGAATGGCCGCGGATGAACACGGATCAACACGGATAAAAAACTATAGGTTATTTTTGTGTCTGTTCATCGGCGGTCACCGATGGGGCATCCGCTCTCCGATCCACCGGCGCCAGGTGTCCAGACCGGTGCCGGCGGTGCAGGATGTTTCGACGATTTCGATATCGGGGTGAATACTGCGGGCGTTGCGGCGGGCTGCCTCCATGTCGAAGGGAACGTAGGGAAGCAAATCGATCTTATTCAAAATCATCAGGCGCGACTTGGCAAATGCGCCCGGATACTTGAGCGGCTTATCGTCGCCTTCGGTCACGCTCAAAATGACGATCTTCGATTCTTCTCCCAGGTCATAGCTGGTGGGGCACACCAGGTTGCCGACATTCTCGATCAGCAGCAGATCCAACTTGCCCAGGTCCCAGCCTTGGAGCGACTTTTCGACCATTCGCGCATCCAGATGGCACGCCCCCGCCGTGGTGATCTGGCGGACGGGAAAGCCGAAGCGGGCCAGGCGGCGCGCGTCGTTATCGGTTTGAATATCGCCGGTGACGACGGCAACGCGCGTCTCCGGAGAAAAGCCTTGCAACGTCCGCTCGAGAAGCGAGGTCTTGCCGGAACCGGGAGAGCTGATGCAGTTCAATACGAGCGTGCCCGATTCGGCGAACTGAACGCGCAGGGCCTGTGCGATGCGGTCGTTTTCGCTCAGAACTTTTCTCTCGATCGAGACTCGCTCCACTCAGTCCTCCAGCTCCAGGTAGGCGATATCCAGCTCGGAGCCTTGCGGGCGAAAGTCGATGTCGAGAGCCAGCGGCTCGAGCTCGGTGCCCTTCACCAGAACCTCCAGGCAAAACCGCAGCGACTCGACATCCACGCCGGCCCACTCGCCAAGGCGCAACCCCACCTTGCTCGGCCGCGCGCCCGGATGGCGCGTGATTTCGAGGCGCACGGCTTCGATCACCGAACTGGCAATACCCATCTCGTGCATCAGCAGATCCTGGGAAGCTGATCGCCGGGCAGCATGTCGACAATCCGCGTAGTCCCCAACGGCGTTCGCAGCAGCACCAGCCCCGGATGGGTATCGGTGACAGTGCCGATCAGCGCGGCGTCGTGCCCCTGCGGATGCCGCCGCATGGCCGCCAGCACGGACTCGGCCGCATGAGGGGCCACGAAAGCCACCAGTTTGCCCTCGTTGGCGACGTAGAGCGGATCGAGGCCGAGCATTTCGCACGCGCCGCGCACTTCCTCGCGCACCGGGATGGCGCTTTCCTCAATCGTAATGCCCACGCCGGCGCGGGAAGCAATCTCATTGAGAGCGCTGGAAAGGCCGCCTCGGGTGGGGTCGCGCATGGCGCGAATGTCGAGCGAAACCGCCAGCATGGCGGCGACCAGGCCATGCAAAGGCGCGCAATCGCTGGCGAGGTCCGTCGAGAATTGAATGCCTTCCCGTTCCGCCAGGATGGCGATTCCGTGGTCGCCGATGGGGCCGGAGAGCAGCACGAGGTCGCCGGGGCGCACCAAGGCGGGCGAGAGGCGAGCGCCTTCGGGCACCAGCCCGATGCCGGTGGTATTGATGAACACTCCGTCGCCGCTGCCCTTTTCGACCACCTTGGTATCGCCAGTGACGATTTCGACCGGGATCTCATTGGCAGCCCGGCCCATCGATTCGGCCACCCGCCGCAGGGTCTCGATTTCCAGGCCCTCCTCGAGAATGAAACCGGCGCTCAAGTAGAGCGGCGATGCGCCTCCCATTGCCAGGTCGTTCACCGTGCCAAACACCGCCAGCGATCCGATGTCGCCGCCGCGGAAGAAGAGCGGCTTCACCACGAACGAATCGGTGGTAAAGGCGAGGCGCGCGCCCCTGAACTCGAATACCGCCTGATCGTCCAGCATGTTGAGGATCGGGCTGTGAAAGAAGGGCAGAAAGACATCGCGCAGCAACTCGGCGCTGAGCCTGCCTCCCGAGCCATGGCCGAGCACGATGCGATCACCGGCCGCCAGCGGCAAGGGGCAAGTCAATTGGATGGGATCACTCACGTTTGCGCTCCCACCGGCGCGCTGTGGCGCCGGTATTGATAATAGACGGCGCAGGCGCCCTCGCTCGAAACCATCGGCGCGCCCATCGGGGTGACCGGCGTGCAGCGCGCGCCGAACATCGGGCAATCGACCGGTTTTTTCAGCCCTTGCAGCACCAGGGCGCTGATGCATTCGGGCGGCTCGGGCGCCGAGATCGCCTCCACACCGAAGATCTTTTCGGCATCGAATGCGGCATACTCCGGGCGCAGGCGGTAACCGGATCGGGCGATGGGGCCGATGCCGCGCCAGTTGCGGTCCACCACCTCGAACACCTCCATCATCCGCTGGCGGGCCGGCTGGTTGCCGGCGCGGCTCACGCTGCGCACATACTGGTTCTCCACCCGCGCGCGGCCTTCTTCCAGTTGCCGCACCAGCATGAGAATCGCCTCCAGCAGATCGAGCGGTTCGAATCCGCCCACCACGAAGGGTACTTGGTAGCGGCCGGCAAGCTCTTCGTATTCTTCGTAACCCATCACGGTGCAGACGTGCCCGGGGGCGATGAAACCCTGCACGCGGTTGGCGCTAGATTCGAGCAGCAGGCGGATGGCGGGCGGCACCAGGACGTGCGAGACCAGCATGGAGAAATTTCGCAGCCCTTCCCGCCTGGCCTGCCACACGGCCGTGGCATTGGCCGGAGCCGTAGTCTCAAAGCCGACCGCGAAGAATACCACCGGCCGCCGCGGATTCTCGCGCGCGAGCCGCAAAGCGTCCATTGGCGAGTAGGCGATGCGGACATCGCCCGCGGCGGCCTTCACACGGAATAAGTCGCTCTGGGAGCCGGGGACGCGCAACATATCGCCGTACGAGACGAAGATGACTTCCGGAATCGATGCAATCGCGATGGCCTTATCGAGGATTTCGAGCGGCGTCACACAGACCGGGCATCCGGGACCGTGAACCAGCTCAATGCGCTCGCCGATCAGTTCCTCAATCCCATACTTCACCAGTGTGTGCGTCTGGCCGCCGCAGATTTCCATCAGCACCCACGGCCGCGTCGCGCCGCGGCGGATTTCCTGGACCAGGCGAAGGGCGAGGGCCGGATCGCGATATTCGTCCAGGTACTTCATCCGCCGTCCTCGCCCGGCTCTTCGTCGAGTGCGCCCATCTCTTCCAGCAGTTGATAGGTGCGCTGCGCCTCTTCGGCGTCGACGCGGCTGATGGCGAATCCGACGTGCACGATGACATAGTCGCCGCACTGGGCTTCCGGGACGAAATCGAGACAGGCCTGCCGTGTGATGCCGCCGAAGCGGACGGTGCCGAAGCGGAGCCCGTCAATTTCCTGCGCGTCCACGATTTGTCCCGGTATGGCCAGACACATACGTTTCGCCTCGTTATCCGACTTGCACGATACTCCCAGCCTACACCCAGGCGCAGTTCCGCTGTGGGCGCAACGAATCACTTCCAGCTCCAGCGTCAACGGAAGTAAGCTTGCGCCGGGCAAGCTAAAGAGGCTGCTGAAAAAATCCGAAGAAACATTTTTGGGCCACGGATGAACAGATGAACACAGATGAACACGGATGAACACGGATAAGCCAATTACTTTCAATCCGTGTTTATCCGTGTTTATCCGTGGCCATGATGCTTTTGCTGTTTTTCAGCAAGCTCTAGAGCATGCCTACCGGATACACTGAAGGTTTCCGGAAATCGCGAAGAGATGTATGTGTGGAATTGCGGGATTCACGCGGGCGAGCGGGGCAGGGGACCGGGAGGTGGCCGGGCGCATGATCGACGCCATACGCCATCGGGGGCCGGACCAGCAGGGGATATACGAGGGCAGTGAAATCACGCTGTGCGCGGTGCGGCTGAAGATCATCGACCTGGGCGGCGGCGATCAACCGATCGTAAGCGACGATGGCGGCACGGTGATTGTCTTCAACGGCGAAATCTACAACCATCGCGAAATCCGGCGCGATCTGGAGCGGCTGGGGCACAGGTTCCGATCGCAGTGCGACACGGAGACGGTGCTGCGGGCATTTATGGAGTGGGGCACCTCATGCTTCGAGCGGATGCGCGGAATGTTCGGAGTGGCGCTGTGGTCGGAGGCACGCAGGCGGCTGGTGCTGGCGCGCGACCGGATGGGGATCAAGCCGCTGTATTACTACCGCGGTGGCGACGATTTGTACTTCGGCAGCGAACTCAAGGCGATCCTGGAACACGCTCACATTCCGCGGCGGCTGGATGAGCGGGCGCTGGACCGGTTTCTTTCGGTGAACTACGTGCCGGGAGACAGGACGCTGATCGAGGGAATTCGCAAGGTACCGCCGGGACACATCCTCGAATGGAGCCGGGGCACGTGCCGGATGGAGCGGTGGTGGGAGCTGCCGCGCGAGGAAGCGCGACGCTATTCGCTGGGGGCAGCGAAGGAAGAACTGGAAGGGCTGCTGCGAGAGTCGGTGCGGGAACACCTGGTTTCCGACGTGCCGTTGGGAGTGTGGGCCTCTGGCGGAGTGGATTCGTCGACGATTCTACATTACGCGGCGGAACAGAACGGGAGCCGGCTGAAGACATTTTCGATTTCCTTTCGTGGACGGAGTTTCGACGAGAGCCCGTATTTCCGCGAGGTAGCGCAAGTCTACGGGACGGATCACCATGAATTCGACCTGAACCCGGAGACGGAGCTGGAAAGCGCGATTCAAGATTTCGCGTACTACTCGGACGAACCGAGCGCGGATGCGGGAGCGCTTCCGGTCTGGTTTCTCTCGCGGATGACGAGGCAGCACGTGACGGTGGCGCTCTCGGGAGAAGGCGCGGATGAGCTGTTTGGCGGATATGAAACATACCAGGCGGACCGGCTGGCGAGGCCGTTGCGGTTGACGCCGCGGTGGCTGCGGCGATGGGTGCATGGGGCATTGGAGCGATACGTTCCGGTGTCGGACGAGAAGATCGGGTTGGAGTACAAGCTGAAGCGAGGGATCGAGGGAAGCTTGCTCGATCCGGACGAAGCGCACTTCTTCTGGAACGGCACGTTCTCAAGCGAACAGCTCAAGGCGATCCGGCGCGGCGGCGGCGACAATGGATTGGCGGAGCTGGCGCGCCGCGTGACGACGGGCAACGGCGGAGTGGCGGAGCGATATATGCGGGTGGATCAGAATTACTACCTGCCGGACGACATCCTATACAAGACGGACCGCATGAGCATGGCGCATTCGCTGGAGGTGCGGCCGCCGATGCTGGACCACCGGATCGTGGAGTTCGCGGGGCGGCTGCCGGCGCGGCTGAAGATTCGGGGTTGGCGGCAAAAGTACGTGCTGAAGGAACTGATGCGGGGGAAGATCCCGGAGCGAGTGCTGAGCCGGAAGAAAGCTGGATTCGACATACCGACGCACGACTGGTTCCGGCGGCCGCTGCGCCGGCTGCTGATGGATACGCTGACGCCGGAAGCGGTCAAGGCGAGCGGCATTTTTCATGAGCGGTCGATCGAGACACTCATCCGCGACCACATGGAGAGGCGGATCAATGTGGGGTATCACTTATGGGGTCTGCTGACGCTGTTCCTGTGGATGAAGCGGTGGAAGGTGGAGCTGCATCGGGAAACGGTGACGGAAGCGGCGGTGGCTGGCGAGTAAGGGAAGAAAAGCCGAGATGAGTCTCGGCTCGGCAGCCTAAAAGGCTGCGCCACGGGGGCGGCTTAGGACCAGCCGTTCCGCTCCCTACGGTCGCGGCTCTTTTGAGTGGGCGGCGACCAGCCAAATCGTCTTCACCGATGCAGGGAAAAGTTTCTTTCGTGAGTTTTCAATCAGTTGTGAAGTAATTCGGGGCAGGTGTGCAAGCGCCCCGATGATACATTCAAAACGGGAACAGGGATGTGCGGCTTCGCGAGTCAATCGCGGAGCCGTTTTCTTTTTGGGGCACAATGACGACCAAGGTGAAGAAAAACGGTAAACCGATTTCCAAGCCTTGCAGGGATTGCAGCTATTATCGGGGACTGAAACAGAAGCTCAAGATTTCGGCAGTACTCACCAGAGCCATCGCCAAATTCGAGGAGAAAATCACGGAGACCGATTTCAGCCCATCGGTGGGAGACTACATCAAACTCGTACAGATGAAGAAGGAGTTAGAGGAAGCTACCAACGAGGCGAAGGAGATCAAAGTGACATGGGTGGAGCCAGCGACGTCCGACTCCGGAGAATAGCCTATGACCCACTGCCCTCCCAGAAATCCTTTCACGATCTGACAGCGCGTTTCAAGGGGTTCTCGGGGCCGATCGGGAGCGGCAAAAGCCAGGCGCTTTGCCAGGAAGCGATCCGGCTGAGTTACTTGAATCCGAGACGGATGGGACTGTTGGGGGCGCCGACCTACCAGATGTTACGAGACGCGACGCAGGCGACGCTGTTCGAGATATTGGATAGCAACCGGATTCCGTACGAGCACAACAAGGCGGAGAACACGCTGCGGATGAAGGACACGGGATCGCGAATTGTGTTCCGGCCGGTGGATGAGTTCGAACGGTTGCGCGGGACCAACCTGGCGTGGTTCGGACTGGATGAGCTGACCTACACACCGGAGGCGGCGTGGCTGCGGCTGGAGGGCCGCTTGCGGGACCCGAAAGCGCAGCGGCTGTGCGGCTTCGCTGTTTGGACGCCGAAGGGGTACGACTGGGTGTTCCGGAAATTCGTGGAGGGACCCAGCAAGGGGTACGAGGTTGTGGTGGCGCAACCTTACGAAAACCGGTTTTTGCTGGCGAGAGTGCCGGATTTCTACGACCGGCTGCAGGAGAGCTACGACGAGCGATTCTTCCGGCAGGAAGTGCTGGGCGCGTACCTGAGCCTGAGCGGAGGCACGGTCTACAGCGCGTTTTCGCGGGTCGAGAACGTGAAGGATGTGAACCGGGACCAGAGGCTGCCACTGCTGTGGGCATTGGACTTCAACGTGGACCCGATGAGTTCGCTGGTGGTGCAGGTGGCGAGCGGCAAAGTGCTGGTACTGGATGAGATTGTGGTGCGAAACGGGACGACGATGGAAGCCAGCGAGGAATTCCTGAAACGGTATCCGGAACACTGGGCGGGCGTTCATATTTACGGAGACGCGTCGGGAAACCAGCGGCAAACGACGGGGGCGACGGACTACGAAATGATCCGCGAGTATTTTCAGGCGCACTCGGGGATGACGCTTCAATACCGTGTACCGAGGGCGAACCCGAGCGTGCGGGAACGGATCAACTTGACGAATGCGAAGTTACGATCGGCGGCGGGAGAAGTCGGGCTGCTGGTGGACCCGCGGTGCAAGGAACTGATCAAGGATCTGGAGCAGGTGACTTACAAGGCCGATTCGAATGCAATCGATAAAGACAGGGACCGAATGAGGACGCACTTATCGGACGCGTTGGGGTACCTGCTGTGGCAGGAGTGCAGAATGCTCCCGAGAATCGGGGAGCGGCGGGAGCGATTGTTTTAATGCAGACGATCAACCGGGAACATCCGGAATACACGGCGCGAAAGGCGACGTGGAGACGCTACAAGGACCTTTACCTGGGCGGCGAGCAGTTGCGGGCGCACGCCGCGGAATACCTGTTGCGGCGGCACAAAGAGCCAGGCGAGGTTTACCAGGAGCGGCTGAACCGGGTGTTCTATCAAAACTACATCGGCTCGATCGTGGACTGGTACGCGGCGACGCTGATGCACCGCGAGCCGGCGCTGATGCTGGAAGGTACCGACGCCGGGGCGAAGGACTTCTACAGCCTGCTGGCGAACGATTGCGACCTGAAGGGCACCAGCCTGAGCGAGTTCTTCCGCAAGCGATTCGTGGAAGCGCTGGTATGCGGCACGAGTTACCTGGTGGTGGACTTTCCGCGCGCGACGGGGCCGGCGCTGACGCGGGCGGAAGAGGACGCCGCGGGGACGTCGCGGGCATACCTGACGGACTACGGCGCGGACGAAATCATCAACTGGAACTACGACCCGAACGGGGGGATGGACTGGGCGGTGATCCGAACGTCGTGTCTTCAGCAATCGAAGGTGACAGACGCGAGGTGGGAGCAGGAGACGCGCTGGATCTACTACGACCGGGAGAATTTCCAGGTCTACCGGCAAGCGGGCGAAGGGAAGCCGATTGAGCAGATCGACGTAGGGCGGCACGCGTTGGCTTCGCTGGGCCGGGTGCCGCTATTCCGGATGCGGGTGACGGAGGGGTTATGGCTGATGAACCGAGCCGCGCTGTTGCAACTGGAGCACTTCAACAAATCGAACGCGTTGGGGTGGGCGCTGACGATGGGGCTATTCGCGATGCCGGTGGTGTATTCGGAACGGGAGTGGAACCAGATGGTGGGCGAATCCTATTACATCCAACTTGGACCGGAGGACAGGTTTGGGTGGACGGAGCCGGAGGGGAAGGTTTACCAGATCGCGGCGGACAACCTGGTGCAGATGAAGGATGAGATTTACCGGGTGTGTTACCTGAACAACCAGGCGATGGGAGGGGCGTCGAGCTCGGCCAATCAGTCGGCGCTGGGCAAACAACTGGACTTCGCGACGACCGCCGAGGTGTTGGGGACTTATGGAACCACGGTGCGGGAGAGCATGAAGCAGGTGCTGTGGGCGGTGGCGGGGGCGCGGCAGGACGAAGTCTCGATCGACGTGGCGGGGATGGATGAGTTCGACATCGACGATTTCGGCACGGAGCTGGATGACGCGCAGAAGCTGCTGAACCTGGGTATCCACTCACCTACGCTCACCAAGCAGATCTACAAGCGGCTGGCGTTCCAATACCTGGCGGACGCAAGACAGGAAGTGAAGAGCCGGGTGGCGGAAGAGATCGATGGGGCGGGGGAGTAGGCGATGGAAGAGGAGAAAGATCTTGCTGGGTTGCACGAGGATGGCGCGGTGGGAGCGGGTGGCGAAGGAGTTCTGGGAGAGGGGCGCATGGAAGGAATCGACGTGCAGACAATCGTGCGGCAGGCGATCCAGGAATTTGCGAACAACGAGCAAGCCAAGGCAGAGCCAGCGCACAAGGCGGAGTTGCAGGAGGAGCGGCGGCGACGGGAACAACTGGAGCGCCGCGTGAACGAGCTGGTGGAGGAAAACAAACGCAGCCGGAAGATAGCGGAGGAGGCGGAGCGGGCATCGGCGGTGCGGTCGGAACTGCAACGGCTGGGCGTGACGAAGGTGGAGCTGGCCTTCAAGGCGGTGCAGGACGAGATCGTGCGGAGCGAGGACGGGCGGCTGGTGGCGCGGAGCGAGAGCGGCGAACTGCCGGTACGCGAGTATCTGGCGGCGTTCGTGAAAGAGAATCCGGAGTTTCTGCCGGCGCGCATTCCCGGAGGGAGCGGAATGGCGGGGATGCTGAAGAGTCCGGCAGGCGGAAGCGAAGCGGTGACGATCGACCGAATCCGGCCGGGCATGAGCGCGGAAGATATGCGGCGGGTACGAGAGGAAATCGTGCGCGTGGCGTCGCAGACCTTAAAGGGTCTGTAGTGACAAGCCCGGCTGGCAGGGCCGGCAAGTACAAACCAAGGAGAAAGAATGGGAGCAATTACAACAACTAACGTCGCAAGCGCGATTGTAAAGCTGGTGGCGGCGGATGCTTTGCCGGTGCTGGTAGGGAATCTGGTGATGGGCAACCTGGTGAATCGCGATTACGAACCAGTGCTGGCAAACGCCGGCGATACGGTGAACGTGCTGTTACCGCCGACGCTGGTAGCCAATAACCTCGCGGCCCAGGGTTCGGTGACGCCGCAGAATCCGCCGCTCACCAGTGCGCCGATTGTGCTGAACACGCACATGGAAGCGACCTTCCAGATACCGGATGTGACCAAAGTGCTGGCGGTACCGGACCTGCTGAAGATCTACATGCAGCCGGCGGTAGCGGCGATCGCGCAGAGCATCGAAACCAGCCTGCTGAGCCTGTACCCGGGCTTCTCGACGGCGGTAGGAACGGCGGGTTCGCCGCTGACGGAAGCCACAGTCGACGCGGCGGAGACGGCTCTGTTCCTGGCGAAGATACCGCCGAGCGAGCAGAAGTACATCGTGGTGGACTCGGCAGCCTACTCGGCTTGGCGGCAGATTCCGCTGTTCGAGGAATTCCAGACGGCGGGTGCGGCGGGCCTCGCGGCATTGATCGACGGGACGATCGGCAAGTACAAGGACTTCTACATTTTCCGTTCGCAATTCGTGCAGAAGACGGGGAGCGGCACGGTGAACACGCACAACCTGGCGTTCACGCGGGACGCGATCGGCCTGGTGGTTCGGCGGCTGCCGCAACCTCTTCCGGGAACGGGAGCGATTGCGGAGTATGCCGAGCTGGGCAACTTCGGCATGCGGGTAGTGATGAGCTACCAGCCGAATACGCTGGCGCAGCAATTCACGGTGGATGTGCTGTACGGATGCGGCGTGCTGCGCAACGCATGCGGCGTGCAGGTGAACACCTAACGAGACGGAGCCGCGAAGCGGGCTGGCGGCCGGGTGAGCTGGCGGCCGGCCCGCGACGAGATGCGAGGAGAACGGGATGGATCTGAGACTGTACTACCAGAAGATACGGGACACGCAAGCGAAGATCACGGACCCATTTCCAGTGATCGAGAGCTGTGAGACGCCGGATGGAGGGTTTGCCGGCAGGCTGACCGAAGCGACGCCAGCCATTGCGGCGAAGTTAATTGTGGAAGGCGCGGCGCGGCTGGCGACGGAAGCGGACGCAGCGTCGTTTCGCGAGGCGCGAGCCAAAGCCAAGCAGGCGGCGGACGAGGCCCTGGCGGCGAGCAAGGTGCAACTGACATTCCTGCCAGTGACGGAATGGAACCGGATCCAGGACGCGGGGAAGCGCGCCAAGAGCCAGGCGTAAGGGCATGGCACTATTCACGGACGGACCTCCCGCCAGCATCGAGCAGTTAGCCGGACTGGACTCGCAGTTGACGAGTGTGGCCAGCGCCGAGGGGATCGATGTGACGCGCAAGCTGGAACTGGCCCACGAAGAAATCGGTCTAGACCTCGAGGCGCTGCTGAAGAGGATGAGCCCGGCGGACCGCCCGATGTGGGCGGTGGTGAAGCCGAGCCTGGAAAACGTGGTGGTGACACCGGCGCTCAAGCTGTGGTTCGCGTACAGAAGCCTGGATCTGGTTTACAGCGACGCGTACAACAGCCAACTGAACGACCGGTACATGGGCAAGCGCGATCAATTCCAGCAGATGGCTGTGGCGAATCGCGAGCGGCTGCTGGAGGCTGGCGCCGGGATGGCATCGATACCAGTGCCGCGGGCGGTGACGGCCGTGTTGGCGGCGGCGCCTGGGAGTTTGCCGGACAACGTCTATTATGTGACGGCGGCCTGGGTAAACCGGGTGAACGAGGAAGGGGCGAGCGCGATGCCAACGGCGATTACGACAGCATCCAGTTCGTTTTCGGCGACGCTCGATCCGCCGCCGGCAAACGCTATCGGATGGAACGTGTACGTCGGCATGGATCCGGACAGCATGACGATGCAGAACAGTACGCCGCTCGCAGTTGGGACGGCGTGGGTGCAGCCGGTGTGGATCAGCGGGACGGGACGCAAGCCCGGGAACGGACAAGCTCCGAGCTATGTGCAGGCGCTGACGCGAATCTTACAGAGGGGCTGATGCCGACGACGATAGGAAACGCGGTAACCGCTAAGATCGTACAGTTGCTGACCGGGCCGAGCGGCGTGAATCTCAACTTGGAGGCGCTGGCGGTGAGCGGCGAGACAGCGGTGGCGCCGCTGGGGACGGCGCAGATTAGGCCCGAGAATGTGGGGCTCGAACTGGCGGAGCGCGCGACCGCAGTGACCTACCCGGCAGTCAACGTCTACTGCGAAAAGATTGTGAACCAACTGGTGGAGAAGTTCCGGACGTTTTCGGGGATTTCCCAGATGGCGATTGAAGTACGGCATTCGCAAGACCGGTTGCAAGGGTTGCAAGATACGGTCGAGATATACACGAGTGCGGTAATGCAGACACTGGACGCCAACCGCGGAGACTGGGGTGGCGGTATGTACTATGCGGGCGGATACCAGGTTACGTTCGGAGCCGTCAAGAGCGGGGGGATCCACTTCGTGCAAACCGCCAAGGTGACATTCGAGATTGGAGTGAGCATTAACTAAGATGGCCTCTTACATTTCCTCAAACGCAAACCGGTTCTACGCGGCGCTGGAAAGCGCGTATGGCAGCGTGGCGGCAATCGCGGCAAGCAACCGGATACCGGCGCTCAAGTTGACCGTGCAACAGCAACGCGAGGTCACCACCCGGAAAGACAAGACGGGAAGCCGGACGTTTCCCGGCCTGCCGGCGGGCGGCCGGCTGCGGACGAATTTCGAATTACAGACATACATGACGAGCTGGCAATCCGCAGCGGGCGGGCCTGCGTACGGGCCGTTGTTTCAGGCGGCGTTGGGCGCAGCGCCACTGCTCTTCAATGGCGCGACGGTCGCATCGTACTCGAATAAGACGCTGGCTTTTGCGGCGCCTCACGGATTGAACCTAAACCAAGCGATCTCCAGCGGAGGCGAGATACGGTTTGTGACGGTGATTGTGGATGCCAACACGGTACAGATCAATGCGCCGTTCACCGCGGCGGCAGCGAGCGGAACCACGATCGGACCGGCAGTGACCTACTTGCCAGCGACGGAGCTACCGAGCGCCAGCGTCTTCGATTACTGGGATCCGGCGAGCGCGGTGCAGAGAATCCTGAGCGGCGCCGCGGTGGATCAGATGGAGATCCAAATCGACGGCGATTTTCACCAGTTTCAGTTTAGCGGCGTGGCGCAGGACGTGCTGGACAGCGCGAGCTTCACGGCGGGGCAGGGCAATTTGACAAGTTATCCGGTGGAGCCGGGGATCGGCGCATTCGACTATTCAATCGTGCCGGGTAACCTGGGCGAGGCGTGGCTGGGGACCACACCAGCGCAATTCTTCACGGTGACGGAAGCGTCAGTGGTGCTGAAGAACGGGTTAGACACCCGCTCGCGGGAATTCGGTTTCAGCCTTCCGCAAGCGATCTCACCGGGGCAAAGAACCGTGCAGGCATCGATCGGACTTTATAGCCAGACGGACAGCGCAACACCGGCGCTGTACCAGGCGGCGCGGCAGCAGACGCCGATCAGCGTGATGTTCCAACTCGGCCAATCGCAGGGCCAGGCGATGGGCGTTTACCTGCAGAGCGTGATTCCGGAGGTGCCGCAATTCGACGACAGCGCGAACCGGTTGCAATGGGTGTTCAAGCCATCGCGGGCACAAGGCACGGTGGACAACGAAATCGCGGTTGCGTTTGGATAGGCATGACATACGAGAGCGTGAAGGATGTGGAATCGAAGATAGCGCCGGGGGTGAGGTTCCGCATTGCGCGAATGTCTTTTGCGAGGCGCGTGGAACTGATGCGGCAGGTTCGGGAACTGGCGCGGCGCATGGAGTTCCTCGAGGCGGGTCAAAAGCCGGGCGAGAAAATGGACTCGACGCTGGTTCAGGTGGAAGTCAATCGGCTGTACCTGATGTGGGGTTTGGTGGGAGTCACCGGACTGGAAGTGGATGGGGCCGCGGCAACTCCGGCGGCGTTGGCGGAAAGCGGACCCGAAGACCTATTTCGGGAGGCGCTGGCGGCCGTCAAAGCCGAGACAGGACTGAACGGGGCCGAACGAAAAAACTGATTGTCGCCTTCCATTTTCAATTTTCCAACCAGGCCGGGTGGAGGTGCGACGCATGCCGAAAGTCCGGTCTGGAAACGAAGCGCAGGTGCGGCTGGCTGCCGGCGTTGCGCGACGAGGGCGGGCCCTCAGTGTGGGCGCGCAGAGGGGTGAGACTGGGGGCCTGTCCTAAGTCATCGGTCACCGCGGAAAGCCAAACGATGGTGGAGGAGTTTTTCATAAGAAGGCGGTTGGGACTGATGAACGAAGAGCACCTCACGGCGCGGCAGGTGGAAGCGTTCGCCATTCTGGAAAAGGAACTCGCGGCGGAAATCAAGTATGAGCAGCACGACGCAAGAGCAGCTTCTTAGGTTCTTTAGGGAAGCGGCCGGAACCGATGTTCCGGAGACTCCGGCCGCCGCTTCGGGGGCGGCACTCGGGCCGGCGAGCAGCGGCGCAGACGGTTACGAAGCGACGCCGGTGGGCACGAGCACCGAAGGCGGCGCCGAGAGCGAACAGGGCACAGGCGGGACTGGGAGCACGATCGAATCGGCGCTGACGACGTTTCTGGAAGGCGGGCTTGGGATTGTCCCGCTGGTGAGCGGCCTGATGGAATTGTTCGGCGGAGGCAGCACCGCTCCGCCGCAGCTCGAGAAGTACCAGAAGCCCACTTCCATCGACTTTGTAAGCGCGGATACGGCGAACGGACTGGCGGCGGCGGACTACGACCAGTTGGGGATGCCGCGGCTGGCCGATACGGCGTTGCCGACCTCGACTGCGGCGAGTCCTTCCGTGGCTAGCGGTTCTTCAATCGGTGGGACTGGAAGCAGCGCTGAACAGGGCGCAACAGCCATGCCCCAAATGACGCTAAACATTCAGGCGATGGATGCGCAGTCTATTCTGGACCGCAGCGCCGATATCGCGCAGGCAGTGCGCAGCGCGATGTTGAACATGAGCTCGATCAACGATGTAATCAGCGATCTGTGACATGGCATCATTCCCATCTCTTAAAACCAGTGCGGTCACGCAGTATCCGGCGGCCAAAGCCGTCAAGTTCCAGAACCAGGTGGTGCGGTTCGTGGATGGAACCGAGCAGCGTTACCGGGATTGCGCCGGACCATTGCGCCAGTGGGTTATTCGCCTGAGCGAGTTAGACGAGACGGAAATGGCGACGCTTGAGCAATTCCTGGTATCGAACCAGGGGAGTCTCGGGAACTTTTCCTTCACGGACCCATGGGACAAGCAGACTTACAGTAATTGCAGTTTCGCCGACGATGCCATGAACTTAACTTCGATCGAAGAAATGCGCGGTAACACCTCGGTGACTGTGCAGGAAAATCGGGCGCAGCCGTGAGCGTCTATCCGCAATTAGTAAGCGGGGTGATGAGCCAGTTTCCGATCGTGAAGCAAAGGAGAATGCGCACGGTCGTGAATGCGGCGGCGGACGGGAGCTCGATCAAGCTGGCGGACCCGGCCGGCGCGACGGTTGGGTGGCAACTGCGGTACGCCAATCTCAGCGACACAGAGTTAGCCGCGCTTCAGCAGTTTTTCACGGCTATGGAAGGATCGCTGAACAGCTTCACGTTCCTCGACCCGGTGGCGAACCTGCTTGCCTGGAGCGAGGATCTGACGAACGCGGTCTGGCAGGCGGCGCCATTTCTGACTCTATCGGGCGACGCGCCGGACTCGCTGGGCGGCCGCAACGCATGGCGATTGGCAAACTCCGGCGAAGGGGCGCAGACACTTACGCAGGTGCTCAACGCGCCGGCCTGCTACACCTATTGCTTCAGCGTATACGCGTTCAGCAGCCAGCCGGTGACGATCCGGTTGCAGCTCGGGAGCAACTCGGCGCAGGCCGCGCTGAACTCGCGATGGAGCCGCGTACAGATCTCCGGCACGGGCGATGCAACGGCAAGCTCGATCGAGTTTGGGATCGAACTGCCGGCGGGCGCCACGGTGAACGTCTTTGGACCGCAGGTGGAGGCGCAGCCGGCGCCATCAGCGTACAAAACCGGAACGACGGGCGGGGTTTATGCAAGCGCGCGTTTCCGGGACGACGCTTTCACGCTGACATCCACCGACGTGAACCACCACGCTGCAACGGTGAACATACTCTATGCAAACAGTCTCTGAGTTGAAGGGAGGCGCGATCACCGACACGCCGCTGGTGATCTTCGACTGTGTGCTGCCGAACGGAGACACCGAACACTGGTGCACGCACGGGATCACAATCGGAACAACGTCTTATGCCGCCCGCGTATTGCAGCACAGTGCGTTCGAGATTCAGACCGCTTCGGATCAGGGTGTGGATGGAAGCCCGACCATCACACTGCTGCTGGCCAACGCGGATTCCTACTTCTCGGAGATCGAACGGAGCACGGGGTTCCGAGGCGCGACAATCACAGTCAGCTTCCTATTTTACGATTTGCCCAACAACGCGCCGCTGACGGACGGCGTGGTTGTGTTCCAGGGGATCTGTAGCCCTCCGGACCAAATCAAAGAAGCGACGCTTCGCGTAACGGCAACAAATCGGATGAGCTTGCAGCGGGTGTACCTGCCCGAAATCCGGATTCAACGCTTGTGCCCTTGGACATTCCCTGCGACGGCGGCTCAGCAACAGGAAGCCATCGAGGGTGGCGCAGAGGGTAGCTACTCCCTTTACTATCCATGCGGTTACTCGGCTGGTCTACCGGGGGGTTGCGGGAACCTGAATAACGGCGCGCCGTTTACTTCGTGCGGGTACGCCTCGACAGACTGCCAGGCTCGCGGTATGTTCACGCGGTTTGGAGGGATTGAATATATCCCGCCGGTGATCACGGTACGGGGTTACGGCAAGGATTGGACCAGTTCAGCCGTAGTGGTGAACCAGGCGCGTTACAACGACTATGTGCCGATGGTGTACGGAACGGCCTGGTATTATCCGCCGGTCGTATTTGCACGCAACGACGGCAATCTGACGCGAATGGAGGTGCTGTTAGGCGTCGGAGTAATGCAAGGCGTATTGACCGTGCTGGTGAACGGTTATCAGATACCGCTTGGCGTGAGCGGACACAACATGACCGGCACCGGATGGTATAACGTCCCCACGTTGGGGACACGAGATGGGGCATTCGATCTCAACTTTCTGAACTCCAATGGCCAGCCGGCGGGAGATCCCTACGGCGGCATGGCGTACCTATCGGTGGTGGTGCCGAATCAAATCAGCGACGGGAATTCGCTGCCTTCGGTCCAGGTTCTGGCACAAGGATTGATAGTTCCCACGTATGACGCTCAAGGAAATCGACTAAGCCAAGAACTCACCAGCAACCCGGTTTGGATCCTACACGACATCCTGCGACGCAGCGGTTGGCAAGCGTCAGAGATCGACTACTCGACTCTGGCGCCAGCGGCGGCGTATTGCGACGGGGTAATCAACTCGACGGACCTGAACGGCAACTCCATTGCCATTCCCCGTTTCGGATGCAACCTGGTGTTGCAAAACAGGCGGAGCGCAGGCGATGTGATCCGCGGCATTCGCAATGCATCACGGCTCTACCTGACTTACGGTCCCGGAGGCGTGCTGCAGGTCAATGTCGAAAACTCGATGGGGCTGCAGCAGCCGTCGCAGAGTCCATCGTCCAACAGCACCGAATCGCTGAACGGGGGATGGCCGGTTTACGAGTTCGGCGATGGAACGACAGGCGTTTCCGGAATTCTGCGAAACTCGGCGGGAGAGCCAACTGTCGTGGTTTCGTCGCGAAGCATCGCAGACACGCCGAACTCACTCAGCATAGACTTTCAAGATAACTTGAACGGTTATCAGCAAGACAGTTGCACCGTTGTAGATCCGGAGGACGTAAACCTCACCGGCCAGCAAGTGACGGCCACGCTGATGGCGATCGGGCTGCCGAGTTTCGATCAAGCCGCCCGCATCCTGAAGTTCAATCTGGACAAGTCGCTGCTGGGTAACACATATCTTCAGTTCGAGTCCAGTATCCAGGCATTCGGGATCCGGCCCGGCGACCTGATCACGGTCACCTATCAAAAAGAGGGTTTCAATCGTCAGTCATTTCGGGTTCTCAAGATATCGCCGGCGACTAACTACCGGACGGCAACGATCAGGGCGCAGATCCACGACGATGCGTGGTATCTGGACTCAAATGGGCAGAGCAGCTCGGCGGCGGGGGCAAACCAGCAGGCACCAGCGAACATTGGAGTCCCACGGCCACTGTTGGGAAGCGTCGTGGGCGCCAACGGTCTCGGGA
>JBELAO010000011.1:0-99714 GCA_049508735.1 Bryobacteraceae bacterium | reverse complement strand
CGAAATCGGCGTCGAGCATGCCGAGATAAAGTTCCACCGAGACCTCGTCGCAATCGAGCGCGCCCAGCCGGACGCGCGCCCTCACTTCCACCTGCCCGCCGCTCGGCAGCTCCGTCTCCGTCAGCGCATCCACGCTCTCGATGGCAACCTGCGCCCAGTTGTCGCGGATGCGCCGGTTCCAGGCCGCCAGCGCGCGGGCGGCGGCGCCGTTGCCAGCCAGCAAGTGCTGGTGCCGTTCATGGCCGCGCAGATAAAAATCGGTGGCGTACTCGGTCACCATGCGCTGCATATTGAACTCGGGGCACAGCGTGGCGATGGAGGACTTCATCCGTGCGATCCAGCGACGCGGCAGGCCATCGGCGCCGCGCTCGTAAAAGGACGGGATGACGTCGTGCTCCAGAATCTCATACAAGGCCAGCGATTCCACGTGGTCCTGATAATCCTGGTTGTCGTACTTCTCGCCGCGGCCAATGGCCCAGCCGACGAAAGGCTGGTCCGCGGTTTCCGGGTGCCAGGCCTCGTCCCACCAGCCGTCCAGGATGCTGAGGTTCAATCCACCGTTGGCGAGGGCTTTCATGCCGCTGGTGCCGCTGGCTTCTTCCGGACGCAGCGGCGTATTCAGCCAGACGTCGGAACCCTGCACCAGGTAACGCGCCACGGCCGGGTCGTAGTTCTCCAGAAAAACAATCCGGCGGCGAAACTCGGGACGCTGCGCGAGTTTGACGATATGCTGGATGAGAACCTTGCCGGCATCGTCGCGCGGGTGCGCCTTACCGGCGAACACAATCTGCACGGGCCGTTGTGGATCGTTGAGGATCCGCGCCAGCCGGTCCGGGTCGCGCAGCAGCAGAGTGGCCCGTTTGTAGGTGGCGAAACGCCGCGCGAAACCGATGGTGAGCGCGTCCGGATTCAGCGCTTCGTCGGCGCCGTCGATTTCCGCCTGCGGAGCGCCGCGCCGTTCCAGTTGCACACGTAATCGGCGCCTCGCGAAGCCCACCAGGCGCTCGCGCCGCCGCTCGTGGGTGCGCCACAACTCCTCGGCGGGGATGGTTTCGGCGCGCTTCCAAAGCTGCTTGTCGGCGCCCTCTTCGCGCCACTTCGGGCTCAGATATCGATCGTAGAGCTGGTTCATTTCGGCGGAAATCCAGGAGCGGAAGTGCACTCCGTTGGTCACCGAACCGATGGGGATTTCGTCCTCCGGCACGCCCGGCCACAGCGTCTTCCATATCTTGCGGCTCACCGCGCCGTGCAACTGGCTGACGCCGTTGGAAGAGGCCGCCATGCGCAGCGCCAGCACGGTCATGCAGAACTCCTCGGAGTCGTTAGAAGGGTTCTGGCGGCCCAGCGCGTAGAATTCCCTGCGGGAGAGGCCGAGGCCGCTTGAGTAATCGCCCAGGTAACGATCGAGCAGCCCGGTAGAGAAGTAGTCATGCCCGGCCGGAACCGGCGTGTGGGTGGTGAACACCAGGCCGGCGCAGGCTATTTCGCGCGCCTCGGCGAAGCTGAGGCCGTAGCGCTCCCTCAGCCGCCGGACGCGCTCCAGCGACAGAAATGCCGAGTGCCCTTCGTTCATGTGGTAGACCGTAGGTTCCAGGCCGAGCGCCTCCAACGCCCGGTAACCGCCGATGCCCAGCAGGATCTCCTGCTTGAGCCGCATTTCGGTTCCGCCGCCATAGAGCTGGTCGGTGATGTCACGGTCCTCGGGCCGGTTATTTGCCACATTGGTGTCCAGCAGGTAGAGCGAAACGCGTCCCACCACCGCCCGCCAGATCTGGGCCGTGATCCCGTTGTAAGTCAGCTCCACAGTGAGAGGGCGCCCGTCGGCGCGGCGTTCCAGCGTTACCGGAAGGTTCTGAAAATCGTTGTCCTCGTATGATTCCTGCTGCCAGCCGGCGGCGTTGAGGTATTGGCGAAAGTAGCCCTGCTGGTATAGCAATCCGACGCCCACCAGCGGCACGCCCAAGTCGCTGGCGGCCTTCAGGTGGTCGCCGGCCAGCATTCCCAGGCCTCCGGCGAAAATCGTCAGGCATTCGCTGATGCCGAATTCGGCCGAAAAGTACGCCACCAGCAAGCCTTCGTTCTGCCCGCAGGAGCGCCGGTACCAGCTCGACTCGCCGGACAGGTACGATCCCAGCGCGATTTGCGTGTGGTGCAGATAGGCGAGAAAGGCCTCGTCGCGGGCGGCGGCTTCCAGTTGCGCCTGGCTGATCAGTCCCAGCATCCGCACCGGGTTGTGTTCGGTGGACTCCCATAGATCGCCATCCAGCCGCCGGAACAACTCGACGGTGTTGTGATCCCAGCTCCACCGCAAATTGTATGCGAGGGTTCGCAGCCCTTCGAGCGGGGCGGGCAGGGAGGGGACTACCTTAAACACATGCGCGGGCTTCATGCCATAAGTATAGGCGTTTCAGACCTTCATTAATCTTAATTTATTGCCGGCTCCGCGTTACAGCGCTTGCGGAAGACGGGAGACGGCTTGCGCGCAAGCCATGTGGGACCTACAATCGGGTTTCGACGAGCTTTGTAAACCGGGAGGAATTAGATGGATTCGACAACCACGCGCCGCGACTGGATACTGCTGGCTTCGGCTGGCGCCGCCGGCGCGCTCCAGCTTGGGGCGCAATCCGCTCCGCCTTCGGGCGCCCTGGAGGTGCGGGTAACCGCTGGCGCCAAGCGTTTCGCGGCCCAGCCGCCCGTTCCCTGGGAGATCCTGCGAGGGGACTTCGCGAATTCCATCCGCATCGATTCCTCCAGCCAGTACCAGGAAATGGTCGGCTTCGGCGCCGCCTTCACCGACGCCGCCTGCTGGACGTTCAACCAGCTCGCCGAAGGCGCGCGTCAGGAATTATTTCACGAGCTGTTTCACCCGTCGCAATTGGGCCTCGGCGCGGGCCGGCTTTGCATCGGATCGAGCGACTACTCGAGATCCGTGTACAGTTTCGACGATGGCCCGCCGGATCCCGAACTGACGCGTTTCTCGATCGACCACGACCGCGCCTACATCCTGCCCATCCTGCGCCTGGCGCGGCAGATGAATCCGGACCTGTTCCTGTTCGGCTCGCCCTGGAGTCCGCCCGGTTGGATGAAGGACAACGGCACCATGCTGGGCGGCACCATGCGCAAGCAGTCTTTCCCGGCTTACGCCCGCTATTTCGTCAAGTTCCTGCAAGCCTACCGCGAGGCCGGCGTACCGGTCAACGCCGTCAGCGTGCAGAACGAAGTGGATGCCGAACAGGAAGGCCACATGCCCGCCTGCCTGTGGAGCCAGGAGCAGGAATGGCAGTTCGTGGGCGACCATCTGGGCCCCGCTTTCGCCCGTGACAAGATCGACACCAAAATCTGGATCATCGATCACAACTACGACCTGTGGGGCCGCGCGCTGGACATACTTGCCAAGCCCGAAGTCGGCCGCTACATAGACGGCGTGGCATGGCACGGCTACGTGGGCGATCCATCTTCCATGACCCGCGTTCACGACGCCTATCCCGCCAAACATGCGTACTGGACCGAAGGCGGTCCCGACTACACCGCACCGGACTACCTGACCGATTGGGCGAAATGGGGCGCTACGTTCGCGGGAATCCTGCGCAACTGGGCGCGATGTATCATCGGCTGGAATCTCGCGCTCGATGAGAAAGGGAAACCCAACATCGGCCCGTTCCCCTGTGGCGGCGTGGTCGAGATCGATTCCGCCACCAAAGCTGTCTCGCGCAGCGGCCAATACTGGGCGCTGGCGCACTATTCGAGCGCCATCCGGCGCGGCGCCCGGCGGATCTCTTCGCAGGGCGAAATCGAAAAAGTGAGCCACGTAGCATTCGTCAACCCCGATGGCGGCGCGGCCATAGTGCTGGCAAACCAGGGCACGGAGAAGGATGTGGTGGTCGAAACCAAGGGCCGGGCCGCCCGCATCCACCTTCCGCCGGATTCGCTGATAACGCTGACTGGGCGGATGGGGGCGTAAGGGCGGCAAGCGCGACTCGTTGGATACCGGCGGCCAATTCCGGACTGAGCGATCCACAGTCGGCGGCTTCGAATGTCAAGCGCCTCACAGCCGCCAGTCGAGGTTGATCGTGGACGGCGATTTGACACTTCACCTGTCGGGGAAACCTGTGAAGTCGCCACTCCGGATGCATTCTATCTGGCTTGTTTTTAAATCGCCCCAAGAATCATAAGTCGCAGGACTAAGATGAAGGGTTATTGGTGCGAGTATTACTGGAATTTTGTTTTTGAACGCCAATACCTTGATCTGATCAATGTTGACGCGGGCCTCGAGCGCGTTTAGCGCCCAAACCAAGTGTTCTGTTCCCGCCCGGTAGTGACCGGTCTTGGCGCTCAAGTATATGATTTTTCCCATGCGTGCTATCATTTCGCCGCCGCACATGACATCCGCACCCGCCAGAAAGCTTGAATGGTGAAGCATGCCCTTTACGTGATTGCCGACATACATCCTCCCCTTGTCGCTCATCACCCAGATTGCAAAGCCTCTACCTGAAAGGACCGTTTGCATTTCCTTGGTATCGAATTCCACGCCGTTGAGCATGGCTGTACCCGCCACAAATCTCAGTCGATGACTCTTTCGGCCCGCCCTGTCCAGGTACGCAACCCCCTTCATGAAAGCTTTGACCATGGAGGGCTTGATGTTCGATTCTTCCTTACTAGTCCCTTGATCTTTGTGCGCCTTGCTTAGATCGAATCTTACGCTGTCCTTAACCATCACCAGGCGATCCCAATCGCTCATCGCGTCCAGCCACTTATAAAACTGGTTGCCATCCGGATCTCCCGGAGCCTCTCTTTTGTATACGTCAAAGCACACCTTGAGCAGGTCTCCCATGCGGTGCTTCTTATCCTGCCTTTCGAGCAGATAGTGCCCTTGTAGCTTTAACGCGTCCGGTCTGTTGATTTGGGAAATGATCTTCTTCCACGCCTGGTAGGCAACGTCGGGACGGTTTTCTAAATCATTCAACTCTACCTCAATGTCGTGCTCATCGTCGTCAATCCCAGGTGTTGCATAGTGGTCGTCGGCGCCGATGGACGTAGCGAGCTCGTCAGGGTCAAGGTTAAGTTCTGGCCAATCGTAGTCAGGCACTCCGTTGATCGCTCCTTATCTCATATAAGCCAGGATTTCCATTTTGGCTCCCAGTTTCCGGTCAGTTTATCACAGGTCGCCAACTTTTGATCCTCCGAGCTGCAGGTTCGTTTCCTGGAGTTGTCTTTTGCCTCTGCCAAGCGCCAAATTCCACCTGCCGGAAAAACCGAAAACCGCGAACCCCCGTCTTTCACAGCTTGTTGAGAACGGCTCCCTGCTTGGTAGTGTATTGTCGCCTATCCGACAAACGATGCACCATTTACGTACTTCGTGGAGGTCTACAGGCGAATTTCCGACAGTGAGTATTCGCGGGTGTTGAGAGATCGAGGTAATACCGGTTACGGCGGCGGCAATCCTCTCGCGGTCATCGATTCAGAAATGCCAGAGACCCTTCGGCGGCTAGGTCTTTAGAAGAAAGGTGATGCGTTGCCAGTTCCGCCGAGCATGCCTAGAGGGGCTAGCGGAAACTGATGGTCCGGAAGAATTGGCGACCGGCAAGTTGACGTCTGACGCCCAAACCGGAAACCTGAAAGAGGTCACTAGCGGCCTCACCCCTTCGCTGCGTCTTCCAGCGCTTCTAGCGTAGTCTGCGCGGTGAAGCGCCAGGAGAAGTGGGCTGCACGCGCGGGGCCGGCACCGGCCAGCTTGCTCCGCAACTCGTCGTCCTCGGTGATGCGGTACATGGCTTCGAGCAGCGACTCCTGGTTGCGCGGATCGAATCGCAAGGCGGCCTCGCCGACGATGGAATTGAGCGGATCGATGGCCGAGCACGCGGTTGGCACTCCCGCGGCCAGCGCTTCCAGGACCGGCAGGCCGAAGCCCTCGAACAGCGACGGATAGACGAACGCCCAGGCGCGCGCGAACAGGCCGTACAATTCTTCGCGCGGAATCCAGCCGGGAAAATCCACCGCATCGCCGAGGCCCAGCGCGTCGCGCAGGTTGTGCAGGTAGCCGGCGGAGAATCCGTGCAGGCCGCTCACCATCAGGCGGAAGTCGGGGTGGCGTTGGCGAAACACCGCAAAAGCGCGCAACAAGGCATCCAGGTTCTTGTGCGGATGCAAGGTTGAGACGGCCAGCAGGAAGCGCTCCGGCTGACGCCGTGCGGCGATCCCGAAGAAGGCCGAGTCCACGCCATGTTGCGCCACGCGGACTTTGCCTTCCGGCAGCCGGTAGTAGCGTTTCAGGTCGCCCGCGGTGGCTTGCGAAGGAGCCAGCAGCAGGCGCGAAATGTGAGCCGACCAGAAGAGGAAGTACTGCCAGACCGGCAGATCGAACCAACGGAAGTTCTCGGGATGCCGCTTGTGCTGCAAGTCGTGGAACATGGTGACTTGCGGGCAAGGCGCGAGCAGAGGCGCGGTGAATCCCGGGTTCCACATCACGTCTAGGCCGCGCCGCGCCGCTTCCAGCGCCAGCACGGTTTGCTCCCATAAAATGCGCCGCGGCCGCGACGTGGCAAGCACCGCTTGCTGCGCCACGCGAAAGTTGGGCCGCGCGGGCGCGAGATCGGCGCCGGTCTCGCGGTTGGTGAAAATCACGTAGCGATTCACCGGGTCAATCTCGGCCAGCCCCGCCAGCACGCCGCGCAGATAGATCTCCGTGCCGCCCACGCCGCCGGGAAGCAGGTACAACGCGTTGACGCCAATGGTGAGCGGCTGCATGTCAGTGTCCGACGCGCGCCTGCGCCGCAGCCAGCTTCTGCCGCAGGATATCGAGCGAGGAATTGAGGGCCAGCGCCCGCTGATAGTCCGCCACCGCCTCCGCCGCGTGATTCAGCGAGAGATCGATGTCGCCCTTGTACATGTACGTGGTGTAGTCCGGACCGATTCTTTCCGCGACTGCCAGGGCATCCAGCGCTTCGGCCCAGCGGCTGCGTTTGGCGTACACCATGGCGATCTGCCCGTAGACATGCGCGGTCGCTTCCAAGTTCGCGGCCTGCCGCAGTTTTTCGAGCGCCAGCTCCGGCTGGTTGACGCAATCGTAGGCCAGTCCCCAATCGATCAGCATGTCGTACTCCGGCGGCCAGGCATCCGCCACTTTCTGATACTCCTCCACCGCGTCCTGGCAGCGGCCCGCGTCGGCGTATGCGCTCGCCAGTTGAAACAGCACGCGCCGCTTGTGGGGCGATTTGGCCGCCGTGTCCTGCCACAGCGCAACCGGGTCCGCCCAAACCGCCGCGCGCTCGTGGGTGATCGCCGCGCACGCCAGCAACACGGCGACGAACGCCGCCGCCAGCTTGCGCGGGTCCGTGCGGATGCGCCCCGCCAGGTCCACCACGATCATCAGTAGTCCCAGCATCCCCAGGTACAGGCGCCGCTCCGCCAACGGGTCCGCAATCGGCAGGATCGACGAGGTCGGCGACATGAGAAGCAGATAGACGAAGAAGCCGAAACACGTCAGCGGGAATCTTCGCCGGTAATGCCATGCGGCCACGGCCAGCGCCACGAGAGCGATGAGACCGAAAATGGCGCCGTGATCGAAAACGCCGCGGGAGACCGGAAAATCCCAATCGGCGGTCAGCCGCACCGGCAAAAGAAACTCCACCGGGTAGACGAACAGCGCCCGCGCCTGGGTAAACGAATACTGATACCAGGTCACCCCGCGCAAGCCGAATCCCGCGCTTGGCGAGTACAAGATCGCCTTCCAGAAAAGCGCCACGGCGCCGGCCGCGCCCAGCGCCAACGGAGCGTATAGGCGCCAGTTGGCGCGCGCGCCGCGCAAGGAAAAGCCCGGGTTCCACCAGAAGTCGGTGAGGAGCAACAGCGCCGGCAGCACGATGGTCTGCTCCTTGGAGAGCACCGCCAGGCCAAACAGCGCCAGCACCAGCAGCATGCTTCCCCACGTGATGACCGTCCGCGGGCGGTAAAGGAACGCCGCGTAGGCCGCCAGCAACAACGTCACGCTGAGCGCTTCGGAGCGGCCGGCCAGGTAGGCCACCGCCTCGGTCTGGATGGGGTGCAACAGAAACAGGCCCGCGGCAAAGCCCGCCAGCAGCGTGCGCCGCGCCGCCGGCGCCTGCGACCACTCGAGCAGCCGGCGCACCACCAGGAATACCAGCGCCGCCGCCGCCAGGTGGATCATGAAGCTGACCACGTGGTAGGAAAACGGGTCGTCGCCGGAAAGCCGCGAGTTCATCCAGTAAGTGGCCAGCAGCACCGGCCGCACGCCGCGAATCCAGTCCAGGAACGACGCTGAGGGAGACGGCAGCGCGAATGGGAGCGCCGTGTCGTCGAACAGGAAAGCCCCGTGCATCACCGGAGCGTAAGCCCAGTACGCCGCCAGCGCCGACGCCCCTGCCGCCAGATAAGGGCGCCAGTCGCGGTGCGGGACTGCCGGTTGCGGCGCAGCCGCGACGCGTTTTTTACCACCTGCCTTAGCTTTCATGACGGGCGAGCGTGCGGAGATGGTACTCGAGGATGGCTACCCGTTGGGCCAGCGCGATGTTGTCGTCGCGCAGGCGCGAAACGATCAGCGTGAAGCGAAAGAAAACCAACAGGAAAACCGCCCCCGCCAACAGGAATATCGCCAGCGGCGTGTCCGGCAGACCGAGCAGGCGACGGATGTATTCGAGCACCGGCCGCGCCAGCGACAGCGACAGCATGGCCGTTGCCGCCACCAGCCAGGCCACCGAATACTCCGGCCGGATGCGAGAGCGCCGCACCGAAATCAGCACCATCACCAGCAACAGCAGGCAAATGCCCGCGCTGACGTGCAACAAACGATCCATTTATCCTCCGCCCGTGGCGCTCGAGTGCGGCCGCCGGCCAGACCCGAGCCGGCGCCAACGCCCGTCATATCTTAGTATGTTCACAAATACGCCCAGCAGCACGTGAACGATATAGGACAGCGGTTTAAGCCCGTTGATCGAGGACCGGCCGGCTCTGCGCGGGCGCATATGGCACGGCACCTCTTCGAATCGGAACCGCCTGCGTTGCAGCACCACCAGCGCCTCGATCTCCGGGTATTCCAGCGGAAAGCTGGTGCTGAACAGCGCCAGCGCGCGCTGGTTGACGCCCACGAAACCGGAAGTGGGATCGTGCACGGTTTTGCCCAGAATCGGGCGCAGCACCATGCGGAAGAAACGCGCGCCCAGCGCCCGCATCCGCCGCGTCCGATCCGCGTCCATGCGCGCGCCAATCACCATCTCAGCGCCGGATTCTTTCAGCTTCTCCAGGATTCGCGGAATGTCGCGCGGATCGTGCTGCCCGTCGCCATCTACCCGAATTACGTATTCGAAACCCAGCTCGAAGGCCAGCTTATATCCCGCCTGCACAGCGCCGCCCAAACCGAGGTGGTGCGGCAGGGGAAGAATGCGGGCGCCCGCGTCGCGCGCCACCTCTATGGTCGCATCCGTCGAACAATCGTCGATCACCAGCACCGGAACGCCGGGCATCTGTTGCCCCAGTTCGCGCACAACACCGCCCACCGCGCCCTGTTCGTTGTAAGCCGGAACGATCACCAGCAGCGAGCCGGGTCCGGGCGTCTCGATGGTCATTGCTCCGCCACCCGCCGGACGCCGATCTCACCCGCGCGCGCCAGCCGCCGGAACACCGCGGGCGTGATGCGGGCGCTCCGCTCGATGCGCCTGCGCTCCCGCCACAACCACCGCGCACTGGACGCCAGCGACGCGTGCGCCCGAATCACGTACCACAACATCCGCGCGCCGTTGTGTCCACCCGCGCGAAATCGCGCCGCGCTGCCGCGCCCTTGCGCCAGGTACAGGAAGTGCCAAAGATAACGCGCCGCCGCGGCAATCGGCGCCATCGCCAGCATCCGCGCCGGGAAGTTCTTGGCCAGCACGAACAGACGATTGCGCTCCACCAGGTAGGCCTTCAAGGGCGACGCCTCCCCGGCCGAGTGCGAATAGTGATGCTCCACCACCGCCAGCGGCGAATACACGCATTTCCATCCTCGCCACCGCGCGCGCAGACCGAGGTCCGTGTCCTCGCAATAAAGGAAGAAGCGTTCGTCGAAGCCGCCAATTTCCTCGAGCATTGTCCGCCGGTACATCGCCGCCGATCCGCTCGGCAACAGCACCTCCTCTTCCACCGGAAAATCCACCGGCGCTTTCCCATGCCCGCGCTGCTTGCTGCTGCCGTCGCGCGCCAGAAGCATGCCGGCCGAATCCAGCCGGTTCTCGCCGTATAGCCGCACTTGCGACGCGCACATTCCCGCGTCCGGCCGCCGGTCGAGCGCGCCAACCAACGCCTCCAGCCACCCAGCGTGCGCCACCGCGTCATCGTTCAACGTGGCCAGATACCGCGCGCCCGATGCTCGCAGCCCCTGGTTGATGGCCGCCCCGAACCCCACGTTGCGGCTGTTTTCAATCACGCGGACCTCGGGGGACGCCGCCTGGCGCCGCGCCACATCCTGACCCCGCACCAGGCCGCGCCCGCTGTTATCCACCACGATCACTTCAAAATCGCACCGCGTCTGTTTCCCGAGCGATTCCAGGCATTCCAGCAGTCTTCGATCGGCAGCCAGCGTGGGGACAATTACGGTCGCAACCAGTTCCGGCAACGCACCATTCTACCAGCCCCAACGGCGCCCGAGTCCCGTAGCGCCGGAGGTCCTTTGCCGCCGATGTCTTTCCTTTCTTTCCTTTCTTTCCTTTGCCTTTGTTCCCGATGTGCCCGAACGTCGTCCCGGTTGCACAAGACCGGCGGCAAAGACCGCCGGCGCTACCGCTCCCACCCAGTAACGTTCCGGCGCTCCGCGACGCCTAGCCAGTTACTATGACCAAAAAGCTGCTTTTTGTAACGACGATTCTGCTCGCGGCGACGGTGTGTCTCATGGCTGCCGACGCCAGCGGCAAGTGGGTTTTCGATCAGCAAGGCCGCGGCGGCACGGTGCAGGTGACCCTGAGCCTGAAAATCGATGGCGCCTCGCTCACCGGCACGGTAAGCCAGCCAGGACGCGACGGCAACGTCATGGAAACCGCGATAACGGATGGCAAGGTGGACGGGAACAACATCAGCTTCACCGTGAAGCGTGAGTTCAACGGCAACTCGTTCGTGACCAGTTATAAGGGAACCCTCGACGGCGACAGCCTGAAAATCGAAATCAGCCGGCCCGGCAGGGATGGCAACACCCGTACCACCAACGCCGTAGCCAAGCGCGCCACCACGTAAAAACCGCAGCATCCGAGCCCGCGCAGCATCCGAGCCGCTCATCGGAGCCGCGACCAAAGGGAGCGGTCATGCACCGGTCGCATGCCCTGCCGTGCGATAGCAGCGGTGTACACTCTTGCGTCCCGCGTCAATCCGCACCTACTGCACGGCGATATACAAGGTCTGCGTTCCGCCTGTCCCACCCAGCGTGAAAGTCACGGGTACGGCGCCGCCCGCGGCAACCTGTGGAACCTTCACATCGAACTGATAGAGGCCGATGTAATCCGGCGCCAATCCCGCATACGAAACCGCGGCGGGCACCCCGCCAATGGAAATGCTGAAACTGGCGGCCAGTTGGTTCAGTTGTTGCACGATCTCTCCCGCTGGAATGCTCGGCGTAACCGCGCCAAATCCCACACCGTAGAGAACCAGCGCGTCGCCTGGGCTGGCCGGATGTGAGCTGACGCCCGGAATCGCGCCAGTGGGAAGCGCGTAACTGCCATCGCTGAATAAAGCCGCCACGTACTGGGTCCCGCCGACCTTGAGGGCGGGCGGAGCGTCGAATCCCGGCTCGATCTCATTCACCACGATCTGGTAGGTGGAACTGGTGCCGCCGGGAGCCGTTACGGTCATAAGCTGGATGCCGGGTGGAACGGTGGAGGGCACCTGCACGTTGACCTGCCCCGGACTGATGTACTCGACGAAAGCCGGCTGTCCGTCGATGGTGACCTTGGTCCCATTGAGCGAGGTCGGCGCGCTATTGCCGGTGAAATCCGAGGTCGCCCACGGACGCGAAGCGGTCGCCAGGCTGGCTCCATAAATCTCGATCCAGGAGCCGGGCGAAACCGAGGTGAATTCACCAAAATCGCTGGCGCTTACCACGCCGCCATTGTCGATCATAGGAGTATTGGCTGCGACTGCCGATGTCAGCATGCGGACCCGGTTGTTGCCAAAGTCGCCAATGTAGACGTTCCCGTTCGGGGCCACCGAGACGCTGCGGGGCACGTTCAAGGCAGCATCGAGCGCGGGACCGCCGTCACCGCCATAGCCCTCGACGCCGTCGCCGGCCACGGTCGCGATGGTGCCGTTCGTGAACAACACTCGAATCCGGTAATTATTGATGTCTGGGATGTACAGGTTTCCGGCCGCATCTAGCCCAATGCTGGCCGGATAGCCAAATTCGCAGTCGATGGCCGGGCCGCCGTCCCCGCCGAAGCCGAAGGCGCCGGTACCGGCCACGGTGTTGATAATGCCGCCCGTCACCTTGCGAATTACGTTATTCAACTGGTCCGAGATGTACAGGTCGTTCGCGGCGTCCACCGCCACGCCCACGGGATTGTACAGCCTGGCGCTGGTGGCCGGACCCCCGTCGCCGGCGTAGCCCTGGATGCCGGTGCCGACCGCGGTGGTGATGGTGCTGCTGGCGTTCACCTTGCGGACCACGTTGTTGCCCGCGTCGGCGATGTAATAATTGCCGGCGGAATCGAAGGCGACCGCCTCGGGAAAATCCAGCGCCGCGCTGGTCGCCGGTCCCCCGTCGCCGGTGTAGGCGGTATTGCCGTTGCCGGCCACGGTGGTGATCGTTCCATCGGGCGCGACTTTGCGTACCCGGTTGTTCGAGGAGTCGGGAATGTAGACGTTCCCCGCGAGATCCACGGTCACGCGATATGGCCCGTTCAACTCGGCGCTGGTGGCCGGTCCGCCATCGCCCGAATAGCCGGCGGTGCCATTGCCGGCCAATGTGGTGATGACGCCGCCTGGAGTCACCTTGCGCACGCGCTGGCCATAGTATTCCGCGATGTACAAGTTCCCGAACAGATCTTCGGTGACACCGCGCGGACCGTTCAACTCGGCGTTGGTGGCCGCTGCGCCGTCGCCCGAATCGCCGGCGTCGCCGTTGCCGGCCACGGTTGTAATCGTGAATGTGGGCACCTGGCTCCAGGCCGGAACCATCGTCCAGGCAGCCAGCGCAAACACTGCCAGCGTTCGATTGAATGCTTTCATGGAAGACCTCACAGACGCACCAAAGACCAACTAGGCGGCCGCGACCCAGGCGCGGATTTCGCCTCCCCGGAATTTCTCGCCTCTCATAATATCGGAATGAGGCTCGGCCGGAAAGTGCCAAAATTGCGGGACAGTACCAAAGTCATGGCTGGGCCGGCCAGCCCTTACCTCGTAATGTGGGATGGGAATCGGGCGCGAGGATGATGTTGCTATGCGGCCCCGTCCGCGGCGTGTGCTGGGAGCGCCAGCAGCGTCATTCCGCCCAGCGCTCCAATCGGGCTTCCAGCTCTTCCTGCGCTACGCCTTCCACGTCCACGATCTTGGTGCGCGCGGTCGCGCCGCTGATCACGTGCACCCGCGAGCGCGCCACACCGGCCAACTCCGCCAGAAACCGCACGCACTCTTCGTTGGCCTTGCCTTCCGCCGGCGGCGCGGCCAGGCGAAGCTTCCATGCTTCGCCCAATCTGCCAGCAACCGCCGAGCGCGCGGCGCGCGGATGCGCCTTTATCGTGATGCGCGCCATGCGACCTTCGCCCGCAGATTGGCAACGCCGGCCGCCACGCGCGTGTCCACCACGTCGAACGCGATGGCGTCGTCCAGCCAGTCGTGGCTCGATCCATCGGCATTCTGCATCGCGGCGGTGAGCGTGTACTGCTGCGGCGTCAGCCAGCATTCCATCTGGAAATCCACCTCCAGCAACGCGCCTGCCTCGAAATCGCCCAGCTCCGCATGCTCGATGCGCGTGTTGGTGCCGTATACGTCCATGCCGATCCGCGTGCGCACCAGAATTCCCACCATGGGATCGGAAACCGCGCGGTGGAAGCGCGCCTGCACCCGCACCGTCACCGGCTCGCCGCTCGCAATCGACGCCGTTTCTTCGCCGCGCGCGTTCAACATCTGAATGCCCACGATCTCGCTGGTTCCGTCGCCGTGACGGAAGCTCGATCGTAGTTGCTTTTGCCGGGCGGTGTCCGGCGCTTGCCTCTCGAGCACCAACCCGATGTAACGGTTGATCACGTCGTTGGGCGTTCCCTGGGCTTCCATCCGGCCGTTGAGCAGCAGGATCGCGCGGTCGGAGAGCTGCTTTACCAGCCCCAGGTCATGCGAGACGAACAGCACCGTGATCTTGCGCTCGCGCAGCTCCTGGAACTTGCGTACGCAGCGGTTGGCGAAAACCGCGTCGCCCACCGCCAGAGCTTCGTCGACGATCAGGATTTCCGGGTCCACGTGGATGGCCGTCGAAAACGCCAGCCGCACGTACATGCCGCTCGAATATTCCTTGACCGGCCGCTCCATGAACTCGCCGATTTCGGCGAACGCTTCGATCGACGGCATCGCGCGTTCGATCTCGCCGCGGCTCAAACCCATGATTTCGCCGTTCAGGTAGACGTTCTCACGGCCGCTGAATTCCGGGTTGAAACCGGCGCCCAATTCGAGCAGCGCCGCGATCCGCCCCCGCGTGACCACGCGCCCCATGGTCGGCTGCAGAATCCCGCTCACCATCTGCAGCAGCGTGCTCTTGCCGCACCCGTTCGGCCCCACCAGCCCGAGCGTTTCGCCGCGCTCGACTTCGAAGCTGATGTCGCGCAGCGCCCAGAAATCGCGGTGAGCCGGCGCCGTCCCCGGCAGCAGCTCGCGCAGCCGGTCCGCCGGCCGCCGGTACAAACGATACAGCTTCGAAACGTTCTGAACCAGAACCAAATTTGATTCTAACGTGCCGCCGCATGTGAGGAGTCAGGTTTCATTCCGTGACACTCACACCAACCGCTCCCTTTGGCCGCGGCTCCGACGAACAACCAACGCGCTATCGGAGCCGCGACCAAAGGGAGCGGTCCTGTCTGTGTGCTCGATGTACCTATGGCGCCGCGCTGCGCAAGCTGGGCGGACGGGGCAGAGGCTGCTCCTGCGCTGCCAGCGACCGATAGTATTCGCGCAGCACATAATACGCCTGCTTCTTCTCGCCGCGGTCGCTCAGCAGGCCCTTGCGATTGTAGTAATCCTGGATACCGGCCAGGAAACGGCGCGGGCAGCGGAAGTCCACCAGTATCCACGGAGTCATGCCGGCAAGGAATGGAATCCGCTTCAGCATGGGGATCTGGTGGCGATATACGTTGGCCTGGTATTCCTCGGTCCACGCGGTATCTTCGTCGCCGTGTCGGCCGAAAGACGCTGCGCCGCCCAGCTCGCTCATCACCATGGGCTTGTCGTAGATGGTCTTAAAGGCGGTGTTGTCGGCCTTGGTGGGAATGCCATCGTACCAGCCGATGTACTCATTGCAGCCGATCACGTCCAGGTACTGCCCGAGCGGATCGTCGATCATGATCGTGGTTGGGTCGGAGTAGTGCGTGAGCGTGGCGGCCGTAATCAGCCGCGTGGGATCGAGTTCGCGCGCCTTGGCCGCCAGCGAGGCAAGAAACTTGGTGCGGGCATCGCCGAGCGGCGTTTCATTGGCCATCGACCAGAAAATGACGGAAGCCCGGTTGTGGTCGCGCGTGATCATCTCGGTAAGCTGCCGCTCGGCATTGGCGTACGCCGCGGGGTTCTCCCATTGGACGGCCCAGTAGACGGGAATCTCGCTCCACACCAGCAGGCCCATCTGGTCGGCCAGGCGCGTCATCGCTTCATCGTGCGGGTAATGCGCCA
The DNA here is from genome assembly GCA_049508735.1 of Bryobacteraceae bacterium. Taxonomy (GTDB): domain Bacteria; phylum Acidobacteriota; class Terriglobia; order Bryobacterales; family Bryobacteraceae; genus Bog-375. Next base: position 83,874 of record JBELAO010000011.1, on the reverse strand, counting down.
GGCGGACGAAGTTGCAGCCCAATTCCTTGGCCCAGGTGAGCAACACGCGGGCGTCGGCTTCCGAAAAAACGCGGCCGGCACGGAAGGGAGCTTCGCCGTGTATCGAAATGCCGCGCAGGAAGATGGGCTTGCCGTTGAGCCAGAGCTTCTGGCCGGCGGTTTGAATCGTGCGGAAGCCGATGCGGTCCTCGACGCTGTCGGATTCGGCCTCCACGCGGACAGCGTAGAGCTTGGGGGTTTCCGGCGACCAGTTAGTAAGGCCGTCGGCGTTGAGTGCGAAGTGCGCGTAGCCGTTCTCATCCGTATCGACGGTAGTGTAGTTGCCGGTCTCCGGAATGCGGATGGTGACCTTCTGCCGTTTGTGGGAGCCATCCAGGCGCACCCAGCCCGCGATGCGGTTAGTCCATCCCTTTTCGAGCTGAACGAAGTAATCCTGAATGAACGTCTCCGGCACGTCGATTAACTTCACGTCGCGAGTAAGTCCGCCGTAATTCCACCAATCGGTCATGGCAGTGGGGATACCATCGGCGTGGCGCTGGTTATCCACCTTCACGATCACCGCGTTAGTGCCATCGCGAACGGCGTCGGTGACTTCGAACTGGAAGGGCGTGAAGCCGCCTTCGTGCTGGCCGAGTTTCTGGCCATTCAGAAAAACGATGGCCTGATAATTGGCGGCGCCGAACCAGAGAAACAGCCGGCGGCCGGGCTTCTTCGCGTAGTCGAATTCGCGCTTATACCAGATGGTTCCCTCGTACCAGAGGAATTCCGGTTTCTGCGTGTTCCAATCGCCGGGCACCTGGAGCGTGGCGTCGTTCGGCACGAAGGTAAGTTCCAGGCGATCGCTTTTATCGGCAGGGACGCGGTCGGCGCCGAGGCCGCCGCCCGGAATCGGATGCAGATGGAAGTCGTAGTAGCCGGCTTCGTAAGGATCGACGATGATCTTCCAAGGCCCGTTCAGACTGAGGTTCTGGCGCGCCGGTGTGTTCTGCACCAGCCCGCTCTGCGCGTAACACGCGATACCACCGGTGAGCAACATGGCCGCCAGAGTCGTTAGCACGGATTTTCGCATACGCTACACATGATAGCCAAACGCACGGGGTAGCCACGTGGCGCACGCACTCATGCGTGCCGCGTCGAGACTCGTCTCGACGCTTCTTCGTGATTGCGCCGCCGGGCGTCGGCACGAGTGCCGACGCGGCACGCAGGAGTGCGCGCGCCACAATTACTTGCGCGCCGCGCCTTCCACCACTTCGAACGGAATCGCCGGCAGCGTTCCTAGCGGCTGTCGACGGCGGGTCTGATTCTTAGCGTCCGGCTTCGGCGCCACCTCGCGGAACGCATCCAGGATCAGGTTGCCCTTCAGGCCCGGTTTGGCTTTGCCGGCTTCGACGCGCAACACCACGGATACGCCATCCCAATCCGGGGTCACGCTCTGAATCGAAATTCCCTCCGGCGGCTCGTTCAATGCTAGTAGCATCCCCTGTTGAAAGCGGGGAGGAACGAAGAGATTGAACGCCGTCGCATCGCCTCGCCGCAGTTTCACCGGCTTTTCGATGGCCCGCCAGCCAACCCCGCGCGCGCCCTCGCCGATCACGCGGACCATCCACGCGTCCTCCGCCACCAGGTGATGATACGCGAACGCCTGCTCCATATCTTCGGCCGGAACCGCGGTGCGAGTTACTTCGCGGCCGTCGATGGTAGCTCGCCCGATTAACCGTATCGAGAGCGGCGCACTTACCGGCGTCCGCGGCGCGGTCAGCGTCACTCGCACCTTATCCTGTCCGGAGGGCACCGCCGCGCCGCTTAGCGTGAAATCGGCCGGCGCATCCTTCAAGCTCAGCGCAATCTCGCCGGCAAAGCCGTCGCGCCGGATCGCCCGCACCGTAATCGGAACGGTCGCGCCCGCGCGGAGATTGAGGCTCGAAGGCACCACCCGCAGTTCGAAATCCTCCCGCGGGTGGCTGATGCGAAGCCGGTAGCCGTAATCCGCCCCGCCCTTGCCCTGCGCATCCGCCAATTGAAGAAAGTAGATCCCTTTGGCCGGCAGTTCGCACGCAATCAGCGAATCGGCCTGGTGCGTGATCAGGCCGGCGCCCGGATCTTCGAAGTCGTCGTTGAAGGCAATCTGTTTTCCGGACGCGTCCGTCAGCCGCAGCACCGAATCGAGCGGCGAGCCGAGCCTGCGCGCCGAAACCTCGGCCACGATTCGCTCGCCTGCGCGCCCGTCAAAGCGGAAGTACTCCGCTTCCCCAGCCGTCGCCACGCGCCCGTTGACGATAATCGGCAGCTTCACCTTTTGCGCTTTCTCCTTACGGCCGTTCCCCGGTCGCGCCATCGTCTCCGGCAGTGTGTCCACCGCAAACGGCATGCTGTTCGAGGTCCATCCGTTTTTCCGCAAGGAAATCGGATACTCGGCCTTGGCTTTGCCCTTGAAATTCTCCGTCACCCGCGCGGTGGGCAAGTTCCAGCCCTGCGTCTCGAGGGCCGTGCGCGCCCCGGCCTTCCCGCCCAGAGGGAAGATGCTGGTGATCACCGGCAACTCGCCTAGGGTGATGCGGTACACGAAGTCTTCGCGCCCGCGGAAAATCGAATCGTGGATCTCCGCGATGTACTCGCCGTCACTGGGAATCTCGTAGTCGAGCAGTGGGTCGGGATGGAACAGGAAATGATCCGCCGACGCCAGTTCCCTGCCCTGCGCATCGCGCAGCGTCAGCGCCGCTTGAAACCATCCGGGCACGGCGTCGGAAACGTAAGGGATCAATTCGCGCGCGCTGGCCGCAACCACTATGTGTTGTCCCCGCTTGGCCTGGAAGCGGTATTGGTCGGCAGTGCCGGGCGTCATCTGGCCGTTCACCACCACCGGCAGCGTGATTTCGATGGGCGGCGCCGGCGGGCGGGGCGCTGAGCGATTCGCCGGAGTGGCGCCGTTCACCACGTTGTATTCGGGCGCCACGCGAACCGGCTTGCGCGAAAACTCCGGCAGCTCGCCCACCGAAAACACGATCGGATTGGTCAGCCCGTCCTTGGTGTCCAGCCGCAGTTGCCGGGGGCCTGCCGCGGCGTCTGGCGCGATGCTCACCTGGAGAGTCGCGATCTCGGCAATCGCCGGAATCGATGGCTTGCGTTGCACGTCTTCCAGCTTGTCGCGCAGTTCACCCATCCGCTTTTCATCGGCTGCCGTCAAGACGACTTTGGGCGAACCAGCCACCGCTGGCTTCAGCGAAGCTGCCCGTTTTTCGCGCAACTCCTTCATCTCGTCGCGCAGCTTCTGGGCTTCCGCGCCGCTGAGCGGCTTGATGTATTGCGTGACTTTGGCCTGGACTCCGAGGCCGGAAACATACACCGCGCTCGCGCCATCCAAAAACTGCCCGCCGACGCGGACTTCGATGCTCGCGCCTTGCCGGCCTCCGGCGGGAAAGACGTAACCCAGGTGCGGAACCTGCGGCCGCTGCTGGGCCGCCAGCGCGGCTGCTAGAGCGGTCACCGCCGCCGCAGCCGCAACCGCCTGCCTCACATGATCTCCTTCAATCGTCCGGCGAGCGGCAATCCGTCGGCCGCCGTGGGTGTCACGCGCGCCTCCAGGCCCATAGGATGCGGCAGCTTGCCTGCCGCATCGATGCCCAGCAGATCGTACATGCTGCCGATCAGGTCGGCGGGATATACCGGCCGGTCCTTCACCTCTTCGCCTCTCGCATCCGACGACCCCACCACGTGACCGCCCTTGAAACCGCCGCCCGCCACCAGCGCCGAAAACACGCCGCCCCAATGGTTGCGCCCGCCGTTCCAGGGAGCTTCCCAATCCACCTTCGGCTTCCGGCCGAATTCGCCGTTCCACCAGACCAGCGTCGTATCGAGCAGCCCGCGCTGCGAAAGATCGTCCAGCAGCGTCGCCAGTCCCTTGTCCATCTCCGGCAACCTGCGCCGCATCACCTGAAAATTCTGCTTGTGCGTGTCCCAGCCGCCCTGATAATTGATGGTGATGTAGGGGACGCCGCGCTCCACCAGCCGCCGCGCCACCAGGCACGATTGGCCGAAAGTGGTCCGCCCGTAGCGGTCGCGCAAGTCGTCCTTCTCCTGCGAAAGATCGAACACTTTGCCGGCGTCGCCCAGGATCAGCTCGTAAGCCTGCCGCTCGGCATCGTCGTTGGCCGCCAGTTGTGGGTCGCCCTGCATCGCATGGCCCAGCGTGTCGAGCTGATGCAGGTACTCGCGGCGCTCCTTCTGCCGATCATCGGTGAGATTCTGCGCTACCACGCCTTCCACCACGAAGCGCGCCTGCGCCGGATCGCCGCCCGTCGCAAATGGCTTGTATCGCGATCCCAGAAATCCCTCTTCGGAAAACCGGCCCTGTGGCTCGGTCAGCACGATGTAGGGCGGAATCAGCCCCTTGTATCCGGCGTTGTACCCCTTGAATAACGACACCACCGCGCCCACGCTGGGGAACACATCGTGCCCGCCCGCGATGCGGCCCGTCTGCACCGTGTAAGACGCGGTCTCGTGCGCGTAGAGGCCGTGCGTCATGCTGCGGATCAACGAATACTTGTCCGCCTGTTTGGCCAGCAGCGGCAGCAGCTCGCAGATGCGCATGCCTTTCACCTTGGTTTCGATGGGCGAGTTCAGCGGACCGCAGTAGTCTTCGCCGGCCTCCGGCTTCGGATCGAAGGTATCGAGATGCGCCGGCCCTCCCCACATCCAGATTTGGATGACGGACTTCGCCTTGGCCGGAGCCGCCACGGGAACCGCCTTGGCGATGCCCGCCAGCCGGCTCGCCAGCAACACCCCAGCCGCGCCGAAGAAGCCTTCGCGCAGGGCTTCGCGCCGGTTGATCGGCAGCAAACGGTAATTGGGAATCATGTTTCGATATCTCCTAAACTAACAGCCTGCCGAAAAAACCGAAAAGGATTGAGCCACGGATGAACACCGATGAACACGGATAAAATGGGCGCCCCTTCGGTTGAGGCAAACCGGAATGACGGCAGTTGCCGTCAACTTTTTTCTATCTGTTTTCATCGGCGTTCATCCGTGGCTCATCGTGTTTGGCATTTCAGCGAGCCTCTAATGCCTGTACATAAACTCGGCGCTGTTGATCAATCCCCAAGCCAGATCGACCAACGCGTCGCGCCCCTTGGGCGCGCCGGATTGCGAGTGCGCCGCCATCACTTTCCACTCGTCATCGGTCGGGTAGCGAGAGAGAATCGTCAGATACAGTTGCGAAACCAGTTCCCGCGGATTCTTGATCTCGCGCATCATGGCCCCCAGATTCGGCGACTGCTGAATCTTACGCTGCACGTGGGTCGAATTCAGCATGTGCAGACGTTGCGCATCGCTCGACCGGTTATTACGCTCCGATTCCAATCCGGTATCGCGCGCCGGCCGCCCGAACAACTCCAGGAATGAGCTGCCGATGCTGCCATCCGGCAATGCAATCGCGCGCTGGAAATCCGGCATGAAGGTGTACGGTTCGGGAATCGCGCTGGTATAGGCTTCGCTCGTCCCCGTAATTTGATCGATGGCGTCGATCAGCACTTCCGCATCCAGCCGCCGCAGCGGATAGGCCGCGAAGTGAGCCGCCGCGGCCGTCCGCTCCGCCCGTGGTATCGGCGAAAGCTGATAAACGCTCGAGTTGAGGATCAGCCGGAAAACATGCTTCAGGTCATAATGCGAATCCACCATCTCGCGCTCCAACATGGCAAGCAGCTTCGCGTTTTCCGGCGGGTTGTCGGCACGAATGTCGTCCGGCTCCTGGACGATCCCGCGTCCCAGCAGCCAATACCAGACGCGGTTGACGATCTCGCGCGCGAACCACGGATTGCCCGGAGCCGTCAGCCAATCGGCAAACGCCTCTCGCGGGTCCTGGTCCGGCTGGAGCCGTGCCGGAGTTCCATCCGGAAACGTCAACCCGCTCGCCGGCGTTTTGCCGCGGTCGAAGAAGACGATCTCCTCTTTCCATTCGTCCGTGTGCTTGTAACCCACTGCCGAAAAGAACGCGGCCATTTGCGCCACTCGCGCCGCCGGCCACTTCTCGGTTCGCACGCCCATGAAGGTCAAAGCCACCGTTTGCGCAATCCCCGCCGGCTGCCGGTTCTGCATGGCGCGATAAAAGTTCACCGGCGCTTCGCGAAAGTTGCTGCCGCTCGCCGTCAGCATCTCCCGGACAAATTGGTTGTACGGCTTGTTCTGGCGCAGCGAATCGTGAATCCAGTGGTAATACGCCTGGGCGGCGTTGGGCCACAGCTCGATCGGGAATTCGGCCTTGACGCGCAGCAGATCGCTCCATTTCATCGCCCAGTAATCCGCGAATTCGTCACGTTCCAGGAGTTGGTCGATCAGCGAGGCACGCTTGTTGGGATCTTTGCTCGCCAGAAACTCGGCGGCCTGCTGTGCGGTGGGCAAGGTGCCCGTAACGTCCAGCCACGCCCGCCGCAGGAACACGCTATCGGAGCACAGGTTCGCCGGCTGGATGCCCAATTCTCTCCAATGGGCGAAAACCAGCTCGTCGACACTGTTACGCGCGGTGAGTTCGCCCCCCGTTTCGAACGGAGTGGTGAACACCGGCCGCGCATCGGCGCCCCACGCCGCCGCCGGGGCGAAGCAGGCGGCAAAAAGAAGAAAGCCGGCCGTCGAGTGAATATTGCGCACGCGACCCCTTACAATCCATTGTCTCGCAGTATCGAGCCTGCGTACTTATTTCTAACCCGAGGCAGGGCCAAAAGTCGTGGCGCGGCTTGCCCGTGCACCATCCGGGGCCGTCCGGCCTGCTGTGTCGCCAGTCGTGGCGACATTTCTTGGCAACCGCAGAGCGTCGCGCGCACCAGCGAAGAAAAGAAATGTCGAGATGACTCTCGACACTGCAGGCAAGACTGCCCCGGATGGTGCACGGGCAAGCCGCGCCACGGCTACCTGCTCGCCCGCACCTCCGACGCCGCCAGCGCATTCCGCACCGCTTCCCAATGCGGGCGCGCCTCCGGCACCTCCTGTGCGGCGCGCTCGAGATGCGGAGCGGCTTCGGCCAGCGTGCGCCGGTCGCGCGCCAGCAGCAGTCCCAGCACCCAGTGCGCCTTCGGATTCTCCGGCGTCATGGCCAGCCAGCGCCGCGCCGTCGCCGTGGCTTCGACAATCCGCCCTAACTGGAACTGCGCCATGGTCAGGTTGCACAAATCCGCCGGATTCGGCTGTGACAGCTCCATTGCGCGGCCGGCTTCGCCCGCCGCCTCCCGGTAGTTACCGGTGCGCAGGTGGCTCGCCGCCAGGCCGGAGTAAGCCAGGGCGTAGTCCGGCGCGATGTCGATGGCTTTGCGGAATTGTTGCGCCGCCTTCTCGAATTCTCCGCTTTGACCGAACTTCCGCGCCGCCAAAACCGCCTGCACCGCTTTTCGCGCTGGCGGTTGCCGCAGTTCCGCCACCGAGACCGGCCCCGCCGGAGGTTTGGCCGGCTCCTTCTTGGGCAACTGAATCGTCACCGGCTGGTCCGAGTTCGCCGACACGAACTCCTGGTGCACCGCCTCGCCGTTCGAGTCGTGCACAACCAACAGGTATTGGCCGCAAGGGACTTGGCGGAACTCGAACGTATTGTCGAATCCGACGTCCGCCGAGGCCATCTTCTGATCGAGCCGGTCGTAAATCTCGGCTGAATAGTGGCTCAGAGATTCCCCGGATCCGCTTTGCACGCCGATCTTCCAGACCGGGATTTCCGGTGTCTGCGGCCGTGCCGGCGGCGTGGTAACGACGACCATGCCGAGCACTGCCGCAAGAGGGATTAGGCTGTTTTTCACAGTATTCCTCCGTTTGCGCTAGTTTTGGCTTGATCTCAGGCAGGGAGACGAAACGAATGGGTGAAGTCAGCGAAGACTTGCGGCCAGCCGAGTCCCAGGCCGGCCGCATCGCAGGCAGTTGTTAGTGCTCAGTGGGGCAGGTCCCCGACCTGCCAACAGTTGGTGGGGCAGGCGCTTCCGCCTGTCAACGTTTCTTGGTGAAGTAGCCGCCCTATGCGAAGTAGCCGCCCTATGCGACGCGTTGGTCGCGCCCGGCAGCCGATTCGCGATCCAAATCCTCGGACAGTATGATGGCCTCTGCCAGCGCCCGCATGGGACGCCGCAAACGCCGGCTCTGGTTGCGCAGCCGGAAATAGGCATCCTCTTCGCTGATGCCGAACTTCTGCTGCAACAACCCTTTGGCGCGCTCCACGATCTTGCGCGTTTCGAGCTCGCGCCGGATTTCCGCCGTCTCTTCCATCAATCGAGCGTTTTCCCGCTCCAGCAGAGACTTGGAAATCGTGACGCCGAGCTGCTCGCCTATGAATTTCATCACGCCGAGCTCTTCGGCGCTGTGCCGGTGCGGCAGGCGATGATGCACGTTGATCACCCCGATCAGGTCGCCGGCGCTGACCAGCGGCACCGAAAGAAATGCCTCGTACGTGTCCTCGATCAGCCTCTGGAAATGCTTGAAACGGGGGTCGGCGAACGCATCTTTTTCGAGCGCCACCGCCGACCTGTGCTCCGCTACCCAGCCGGTCACTCCCTCGCCCATTTTGATCCGCAGTTTCCCCAGATCCGCGGCGTGCGGCACTTGCGATGCGTGCAGCACCATTTCGTTCGATTGACGATCCAAGAGGTAGATCAAGCAAGCGTCGCAAGCCGTGGCCTGCGCCGCGAGGCTGAGCACCTCGCCCAAAATCTCATCCACTGACAACTCCGAGCTGACAATGTTGCTGATTCTGTGCAACAAGCCAACCTCAGCATCCGCTATGGCCATCCTCATTGCAGTTCCCATATTTCAAACTAAACCGTGGGAGCGGGCGCGTCCAATTGAAAATTTCTATGTGGATTATAGTTACCAACGGCTTACAGCCGCTCTGGCAAGATACGAAACAGCTTAATCGCCGCCGTGAGAAGCCGGTACCGGTACGCCCTCCAGTCGGCGCCCGCTCTTGTGGCTAGTTCCCACCTGCCCGATTTCCCGATGTGCAAGACGCCCCCAGTCGGGCATGCTGGAAGGCACAGGGAGGTTTTTCATGGCAAACGAACTGGCGGCTCTTTCCAAAGAGCTGGCTGCGGTAGTGGAAGGTGCGGCGGCGTCGGTGGTTGCGGTACATGCCCGGCCGCGCTTTTCTTCGAGCGGCGCCTTCTGGCGTCCCGGCATTCTGGTCACCGCCGAGCACACCGTCCGGCAGGAGGAGGAAATCACCGTTACACTGCCCGACGGCGCCAAAACCGCCGCGACGCTGGCCGGCACCGATCCGGGCACGGACATCGCGGTATTGAAGGTGGATGCGGCGGGCGCGCCAGTGGTCGCCGCGCCGGAGGATGCGGCGCCCGGCAACCTGGCGCTGGCGCTCGGCCGCTCCGAGAATTCCGGCATCAACGCCACGCTCGGCATTGTCAGCGCGGTGAGCGGCCCCTGGCGCACCTGGCGCGGCGGGCGGCTGGATCGCTACATCCGGCTCGACCTGACGATCTATCCGGGATCTTCCGGCGGGTTGGTGCTGAACACCGCCGGCCAGGCGCTGGGCATCGCCACTTCCGGGCTGTCGCGTATCGCCGGCCTGGCCATCCCCGCCTCCACCATCAATCGGGTGGTCGACGAGGTTCTCGCCCGCGGGCGCGTGGCGCGCGGCTACCTGGGTGTCGGCCTGCAACCGGTCGAGCTGCCCGATCATCAGAAAGGTCTGATCGTTCTTTCGCTCGAACCGCAGGGACCGGCGGCGCTGGCGGGCGTGCTGATTGGCGACGTGCTGGTCGCGCTCGGCGGCGTTGCGGTGGCCGATACCGACGACATTCAGACCGCGCTCGAAACTCGCGGCGTGGGTGGCGCGATCGAGGTGCAGGTGGTGCGCGGCGGAGCCGCCCGCTCGTTCTCGATCACCATCGGCGAACGGCCGCGGAGGAGCTGACATGGGCGGATTCGGTGAAGTGGCCGAGCGGCTGCGCCGCTCAACCGTGCAGATTCACTCGCGATCCGGCCGCGGCAGCGGTTCCGGCGTCATCTGGTCAACCGATGGGCTGGTCGTCACCAACGCCCACGTGGCGCGCGGCGCGGACCTCGAAGTGCAACTTTGGGATGGGCGACGGCTGCCGGCCCGAGTTCTCGCGCGCGATCCGCGCCGCGATCTGGCCTCGTTGCGGGTCGCCGTCGCATCGCTCGATGCCGTTGCCGCCGGTAACTCGTCGTCGCTCCGGCCGGGCGAGCTGGTGATCGCGGTCGGCAGCCCGCTCGGATTTGCCGGCGCGGTTTCCACCGGCGTGGTTCATTCGGTGGGGCCTATTCGCGGCATGGGCAACGTTTCGTGGATCCGCGCGCAGGTCCGCCTGGCCCCCGGCAACTCGGGCGGGCCGCTGGCCAACGCCGAAGGCCGCGTCATCGGCATCAATACCGCCATCATCAACGGGCTCGGCATCGCCGTTCCTTCGAACGAGGCGGCCGATTTCGTGCGCCGTGGCCCGCGCCCATCCTTGGGGGTGACGCTGCGACCCGTCTCCGCCGGTGTTCTCATCCTCGATGTGGACCCGGATGGCGCCGCCGCCACGGCTTCGCTCAGAGCCGGCGATCTGCTGTTGCTTTCTCTCGATGAACTTTACGCGGCGCTCGATTCGGGTCAGCCCGCGCTGCGCCTGCGATTCCTGCGCGGCGCGCCTTCGAGCGGCCGTCTGCCGGTGCGGGAAACCGTGGTCCGCCTCGAGGAGCGCGTGGCGGAGGCGGCGTGATCCGTGTGCTCATCGCCGCCCGCTCCGCGATGACGCGCGCGGGCCTGGAAACCCTGGTAGGTTCGGCGCCCGGCCTGCAACTGATCGGATCGTACCCGGATGCGTCCGCCGCCGAGGCCCTCGGTCCCGACGTCCTGCTGGCCGCGGGCACGCTGGTAGATCTGCCGCCGGCAGTTGCCCGCGCGCCGGCCATCGTTCTATTGACCTCCGAATCGCAGCCCGCCTTTAGCCACGACGCTTTCAAACTGGGCGTGCGCGCGGTGCTGGCTCGCGACGCGTCTCCCGGCGCGATCCTCGCCGCCGTGGAAGCCGCAGCCGGCGGCTTGGCCGTGATCGAGCCGGTCGAATTGGAGCCGCTGCTGGCCGCCGCGTCGCCCACGCCGGTTTCCGGCGCACCGGCCACGCTGACCGCGCGCGAGCTGGACGTGCTCCGCCTGGTTGCCGAAGGCGACGCCAACAAGGAAATCGCCTGGAAGCTCGGCATCTCCGAACACACCGCCAAGTTCCACGTGGCTTCGATCCTGGGAAAACTGAATGCCGGCAGCCGTACCGAAGCCGTCACCATCGGCATCCGCCGCGGCCTGGTCCTGATCTGAGCAAAGTGAGGTAGGTCCCCGACCTGCCAACGCTGGTTTTTTTGGAAAGAATCTTACCAAAAGCAGCAGCTAACTCCTTTGTTTTCGAAAAAAATCGGTAAGATCCTTACCGAAAATGCTCGTCTTGCACGTTGGTGAGCTGTTGCAGCGCCGGCGGGCGTTGGCAGGTCGGGGACCTGCCCCACCGCTCACTCCAGATCGTTCTTCAGCACAATCCGGTAGCGCGCTTTGCCCGCCTCCAGGTGCGCCAGCGCCTGGTTGGCCTGGCTCATCGGGAATTCTTCCACTACCGGCGCGACGCCATGACGGGCGGCGAAATCGAGCATCCTGTCCACTGCCGCGGGCGATCCCGAAGGCGAGCCGCTCACCGACCGCTGGCCCACCAGCAGCCCGAAGACGCCGATGGACAGCGGATTCGGCACCGCGCCCACCACGTGCAACCGCCCTTTGGGCGTCAGCGCTGCGATATACCCGTTCCAATCCAGGTCCGCATTCACCGTGGAGAGCACGAAATCGAAGCTGCCGGCGGCCTTCTTCAACTCTTCAGCCGAGTGCGTGTCGAGTACGTGATCGGCGCCCAGGCTCCGCGCCTCGTCCGCCTTCTTCGGGTTGGAAGTGAAGGCGGTCACGTCGCATCCCCATTTGTGGAGGAACTGGAGCGCCATGTGGCCCAGGCCGCCGATGCCGATCACGCCCACGCGATCCGTCGGCCGCACGTTCATTTCGCCCAGCGGGTTGAACACCGTGATCCCGCCGCAGAGTAGCGGCCCGGCTTTGGCGACATCCACGCCGTCCGGAATCGGCGTCGCCCAACACCAGTGGCAACGCACGCGCGTGGCAAACGCGCCATATCGCCCGACGATGGTCTGCTCCAGCCGCACGCACATGTTGTGGTTGCCGGTCATGCAACTCTTGCAATACATGCAACTGCCAGAGTTCCAGCCAAGGCCCACCGTCTGCCCCACGCTCACCGCCTTGGCATGCGGCCCCATGGCCACCACCTTGCCGGTTGCCTCATGGCCGGGGACGAACGGGTATTGCGTCATCCCCCACTCGTTATTGCGCATCGAAAGATCCGAATGACAAATGCCGCAATAGGCGACGGCGATCTCGACCTGCTCGTCGCCGAGCGGTCCCGGGTCGAACGAAAAGGGCTGTAGGGGGGCTTTCGCCTCCTTGGCAGCTAAAGCGTGAATTTGGCTCATAGATGTCTCCGGGGACCTGCTGGTCCGCAACTCTCCTCGATCAAATCGGATGTGGCATGAACTTGCCTGAGATTCCCGGTGACCATCGTAGCGGATTCTCTTCTTTTATGTCGGTGCGATGCCGCACGTCGGCGGCCCGTTACAATGAGGACATGCCGCAATCATTCACCATCGCGGGCCGCGAATTCCGCTCCCGCCTCATCGTGGGCACCGGTAAGTATCGCAGCTTCCAGGAAATGCAGCGCTGTCACCAGGCCACCGGCGCCGACATGGTCACCGTGGCCGTGCGCCGCGTCAACCTCACCGACCGCACCAAGGAATCGCTACTCGATTTCATCGACCGCTCGAAAATCTTCATCCTTCCCAACACCGCCGCCTGCTATACCGCCGACGACGCCATCCGCACCGCCATGCTGGCGCGCGAAGTGGGTCTCTCCAACTGGATCAAGCTGGAAGTGATCGGCGACGAAAAGACGCTGTTCCCGGACAACGCCGGCTTGCTCGAAGCCACCCGAGTGCTGGTGAAGGAGGGCTTCGTGGTGCTGCCTTACACCAATGACGACGTGGTGAACGCGCGCCGCCTGATCGATGCCGGAGCCGCCGCCGTGATGCCGCTGGCCGCGCCCATCGGCTCCGGCCTGGGCGTCCAAAACGCGACCAACCTGCGAATTCTGCGCGAAATGATCACCGAAGTCCCGCTGATTGTCGATGCCGGCGTCGGCACTGCCTCGGATGCCGCCATCGCCATGGAGCTGGGCGCCGATGGCGTCCTCATGAATACCGCCATCGCCCTCGCCGACGACGCCGAAAAAATGGCCCGCGCCATGAAGCTGGCCGTGGAAGCCGGCCGTCTGGCTTTCGAAGCCGGCCGCATGCCCAAGAAGCTCTACGCGAGCGCCAGCAGCCCGCTCGCGGGAGTGGTGGGTTCGTAGGAAGCTACGCGAAGGGATTCGCGACCAGGATTCCGAAATACTTTTGGCCTGGGTTCAGATCCTCCGACCAGATGCGCGCACAACCGGCGCGTTCGGCGGCGGCGATGATCATGCCATCGTAAAAATGGATGCCATATTCTGCCCGCGCCTCGACCGCACGCTGGACCATCTCGCAATCAGGGGTCACCAGCGGGATTGCCGCAATGGCGTCCAGGACAACGGTCATTTGCTCCGGCCGCAAAGGCGGCGACGCTTTGTGGAGTAGCGTTACGCTGAGTTCAGCGAGCACTTGAACCGAAATCGCCGCCGCTCCATTAAGTGCCGCCGCAACCAGCTTCTGCGCCGCAAGTTGTTTACTTCGGTCGACCCGGTCGTAGGCATAGACCAGAACGTTAGTATCCAGGAAGTCAGGAGCGGACATGGAGATCGGCACGAGTCCAAGTTGGCTTGCCGATGTGGACCTGTACAGTCTCGAAGCTCCGCTCGAGGGCCGCACGCTCGCGGCGCTTGCGCCCGGACGCGGCCTCGACCGCAGCCGTTTTCTCCAGATAGTCGCGCACCATGCCGGTAAGCGTGGTCTCCCGTTCGGCTGCGATCTTGCGGACCTTCTTGACCAGATCGTCCTCCAGCGTGAGGGTGATGTTCATATACCCATAATAAGGGTAAGCCGGATCAAGAGCAAGCTCCGGATCTCGACTACATTGGGAGGCCCTCGAACACCCTCGGGCCCTCCCCGCACGCATTGTGAATTTTCACATTTACATCCAGCATGGCCCGTAACTGACAGGTACGCCTTTCGCCTTCTCCGGGCATTGGTAAACCATGCCCCACCCGCTTGAAGACCCGTGTTACTATTCCGTTTTGCCAACAGGGAGCCAAGCGTGAAGGTCTACGAGAGCAAGGATATACGGAACGTCGGATTGGTGGGCCACGGCGATTCCGGCAAGACGTCGCTCACCGCCGGCTTGTTGTTCACCGCGGGCGCTGCCAACCGGCTGCTGCGCGTCGATGAGGGCAACACCGTCACCGATTTTGATGAAGAGGAAATCTCCCGCAAAATCACTATCTCGACAGCCATCGCCGTGGCGGAATGGAAGAAAGCCAAGATCAATATCCTGGATACTCCCGGCTACAACATCTTCATTAACGACACGCGTGCCTCCCTGGTGGCGGCAGATTCGGCCCTGGTCTTGGTCGATGGCGTCTCCGGTGTCGAAGTGCAGACCGAGAAAGTCTGGGATTTCACCAACGATTTCAAGCTCGCCCGCGCCATCGTCATCAACAAGCTGGACCGTGAGCGCGCCGACTTCGCCCGCACCCTCGAGAACGTGCAGGCAGCCTTCGGCCGTTCGGCCGTGCCGATCCAGATCCCCATCGGCGTCGAACGCGATTTCTCGGGTGTGGTCGATCTGGTCCGGATGAAAGCGTACACCTACGCTGCCGACGGCGACGGTAAAGGCAAAGAGGGCGAAATTCCCTCCGATTTGGCCGACGCCGCCAAGGCCGCTCACGACGCCCTGATCGAAATGGTAGCCGAGGGCAATGACGCCCTGATGGAAGAATTCTTCGACAAGGGTACGCTGGCGCCCGAACAAATCGACGCCGGCCTCAAGCAGGCCATCCGCGAGATGCGCATCTTCCCCGTGCTCTGCGCCGGGGCCCTGCACAACGTAGGCAGCGACCTGATCCTCAACTTCGTGGTGGAGAACCTGCCCGCCCCCACCGAGCGCGACGGCTTCGCGAGCGTCGCCGACGGCGCCGAATCCACGCAGAAAATCGCCGAGACCGGCCCCGCCTCCCTGTTCGTCTTCAAGACCACGGCCGATCCCTTCGCCGGGCGCATCACCTATTTCAAGGTCGTCACCGGGGTGGTCAAGAACGACGCCGCCTTACAGAATCTCACGCGCAGCTCGACTGAGCGGCTGGCCCACCTCAGCAGCCCGCAGGGCAAGACGCTGCAGCCCGTGACCGAACTGCACGCGGGCGATTTGGGCGCGGTAGCCAAACTGAAAGATACGCTGACCGGCGACACCCTGGCGGACAAGGGTTTCACCGTCACTTACCCGCCCGTAAAGCTGCCCGAGCCTTCCATCGCCTTCGCCATCGAAGCCAAGTCGCGCAACGACGAAGATCGCATGGGCAACGCCGTACACCGCATCCTCGAAGAGGACCAGTCGCTGCGCTTTTACCGCGACCCGCAAACCCGCGAGTTTCTGCTCGCCGGCGCCGGCCAGCAGCACGTCGAGATCGTGGTCAGCCGGTTGAAGAAGCGCTACAGCGTGGACGTCACGCTCAAGGCGCCCAAGATTCCTTACCGCGAGACCATTCGCGGGCACGCCGACGTGCAGGGCCGCCACAAGAAGCAGACCGGCGGCCACGGCCAGTTCGGCGATTGCTGGATCAAAATGGATCCGTTGCCGCGCGGCGCCAAGTTTGAGTTCGCCAATGAGATCTTCGGCGGCGCCATCCCGCGCAACTTCATCCCGGCGGTGGAAAAAGGGATTGTGGAAACCGCCGAAAAGGGATTCCTGGCCGGCTACCCCATGGTCGATTTCAAGGTCACCGTCTACGACGGCTCCTACCACGATGTCGACAGCTCGGAACTGGCTTTCAAACTGGCCGCCCGCAAAGCCTTTAAGGCCGCCATGCAGGAAGCCAAGCCCACCCTGCTGGAACCGATCATGAACGTGGAAATCCAGGCGCCCGGTGAGTACGCCGGCGATCTGATGGGCGATCTGAACAGTCGCCGCGGCCGCATCTCCGGCAATGAGACCAAAGGCAGCTCCACCATCATCCGCGCCCAGGTGCCGATGGCCGAAATGCTGAGCTATCAAAGCGACCTGACCGCCATGACGCAGGGCCGCGCGTCCTTCTCGATGGAATTCGATCACTACGATTTCGTGCCTCAGTTACAGGCCGACAAGATCATTGCGGCGGCCAAAGCCGCCAAGACGGGTGAAGAGGAAGAAGAGGAATAACGACACAGTGCAGGTGTTGCTGGTATACAAGGCAGTTATTGCCGATAAGGAGTAGTCCGAGCATTACCTTACGCCAGTTGCATAACACACTCACGGTGTTGTAATGTTTGATCGTACCCCTCTGGGCGAAGTTACGGTAAGTGCTTTAGAATCTTTCGTTGAGTGTGTGAATGAACGCGCGAACTCAGACGCTCTCTTCGATCATCGTGCTTGCCGGGGCCTCCGTCATCGCCGGATGCGGAATTAACCAGCACTCCAGCTTCCAAAACGCCTTCTTACCGCCGCACGCCCATTCCGGGCCTGTCGATCTTGACCGGGACCACCCGCCGCTGGTCGAGCCCAACATCTATATCAAGGATGTGCCCGGCTTCCTGCTCAGCGAACCGCAGGTACCTCGCCGCACTCGCGGCGACGAGCTGGTGGAAGAAGCGGAGCGCCACTTCGTCGCCGGCAAGCAGGCCTATGAGACCGGACACTTCGCCGCGGCGCGGCAGGAATTCGACCTGGCGATTGATGCCATGCTGGATGCTTCCGATCTGGATCCGGCCGACCGTCAGGCGTACGAGCGGCGGATGGACCAATTGGTGGACGCCATTCACAGTTATGACCTGGCTGCCTTGGGCGCCTCCGATTCGAGCGAAGAGGGCCGCTTCGACAAGGCGCCGCTCGAAGACATCCTGCAAATGACCTTCCCGGTGGACCCCAAAATCAAGGGGCAAGTGCTCGAGCAGGTGGCGGCCACGGTTTCGCAGTTACCGCTATCGGTCACTGACGCGGTGCTCGGTTACGTCAACTACTTTTCCAACCGGGGACACGGGACAATCGCGGTGGCCATGCAGCGTTCCGGCCGCTACCGCCCGATGATCCAGCGCATTCTGGACGAGGAGGGCGTGCCGCAGGAGTTGATTCACCTCGCGCAAGCGGAATCGGGCTTCATGCCGCGCGCCATGTCCAGCGCCCGCGCCGCCGGCATGTGGCAGTTTTTGGTTTGGCGCGGCGGCGAATACGGACTCGAGCACACGGCGTACACCGACGACCGGCTGGACCCGGAGAAAGCCACCCGCGCCGCCGCCCGTCATCTGCACGACCTGTACAACATGTTCGGCGACTGGTACCTCGCGCTGGCCGCCTATAACTGCGGCCCGCTAACCGTGCAATCGGCCGTCGAAAGGACCGGCTACGCCGATTTCTGGGAGCTGCGCGCGCGCGGCGTGTTGCCCGTCGAAACCACCAACTACGTACCCATCATCCTGGCCATGACGATCATGGAGAAGAACGCGCAAGCTTACGGTCTGGACCAGGTGCAAATGGACCCGCCGATCGAGTACGACACCGTCGAGCTTACCGCCCTCACTTCGGTCTCTTTGATCGCCGACGTCACCGACACTTCGGTTCCCGAGCTGGCCGCGTTGAATCCAGCCTTGCTGGGCAATCTGGCGCCGGCCCACTACGCGGTACACGTGCCTAAGGGCGCGGGCACGCGGCTAACGGCCGCACTGGCTCTGATTCCCGCCGAGCATCGCGCCGCGTGGCGCCTGCACCGGGTGGCGCCGGGAGAGACGCTGGCCTTGATCGGCAGCCGGTTTGGCGTCTCCACCGCAAGCCTGCTGGCGGCCAACAGCCTGCCCGCGCATGCTGCCGTCGAAGGCGACCTGCTGGTGATCCCGAGCGCTGCCCGCCCCGCGCCGGCGTCACGACGCGCCGCACCGAGACACACGGTGGCCAGCCGCGCGAGCTCGCATTCTTCTCCCAACACTCGATCCGCGGCAGCCGCGCACAGCGCCCCGGCGGCGCATCCAGTGGCAGCCAGGCAGCGCTCCGGCGCGGCTCCGGCCAAGAGAGCGCTCAGCCCGTCGGCCGCTGCGCAACGCCCAGCGGCGAAGCCCGCCACGCTGGTCGCGCACTCCGCGACGAGATAGCCTCGCGCGATTTTTCTTGCGACATACCGTTTTCACTATTGCCTCTTTTGGAAAAAGGGGTATTCTAGGGTTGATTGTGCCCAGACGCAGGAGGCTTGGCGAATGTCGCATCGCTCACTGATCGTTGCAAAGGACGAAGAAGAGATGGAAGACTTCCACGACTACGAAGACGAAGAGCAAGAGGACTTGGAATCTAAGCTCGACGAATACGACGAGGAAGACGACGAAGAAGAAGACGAGGTCATCATGGAAATCGATATTGTGGAAGGCGCAGCTCCTCCCGTAGCCCAGCCGGCGCCGGCTGAGTCCGGGCCGTCGGAACCCGCGGCCGTTGTGGAAGCCCCGCCCAAGAAGCCCGTGAAGAAGGCCACTGCGCCCAAGCCGGCTCCAGTGAAAAAGGCGGCGGCAAAAGCGCCCGCCAAGAAGACCGTGGTCAAGAAGGTCGCCAAGAAGGTGATCGCGAAAAAGGCCGCCAAAAAGGCGCCCGCCAAGAAGGCCGCCAAGAAGGCGCCGGTGAAAAAGGCCGTCAAGAAGGCGGCGCCGAAGAAGGTCGCCAAGAAGGCCGCGGCTAAGAAGAAGCGGTAGGAGGAAGCGGGAGCGAGTTCCGCCGTTCCCGCTATTCTTCCTGGTTCACCACCTGCCGGCAGCGCAGGAACAGCTCCAGCAGCGCCTCCGCGTGCTCCTCCGCCGAATGGGCGCCGGGCTTGCCGGAAAAACCTGCCGAGGACTGCGGCGACTTGCCGTAGCCGGTTTGCAGGGCGATGAACCGCATCAATTCCAGCGCGACTTCGTCTTTCGTGCGTCCACCCGCAGCGGGCGCTTGGGCGTCGGCTCCGGACTCGTTAGTCGGGGTTCCAGTTTCCGCCATCTGTGATCTTCTCCTCCGTGTGCTACAACTCTAGGTTACCCGATTTTCCAGCCGATGCCGCTTAGCGCTGTCCGGCACATCCGAAAAATGCGAGGAGGCGCCCAGTCTCATCTCATGGAAGCCGACGACGGCCAGTGGTACGTCGTCAAGTTCCGCAATAATCCCCAACACCACCGCGTCCTGGTCAATGAGCTGCTCGCTTCCCGCCTGCTCGCTTACCTGCAGGTCGCGGCTCCGGAAACGGCCTTGGTGCGGCTGAGCGAGGAATTTCTCGCCGCCAACCCCGACATCCACCTGACTCTCGGCAGCCGGCGGATTCCGGTCGAACCAGGCTGGCATTTCGGCTCGCGCTACCCGGGCGACCCGGCGCGCACGGCGGTCTACGATTACCTGCCCGATGCGCTGCTGCCCAAGGTGGCCAACCTGGAGGACTTCCGCGCCATCCTGGTCTTCGACAAATGGGTCGGCAACGCCGACGGCCGGCAGAGCATCTTCTACCGCGCCCTGGTGCGCCACGCCGAATCCGCCGGCGGCAGCCTGGGCTTCGTGGCGCGCATGATCGATCACGGCTTCGCATTTAACGGTCCCTACTGGGATTTCCCGGACTCGCCTTTGCAAGGCCTCTACCCACGCCGCCTGGTGTATGAAAGCGTGCGTTCGCTCGACGATTTCGAACCCTGGCTCGGTCAGACCATGCACTTCCCGGAAGAGGTGATGGACCAGGCCTGGAAAGCCATCCCGCCCGAGTGGATCGAAAACGAAGAGGACGCCATGGCGCAACTGCTCGACCGCCTCTTCGAGCGACGCAAATTGCTCCCCGAGCTGATCGCCGCCTGCCGTCAGTCCCGCTCCAACCCGTTCCCCAACTGGTGACGTGGCGCGGGCACTCTTGCCTGCTGTGTCGAGACTCATCTCGACATTTCTTTTCTTCGCTGATGCGGCCGGGACTCTGCCGCAGCCAAGAAAAGTCGCCACGACTGGCGACTCTGCAGGCCGACGGCCCGCGCCACGCTTCATTTCCTGCGAACGCTGCCCCCTCCGCCATCGTAATGGACCATATGGGCACATTCGCTTTCGACATTCGCTATGCGTTCCGCATGTTGGCCAGGAATCCCGGGTTTGCCACCATCGCGATTGTGGCGCTGGCGCTGGGGATCGGCGTCAACACCGCCATCTTCACAGTTGTGAACGCGGTGCTGCTGCAACCTCTGCCGTACGCAGAACCCGACCGGATTGTAGAGCTCGCCCGCGGATATCCGAACGGCCGGGAAACCTCCATCTCCATTCCCAAGTTCATGGTCTGGAAGGACAACCATGTTTTCCAGTCGATGACCCTCTACGCCGTCGGGGCCGCCGGAATGAACCTGGGCGCCGGTGACCGGCCGGAGCAGGTGAAGACCATCCAGGTTTCCTCGGGCTTCTTCCAGGTCTTTGGCGTAGGCCCGGCGGCGGGACGCACCTTCACTGCTTCCGAAGATGTGCCGAACGGTCCGGCGTTGGCTGTGCTGACGCATGAAGTGTGGCAGGCACGCCTCGGTGGCGACCCGCGCATCGTCGGCCGCTCAGTGCTGCTCAACGGGCAGCCTTACACCGTGCTCGGCGTGTTGCCCAAGGGTTTCCGCTCGGAGCCGCGGGCGGAGGTCTTCCTGCCGCTCCAGGCCGATCCGCAGTCCACCAACCAGGGTCATTATCTGAATGTTGCCGCGCGCCTCAAGCCCGGCGTGACCCTGTCTTTGGCGCGCGCGGAGATGAAAATCGCCGGCGAACGCTTCCGCAAGGACAATCCGAAGTGGATGGACAAGGAAGAATCCGTGGCTGTGACGCCCATGCGCGAAGCTAGCGTAAGCGACATTAAGACGGCCCTGCTGGTTCTGCTGGGCGCGGTGGGATTCGTGTTGCTGATCGCCTGCGCCAACGTGGCCAACCTGTTGCTCGCGCGAGCCGCCGCCCGCCAGCGCGAAATTGCAGTGCGCGCGGCCGTGGGCGCCGGCCGCTGGCGGGTGGTGCGCCAACTGCTCACCGAAAGCGTCCTGCTGGCCGGAATCGGCGGCGTACTCGGCTACGCGCTCGGTTCCTGGGGAGTGCGCATGCTGCTACTGCTGGTCCCGGCCAATATTCCGCGGCTGATGGATGCCGACGGTGTGCGCGCGGTGGCGCCGCCGCTCGACTGGCGCGTGGCCGCGTTCACCCTGGCCGCCGCGCTGCTCACCGGTATTCTCTTTGGCCTGATCCCGGCGCTGCAAGCGTCCAAGCTCGATCTGGTATCGGCCCTCAAGGAAGCCGGCAACCGCTCCGGCACCAGCCGCCGCCACAACCGCGCACGGTCCTCCCTGGTGGTGGCCGAAGTGGCGCTGGCGCTGGTGCTGGTGGCCGGCGCCGCGCTGCTCATACGCACTTTCGTCGGCCTCAGCAACGCCCAACCGGGTATCGACCCGCACAATGTGCTCACGCTCGAAACCTCGCTCACCAGCGGCGCCTATTCCACGACGGCCAAGATCGACGCGTTCACCGTCGATACCCTGCGCCGCATCGAGAGCATCCCCGGCGTGGAGGCTGCCGCGGCCATGCTGGTCCTTCCCGCTGGCAACATGGGGATCGATCTGCCGTTCAACATCGCCGGCAAGCCGCCCGCCAAGGGCAACCCGTACAACGGCGACGAGCAATACCGCTACGTTGCCGGCCATTATTTTCAGGCGTTCCGCATCCCGCTGCTGCGCGGACGCCGTTTCACCGAGACCGACACCGGCAATTCCGCACCAGTGGTGATCGTCAATCAGGACATGGCCAAGCACTATTGGCCCAATCAAGACCCCGTTGGCCAGGTGATCACCATTGGCCTGGGTCTGGGCCCGCAGTTCGCGGACCCTCCGCGGGAGATCGTCGGCGTGGTGGGAACGGTCAAGGAACGCGGCGTGGCCAATGGCGATGTTGGCGTGATGTACCTGCCGGCAGCCCAGGTGCCACAGGGAATGATGGAACTGGTGCGCCAGATCATACCGCTGGCATGGGCAGTGCGTTCGCCCGGCGACCCGATGACTCTCCACGCCGCCGTGCAGAGCGAAATTCAGGCCGTCGACGCCACCATGACGGTTTCACGCGTCCAGCCGATGGAGAAGGTTCTCGCGGCAACCATGGCCCGGCAGAACTTCAACATGCTGCTGCTCACCATTTTTGCCGTGATTGCGCTGCTGCTGGCGGCCATCGGGATCTACGGCGTGATGTCGTACTCGGTCGAACAACGCACCCAGGAAATCGGCATCCGCATGGCCTTGGGATCCAGCCGCGGCGACGTGCTGAAGCTGATGCTGGTGGCAGGCTTGCAACTGGCCGGCATCGGCGTGGCGATCGGCCTGGCGCTGGCCTACCTGCTGACGCGCTTCCTCGCCAGCTTGCTGTTCAGCGTGAAGGCCGGCGACCCGTGGACGCTCGCCGCGGTGGCTGCCATCCTCGCCACGGTGGCTCTGATCGCAACCTACATCCCCGCCCGCCGCGCCGCCGCCACCGACCCCGGCAAGGCGCTGCACTATCAATAGTGGGAACGCCGGCGATCTTGGCCGCCGGTGTTCTTGCGTCTGACACGCGCCGGTAAGACACGGACGGCAAGACGAGATCGCCGGCGTTACCGGGGCTTTGGCGAAGCGTGACGACAGAAATCGATCGTCTGCCCTACCTTAGTTTCCAATAGCCGTGTATAGCGTTTGCGTGCCGGCCACGCCTCCCAGCTTGAAGGTGACCGGGGTCAGATCGTTGGCGGCCACGTTGGGCACCACTACGTTGAACTGGTACAGGCCCACCGATCCGGGCGTTAGGCCGGCATATTTCACCGTGGCCGGCGTACCGTCAAAAAAGATCTGGAAAGACCCCGTGGGCAAGGTGTTGCCGAGGCCCTGCGCGATCTGCCCGGCGGGTAAGTTCGTCGTTACCGGGCCAAAGCCGATGCCGTACAGAATAATCGTGTCTCCGGGCTGGGCACGCTGGCTGGTGTCGCCGCTGACCGCGCCGGGTGGCAAAACGAAGGTCGCGAAATCCGGAAACAGGGCGCCCACGTATTGGTTTCCGCCGACCGCGAGCGACGCCGGAGCCCAAAAGCCCGGCGCCGTGGCTCCGATGGCGATGGTTTGTGGCTGGCTGACATTCGATCCCACGGTCACCACGACCGGCTGCGTGCCGGTGGGAGCCGTGGAAGGTACCTGCACATTTACCTGGCCAGGGCTGATGTACTCGACATACGCGGGCTGGCCGCCGATGGTGACCGACGTGCCATCGAGCGCCGTGGGGGCGTTGTTGCCGTTGAAATCGGTGGTGGCCCACGCGCGCGAATCGGTTGCCAAATTGGAGCCGTAGATTTCGATCCACGAGCCCGGCGCGGGCGAGGCCAGCGCGCCAAACTGGTAAGCGCTGGTCACGCCTCCCTTGCTGACCGCCGGCAGGCTGGATGCGCTGGAAACCGTCAGTTCCCGCACCAGGTCGTTCTGGGTATCGGCGATATAAACGTCGCCGGAGTTATCCGCGAAAACGCCCACCGGGAAGTACATCTCGGCGCCGGTGGCGGCCGAGCCGTTGCCGGAGTAGCCCGGGATGCCATTGCCGGCGACGGTGACTACGTTGCCGCTGGGAAGCAGCTTGCGAATGCGGAAGTTGCTCTTATCGGCGATGTAGATGCTTCCCGAAGCATCCAATGCGATGCCTGACGGGCTGGAAAACTCGGCCTGCAGCGCGGGCCCATCGTTAAACCCCGCCGTGCCATTGCCGGCAACGGTGTTGATGATGCCGTTGGGCGTCACTACGCGCAGACGCTCGTTTTCGGTGTCGCTGAAGTAGACGTTACCGGAGGTATTGTCCACCGCGATGGAGTAGGGCTTGTTCAGTTTCGCCTGTGTGGCCGGCCCGCCATCGCCCTGGTAAAGGGGGTAGCTGCATTGCCCGGCGAAGGTGTGAATGTTCTTGTCCGGGGTCACGATGCGGATGCAGTCGTTGTTGCTGTCGGCGATGTATAGATTGCCGGCCGCATCGAAGGCCACGCTGGTGGGCTCCGACAGGCTGGCGTCGGTGGCCGGGCCGCCATCTCCGCTGTAGGCAGAAGCGTTATTCCCGGCGACCGTCGAGATGATGCCGCTCGGGTTCACCATGCGGATCACTTGATTTCCGGTATCGGCGATATACATGTTGCCCGCGCTATCGAACGCGATTCCGTTGGGCTGGTTCAGCGAGGCGCTGGTGGCCTTGCCACCATCTCCGGCGTAGACCTCGGCCGTACTGGAGCCTGCGACAGTGCTGATGATGCCGTTCGGGGTAACCTTGCGGATCCGGTCGTTGTCCTTGTCGACAATATAGACGTTTTGGCTGGAATCCAGCCAGATGCCTGTCGGACCGGCGAGCTGGGCGCTGAGAGCTTGCCCGCCATCCCCGGCGAATCCCGCCGTCGGCAATGCCGGAGGCACCGGCGCCGTTCCGGCGAAAAGTGAAATGTTGTATGTCTGGGCACAGGCAAGCGCCGGCAGTAGGATGACCCAAGCTGCCACGTACAAGCGGACTGTGCGATTCCGGCGGCCGATTCGGCCTTCCGGCCAGTAGTAATGGCGAGACACGATTATCTTGTTCCTTTCGTTCCCCGATCCCCTCTATGCAAACACCCTTAGCCTCTTATAACACTAAGAAGGGTCAAAGAGCGGACCGGGGGCGCAGGGCAGGGTATCTGTTGGACGCAGCGCGCGGCGATTGGGTTACGCTCGCTCACCCGATTCCCAACTCGTCGATGCGCTCGACCGGCTTGCCGCAGCTTCGGCAAAGCAGGGCACCGCAGTCGCCGCAAAGCAGGGGATCGGGAGTGGGTTGGGCGCAATTCGGGCAGTAAAACTCGGCGGCGGCGGGCTTCGCGTCGGACATGTTGCCATTATCGCGCCGCTGGAAGCGCCCAGGGTGAATCAACGCAGAGGAACGCAGATCAAGAAGAACTGACTGATCCGCGTTCCTCTGTGGTCCTCCTGGCCCAGGGTGCTTTGGCAGAGTTTTTCGGCGCCCTCCTGGAGGCCGTGCAAGGTGTTAGTGTCGAGTTGCGGCAACCTGCCACCGGAGGTCGGCGGGCAGGTGGTTTTGGATCGAAAAGGGAGACCGGGAGAATTCTATGCAGAATGCTTCCATCCAGAGGATCCTTGTTATGATCCTCGCTTCGGCGGCGCCATTGGCGACCGCCAACGAAGGGCTGCTGGATGCGGTGATCAGCGACAGTTTCTGCGCCACCAGCCACAAGAATCTGAAGGCGGGCTCTGACGAACTCTGCGTCCGGAGTTGCGTGAGAAGTGGGGCCAAGTACGTCATGTGGGACGGCCGGAACGCCTACGTGTTGAGCGACCAGAAGGCGGCCGAGCCGTGGGCTGGCAAGAAGGTCAGAGTGCTGGCTACGTTGGACGCGAAGACCATGGAGGTGCGCGTCATCTCCATCGTGGCCCGCTGAGCGCTCACCAAGAAGTTCCGTTTAGAAATTGCAATAGGCGGGAAATCGAAAGGAAGAACGAGGATTCCCATGAGAAAAATCATCGTGATGATATTCGCATCAGCGGCGCTGGTGCTGGCCGCCGATCAGACCTTTACCGGCGTAGTCACCGACGACATGTGCGGCGGAAGTCACAAAGACATGAACATGGGGCCGGACGAGAAGTGCGTGATCGAGTGCGTGCGGGGCGGAGCCAAGTACGCGCTGTGGGACGGTAAGCAGACCTATGTCCTCAGCGATCAGAAAGAGGCCGCCAAGTTCCCCGCCAAAAAAGTGATCGTGAAAGGCACTCTGGACGCCAAAGCGAAAACTATTCAGGTCAGCTCCATCGTCGCGGCGAAATAAGCGGCGGTAGGACGGGCCATCGCCTTTTGTGGCCTGTCGCGCCTCGCTCGGGAATCCTGGCAAATCACCGGCGACAGGATCGCCGGCGTTACCGGGGTACCAACTTGCGGCGGAGGCCAATGAGATGGCGGATCACGAGAACAGTCTTAAACGGGCTCACGATGCCGGGTCGGCGGCGAAGGGGGCCGCGTTCGAGCAATTCCGCCGTAACCCGGAGAAGTTCCTACGACTGGGAACGGCGGAATGGCGATACCGGGTGTTGGGCACCGCGGCTCCGGTGCTCTTGGCGATCCCAGGCGGCGAATTAGTAAATGACCTAGGTTTCGAGTTCGCGTTAGCTATTAGTGACACGCACCGCGTAGTCTATCCAGCCTACCCCAACGTTTCCTCCATCGAAGAGCTGGCGGACGGCCTGTGCACAATTCTGGATGCCGAGAAGATCGGGCAGGCCGCGATCCTCGGAGCGTCGTTCGGAGGTGCGGTGGCTCAGGTGTGTGTCCGCCGGCATCCGGACCGGATCAGCGCGCTCATTCTGTCCAACACAGGTGTTCCGATGCGGCATCTGGCGCCGGCGAAGGGACTCCTCGAATTGATCTTTCGCGCGATACCGTGGCCGGTCGCAACCGCTCTTTTGCGTAAGCCTTTGATCAACGTGGTTGACCCGTCCGGCGAAGCCAGCGCATTCTGGACAGCGTATCTCGATGAGTTGCTTCGATCGAGACTCACCAAGGCCGACCTCCTGTCGAATCTTCGCATCCAGCATGATTACTACCGTCGCTTCCACTTCATGCCGGAGGATCTGAAAAACTGGCCCGGCAGGTTGCTGATTGCCGAGTCCGATACGGATGTCCTGGGGCCGCGCCTGCGGCAGGCTCTGCGGCAAACTTACCCCAACGCCGAAGTCCGCACCTTCCACAACGGCGGTCACGGCACCATGTTCTTGCGGTTCGACGAGTACCTGGCCATGGTCAGGCAATTCCTCGACCCCGCAAGGACCGGCGATCGGCGGCGGTAGCCTGCGGGTGGCGGCGAACGCCGCTCAAGGTGGCGTTGGCAATAACCACACAAAGTTGGGGGATGGGTCCCACGAAGGGAAAACGAGCGATAGCGAGGTGATCGAGAGGTGAGAAAACTCTCCCATCCTGTGATAACTTCAGATCATGCGCAGGACCCTTCTGGCAACCGGACTGCTGTTGGCGTCGGGGCTCTCGTTTTGGGTACGCGCCGCCGACTCGGATCGCGATTTTTCCGGGAAGTGGGTCTTGGACACGGCGGCGAGCGAAATACGCTCGCTCGGCCAGGTTGAGTCGTCTCTCACCGTTTCGCAAAGCAACGCGGCCATGCTGTGCTCCACGGGACCGCTGGGGTGGTCGTATGCGCTCGATGGCAGCGAGACCCGGAAGCGCGTCGGCGACGAATCCTGGAACTCCGTCACCAAGTGGGAAGGCGACGCCCTGCTCGTCAACACCTTGGTTTCCGGCCCACGCGATTACACCGTGATGGACCGCTGGGAGCTCTCGCGCGACCACGGCACACTGACGATTACGCGGCAGGTGGTTCGCGCCGGCGCGGAATACGAAGGCCGGCTGGTGTTCCGGCGCGAAGGCGCGCCCGCGGCGGCCGCCCGACCTCCCGCCGCCGGCGTCGCGCCATCCACCCCGCCGCGTCCACCCGAACCGGGCGCCGACCTGCCGCAGCCGGCGCTGACGCAAAGGCCCCAGCCGGGCGTGCCTCCCGATATCACGGTGCCCAAGGGGACGCGCGTTCTGCTGGCGCTGGTCAATGACGTGAGCACGAAGTACGCCAAGGAGGGCGACCGCGTTTATCTGCGCACGGACGCTCCGGTCGCCGCCGGCGGGCGCGTGGTGATACCGCGTTGGAGCGACGTTTCGGGAACCATCACCCGAACCAAGGCGGCCGGCCGCGTCTCCGGCAAGGGTGAGTTATACATCCGGTTCGACTCGCTGATTCTTCCCAACGGTGTGTCGCGCGACTTTCACGCCCGTCCGCCGGGAGACGAAGGCAAGGTCGAGGGCCAGGGCAAATCCGCCGACGGTCGAACCGTGATGGAAGGAGCCGGCATGGGCGCCACAGTGGGCGCCATCACGCATGGACTGGCTGGCGCCGGAGTCGGCGGCGCCGCCGGCGCTCTGGTTGGAGTGCTGGTTTCCCGCAATCAGGACGTGGTGCTGCGCCAGGGCACCCATATCGAAATGGTGCTCGATCGCGACCTGGTGTTTCATCCCGAAGAGCTTCGCTCGACACGTTGACGCACTCCGCGCCCTGAGCGGCAGCGCCAAAGCATCCCGTTATTCCGCGGCTTTCCTGGCGTACGGCGTGCCCACCGGCGACAAGATCGCCGGCGTTACGGGACTATCCGGCGCCATCCGATATCCGCGGCGCAGGAAAAAGCGTGCCTCCGGCCACGCTACCGCCCGTCATCCGGTTCGCTCCGCAGCCCTTCCACCGCCAGGAGCACCAGATCGACGCGGCGGTTATGCGCGCGGCCCTCGTCGGTATCGTTGGTATCCGCGGCGGCGTTCTCGGCATATCCCGCCACGGCCATGCGGGCGCGCGGAATCCGGTAACGGCTCGCCAGAATTTCCAGCATGGCGATGGCGCGGGCCGCCGAAAGCTCCCAGTTGCTGCGGAAGCGCGAGTTGTGGATGGGGACCGCATCGGTGTGGCCTTCCAGGCGCACCGGGTTGGGCAGCGGCTGAATCACCTCGGCAATCTTGTCCAGGGCCGCAAAGCTGGAAGGCGATACCTCGTCCTCTCCGGAAGCGAAAAACCCCGATTCGCGCAAGCTGATCACCAGGCCGCGCGCTTCCAGTTTGAGCCCCACCTTGCCGGCGCGCAGCTCCGTGTCCAGCACGCGGCTGAGCGTCTCCATCGACCGGTTCAAATCCACCGGGCCGGCCCGCGCCGCAATTGGCAGCTCCTCGAACGCATCCGGCTGCACATGTTTGTCTCTGTCATGGCGGCCACGCCCCAGCACGTTCAGAATTGCGTCACTCACCTGGCCGTGCGCCAAGGCCTCCCGCACCGATGCCGACACCTGCCTGGCCTTAACCTTGTCGGCCTGTGTGGAGGCGAACATCACGACAAAAAAGGCGAAGAGCAACGTGACGAAATCGGCGTAAGAAACCATCCAACGTTCGTGGTTCTCGCGGTGATGGGCGGCCCTGCGGATCATCGGCGCCTCACTGCTTTCGGGGGCGTCGCGGGTTGGGGGCTGGGGAACTGGTCCGTGCGGGCGGCGACCGTGCTGGACTGGTCGCGGCGCGGATCGAAGGATTCCAGCTTGAGGCGGATCAGCGTCGGGTTGAGACCCTCGACGATGGCCGCCACTCCCTCCAGCACCATTTCGCGAAGCGCTACCGCCTCGCGCAGCTTGGCGCGCAGCTTGTTGGCCGCCGGCAGGAAGAATATATTCGCCGAACCCACCCCATAAACCGTGGCGACAAACGCCACGGCGATTCCGTGGCCGACCTCCTTCATATTCTCCAAATGCTTCATCACCTGAATCAGGCCCATTACCGCGCCGATGATCCCGATGGTTGGGGCGTAGCCGCCGGCCGCTTCCCAGACCCCGGCTTCGGCCTCCCGCGCCTGCTCGCTCTGCACAATGTCGATTTCCATCATCTTCCGCAACTCCTGCAAGTCGGTGCCGTCTACCGCCAGGCTCAGTGCTTTGCGCAGGAAAGGATCGGGTATGGATTCCGTCTCGCTTTCCAGGCTCACAATACCCTCCCTGCGAGCCCTGCTGGCGCACCGGATCAGGTGGTCGATCACCTCCGAGTGCGATGGCGAGGAATCGAAGAACACGTCGCCGAGCCGGCGCAACGCGCGCAGCACCAGATGCAGCGGCGTAGTCACCAGAACCGCGCCGAAAGTGCCTCCCAGCACGATCATCGCGGCGGTAGTCTGGGCGATATCCTGGATGCTGCCCCGTTCCAGCAGCAGCCCGCCGATGAGCCCCGCCAGCGCCAGGCTGATTCCCGCCAAGGTGGACAAGTCCGGACGCCTGGGCGCACGCGCGGCCAGTCCGCTCCACGCGTCCGGACTGACTCCGATTGGTTGAGGAGAAACCACCGGGACCTTTTGGGGAGCAGTCGCCATGGGACGGTCAACTCGCCCGCGGAAGCGCCGGTTGCGGACTGCCTTGGCCCGAATCCTCGGCAATCTCGTGCCGAGCGGCATCCGGGCCGCAGATCCGCCGCCGGAAAGCCACTACTCGTTCGACAACTTCCTCGGCGCTTTCGCGCACGCGCCAAATCTGCCCGTTCGAGAGCGTGATCACCGTATCCGGTGTCACCTCGATGTGCTCAATCATGTCCGAGTTGAGCACCAGCGGGACGCGGTTCAACCGGGTAAGCCAGATCATTCGATTCCTATGGTTATATCGGCGGGGAACCGCATTTCGTTAACGGATGGCAAGGCGCGGCCGAAGAGCATTGTGAAGTTGGTCCTGGACAGGCTTCGGGGGCGAATGTGAATCCATCAACCGGCTTGGAGACCCAGACCTTTGTTATTCCCCTCTCGCCAAAACGGGGATATCGATCGCGGCCCGGTTCGCCTGCGCTTTCACCGGCTCAGGCCGAGGAGCGCCGGGAACTCCTCGAATCTGTGCTAAACAGTCTGCGAACCCGGCCGGACGATTCCGGCGCCCGCGACGCCTGCCGTTTCTTGTTGCGCCACCTGGCGGCATCGACGCCCGGCCGCTGAGTTTCTTGGCAAGCGCTGAGCCGTTTTTTGGTATGATGGCTTCACTTTGGAGGAGAAGCCATGAGTCCTGCCGCCGCCCGAACGGAAGGCGCGTCGTTTGGCCTTTCCGGCATTGGCCAAATCGCCATCACGATCACCGACCTGGAACGCGCTGTCGCCTTTTACCGCGACACGCTGGGACTGAACCTGCTGTTACAACTGCCGGGCCTGGCGCTTTTCGATTGCGCCGGCGTCCGGCTGATGCTCTCGCCCCCCGAGAAGTCCGGCGAACGGTACAGCTCTATCCTGTACTTCAAGGCTCCGGATATTCAAGCCGCGGCGAAGACTCTGGAAGCCCGTGGCGCGCCGTTCGACCGGCTGCCGCACCTGGTGGCGCACATGCCCGATCACGACCTCTGGATGGCCTTCTTCCGCGACCCCGACCGCAACCTGCTCGCCCTGATGAGCGAACTGCCGCGCGCCGCGCAATAGCCAATCCAAACGGTTTTGCGGAAAACTGGTTGCCCGGAGGCCGTGCCCCCTGGCGATTTTCAGCTCTGGAAGAAGGAGATGCCGGCGATACCCGCCGCGCCGGCGGCCAGGCAAAGCGAAGCGTTTTGCGGAGTGATGCCGCCCAGCGCGAACATCGGAATGGAGACGGAGCCGCTGGCTTCCCGTAACGCCTCGAGACCCAGCGGAGCCCCGTAGGCGGCTTTCGAAGGGGTGAAGAAAACCGGTCCGAAGACCGCCAGGTCCGCGCCTCCGGCCTCGGCCGCCCGTAACTCGCTCATAGAATGGGTGGAGACCCCGATCAGGAAGCCCGCCGGCACGATGGTGCGCAACACGCGGGGCGCGAAGGACCCGGATGGCAAATGCACGCCGTGCGCGCCCGCGGCCAGTGCCACGTCGGTGCGCTGATTAACCAGGATGCGCGCTCCGTGCGGGTTCGGCAGCTCGAGCACCCGGCGCACCAGCGTGCATAACTCGCGCGCGGGCAG
Organism: Bryobacteraceae bacterium; assembly: GCA_049508735.1. Lineage (GTDB taxonomy): Bacteria > Acidobacteriota > Terriglobia > Bryobacterales > Bryobacteraceae > Bog-375. The sequence continues at coordinate 52,133 of JBELAO010000011.1, read as the reverse complement.
ATCTTTTTCACGGACCTGGATGTACTCCACGCCGTTCAAGAGCGCGCGTCCGACCAACCCCATCAGCGGTTCGACGCCGCCCGCGGAACGCCGGTCGGTGATGCAGTAACGGAGCACCTCGCGGTTCACCCCACCATCCGCATCAAATTCCGGCCGCAGATCAGGCTGGCTTCCAACCGATCGCCGGCGGGGCCGCGCCAGTGGGTTTCCAGGCTGAACCAGCCGCAGTAGCCGTCGCGGCGCAGGGCGGCAATCTGGCCGGCCCAATCGATGCTGCCGGTGCCCAGTTCCAGCCACTCCGGGGTGTGGCCAGTGACCCGGCAGTCCTTGGCATGCACGTGGGCGATGCGGCTGGCGGTAAGTTTGGCGTATCCTTCGGGGAACGGCGATTCGCCGGCGACCAGCGCGTTAGCCGGGTCCCAGATGAGCTGCAAATTGGGATGCGCGACTCGGGCGAACAGGCGCGCGGCTTCGGGCGCGGTCCCGATATTGCACGCGTGCTCGTTTTCGATGCCGATGACGATTCCGGCGGGCGCGGCCAGCTCCGCCAGGCCGGCCAGCGCCTCCGCGATGCGGTCGAAGCAGGCGTCGGGCTCGACCGTGCGCCAGAAGGAAAACACGCGCACGATGCGCGCGCCTGTGCGGCCGGCGATCTCGATCGCCCGGCGCGCCAGCCGCGGCTGATCCGCGAACGTGTGTTGGGCGGCGAACACGTCCTGCTGGAAGCGCGTATCCACCTGGGGCGCGTCCGGCAGCACGCACTTGAACACCGGCGAGGCGATGGACACGATTTCGAGGCCGCATGATCGAAGGATCGCGATCGCGCGGTCCACTTCCTTGTCTGTCAGGTCGATGATGTTCCTGCCGGAGACCATGCGCAGCTCGGCTCCCGTCATGCCCAGCGAGGCGATGGCGCGCGCGGCGGTTTCCAGATCCGGAGAGAACTCATCGGTGATGGCGGCTACGGGAGAGTGGGGCATGGGTGAGACTTGTGGCGTTCCGATCGGCGGCGCAGGATCGCGCGCAGGAAGAATTGTCGAGACGACTCTCGACACAGCCGGCTTGACAGCCCGCGCCACGGTGCCGCGAAGGCTAAACGGCGGCCCATTGCTATATCGCTCGCACGCATGGAAGTTCTCATTGTAGTCAAACCGGTGTGCGGTGTGACAAGTGGGGGTCTCCAGAAGATTCTTGCAACAGGGCCACGAATTCGGCATGATAGCGTGAGGAGAAAACGATGCTCAGTGGTTTCAAGAAGTTCGTGATGCGCGGCAACGTAGTAGACCTGGCGGTGGCCGTGGTGATGGGCGGCGCCTTCGGAGCGGTGGTGACAGCGCTGGTAAAGGACCTTCTCACGCCGATCATCGCGGCCGCGGTGGGGAAACCGGACTTTTCCGGAATTGCTTTTACCATCAATGGCAGCAAGTTCCCGATTGGGGACTTTATCAATGCCGCGGTGGGATTCCTGCTGATCGCGCTGGCGATTTACGTTTTCGTGATCGTGCCGATGAATGCGCTGACGGCCCGCCTGAACCGCGGCGAAGTGCCACCCGATCCCACCACCAAGAAGTGCCCCGAATGCCTGAGCGAAGTTCCCATCGCGGCCAAGCGCTGCGCCTTCTGCACCAGCACGCTGGGGTAGGTGGGCCGTAGCGCGGGCGGTCGCCTGCGTTACCGGGGTTTTCCATGGAATCGCGCGGGCAGGTGGCCCATCCTGACAGGGTCGAAGAACCGCCCCGATGGTCCCGGAATCCCGGCAAATCACCGGCGACAAGATCGCCGGCGTTACCGGGGTTTTCCATGGAATCGCGCGGGCAGGTGGCCCATCCTGACAGGGTCGAAGAACCGCCCCGACGGTACCGGAATCCCGGCAAATCACCGGCGACAAGATCGCCGGCGTTACCGGGGTTTTCCATGGAACTACCGGGCCAGCGGCCCATCCTGACAGGGTCGAAGAACCGCCCCGATGGTCCCGGAATCCCGGCAAATCACCGGCGACAAGATCGCCGGCGTTACCGGGGTTTTGCATGGAATCGCGCGGCCTGGCGGCCCATCCCAACAGACGGCGAAGACCGATCGCCCGTCCCGCTTACTCGCACACCGCAGGCGTGAGCATCCACTTCAGAACGCCTTTGGGCTCGCGCGCCACCGGCGCGCAATCGATGCGCACCAGCGCGGCCTTCTTCATATCCACCTGGAGCGCCGGGCTGCCCAGCAGGAAGGCGGCCATCGTACTCATCAGTGGCTCGTGGCTGGCCAGCAGAATCGCCGGTTCCTCGCCGCGCCGCCGGATCTCTTCCCAGAGATCGTATGGCGAGGCCTCCGGAACTAAGGCGCTCGACTCCACCACCTTGCCTTTGTATTCGAGCGCCTCCGCCGCCACCGCCGCGGTTTCCAGTGCACGCCGCAGCGGGCTGGAGAGAATCGACGCCGGCCGCACTCCCGCCGCGCCGGCGCGCCGCAGCACGCGGCGCAGTTTCTCCTTGCCTTCCGCCGTCAACGCTCGGTCCGCATCCGACTGCCCGGGACGGGCGGCTTCGGCGATGCCGTGCCGCAATAAGTAGATCTGCATCCTGTTCAGCCGCCTATTTTACTTTACAACCTGCGGTGTCGCCAGGCCGCGCACCAGCATTCGCGCCAGGTCCGCGATCAACAGCGAGCCTGGGTTATCCGGCCCCCAATCGGGTTGCGGGATGCCATCCACGGTGATCGCCATGGCGATCCGCCCCGACTTCGAGTAAACGATCCCAACATCGGAGCGCAACGCATCGAGCGCTCCGGTCTTGTTGGCGACTTCCAGATCGCCGAACGGGCGCCGGATGCCGGTCGTATCCTGGCAACGCTTCATCACCGCGATCATCTCGCGCGACGCCTCCGCACTCACCAATTCCCCGCGCTCTATTCTCTCGACCAGCGCAACCATGTCGCGCGGCGTGGAAACGCCGATGCCGTACTTCTGGTTCTTCTCCAGCCTGCCCGCCGCCGAGACGCCCGCCGGGCCGTTCTTGCCGAGAATCTTGCGCAGCGCGCGCGTGGAGCTCAGGCCGATGCGGTCCAGATAGGCGTTGACGCGGTCGGCGGGAAAGCGCTCCAGGATCATGTTGGTGGCGGTGTTGTCGCTGAGCGCCATCATCAGGTGCATCACGTCCGCGAGCGGCAGTTGGACGCCGTCGGAAAGCTCGCTTTCGATTACGCCGGCGCCGGAGACTTTCTCGGCCTGGGTAATGGTTAGCCGCTCGCTCCATTGCAATTCGCCGCGAGCCACCGCGTCGAACAGCGCCGCCATTACGGTCAGCTTGATGGTGCTGGCCGTGCGCACCGGTTCGTTCTCGCGGATGCCGATGGTTCCCCCACTGTCCAAATTCTTGGCGTAGAGCGAAACCTCGCCCGGAACGCCGGCGATGCGCTGGCGCAACTGGCCGGCCAGCGGCTGCGCGGCGGCGGCGCCGGCCAGCATCAGAAATGCCGCCGCAGCGGCGGCTGGGCCGCGCGCCAGGTGAGTCTCCATCATGCGTTCGATCATAACGCAGGCCGGCGAGAAAATGCCCGTCGCGCTGTCCCCTGAGAGCTTGCTGAAAAACACCAAGAGCACATGGCCACGGGTAAACACAGAGGAACACAGATTGAAAAGAACTCGTTTATCCGTGTTCATCGGTGTTCATCCGTGGCCCAAGAATGTTTTCGTGGCGCGCGCGGGACAGTATCGCCGGGATGGAACGGGATTACAATTGCGTGGGGACGCCCGCATGGACAAACTCGTCTTGAGCGACATTCGTAACAGAAGTATCCTGGTCACCGGGGCGGGGCGAGGCATCGGGAAGCGGCTCGCGTTGGGATTGGCACAGGCCGGAGCCCGCGTGGGGCTGCTGGCGCGAAGCCAGGCGGAGTTGGATCTGGCCAAGCTCGAAATCGAGCAGGCCGGCGGCAATGCCTTGCGTCTGCGCGCCGACGTGCGCGACCTGGAACAACTGATGGCCGCGGTGGATCGCATGAAGGTGGTGCTGGGCGGAGTGGACGGCCTGGTGGCCGCGGCCGGCGTCCTGGGGCCGGTCGGCCCTCTGCTCACCAGCCGGCCCAAGGCGTGGGCCGAAACCCTGGATATCAACCTTCTCGGAGTCATCAACTCGGTGCGCGCCGTGCTCCCTTCGCTAGTGGAGAAGCGCTCCGGCAAGATCGTCGTCATCGTCTGCGGCGGCGCAGGCCATCCGCGGCCCAATTTCGCCGTGTATGCCGCCACCAAGGCAGCGGTCACCCGCTTCGTCGAGTGCGTGGCCGATGAAATCAGCGGCGACAACGTGCAGATCAATTGCGTGGCGCCCGGCCGGAGCTACACGCACATGACGGACGAGATCCTGCGGGCCGGCGAAGAGAAAGCCGGCGCGCATGAAATCGCCGCGGCCCATCAGGTGCGCATCGATGGCGGCACGCCGGCGGAAAAACAAATCGCCCTGGTTGCGTTTCTGGCCTCTCCGCGCTCGAATCACATCAGCGGCAAGCTGGTGGAATCCACCGACGATTGGAAGCGCTTCGAAAAGGAAAACATGCGCCCGGAGCTGTTCACGCTAAGAAGGGTGCAGCGGCTGTAGGGGGCGACGCGAACCGGTTTCGGACGCCCGCATCGGCAATAGTGATAAACTCCAGCTGAAGGTGTCGCGTGGACGATTTCGAGGCTTGTCAGCAAAATATCTCGGATCTGTCAGCCTGGTATGCTGCAAACGCTGGAAACCGGAACGAGGCGACGACGCGGCTACACCTGATCGACTCCCTCCTTTTCGACTGCCTAGGTTGGAGCCGGGAGCACGTCATCGCCGAGGAAAGGCTTGACGGCCAGTACACCGACTACACACTCGTATTTCCTCGCAGGATTCTGATCGTCGAGGCCAAGAGGGAGGGCGTCCACTTCGAGTTGCCCGTCGGCCATGACAGGGTCGAGTACTCCATACCATCTCTCCTAAGAGCCTCTCCGGGCCTCAAGGCCCCAATGGAGCAGGTCGGTGCGTATTGCCAGAGGAGCGGGGTGCCGTTTGCCGTGGTTGCGAACGGCCATCAGGTTGTCGCCTTCATCGCCTCTAGAGACGATGGGCTATCGCCGTACGAGGGTCTGGCGCTGGTCTTCCCTTCGTTGGAGTTCATGAGCGCCCACTTCGTTGACCTCTGGAACGCCCTGTCTAAAGCGGCCATCGACGGCCAGAGGTTACGAACCCTCCTTCTCGGCAACGTGAAGCCGAAGCTGCCGTCGAAGCTGTCCGCGCGACTTGCCGTCTATCCTGGCACCAAGGGCAGAAACCCATTCCAAGCTAGCCTGCAAGACGTGAGCGAACTTGTGCTGGAGGACCTCATCGGTACGCGCGAGCTGGAGCCCGCGTTCATTCGTGAGTGTTACTGCCAGAGCGGCGCCCTTTCTCAGGATGCGCAGATCAGCCGGACGATTCTAAAGACGCGATATGCGGCGCTGTTCGATGCGAGCAATCCTGGGCCTGCGCTTGTCGCAGTCACGGACAAACATGGAACTACGCCCGATCTTCTGGCGGAGGGCCTCGCGCGGCGGCCGATTCTGCTAATAGGTGACGTCGGGGTCGGGAAGACCACGTTCATCAAGCACCTCCTCTTCGTGGAGTCGGAGTACTTCAAGCGCACTGCCGTAGCATTCTATCTTGACCTCGGCAGAAAGGGTGCGCTCACATCCGACCTGAAGGCCTTCATCTTAGATGACATCGAGCGCGAACTCAGAGAGCAGTACCAGGTAGATGTCCAGAGTGACAATCACGTCCGCGCGGTTTATGGGAAGGATCTCAACCGGTTCGTGCACGGCATCTACGGACGGCTGAGAGCTACTAAGCCGAAGGCCTACCAGGAGAAGGAAATCGAGTTTTTGGCCGCTTTTCTAAAGAACCGAGAGGAACATCTGCGGCTTAGCCTTGAGTACCTCTCACGCTCGACGAGCCGACAAATTGTTGTGTTCCTGGACAATACCGACCAGAGAAATGATCGCGACCAAGAAGACGCTTTCCTAATCGCCCAAGAAATGTCCGAGGGGTGGCCCGCCGTGATATTCTTGCCCTTGCGTCCCGAAACCTTCCACGCGTCGCGAAAGCGGGGGGCGCTAACGGGCTATCATACTCGAGCCTTCACCGTTGCGCCTCCGCGGATAGATAAGGTGCTTCAAAAGCGGCTAATGTTCGGCCTGAAGATAACACGAGGCGACTTGCCGATCTCGGGAATGAGCGCAGGCATAACCGTCAAATTAGAGGGCCTGCAGACCTTGCTGCAGTGTTTCGTGCATTCGATGGAGAAATCGCCCGACCTTGTACCCTGCATCGATAACATCGCTGGCGGGAACGTCAGGCTAGCTCTCGATCTGGTCAAGGTTTTCCTGGGCAGCGGCCACGTTGATACCGAGAAGATCATTAACAAGTATCGTTACGATGATTATGTCATTCCGATTCACGAATTCCTGCGGGCGGTAATTTATGGCGATTCCGAGCACTATGATCCCGACAGGTCGCCAATCGCGAATATGTTTGACCTAAGCACGTGCGATAGAAAAGAACATTTCCTGCTTCCCTGCATTCTTGGTTACATCTCAGCCCCTGGAAGCCACGCAACCGAAGAGGGATTCGTCGCGTCTCGCCTGGTCTACGAGACCTTCCAAATGGCGGGGTTCACCCCGGAGCAGGTCGACGCCGCGCTGATTCGCGCACACAAGAAGAAGCTGATCGAAACATCGGCGCGGATGGCACCCGAACCTGGGGCCGTCGAGCCCAATGCGATTCGTATCACGTCCCTTGGAGGTTACCACATCGGCGTGCTTACCAAGCATTTTACCTATGTCGACGCAATCGTCGTCGACACTCCGGTTCTTGCTGATGACGTGTACCACGCGATTCCGAACTGCGACGAGATACGTGCCCGCCTGGATCGGGTCGAGGTGTTTCGTGCGTATTTGGACGCGGCCTGGAAGTCGATGCCGCGGGCTCCGGGCGTCTTCGATTGGGATGCCGACTCCGCCCTACTGCTTAAGGAGGTACGGCGGATCCGTGAGAGTCTCGACCGGCGGAGCCAAGTGGGATGGGTGCGTAAGTAGCAGAGCGTCTGGAAGGCGGCGACTGCGCCACGCCTAATCCAGCGTCTTGTGGAAGCGCACGGCGCTTAGCGTCAGCACCGTCGCGCCAAAGAAGGTCAAGACCAGCATCTGCGGCCATAACACGGTTACGCCTACGCCTTTGATAAACACACCGCGCACGATCTCCATGAAATAACGCAGCGGGTTGAGATAGGTGAGATATTGCACGGCCACCGGCATGTTGCGGATGGGGAAGGTGAAGCCGCTCAACATGAAGGCCGGTGTGGTGAAGAAGAACGACCCCATGTTGGCCTGCTGCTGCGTGCGTGAGATGGTGGAAAGAAACAGTCCCGCCCCCAGCGCCGTCATCAGGAACAGCGCGGCGCAGAACATCAGCAACAGAAAATTGCCGCGAAAGGGAATGCGGAAAATCAAGATCGCCGCGACCGTCACCATCACCATGTTCACCATGCCCACGATCGCGAAGGGAATCGTCTTGCCGAGCATCAGCTCGATGGGCCGCAGCGGCGTCACCATCAATTGCTCCATGGTGCCGATTTCCTTTTCGCGGATGATGGCCTGCGCGGTCAGCATTAGCGTGACCATCAGCAGAATGTTGGCCGCCACGCCGGGCACGAAATAGTTGCGGCTGCGCAGGTCCGGATTGAACCAGACCCGCGTATCGGACGCCACCTGGCCGAGTTGGCGACGTACCGCGAGGCCGGGGCCGCGAATCACGAGGTTGATGGTCTGCTGGTTCTTGTGCTGGGCCGGGGAAACGTCACCGGCGAATTCGTCGATCACCTGTCCGGCGTAAGCCGAGACCAGCGAGGCGGTGTTGGAATTGGTGCCATCGAGCAGCACCTGCACCTGGGCCGTGCGCCGCTGGGCCAGGTCGCGCGCGAATCCCGGCAACACCGCCACCACCGCGTGCACCTCGCTGCGGTCGAGCAGGCGTTGCACATCCTGTTCGCTTTGCGCGATGGCGGTCACCTGGAAGCGGCCGGAGCCTTCGAAGCGCGCCCGCAACGCCCGGCTTTCCGGCGTGTGATCCATATCCATCCAGCCGATCCGCGCGTTGTCCACGTCCAGCGTCACCGCGTAACCGAACACCACCAACTGGATCAGCGGCGGCAGAAACAGGAGCATGCGCATGCGCGGCTCGCGCCACACCTGAAAGAATTCCTTGCGCAGCATCACGCCGATTCGTTCCCACATGCTTATGCCACCTTCTGCTTGCTCAGTTTTCGCGCTGCCCACCAGAACACGAACGCGCCAAAAATGACCAGGAACAGCATCTGGTCCCAGATGACGCCGATGCCGACGCCTTTCAGGAACAGCGACTTGAGGATCGACACGAAATAGCGCGCCGGCACCACCACGCTCAGCACCTGAATCACCTTGGGCATGGTGTCGATGGCGAAGACAAAACCCGACATCAGGAAACCGGGCAGGAACGTGCTCAGCATGCCCATCTGATAGGCCTGCACCTGCGAGCGGCATCCGGCCGAAATGAAAATGCCCCAGCACAGCACGCCGAACAGAAACAGGCAAGTCGAAATGGTCAGCAGCAGAATGCTGCCGCGGAACGGCACGGCGAAGACCGTTACGCCGACGATGAGCGCGATCACCGAATCCACCAGACCAACGGCAAAGTATGCCAGCATCTTGCCCAGCAGCATCTCGGAAGGGCGCAGCGGCGTGGAAAGAAGCTGCTCCATAGTCCCCAATTCCCATTCGCGGGCGATCGTCAGCGAGGTCAACTGGCCCGCCAGGATCATCAGGATCACCGCGATCAGCCCAGGCACCACGTAGTTCTTCGATTCGAGCGAACTGTTGTACCAGACCCGCATCCGGGCGTCGATCACCGGCGGCGCAGGGGGCGCCACATTGCGCACGCGTACACGGCCGGAGTACATCTGCACGATGCTCTCGGCGTATCCGATGGCGATCGAGGAAGTGTTGGAATCGCTGCCATCCACCAGCAGTTGCACCTCGGCGCCGTGCCCGGATTCGAGGTCGTGTCCGAAATCGCGCGGGATCACGATGCCCATCAGGATCCGGCTGAAATTGATTTCGCGCTCGATTTGCGGATAACCGGCGGCGAATCCTTTGATGTCGAAGAAGCGCGAGCCCTGGAACTGGCGCACCAGATCGCGGCTGGCGGAACTGCCGTCCTGGTCATACACCAGGGCGGGAATATGATCCACGTCCAGGCTCAACGCGTAACCATAGAGCAGCAACATCATCACCGGCATGGCCAGCGCCAGCAGCAGACTGCGGCTGTCGCGCGTTACGTGGTGCAGTTCCTTGATGAACATGGCCCTGGTGCGGCGGTAGCTCATGCGGCCCTCCGCTCTTCGCCTTCGATCATGGAGACGAAGACGTCTTCGAGCGAAGGCAAAATCTTCTCCAGGCGCCGGACCTCGATGCCGGCCTCGGCGAGTTTCCGGCGGATGCGCTCGCTGGTCGCTTCCGGATCGTCCACCGTCACATGCAACCCGCCGCCGAACACCGCCGCGTCCACCACGCCGGCGACATTTTCGAGCGCGTGCATGGTTTCGAGCGGCTGCGAGCTGTCGAGACGGAGCAGGCTGTGCGCGCTCGCGTGGTGGCGCAGTTCGGCCGGCGTGCCGAGCGCGATCACCTTGCCGCGATGCATCAGCGCCAGCCGGTGGCAGTTTTCGGCCTCGTCCATGTAGTGGGTGCTGACGATGATGGTATGCCCGGTGCTCGACAGGCCGCGAATCAGGTCCCAGAACACGCCGCGCACGATTGGATCGACGCCCGATGTCGGCTCGTCCAGAAACAGGACCGGCGGATCGTGGAGGATGGCGCAGCCGAGCGCCAGCCGCTGCTTCCAGCCGCCCGAGAGCGATCCGGTCAGCGCGGAACGCCGCTCGGTGAGGCGGGCCATCTCGAGCACATAGTCCTTGCGCGCGCTGCGCCGTTCTCGTGGCACGCCGTACAAGCCGGCGAAGAAGTCGATATTCTGCTCCACGGTCAAATCGTCGTAGAGCGAAAACTTCTGCGACATGTACCCCAGGTTGCGCCGCACCTCTTCGGGATCTTTCGCGACGTCAATGCCGTTCACCAGCGCCAGCCCCGAGGTAGGCGTGATCAGCCCACAGAGGATTCTGATGGTGGTGGACTTCCCCGCCCCGTTGGGTCCCAGGAAACCGAAGATCTCGCCCCGCTCCACTTCGAGCGTCACGTGATCCACCGCCACGAAATCGCCGAACTTCTTCACCAGGTCGCGCGCCCAGACGCTCATTGGGCCTCCAGCGCTTCGGCGGCGTGCACGCCATCCACGAACACGCCTTCGAGAGTATCCTTGCCCGCCTGGCGCTTCAGCGCTTCGGGAGTATCGCAGCGGATCAGCCGCCCTTTGTACATCAGGCCGACGCGGTTGCAGCGCTCGGCTTCGTCCAGATACGCGGTGGTCATCAGAATGGTGATGCCGTCTTTCAACAATTGGTAGAGGATGGCCCAGAAATCGCGACGCGAAAGCGGGTCCACGCCGTTGGTCGGCTCATCGAGAAACAGGATTTGCGGGCGATGCAGCAGGGTGCACATCAGCGCCAGCTTTTGTTTCATGCCGCCGGAGAGCTTGCCCGCCTGCCGCTGGCGGAAGGGCTCCATGCGCGTCATGCGCAGCAAGTCCGCGCTCAGCGTGGCTCGCTCCGCGCCGACGATGCCGAACAGGTCGGCATAGAAGTTCATGTTCTCCTGAACGCTGAGATCCTGGTACAGCCCGAACCGCTGGGCCATATATCCGATGCGGTCCTTCACCGCCTGCGATTCGCGCGCCGCGTCGTGGCCCGCCACGCGGGCGCTGCCCTCGGTGGGATCGAGCAGCCCGCAGAGCAGGCGCAGCGTAGTGGTTTTGCCCGCGCCATCCGGTCCCACCAGGCCGAAGATCTCGCCCTGGACCACCGACAAATCCAGATGGTCCACCGCCGTCAGTTCGGCGAAGCGACGCGTCAGGCCGGTGGTTTCGATGATGGGCTGCATGGGCAATCTCTTCGGGTTCCGGTTACGATTCGTTGCGTGACCGCTCCCTATGGTCGCGGCTCCGATTCGCATTCGATGCTATCGGAGCCGCGACCATAGGGAGCGGTCGCGCTTTATTCCAGCACTATCTGGGCATCCGCCGGCATGTTCGATTTCAGCTCGTGCTTCGGATTGTCCACTTCGATCTTGATGCGGTACACCAGCTTCACGCGCTCTTCCTGGGTCTGAATCTGTTTCGGTGTGAACTCGGCTTCCGAGGAGATGAAGCTCACCCGCCCGTCGTAAACTTTGCCCGGATAGGAATCTGTCGTGATGCGCGCTTTAGACCCGAGTTTCACCTTGCCCAGATCGGTCTCGTTGATGTAAGCCCGCAGCCAGGGATGATCGATGTCGCCCACCGTCACCACCGTCGCGCCGGCGGCCAGGATCTCGCCTACATCGGCGGATTTCACCAGCACCACGCCATCCACCGGCGAGACGGCGATGGTGTCGGCGAGTTGCGCGTCCACCTGCGCCAGGTTGGCCCGGGAGCGTTCGATTTCGGCGCGGCGGATCGAGAGCTCCTGTTCGCGGCGTTTCAGTTCGAGCTGGTTGGCCTCGGCCATTTTGAGCGCGCCGCGCGAATGGTCCACCTGCGCCGCGGCGCCGTCCACCTGCTCCACGCGAGGCCCGGCGAACACCAGGGCCGCGCGCTCCTTGGCCTGTTTCAACGCCGCGTCGGCGCTCTGCCAGTGATTGCGGAATTCGTCGTACTGCGAAGCCGAGATGTCGTCGTTCTTGAAGAGCGTCTGCGAGCGGTCCCAGTCTTTCTGGGCGCGATCGAACTCCGATTGGGCGGCATCCACGGCTGCCTTGGCCTCCTGGATTTCCTGCGGGCGCGAGCCGTTCTTCATCTCCGCCAGGCGGGCTTGGCTGGCGGCCAGGTCGCCGCGCCGTTGTTCGATGTCCGCCGCCAGCGTCTCCCGCTGCCAGTCGAGCGAGGTTTCCGCTTGCGCCAATTGGTCCTGCGCCGAAGCCAGGCCGGCGGCCAGGCTGTCGCGCTGCGCCGTCAGTTGGTCGCGGTCCAGGCGCGCGATCAGTTGCCCCTTCTTCACCAGGTCGCCCTCATCCACCGTGCGCTCGATGAGCCGCCCGGCGGTCTTGAAACCGATGTTGACTTCGGTCAGCTCGATGTTGCCGGAGACCACCGTCCGGCCGTTCGAATCGCGCCCCGATCCGTGAAACGCATAGACCGCGACTCCGGCCGCAACCAGCACCACCGCCACAAGTATCAGTATCTTCTTCATGGAATGCTTCTCCGCATATTGCCCATGGCCTGCGCCAGGTCGATGCGCGCCACGTTGTAGTTGTACAGCGCCTGAGTCTCGTTGTCGCGCGCCCGCTCCAGGCGGGTCTGCGCGTCGGTCACTTCCAGACTGTCGGTGACGCCGGCGTCATAGCGGCGGCGCGCTTGCGTGAGCTCGCTCGCCGCCAACTCCAGCCCTTCCCTGGCGACCTTCACCTGGTCTTCGGCGGACCGCAGTCCGTCGAGCGCCAGCCGCACATCCAGTTCGATCTGCTGTTTCAAATCGCCGGTGCGCACCTGCTCGGAGCGGTACTGGCTGGCCGCTTCGCTCCGCCGCGCGTCGCGCCGCCCGCCGTCGAAGATCGGCACCTTTAGTGAAATGCCGTAGGTGCGCGTCGGCATGTTGTTGTCTAGGGAAATGCCACTGGAACCGTAGTCGCCAAACGCCGCCACCGACGGCATCCGCTCCATTTTCACCGCGCTGGCCGAAAGCCGCGCGTTTTCTTCCCGCTGCTGCTGCGCTTTCAGGTCCGGCCGTGCCTGGAGCGCCTGCGCCTTGGCCTGTTCGAGGGTCACCGCGTCCACCGGAACGTATCCCAACTTGTCGATGAGCCGCACTTCTGTGTCGAGGGGTGTTCCCATCGCACGCAGCAACTCGAGGTGCGCGCTGCGCCGCGTGTTTTCGGCCACCAGCAAATGCTGCCGATCGTTGGCGAGTTGCACCTTGGCGCGGGTGACTTCGATGCCCGTTCCCGTACCGGCCTTCTTCTGGTTTTCGGCCTGCGTCAGCACGGCATCGGAAAGGGTCACGTTGGCGTTGGCGGTGTCCACATCGGCATCCGCGCGCACCGCGGCCAAATAGGCCCGCGCCACGTCCGCGGCCACTTTTTCGGCCGTGCTATCCAGCTCCTGGGTTGCGGCGGAGACGCCGACCTTGGAAGCCTGAAAGCGCCGGATGGAGGCAAAATCAAACACGCTTTGCTCGACCGAAAGGCGCGCATCCTCGGTCGAGAACGGCCCGACCAGGCTGGGGAAGGCGAAGCCGGTGAACGGCAACTTGATGCTGGTCAACCCTTCGGCCGCCAGGTTCACCGTCTGGTCCCGGTCCGCGAAGGCGCCCTCGAGATCGGGCAGCAACGCCGCCCGCGCCTGCAAGGCGCGCGACTGCGCCTGCTTGAGAGCTTCGCCGGAAAGCTGGATGTTGGTATTGCCGTGGGCGGAAATCGCCACCTCCACCGCACGTTTCAGGCTCAAATCGACCGGTGCGGGTTCCACAGCCGCATCCGCGGCCCAACCCGGCCGCGTTATCGCCAGCAACACTATCCACGCCAACTTCATTACTTCACCTCAACCTTTTCAAGGGCTGCCACGGGCGCCCGAAATCCGCCGCACAAGAAGGCCACTATGCGCCGAGACACCTCGCTCGGCGGCTCGGGCACGGTTCGCCCAAGCATCTCGAGCGGCGGCGCCTTTAACCCGTGCGCCATGGCTCCAATCATGAAATGTACCCGCCAAGCCAGGTCATCCTCCGCCAAGCCGGGGAGGGACCGCCGCATCTCGGCCAGAAAGCACCCCCCCACCGGGCCAAAGTGCTTGCGCGCGACTTCCGGCATGACGCCCTCGGCGTGGAGCCGGCCCATCAGCTTGGTGAACTCGGGGCTCTTATCGGCCGTGTGAAACGCCGGAAGCATGAAGGCTTCCAGCAGGTCCTCCAGCGCTATTGGATTCGGCGCAGCCGCTTCTTTCAGGCGCCGCAGTCTCTCCATGCGCTCCTCGTTCACGGGTACGGCTTTGCGCATAACCAACTCATCCAAAAGCTCTTCCTTGGAACCGAAGTAGTAATGGATGGCCGCCAGATTGACCCCGGCAGCCGCTGTAATGTGGCGCAATGAAACGGCCTTGTAGCCGTCTTCGCCAAACAGCCGTTCGGCGGTATCCAAGATTTTGAGTCGCGTTTCACTCATTCGACTGATTTAATTATTCGTTTGAATTAACCATTTGTCAAGTGAAACTGAGCGGCGTAGGTTTGAGGCCCGCCCGCTGAGCCTATAGGCGTTTCAACTTCTCTTTTATTTTGCTAGTTTTGGAAACAACCGCGCGAAGGGCGGCCGGCAGCGAAGAAAAGCCGAGAGGAGTCTCGGCTCAGCAGCCTGGACAGGCCGCGCCACGGGAAACTCCGTAATGTTCGATCAGTTGGGCGACGTTGGTGCGGAGGTTGAACCGGGTTTCCACGGCGCGCCGGCCGGTAGCGCCCATTTGGCGCCGCAGTTCGGCGTCTTCTAGCAGGTGCAGAATCCTGCCGGCGGCTTCAGCCGGTTGGCGCCGGCTCACAAGATAGCCGGAAACGCCATCCTCGACGATCTCCGGAATCCCGCCAACTCGCGTGGCAACAACGGGCTTCGAGTATGCCATGGCCTCCGCGTTCATCCAGCCGAAGGCCTCTTGCCAACGCGACAACTGGCAAACCACGTCGGCCGCCGCGTAAACTCCACAGGCGAGAGGATCGTCGAGGAGGCCGGTCCAGGTGAAGTGATCCGCTATCCCGGCAGCTTCGACGCTCGCCATGTACTCCTGGCGGCAAGCGCCTTCGCCTGCCAGCACGAATTGCACCTTCGGATTCGACGCAAGCACCAGTTTGGCGGACTCGATCAGGTCCTCGACGCCTTTCTCGGGGATCATCCAACACACCTGAAGCACGATGGCGCGGTCCTCGGGAATCCTGAACTCCCTGCGAAACCGGCAGGCGTCGCCGGAAATGCGAGACGAATCGACCCCGTTGTAAATCCGCGTGACGCGGCTGGCGGGGATTGCGCCGTAGGTCGTGTTGACGAGCGCGTTGTATTCGCTCACCGCGATGAGGCCGGTCAGCGGCCAGTTCAACGCACGCCCCGTGGCGCGTTTCCACCACGGCGCGCGTTTCGGCTGGTATCCTTCCACGCGGGAGATGTGATCGGTGCGATAATTCCGGCGGACCGAGTGCAGCCGCGCCAGCCAAGGGTAGGGGCTATGGGGAGCGGTAAAGTGCATGTGCACAATCTCGGGGCGGTGTTTCCTCAAGATCCTCGACAATCGCCGGACCACGCTCCAGCCAAGGCGGTCGATGCCCGGCAGGACTTCGATGGAAACGCCTGGCACGGCCAAGAAGCGGCGGACGTTATCCGGCGGAGCGTCCAGAAAGCAAAGGACGCTCTTCCAGCCGAGGGCGTCCAGTTGCACGGATAACTCGCGCGCGAACATCTCCACACCGCCGATCCGCTGCGGATTGACCACGAACACGGAAAGGACGGTGCGCGGCAACTAGTTTCTCCGCGGGACGCTGGAAGGCTCTGCCTGCGGCGGCGTCACGGGAACGCCATCCGCGGGCGCGTGGTTCAGGCTGCCGGCCGTTTCGCCGGCCAGACAGCAGTCCCGCTCCCAGTAGGGGGCGCGCCGCTCCCAGATCTGGCGGATCGGTAACTCCTTGATGTTGCCGACGGGAGGGCGGCGATTGCAGATTGTCACATCGCCGTTACTCTGGAACTGAAGCATGGTGAGGGCGGCACAAAGTGGCCTCTTCTGCTGGGCAACGTGGTCCTGGGTGAGCAGCCGCAGGCCGGCTGGATCCAGAAAATAGCGGATCATGGCTTCGAAGTGCTCGTCGGTGTTGTCGATGTGCAGCCCACTACGCTTGAGCTGGACGAGTTCCCGGACCGCCCGGACGGCGGCGGAGGAGTCGCGGGGCCAGGTTGGACTGCCGAGAAACCAGCCGGGATCGTCAGCGGTATTGTAATTCTGCTCGATCGGCTGATAGAGAACCGACAGCCCAGCCCGAGTGGCGTATCGGGCCACCTCGCCCAGGCAATCGAGATTCTGCGCCATAATTACCGTCTTCAGCAAGATCCGGTAGCGGAGCTTATGTTGGCTGCGGACGCGCAGAAGCGTTTCGACGGTCCGGTTCGTTTGTTCGAAGAAATCCTCCCGGCCGCGGATGGCCGAATGCACCGGGCCGACCGCGTCAACCGAGATCGTGATCCGGGAAGGCCTGGCAAGCGCGAGCTGCTCGATTCTCTGCTGGTCTTTCCAGTAGCCGTGGGTGAGGAATTCCAGCCAAAACCCCTGTGACGACGCGTGTGCGGCCAGCTCCGTCGAGTAAGGTCTGAGCAAAGCTTCGCCACCCGTGAAAACGATGGAGACCGGCCCCAGCCAGGAGCGCAGATCGTCGAGAACCTGCGTCCACTGAGCCTGGCTGGGCGAGTCTTCTTTTCCTTTGTTCTTCCAGATGTCGCAGTGCACGCAGCGGGCGTTGCACAGCTCCGTCAGCAGGAACATGATCGAGGTGGGACGGCAGCGATGGGCAAACCGGCCGCCAGCGAAAGAGCGCAGGCGGTAATTCAGTCCCTCGTACAGCCTCCGGTAGATCGCAACTGGCGTTAGCGCCATAGCTTTCCCGACGATTGATTCCCTTACGTTCAGGGCAAGCTACAGAGCTTGCGGAAAAACACGAAAAGCATCATGCCCACGGATGAACGCAGATTGAAAAGAATTGGTCTCTCCGTGTTCATCCGTGGCTCAACTTCTTTTCGGACTCTTTCAGCGGCCTTTAAAAGCATGCCCCACCGAAAGCTCCGGAATCACGTTGCAAACCTGCCGGACAGGACACTAGCGACCGTTGTGCAGGTTGTTGTGGATGGCGTAGAGCGCCAGTTCCAGACGGTCGGAGACGCCCAGCTTATCGAAGATGTTGTGCAGATGGTTCTTCACCGTCTGCTCGCTGATAAACATCTTCTCGGCCATCTCCTTGTTCTTGAAACCCTGCGCCACCAGGGCAACGATTTCCCGTTCGCGCTGGCTGAGCGGCGATCGCTCCCGCTCACGGGTCGGCGCGCCGGCAAGGGGCTGGGGCGGCGGCGGGGCGGCATCTTCATTGGCCACAAACTGGCGGATCACCGCGGCCGTGGTGTGCGAATCCAGCCAGATCTCACCGGCATGCACCTTGCGGATGCTCTTGATCAACTGGTCGGTGGCCGTCTGCTTCAGCACAATGCCGGACGTGCCCAGCTTCATGGCCTGCACAAATTCGTTCTTATCGTCGGAAGCGGTCAGCACGATGACGCGCGTCTTGCCCTTGGTCACCTGCAACCGCTGCAATGTGGCGAGCCCATCCAGGCCGGGCATCTTCAGGTCCAGCAGGAGAATATCCGGCTCGAGCTGGTGCAACACCTCAAGCACCTGGCGGCCATCCTGTGCCTGCGCCACGACATCAAAGTCGTCCTCCAGGGCCAGCAGCTTGCACAGACCATCGCGAAAGATCGGGTGATCGTCGGCCACCACGATGCGGATCTTGGGTCCGATGCCAATCCCCGAGCCAGGCATGGGTCCGTTTATTGCGGCGTTGTTTTCAGCCATACACCACTCGCTACGCCTATTGTAGGGTTCCATTACTACCAAGTCAAACTGTTCCCCACCGTTGGGTGGAAACTAATACCGTTATGGTCCCATCGGCCTACGCAAACTCGCTAGTTCTTAACTACGGCATACTTCCCAAAGTGGCCTTCCGCCCAAAAGCGGCCCTTCGGAAGCCGATTCCTGGCGGCGTCCGCTGGCTGCTGCGCCGGTCCACCAAAGGTACCCCGACATAAGAGAACCGCTCCCTATGGTAGCGGCTCCGATGCTTATTTCACCACGGGCGATTGTGTTTGGTAAGGTTGAAAGAATATGGACGAAGAGTTAGCCCCGGTAGATTTCCAACGATTTTGGCGCAGGTTGCAGCAATTGGGGCTCAACGCGTACGAGTCCCGTTCCTACCTGGTGTTGCTCGGACACTCACGGTTCAAGGCGTTGGAGCTTGCGGCGCGCTCCCACGTGCCGCGCCAAAAGATTTACGAGGTTCTGGACAGCCTGGTGGAGAAAGGCTTCGCTCAAGTAGTGCAGGAGCGGACCAAGCTGTTCTCGGCGGTCGAACCAAGCCTCGCCATCCCAAGCTATTTGGGCCGCCGGCGCCAGGCGCTGGATGAGGAGTTGGCCGATAGTGGACGCGCCGGCGCGGTCTTGAGCGACGAGCTGAAACAGTTGTACTCCGAGGGCCAAGGCGGGCGCGGCACGCTGGATTTTCTGCGCATCGTGACCGAACCCGCGCAGACCGCGGCTGAATACCGGCGCATGCTGGCCGAAGTGCGAACCCAGTACCTGGAGTTTTCACGGCCGCCTTATGCAGTGGACCCGCTAGACGAAAAACTGGTGAAGCAAGCCGCCACGGCCGGCGTCCGGTGCAGCATCCTGCTCGAAGCCGTTTCGCTCGACGAAGAGCATCGCCAGCGCCTGAGCGAGTACGCGGCGGTTGGCGTGGAAGTGCGGGTGGCCGATTCGCTGCCCATGAAGCTGGCGGTGTTCGACGGAGTGCGCGGCCTGGTGGCGCTGCTCGATCCGGTGATTACCAAACCAGCCTGGACCTCGGTAGTGTTCGATCACGAAGGCATGGGCGAAGCCATGCAGGGACTTTTCGAGGGGCACTGGCGCAAGGGAAGATCGCTGTAACGGGGCAGCCGAGCCGGCGCGGCCAACGGGTGTGCGACATAAGAGTGATCCGCGTTCCAACATTGGGTCCGGGCCAAGCCCCGGAGGGGCGAAAGATCATAGCCCACAGCGCAAGCCGTGGGAAGGACGGCGGTGAACTTAGCCCCGGAACGGGGGGTAAGACGTTTGGCGAGCGATGTACCGCCCCTTCCGGGGCTGGCAGGAACAATCGGTTTTCCCACGGCTTACGCCGTGGGCTATTTTCTAAATTTTCTAACGCCCTCCGGGCTGAAGATGCGGCTGAGCGTAGCTGTACGCTCGGATACAGGGGCAGATCTTCACCGAATCCGAGAGCTCGCCACTTTCATGTCGCGCACCTGCGGCCAAATCCGCTGTGAAGCCGCGGCGAAAGCGCGGCTATAATAGAAACGTCGTGCCGAAGCCCAAGGATCTTGAGGTGCGCCTGGAGCGCACGGAACAGCAACTGCGCCTATTCCAGAAGATCAGCCGGTTCATGGTGCGGGAGATGAGCTTGCAAGAGGTTCTGCAAGGGGTGGTTTCGCTGGTGGTGGAGTATACGCAGTGCGATTCCTGCCTGATATACCTGGCGGATGGCGAGGACCTGGTGCTGTGCGCTTCCAACACGCCGCACCCTTCCACCATCGGCAAGGTGCGGCTGCGGCGCAAGGAAGGCCTGACCGGCTGGGTGGCCAGCGAGCGGCGCCTGGTGGCGATCTCGCGCGAGGCCTATAAGGACACCCGCTTCAAGACCTTCGGGGAACTGCCCGAAGACACTTATGAGGCGTTTCTTTCGTCTCCGGTGATCGCACGCAATCGCGTGGTGGGGGTCATCAACGTGCAACACCGCATGCCCCACCAGCACACCGGGAGCGAGATGGAGGTGCTGACCACGGTCGGCGAACAGATCGGGTGCGTGCTGGTGCTGGCCCGCATGTCGCCGGACGCCGTGGATTCGGCGAACCATGTGGATCTGGTGCTTTCCTCGGGCCCGATTTCGATGAAACAATAGTCACGTGAGCAATGGCCTGACTCGATGGGCCGGCGCGGCGGTGGCGCTCGCGGCGCTGGTTGCTCCGCTCGTCGCCGAGCGCTGGGAAACCCAGTATTTCTACGATGAGGGCAAGTCCGGGCTGGTCTTCACGGACATGGCCTTCCCTTCGGCGCGGCGTGGCGTGGCGGTGGGTTATATCACCGATGGAAAGCGCGAGCAGCCGGTCTCGCTGGTGACGGCGGATTCCGGCGAGCACTGGCAGCGTTTGCCGCTGGCGGAGATGCCGATATCCTTGTTCTTTCTCAACGAGAACCTGGGCTGGCTGGTGACCGAGAAGGGTCTCTGGCGGACCACGGAAACCGGCAGGGCCTGGGTCAAGCTGCCCAAACCGCCAGCGGAAATCCTCCGCGTCGCGTTCCTCGACGACAAGAACGGGTGGGCGGCGTGCGCGCATAAGTCGATTCTGGAAACGCACGACGGCGCGCAGCACTGGAAGCAGGTGGCGGCGGCCGCCCTTCCGCCGGGCGACCAGCAGCACAGCGCCTACACGTGGATCGCTTTTGCCAATCCGGAAACCACGTTGATCACCGGCTGGAACATACCGGAGCGCCGCTGGGACAATGAAACGCCCGATTGGATAGACCCCGAGGCGGCGCTGCTGCGCTCCGACCTGCCGCACCTGAATTACACCTTGACCACGCACGACGGAGGCAAGACCTGGACTTCCCGTTCGGCCTCGCTGTTCGGCGAGGTGGAACGGGTGCGCCTGCTGCCGAACGGGCGCGGCCTGGGGCTGACCGTCTACTCGCAAGGCTTCCGTTTCCCGAGCGAGGTCTACCGTCTCGACTGGCACAGCGGCAAGAATATCAGCATCTACAAGACGCCGGATTTCGCCGTCAGCGACATCTGGCTGGCGCCGAATGGCACGGCGTACCTGGCCGGCACCAGCGTGCAGGGGAAACTGCGCGACGTGGTCCCGGGCAAGGTGCGGGTGCTGGTCAGCACGGATTACACCCAGTGGAGAGCGATGGAGGTGGATTACCGCGCGGAAGGCCATCGCACGATTCTGGCGGCGGTAGACGAAGACAACATGTGGATCGCGACGGACATGGGCATGATCCTGAAACTGGCGCCGGCCAAGCCCAAGTAGCGCCTCTTCCGATTTTGAGATCCGGTTCCCTTCCCAACAGTCGTGCCGGGGGTTATAATCCAACTGATTCACAACCGGAATTTTGGGAGGACAATTGCCATGAACCGATGCGGTCTTTTGCTGGCGGTTTTGCTGGTTGCCGGAGCCGCCGTTGCCGCGGCTCAGGATTTGGACACGAACTATCAGAGCTTGCAGGACGCGGTAGCCAAGAAGGATGCCGCGACGGTCAAGAAGTTGGCCGCGGAAACCAGCGCCATGGCGCGCGAGGAGATCGCCAAACCGGGCGACACCGACCCCGATGCCGCGAAGCAGCGCCTCGAATACTTGAAAGGGGTTGACGCCTACACGGAATACGCGCTTTACGCCACCGCAGTGCAGGCCGAAGCGCCGGTGATGGTGGACCTGATCGCCACGCTGGAGAAGCAGAATCCCAAGAGCAAGTACCTGGACTCGGGCTATGGGCCATACCTGGGAGCTCTCGCCAAGACCGGCGCCTCCGCGAAAATTCCGGAGATCGCCGAGAAAGCGCTGGCGAACTTCCCCGAGAATCCATACCTGCTGGACCCGCTTGCCCGCAGCGCGGCTTCGCGTGGACAGAACGATCGCACGATAGCCTATTCCACACGCCTGATCGCGCTATGGGGCAGTCATCCCAAACCGCCGGAAGGGGTGAGCGACGCCGAATGGAACCGCGAGCGCGACGCGACACTCGGCCCCTCCTATTACATGGCGGGCATGGCCTATGCCGGCACTGCGCACTGGGTGGATGCCGACAGGAACCTGCGCGCCGCGCTGCCTTACGAGAAAGGCAATACAGTGGCCTATGCGAACGCGCTGTTTCAGCTCGGTATCTCCAATTACAACCTGGGCAAAATGACCCTGAACAAGGCAAGAATTCTGGAAGGCGCCAAGTTCAGCGAACAGGCCGCCGGCATTCAAAGTTCGGTGGCGCAGCAGGCCTGGAAGAACGCTCAGGTGATGAAGGCCGAAGCCGACCGCATGCGCTGAGCCCTGTGCTTGGGCAGGGCACGCTTTAGCTTGCCCGTTTACTATCTCTTTTCGATTTTCTGGGCAAGCTAAAGCGTGCCCTATCAGGCACTTAAATTGTGACTACTCGAAGAATTCTCGTCTCCGGCGGCGCCGGATATATTGGCTCGCACACGGTTCGTCTGCTGCTCGAACGAGGCTACGACGTGGCGGTGGTGGACAACCTTTCGAAAGGGTACCGGCACAACGTCCCAGCCGGCCGCCTGCATGAAATGGATGTGGCCGACACGCGCCCGCTCACCGAGCTGATGCGGCAATTGAAGACCGAGGCAGTGGTACATTTCGCGGCTTTCATCGCGGTGGGCGAATCGATGAACGAGCCGGAACGGTACTTCGTCAACAACGTGAGTGGTTCGCTATCGCTCGCGACCGCCATGCAAGCCGCAGGCGTGAAGCACATCGTTTTCTCGTCCACCGCCGCGGTATATGGCAATCCGCACGCGGTGCCGATTCTGGAGACATTCCCCATTCACCCGATGAATCCGTATGGCGAATCCAAGGTGATGGTGGAAACGGCGCTGGGCTGGTTCGACCGCATCCACCGGCTTACCAGCGTGTGCCTGCGCTACTTCAACGCCGCCGGCAGTGCGCCCGATGGCGCACTGGGCGAGCAGCACGAGCCGGAAACGCATCTCATCCCGCTCATCCTCCGCGCCGTGCTCTCCGGCCAGCCGGTCACGGTTTTTGGCGAAGACTACGATACGCCGGATGGCACCTGCATCCGCGATTACATCCACGTGGAGGATCTGGCCGAGGCCCACATTCTGGCGCTCGAATACCTGCTGGCTGGAGGAGCGAGCGACCAGTTCAATGTGGGGACCGGCTCCGGCCATTCGGTGATGGAAGTGATTCGCGCGGTGGAAGAAGTCACCGGTCAAAAGGTGCCGTACGTAATGGGAACGCGGCGCGCGGGCGATCCGGCGAGCCTGGTGGCCAGCTCCGTCAAGCTACAGTCCAAGCTGGGCTGGCAGCCACGCTCGAGCGAGTTGAGGACCATCGTGCAGCACGCCTGGGATTTCGCCCGGCAGCACAAGTAGAACGCGGAGCGGCAAACCACCGGCGACAAGATCGCCGGCGTTACCGGGGACTTCGCGGCGCAAGAGTTTTCGTGGCGCACGCACTCATGAGTGCCGCGTCGAGATTCGTCTCGACGCAGGGGGGTGTTCGCCGTGGGGCCGATACGCCAGGTTCGCATGAAAGCGGTATTCTTCAAATCCGCCGCTGACTTTCGCGAGTGGCTCGCCGGGCATCACGCTGACGCGCGCGAGCTGCTGGTCGGGTTCTACAGGAAGGGGTCGGTCCGCGGCGGCATCACTTATCCGGAGGCACTCGACGAAGCGCTCTCGTACGGCTGGATCGACGGCGTCCGCAAACGGCTCGATGCGGAAGCGTACACCATCCGGTTCACGCCGCGGAAACCGGGCAGCACCTGGAGCGCGGTGAATATTAAGCGTGTTGGCGAGCTTACCGCCCAGGGGCTGATGAAGCCGCCGGGCCTCCGCGTGTTTCAAGAGCGCGATGAGCGGAAGACGCGGCAGTATTCGTACGAGCGCGAGCGGGCAGAGCTCGATCCGGCGCTCGATGGAGCCTTGCGCGGCAACCGGAAAGCAGCGGCGTTTTTCGATGCGCAGCCTCCTGGCTACCGGAAAATCGCGACCTTCTGGGTGATGAGCGCAAAGAAAGCAGAGACGCGCGCGAATCGGCTGGCCCATCTCATCGAGCGCTCGGCGAGCGGAGCGCGCATCGATCTCCTTAGTCCGAATCGGAAATAGGTCCGCTATTTGGCCCGAAATTCCGTCCACGGCCTGGCATCCATGTCGCGAAGAATCGGGCGATACCACTCATAATTCGCGTATCGCGCCAGGTGCGCGGCGGAACTGAAGTTGCGGCCGCAGGCGTGGCCCAGGGCGGCCGTGAACGACATCCTGGCGGCCAGCGCGGCGCTGGTGACTTTGTTCTGCACCGCGCCGGCGGGAGCGTACGGCTCCAGCCAGTTGGCGATCCCGCGCGGAGAAAGGTCGGCGTGGCCGCACAGCGTACGCTCGCTGGGCTGCACCTTCTTCGCAAATGAGTCGTAGTGATCGGCCAGAAAACGCTCGCCGGCGGCGATGTCGATCTTGCCCCGGTTTTCTTCCATCAGCGTCAGCCAGCGCGCGTGGCGCGCGTTGGCCGAGTTGCCGGAGTCATCGGTGTGGAACCTGGTCTCCTCGCGGATCAACTGAGGATCGATGGGGAAATTCGAGCCGACAAAATAACCGTCTCGCGTGCGATCGAGATGCACGTTCTTGAGGCCCAGTTCGAGATCGGCGATCTCGCCAGTGTTGCGGTCGGCGACCAGCCAGTTGTTGGCGTAGCCGCCGTTGTTGCCTTCCTTCATGATGCGCACGAAATCGTTTATCGATGCCGAATACTGCATGGCTTTGCGAGCCCGCACGAATTCGGGAACGCCGGCCGGGTCGAAGCCGGAGAACTCGCTGATGGTGGTTTCGGTGACGATGATGCCGGCCGAATTCATGCCGAAATCGTCGCCGCTGTCGATCAGGCCGGCCATGCCGTCCATGAGAATGTGGTAACCGCCGGCCGGCACGATATCGAAGACGATGTTCCAGCGTTCGCCATCGGCGTAGTTGGTCCAGTTATTGTGGCCGATCACAACGCGGCCGTCGGAGGTGTAGCTGCCGGTAGCCACGAAAGCGCTGCACCGGCCGGCGGTGCCGCCGGTCTGGTGGTTGAGTTGCTTGGTGTAGTACGTCACTTCCGTCCAGGAATTCAGCGCGACGACGTCCCAGAGATCCAGCTTGCTGCCGCGCGCTTTCAGTCCTTCCGCGATACCGTTGAGCTCGGCGCGGTACTCCTCCTCCACGTGCGGCCAGAAAACGTCGCGCGCGGCCGAGCGGAAGAACGCCCAGTCCCGCTTCTCGTCGTGCGCGAACTCGGCGGAAACCACCTGAAGCGTATCTTCGATTTCATCGGCCAGCAGAAACCCGTGCTGGAAGCCGATCTCGTCGGGCGAGCCTTCCAGATGGACCTGAATCCATCCATTGCGCTCGGCGAATCGCGAAGCCTTGCTCAGTCGCGGATCGGAGCTGGGATCGCTGGAGGCGAGCGTCAGCGCCGCAGCCAGCAGCAGAGCGGGGAAAAAGAGACAGCGAACCATTGCCGCTATTATAGTAAAGCAGCCAAAGGTGCGATGGAAGAGGCGCCATGGAAGATACAACGCAGCTTCGCAAACTGACGGCGCACGTGAAGGCGGCGGGTTGAGCTTCCAAATTGAGTCCAAAGTTGTTGGACCAGGTTCTGGCGAGCGTTCCCCGCTGGGCAAATGAGAACGTGCTGATTGGGTTTGACACCGCCGACGATGCCGGCGTGTACAAGCTGACGGCGGAGCTTGCCCTGGTGCAGACGGTCGATTTCTTCACTCCCATCGTGGACGATCCGTACACGTTCGGAGCCATCGCCGCCGCCAATGCGTTGAGCGACGTTTACGCCATGGGAGGGCAGCCGATTTCGGCGCTTTCGATTGTCGCGTACCCCGCCAAGGGCAGCGCGGAGGACTTGCAGCGGATTCTCAAGGGCGGCGCGGAAAAGATGCATGAGGCAGCCTGTTCGATTTTGGGCGGCCACAGCGTGGCGGATGACGAAATCAAGTTCGGCTACGCGGTCACCGGGACCGTTCACCCGGCGCGCGTCACCGCCAACGCAGGCGCCAGGCCCGGCGACGCGCTGGTCTTCACCAAGCGCCTCGGCACCGGCGTGATCGGGACAGCCCTGAAGCGCGGCCTCGCGGCGCCGGGGCATGTGGCGGAATCGGTCCGCCAGATGCTCGCGCTAAACCGGCGCGCGGCGGAGGAAATGCTGCGCTTGGGCGCTCACGGCTGCACCGACGTCACCGGTTTCGGCCTGATCGGCCACGCGCGCGAAATGGCGCTGGCGAGCGGCGTCACGCTCGAAATCGAAGCCGGGCTGGTCGAGTTCCTGCCCGGCGCGGTCGAGTATGCGCGGCTGGGCGCCATCCCCGGCGGCCTCAAGAACAATCGCGAGTTCGCTTCGTGCGTGGTGGAAACCGCGCGCGAGTTGCCGCGCGAGATTGAAGACTTGCTCTATGATCCGCAAACTTCCGGCGGCCTGCTGATCTCAATGCCGGAAGATGGCGCCGCGCGCCTCGAGCAGGCGATCGAGGGCGCTTACCGCATCGGCCGCGTGCTGGAGCGCGGCGCAAAGGCGATCCGTCTGATATGAACTACAATCCCATCATCATTGCTCTCGACGTGGAGACCGCGGCTGAAGCGCGCGCTTTGGTCAATCGCATCGGCGGCCGCGTGGGTTTTTACAAGGTCGGGCTGGAGCTGTATGCCGCCGCCGGCCCGGAGATCGTGCGCGAATTAATCGGGCAGGGCAAGGAAGTTTTCCTCGATCTCAAAATGTATGACATACCGGAAACCGTGAAGCGCGCGGTGGCCCAGGTGGCGCGCATCGGCGTGCGGTTCCTGACCGTGCACGCGGTCGGTTCGGCGATGCGAGCGGCGGTGGAAGGCCGCGCCGCCGCGGGCTTGCAACTGCTGGCGGTCACCGTGCTCACCAGCTTTGGCCGGGAAGATATGGAAGAGATCGGCTACCAGGGCGAGATCGCCGAGCTGGTGGGGCGCCGCGCACGGCTGGCGATGGAGTGCGGCATGGACGGCATTGTGGCATCGGCGCTGGAGGCCGCCGACCTGCGCCGCCTTTTCGGTCCCGCGCCCATCCTGGTGACACCGGGCGTGCGCTCGGCGGGCGCCAATCGCGGCGATCAGAAGCGCGTCGCCACGCCTGCCGAAGCCCTGCGCGATGGCGCCAGCTACCTGGTAATTGGGCGGCAAGTTACGCGGGCCGCGGATCCCGCCGCCGAAATCGAGCGCTTGCTCGAGGAGATCGCCGCCGCGTAGGCGCCGGCTTCACGCCCGGTCTTCCGACGGACGGCCATCGGGCAAAAACGGGTTGCACCACGAATGTTCCGGCGGGATAATCGGGTAGTACATCCGGAACATCGTTGCAGGCGAGCGGTTCATTGGCCGACCCAAGAAGCAGCCACACCATTCCCGAGCAGACAAACAGCCCGCAAAGCCCGCCGAATGCGGTTCCCGTGGAGCTGGCGATTGTCATTCCCACCTTCAAGGAGCGGGATAATATCGCGCCGCTGCTGGAGAGCCTGCGGCATTCGCTCGGCGGAATCGAGTACGAAATTATTTTCGTCGATGACGATTCGCCGGATGGCACGGCCGCCGCGATCCGCGCGATCTCCCGGACTAACCCGCGGGTGCGGGTCCTCCAGCGCATCGGCCGCCGCGGGCTTTCTTCCGCCTGTCTGGAAGGCATGATGGCCACGGCCGCGCCTTACATCGCCGTGATGGACGCCGACCTGCAGCATGATGAGCGGATTCTGCCCACCATGCTCAGCCGGCTCAAGGAGGGGCAGCTCGATTTGGTGGTTGCCACTCGCAACAAGGAAGGCGGCGGCATGGGCGACTTTGCCGGGCATCGCGTGCGGTTGAGTCACCTTGGCCGGCGGCTGAGCCGGACCGTATCGCACACCGATCTCAGCGATCCCATGAGCGGCTTCTTTGTGGTGGACCGTGGTTTCCTCGAGGAAGTGATTCATTCGGCTTCCGGCACCGGCTTCAAGATCCTTCTCGACCTGGTGGCATCGTCGCGGCGCCCGGTCCGCGTCGCGGAAGTGCCTTACACTTTCCGCAAACGCACCCGTGGCGCCAGCAAGCTGGACATTCTGGTCGGCATCGAATACCTGCAATTGCTGCTCGATAAGACCATTGGCAACCTGATCCCTCCTCGTTTTTTCATCTTCAGCATGGTGGGCGCCTTGGGATTGGTGCTTTCGATCGGCGTGCTCTACGTGCTGTTTTCCGTTCTCAAGATGCAGTTCTTTACGGCACAAGCGATCACCACCTTTGTCGCCATGACTGCCAATTTCTTCCTGAACAACAGCTTGACTTACCGCGACCGGCGTTTGCGCGGACGGCGTATGTGGATCGGTCTGGCGACATTTTATGCCGCCTGCTTCGTGGGCGCCGTCGTCAACGTCCGGATTGCCCAGTTCACCAAGGACGCCGGAGTTCCCTGGTATCTGGCGGGGGCCTGCGGGCTCGCCGTGGGGGCCGTATGGAACTACGGCGTAACTTCGATTACAACCTGGCGCCAGGCGCGCGAGCGGCCTGCCAAGACCAGTTAGGTAGTCATGCTCTTAGAGCTTGCTGAAAAACACGAAAAGCATCATGGCCACGGATGAACACAGATGAACGCAGATTGAAAAGAATTGGTTTATCCGTGTTCATCTGTGTTCATCCGTGGCCCAAGAATGTCTTGCCGGACTTTTTTCAGCAGCCTCTTTTAGCCAGCCCGACTAACTAGCGAACCTCGAAAGACCCGAAAGTCAGTCCTAAGTCGCGTAGGTCGCCGGCAGCGCGGAAAGTACGGTCCAATTCAACCGAGATCTCTATCCTGGCTTTTCCCACGAGTTGGGATGGCAACGAAAAAGCGGTG
This sequence comes from Bryobacteraceae bacterium, assembly GCA_049508735.1. Classification (GTDB taxonomy): domain Bacteria; phylum Acidobacteriota; class Terriglobia; order Bryobacterales; family Bryobacteraceae; genus Bog-375. The sequence continues at coordinate 23,536 of JBELAO010000011.1, read as the reverse complement.
TCAAAGTTGGCATCGCCTTCGGTGAGCCGGAGCTGTCCAATCTCTTCACCCTCGACCAGTATCCTGGCTATCAGGAGGCCCGCTGCGACTTGCGGAGCAGGGCAGTAACCGGCGAGATGTAACTGCTCGTTCTGCGACGCGGGACCGGCTAAGACCACTCCCGCTTTCTTCCCCATCCAACGATGGCCGCCCTCGGGCTCGAACCACGCCCCGCGCAGGTAGTCCGCGGCAAGAGCATTCGCCACATCCACGCGGCGTGGCCACAGAAGCGGCGCAGCTTCCGCGCGTGCCTCGAAAAGGGCAGTGACGTTCTGAAGCGCCGGGCCGCCGGCGGAAAGCACGATCACCTGGTGTTCCAGCAGGCCGCGTTGAAAATCCGCCGGATCGGGGAAAAGGCTGGAGAGATCCTGATTTTCCATAACGCTATTCGCCGTCAGCGCCGCACGCTGGCCGGGGTCCGCGTAGACATTCGAAACGCCGAAGGCTTGAAAAGCGCCGTCCCAGAAGGCGCCGTCGAAGATCACTTCATCGACGCCGGTGATGACGAGAATCTTGCTCGGCGCTTTCTGGCGCACAGACACCGCGCCCAAGACCACGTCTTCCACTCGCTGGCTGCGAAGATACCACCACTTACATGCCCAAGCTGTATAGGGCGCCTGAACGAAAAGGTATAACCCTAGCAACAATCCCGCAATCAGCCTGGTCCACCAGCCGGCGCGGACCGCCGAATCGGCCGCGAACGCGCCTACTAATGCGAGTCCCATCGACGGGAGAGCCAGGTAGTAATACGACACATGTTCTTTGAGCGGCAACACAGGGAGCAGTAACACGAGGAAGCAAAACAACCCAAACGCCGGCGCCAGATTTCTGCGCAGGGCCGCATATGCTACGTAGATCAAGATAGCCGCCGTGAGAGCGATCACCGTGACCGTCGCCACTAATACAAAACGCGGACGCCAGCCCTGCCAGTCGAGCCAGTCCCGTGGCACCAGCGCCCACTTCCAGTAAGTTACCAGCGTGCGCGGGAGGGACGAATCGAAATGCACGGAGTATGTTCCCTGGTGTTGTTTCGGCACAAACCGGGAATGCAGGACCCAGAATAGGATCGACGCACCGAACAACGGGAGGGTGCCGAAGAAACGCCTGCGCGCCCGCACCAGCGTATAAGCCGCCGCGATTGCCGGATAGACGATCATGCTTTCCATCACGCCAAAACCAACCAGAAACACGATCCAGTGCAACCAGTAATCGGAGCGTTTGCCGGTGTCCAGGTAGCGGGCCAGAAAGTGGAGTGCGAGCAAGATCGCGAATCCGCACAGGATGTGCATATAGGCCGAACTCCAGGCCATGGGGAACGCCAGCGCGCCGTTCGCCGTCCAGAGAATGGGGGCCAGGAATCCGGCGATGCGGGAATTCGACATGCGGCGGGCCAACGACGAAATCAGCGCGAGATTTGCGACCTCGGTCAGGAAGACGACGAGACGGGCGGGAAAGGCATCGGTTCCGAACGCACTGCCGGCAACCAGCAGGAACAAGCGCTCGCTCAGCGGCCGGAAGGTGCCATGAACCGAGGGCACAAAGACAGCCCGCAGAAAATCGTGCCAGTTCTCGATTCGCAAGCGTTGGCCGAGCCAGACAAAGTCGTCCTGCTGATACCAGGCGCGAAGGCCCCAGTAATAGACGGCCAGACAGAAAACCGGAGGGACCAGCCAGTATGCGAGGGTCAGCCACATTTCGCGGCGGGAATGGTCGGTTTGGGAAGGGCTCATCTGGAGTTGGCTGGCGGGGGCGCTCCACCAGCGCCGACATCATAGCATGATTGAGCCGTATTACACTTCACGCAGGCCCGGTGGCGGTGCGCGACGCAGAAATGGTGGCTTGTTGTATTCCGAGGAAATCCGCCTGAGTGTGAGCGGTATAGGTACGAAGGCTGGCGGCGCCAGCCCGGAGGGCGAAGGATAGTAGCCCATGGCGCAAGCCATGTGGAATCAGGTTGCTGCCTGACAGCCCCGGAACGGGGCGGAAGACTGTTGACGAGAGCCTCTTCCGCCCCGTTCCGGGGCTGGTCCTCACTGTCGACCTATCCCGACGGCTCGCGCCGTGGGCTATTTTCTTTCACTCCTGCGGAGCTTGAGGGCGTGTTTGTCGCTGGAATGAGTGCCACTTCTATGTCGGCGGCCCGGCAATTCGTGGAACTTTAGTGCCGCAATATGAAAGAATTAAGTGAGGGCAGATGAAGCCGCCGGAATCGGACCAACAGCTATTCGAGCGACTCCGCGCCGGCCAGGAGCAGGCATTTGTGGCTCTCTACCATCGGCGGCAGCCGGCCCTCTACCGTTTCGCACTGCAGATGAGCGGCTCGGCTTCGGTCGCCGAGGATATCACTCAGGAAGTGTTCCTGGCCTTGTTGCGGGATGAGTGCGGCTACGACCCGGAGCGCGGAAACCTGGTGGCATACCTGTTCGGCATCGCGCGCAAGCTCTTACTCAGGCAGTTCGAGCGGCGGCGTTCCGACGTGCCGGTGGACGCCAGCGGCGAAGACGGCCGGTTTGTGGAACCGGCGGATCCTTGCGATCCGCTGGCGGACTTGGCTGCCCGCGAGCGCGTCGAGGCGTTGCGCCGGGCGGTGAGCAGTCTGCCCCGCCGCTACCGCGAGGTGGTGGTGCTGTGCGATCTGGAGGAAGTGGATTACGCCGAGGCTGCGGCGGCGTTGGGTTGCCCCATCGGCACGGTCCGCTCGCGCCTCCACCGCGCGCGGATGATGTTGGCCGGGAAACTGCGGGACGAGCGCCGTGGCGCTACGATTCCGGCGTGGAAAGCGGCGAGGTGTGCGATATGAACTGCGAAGAGTATTGGAATGAGGTGGCCGGGCCGGAGCCCGAAGGAAGTTTCGACGCCCATCTGGCCGCGTGCCCCGTTTGCGCCGCGCGGTGGGAGACCGGGCGCCCCGTGGCGGCAGGTCTCCGCCTGCTGGCCGAGGAGATGAAGAAAGTGTCGGCGCCGCCGCGGGTGGAGGCGCAGTTGGTGCGCGCTTATCGGGAACGGTACCGCCTGCGCGTGCCGCCCGTGGGCGAGGTTCGCCGTTGGTGGGCCGCCGCGGCCGCGGTGTTGCTGGTTGCCGGCGCACTTTGGACCGGTGTGCGCCAGCCGCCGCCTCCGCTGGTCGCCGCCAACACCGGTTTGGCTGCCGTCGCCGGCAGCGAAGAAGAAGAGGCCGCATTCATACCCCTGCCGAATGCCGCGGGCTCGCCGCAAGATGAGGATGTCGACCTGGTGCGAGTGGAGTTGCCGCGCTCGGCCGTGACCGCGCTGGGTATGCCGGCGAGCGACGATGGCGACGCGGAAAGCGTGGAAGCCGAGGTCCTGGTGGGCCCGGATGGCATGGCGCGCGCCGTCCGGTTCCTGAATTGACCGGCCCGTGTTGCGGGAGCAAACGATGAAGATTTCCAGCAGTTTCGCCTTCCTCTTGGCAGCGGCCGCCCTCGCCTGGGCGCAGAATCCGGCTTCCGGTGGACGTGGCCGCTTCGGCGGCGGCCCTCGTTTCCTGGACGCCGAGGCCGGCGTGCCGCGCCAGGTGGTCAAGGGCGCTCCGTTTTCGGGAGACCTGGTTACCGAAAGCACGGAGATCCTGGCGGATGGCAACCGCATTCGTCAGACCAGCACCGCGCACATGGTTCGCGACAGCGAAGGCCGAACCCGCCGCGAGGAAACGCTGGCGGGTTTGGGCGCGCTGGCCACGGGCGGAGAAGCGCAGCAGGTGGTCTTCATCCATGACCCCGTGGCAGGCGCAAGCTACGCCCTGGATCCCGCCCGGAAGACCGCCCGTAAGTCGGTCTGGACCGCGCCGGCGCCGGGCGCGCGTTCCTCCGTCGCCATCGCGGAGGGGCGCGAAACCCGCCCTCGCGTCAATCAGTCCGTGAACACCGAGGCGCTCGGCTCGACCACCATCGAAGGACTTGCCGTGCAGGGAACCCGCACCACCGTCAACATTGCGGCCGGCGCTATCGGCAATGAAGCACCGATTCAGGCGGTGACCGAACGCTGGTATTCAGCCGACCTGCAAATGGCGGTACTGGTCAAGCGTAGCGATCCGCGCAGCGGCGAAAGCGTCACCAGGCTGACCAATGTCATCCGCTCCGAGCCCGCGCCCTCCCTGTTCCAGGTTCCGCCCGATTTCAAGCTGAAAGAACGCACCGGGCCGCATTTCAGCGCTCCGGCCGGCGCAGCCAGACCGTAGCCCGCGCACGGCGCTAGAATCAGCCTGTACCCGGGACCGGTTGTCACCTCTTGCCGGGAAGCGCATCTCTGCAAGTGGAGGCCACATGGAAGTCACCATTCAGCATCGAGGCAATGTCAGATTCGAAGCCGCCGCGCGGGGGCACCGCGTGATTTCGGACCAACCGGCGGCGAACGGCGGCGATGACGAGGGCATGACGCCGCCAGAGTTGCTGCTCTCGGCGCTGGGCACCTGCGCCGGCTATTACGCCGCGCAGTATCTGAAGGCCCGCTCGCTTTCCGCCGATGGCCTCGAGATCCGCGTGACCGCCGACAAGGCTGTGCAGCCGGCCCGGTTGGCCCAGTTTCGCATCGAGGTCATCCTCCCGGGCCTGGATCACGCGCAGGAGGCCGGCATTCTGCGCGCCGTCAAGGCCTGCCTCATTCACCACACGCTGCTCAGCCAGCCGGCCATCGAGACCGTGTTCGGGACTGTCCAGACGGTTGGCTAGACGTGTGGGGCAGGTCCCCGGCTGTCCCCGACCTGCCAACGCCGGCCGGTGTGCCGTTGCTTTACGCGCCGGGCTTCGCCTTCCGCCGTGCCTCACGCCGCGCCGCGGCGTCACAGGAGTTCGCCATTCAAGTGCCGATGCCCAGGCGCGGCAGCACCCATCGCATCAGCACGATATACGCAGCCATCACCAGAACGATCTGCAGCCGGTCGGGCACGCTAGCTTCCTCCCTTCATTATTTCAGAAGCGGCACGGCGAGACGCGCGCTCGAAGCGTGCGATCTTACGGCAGCACGGTGAAATCCGTCCACTGGCCGGCCGCCAGGCCTTTGCCGCCGTTTCGCTCCGCCGCGGTCACTTGCAGATCGTATTCCCCGGGCGTGATGGCATCCGACAGTTTCAGTGCGCCCACCACGACCCGACCGCTGCCTGGCACCTCGAGTAGCCGCGCCGGCGCCGAGTACACTTCCTTGCCGTCGCGCAGAACGCGCACCCGCGTGGCCAGATCCACTTGCAGCCCCTTCTTGCGTCCGTTCTCGACCGCGCACAGAAACTCGACCGAGCCCCCGCGTTTGAACTCCCGCAAAGCAGCCGCGATGCCAGGCAGTTCGGACTTGTCCGTCGCTTCTCCGCCGTCCTGCAGGATGACGCTGGCCAGCGCGAATCCCCGCTTCTTCAAATCCGGAATCTGGATGAACTGCGAGGCCGAGCCGATCTTGCCCGTCTCCTGGTCCCGCACCGCAACTCGAATCTGGTACGCGCCGCGCTTCGGCACCGGCACGTCCAGTGAATACAAAGCGCCATGCCGCAGCGCTTCGCTCAACTTTCCGGGCGCCGACCTTAAGTCGAAGATGCGGCTCACCCTGGCCAGCGGCTGGTCGCTCGCGCCGGTGGCCACTGCCACCAGCAGAATCTGCGCCCAGTCGTTGCCATGATCGTCGTGCTTCCAGGTCAGGTCGGCCGCGTCGATGCGCAAGAGATTGCGGACCACCGGACCTTGCTTGGGAACTTCGGCATATAGCGCCGTCAGCCGCACGTCCACGCCCGAGGACTGGAACGGAGACAACATCGCCGCGTGCAATTGTTCAATCGGCGAAGTGAACTTCGGCAGCGTCTGCTCGTCGGTCTCACCGAAAAAACCGGATCGCGAGCGAACGTGCAACCCGGCGCGGGTCACTTTAACCTGGATGCGGTGGAACTCGTTGCTGCTGTTCTTGCCGTTCAACGTGCTGTCCGGCGGATGATACCCGAGCAGGTAGTAACCGGCCTGGTCGTCCAGCACCCGGTCGAGCCCCCAATTCAGATCGTTGCCATTGTCGTAGGCCAGCCCGCCGGTTTTGTCCGCGACGAACGCGAGATTGGATTGCAGGATGCTGTTGGCGGCATCCCTCCCGCCGCAGGCACCGGCTTCGGTCAGTGCGTTCAGGGCCGCGGTCGCCGATGCCCCGTTGTGACCCAGATCCGGCCCGTCCTGCGCATCCAGTTGCAGAGTTTCGAGACCGGTGGCGTGCATGGTGTAGATCACGGTTCCCGACCGGTTGGCCCGGTCGATCAGCCGCCGCAACTCGGCGGTGATGTTCGCGTAATCGTCCAGAGACTCGCTCTCGCCGGCAGACGCAGATCCACAGGGGCTTTCGAAAAGTTGCATTCCGTCGGAGAACAGGACGATCGATTTGCGCCCCGGCACCTCGCGCAGCGCGCCGACGATATAGTTGACTGCCCCGAGTGTGCCGACAGTGGAGATGGCGTTGCGTTCGGCGTCGTACCGCACATCGAGCGTACGGGAATCGCCGCCGCTGGGCGTGCCAGCCCCTCCAAGCTGATCCGACACCAGCCCATACCTGCCGTACGGGTCGAAGTAACTTGGGCCAAAGCGTCCGTTGAAGTTGTAGCGCAAACCGTCGATAACCGACAACAACACTCTCTTGTCGACCGTGAACTGCTGCAAGGCGCCCGAACCGGCGCCAGTCCGGCAAATCGCGACCAAGTCACCAGGCTGCACCTGCTGGTTGACGAACTTGCGCAGCGCACTGCGCACGTTTGCCATGCTCTCGAAGGAAAGGCCGAGATCGTCCACCATCAGCACGATGGTGCGCCGCACATCTTCCGGGCGAATCTGCGCCAGCCGCGCGGGCGGCAAAGCCGGCACGGCGTTGGGCAAAGGCTTGGGGCCCGCTAGCCTTTGCGCCGGCGCCGCCTTGTGTTCGGGGGCCACTCGGACATACGAAAAGTGCGTCAGCGTCTGCAACTTGCCATCCTCGAAGACCTGGAAATCTCCGGGCGTCAGGTCGGTGATCTGGTGCCCTTTGGAATCGGTCACCACCGCGTCCACTTGCACCAGCGTCGAAGTGACGGTGAAAATAGCCTCTGGCCGCGGGGTGTCCGGCACCGGTGCAGCAGGCTGCTGCCCGGAAGCGAACAACGCGCCAATCATGAAGATGCCGGCGATCGCCTTCATAGTTTCATTCTGACCGATGGCTGGTCGCAGCGCCAGACTCTTCCGAGCCATGGCCGCGCCGCGTGGTCCAGCCTTCCCGCGAGTGCGCACCATCGGACGCGAGGATAGAGAGCGTCCTCGCCTGGCCGGCTGCTATTTCCTTACGGAACACCGCAAGAAAGCCATTCGAGCGGCTGAGTGCACGGCCCCACAGAGCAGGAGGAAAATGGTCAGCCCAAGAATGCAAAGGACGGGTTGGAGTCCGTTCGCGCCGTCAATGCCGAGATGGCCCGTGAGGATACGGAACCAATGGCCCAAAACCGCGAAGAAGTCAGCCATTGACAGCTTCCCCTCCTGCTTCCGCCTGGCGCGGGTGTCTGACAGCCGCCAGTTCGGCGAGCAGTTGAGCCGCCAGGTTCAATTCGCCGATCGCGTAGAGTCTCTGGGCTCGCTCCCAGAGCTGCTGCCGGATCGCGAACGCCTGCCCGCTGTCGTCGGCTGGCCCAGGCAAAACCCGTTCGGCTGCGTACCGAGGCCGGGGTGAGCGATTTTTCATGTTCATGTGAGGGTAATCGGCGAGGGTAATCAGCGGCTGTAGAGTAGCGAAGTACTATAAATGCTAGAAAACTGACGTGCCCAGGCCGAGGCGGTAGCCCCCGACGATATGGGCGCCGTGCCTTTAGCCGTCTCGGCAATAAAATCGTTTGGATTCATTCAGATAGGAGAATTTGACCGTGGTGGTACGGATGTCTCTAGCGTTCGTTGGCGGCGCGGCGAGGAAACGCAGCCGCCGCGGGGACCTGCCTACGCCGGCTTCGGAAAGAATCCAACCAAAAACAGCGGATAACTCCTTTGTTTTCGGAAGAAAACGGTAAGATTCTTACCGAAAATGCTCGTCTTGCAGGTTGGTGACCTGTTGTAGCGCCGTCGGCCTTCTGCCGCCGGTGCTTTCGTCGCGGGCCGGGGAAAACGCGCGCGCTGGCGGGCGTTGGCAGGTCGGGGACCTGCCCCACTCGGGCGTTGGCAGGTCGGGGACCTGCCTCACCACGTCGTCTATCAATGCAGCTTTGCTTTGGTGGCGGACAGGAAGCGGTTGATGAAACTGGTGTCGAAGCGGCCGGCCTGGAAATCGGGGTCCGCCAGTATCCGTTGGTGGAGCGGAATCGAGGTATGAATTCCCTCGATGACGAACATGTCGAGCGCGCGGCGCATGCGCGCTATCGCCTCGGCGCGGTCGTTGCCATAAACGATTAGCTTGGCCACTAGGGAATCGTAATAAGGTGGAATCACGCAGTCGGTGTAGGCCCAGGTGTCGACCCGCACGCCGATGCCGCCGGGGAGATGGAAGCCGGTGATGCGGCCGGGCGAGGGCGCGAAGGTCTCCGGATTTTCCGCGTTGATGCGGCACTCGATGGAATGACCCCGCAGCGTGATCGGACCGGGCAGAATCTGCGGCAGCGTCTCGCCCTGGGCGATGCGGATCTGGCTTTTGACAATGTCCACGTTGGTCACAAACTCGCTGACGGGGTGTTCCACCTGCACGCGGGCGTTCACTTCGATGAAGTACAGCTTGCCGGTTTCGTCCATCAGAAACTCGACCGTGCCCGCGTTGGTATAGCCGGCGGCCTTAATGGCCTTGCGCAGCGCCGCCGAGATTTCCGCGCGCTGAGCGTCGGTCACCACCGGCGAAGGCGATTCCTCGATCAACTTCTGGTGGCGCCGCTGAATGCTGCACTCGCGCTCGCCCAGGATCTCGACGTTGCCCTGATCGTCGGCCAGAATCTGAAACTCGATGTGGCGCGGCGCGGCGATGAACTTCTCGAGATAGACGTCGGCCGAGCTGAATGCTGCGCCGGCCTCCTGCTGCGCCTGGGCGAACAAGGCGGGCAGATCCTTGGCTTCATGGACCACCCGCATGCCGCGCCCGCCGCCGCCCGCCGAAGCTTTCAGAATCACCGGGTAGCCGATTTCCTCCGCCAGCAGCAGCGCCTCCTCCGGGCTGGCCAGCACACCCGGCGAACCAGGAAGCACGGGAACCCCCATTTCGCGCATGAAGGCGCGCGCCTGCTCCTTGACGCCCATCAGCCGGATTACGCCGGGCTGCGGGCCGATGAACCGGATGCCGGACGTCTCGCAGACTTCGGCGAACCCGGCGTTCTCGCTCAAGAAACCGTAGCCGGGATGGATGGCATCCACGTTGGTGATTTCGGCCGCGCTGATAATCGCCGACACATCCAGGTAGCTGCGCGCGCTCTTGGCGGGGCCGATGCAGATGGCCTGGTCGGCGTAGCGCACGTGGGAGCTGTAACGGTCCGCTTCCGAGTACACGGCTACCGTGTGGATACCCAGCTCCTTACACGCCTGTATGACCCGGACCGCAATTTCGCCGCGGTTGGCGATGAGTATTTTCTTAAACGGTACGGATGGCAAACAACGCCTCCCCGTACTCCACCGGCTGCCCGTTCATCACCAGCCTGCTCTCCACGATGCCCGAGGTCTCGCATTCGATCTCGTTCATCAGCTTCATGGATTCGATGATGCACAGCACTTTGCCCGGCTGCACCTTCTCGCCCAGGCGCACGAAGGGCGGCGAGCCTGGCGACGGGCATTCATAAAAGGTGCCGACGATGGGCGATTTCACCAGTGTCAGGCCGGGGTCGGCGGCTTTGTCCCGCTCTTTCGGTTCGGGCGGCGAGGCCGGAGCCGCTGGCGCAAGGGCCACCGGCTGGGCCGGCGCCGGCGCTGCGTAGGCCGGGGGCGCCAGCACGATTTCCTGCGGTGCGAACGCCGCGCGGCGGATGCGCACGCGACTGTCGCCGCGCTGCACTTCCAATTCGGCGATCCCGGTTTCCGACGCAAGCTGGATCAGCTCTCGTATTTCGTCTACAGTCATCTTTCGATAGCTTAGCATCCCCACCGGCTGCCGCATGGCGCGCGGCGGTTGGAGTGGGCGAGGCTTCCGCCCGCCCACCGACAATCTGGCGCGGCGGTTGGCAGGCGGAAGCTGCCCCACCTTACAACCGTGTTATCGTAGCAATCGCGCCGCGCGGCTGTCTGGAACTCCGCCCCCAACGGAACGCGACTAAGAGGTCGAGCGCTCTTCGGTTTTCGCGGAAACACGCGGGTAAGCTAAAGAGGCTGCTGAAAGAATCCGAAAAAAACTTCTGGGCCACGGATGAACACAGATGAACACGGATAAACCAATTCTTTTCAATCTGTGTTCACCTGTGTTCATCCGTGGCGATGATGTTCTCGGTTGTTTTTCAACAAGCTCTAAAGCGTGCCCTACCATCGGTCTATGAAAAAGGTAAGCGTGTGGATGCCGATTTATGCGTTGACCGTCCTGGTGAGCGCCTTTTTGCTGTTCCAGGTGGAACCGATGATCGGCAAGATCATTCTGCCGTGGTACGGCGGTTCGGCGGCGGTGTGGACGGCCTGTCTGGTGTTCTTCCAGGTGGCGCTGCTGGCCGGGTACCTGTACGCGCACGCGCTGATCCGTTGGGTTAAACCTCGCATGCAGGCGTGGTTGCACCTGGGGCTGCTTGCCGTAAGCGCGCTGACGCTGGCGGCGTACCCGAGCGCCAGCCTGAAGCCTTACAGTGCGGGCGACCCTACCTGGAGCATCCTGCTGCTGCTGGGGCGGACCATCGGGCTCCCATTCTTTCTGCTGGCCACCACCGGGCCGCTGGTGCAGGCGTGGTACGCGCGACGCTTCGCGGGGTCGATGCCTTACTGGCTGTATGCGCTCTCCAATGCCGGTTCCATGGCCGCGCTGCTCAGTTATCCGTTTCTGATCGAGCCGGTGTTCACCACGCACGAACAGGCGCGCATGTGGCGGTGGGGATACCTGGCGTTCGCGGCGGTGTGCGCGGCGGCGGCGCTGGGCTTGCCGGCAGTGCGGGCAGCGGCGCCGGAGGAAGGCGGAGCGTCGAAACCCAGCCGGCGGCAATATACGCTTTGGCTGACGCTGCCGGCCTGCGCGTCGGCACTGCTGCTGGCGATCACCAACCACATGTCGCAGAATGTGGCCGCGGTGCCGTTCCTCTGGATACTGCCGCTCAGCCTTTATCTGCTGAGTTTCATTTTGTGCTTCGCGGGCCACGGCTGGTACCGGCGCAACCCTTATCTGCAACTGCTGGCGGTGTCGCTTGGGTCGATGGCGTATGCGGCCGCCGCGGGAAACCTGCCCATCCTGCCGGTGCTGGTTCTGTTTTCGTTCGGGCTGTTCACCTGCGCGATGGCGTGCCATGGCGAGTTGGCCCTGTTGAAGCCGCCGCCGCGGCTGCTGACGCATTTCTACCTGACCGTTGCCGCCGGAGGAGCGCTGGGCGGCCTGGCGGTAGGTCTGCTGGCGCCGCACGCGTTCAGCGGCTACTATGAGATGCCGCTGGCGCTGGTGGTCTGCGCGGGACTGGTCCTGTTGGTGCTGAAGACGGACCCGTCGCTCGATTGGTTCCGGCGCTGGACGCAGCCGGCGCCCATCGCGGCTTTGGCGCTGACACTCGGGCTGGCTGTGTATGTCGCCATCTCGTTGCAGCAATCGATGAGCGGCGCCCGTTTGCGGGTGCGCAATTTCTACGGCGAACTGACGGTGAAAGACAGCGATCCACCGACTTCGATCATGGCCGTGCGCACGCTGACGCACGGCACCATCACGCACGGCAACCAATTCCTGAACCTGGCCAAGCGCGATCTGCCCACCACCTACTATGGCCCCGCCACGGGCGTGGGGCTGGCGATTCGCGACCGGGGGAACGGGCGGGCGGTGCGAGTTGGCGTGATTGGCCTTGGCACCGGCACGCTGGCGGCTTACGCGCGGCCGGGCGATTATTACCGGTATTACGAGATCAACCCGCTGGTGGTCGAGGTGGCGCGCAGCGAATTCACTTTTCTGGCGGACTGCCGGGGCAAACTGGCGGTGGCGATGGGGGATGCGCGATTGACCCTGGAGCGCGAGCAGCCCGAGAATTTCGACGTGCTGGCGGTGGACGCGTTTTCGGGCGACGCCATTCCAGTGCACCTGCTGACGCGCGAAGCGATGGATCTTTACTTCCGGCATTTGCGCCCGGACGGCATTCTGGCGGTGCACATTTCCAATCGTCACGTGGACCTGTTGCCGGTGGTGGCGGGCGAGGCGCGATCGAGCGGCCGGCGGGTGCGGGTGGTGGATACCGAGGATGACGACGCGACAGGAGTGTTTGCGGCCACCTGGGTGCTCGTGGTCGCGGCTCCAGGCGATTTCAGCAACGAGATTCGAGCCAACTCGAACCCCGTTTCCCGCCAGCGGAGGGTGCGCTTGTGGACGGACGATTACAGTAACCTTTTCCAAATCCTGAAATAGACGTACAATAATAGGTGCCGCGTCCGTCCCTCCCCCCATAGTTCTGGATATTGAGATTTGCAAGTAGTATGTTTCAGCACAAACGCTTTCGATAAGGTTCGCAGGAGACATCATGGACGCCGTTACTGCCGTATTCAAGAAGATCGCACTCGTTCTTTCTCTCGCCTTACTGGCCGCGATGCCGCGGCTGGCCCAGGCCGCCGCCCCGAGTTTCACGAGCCCAACCAGTAGCACGCTGGTGACGCTATCGGGCACGTCCGGTTCGGTGAACGTAACCGGCTCGGAAGATTCGAACACTCCAGCGACGCCGATCACCTTCCTGGTGTTCGTGAGTTACCAAAATGGCGACCGGCCCTGGCTTCAGGTGGGCAGCGACCCCACCGCGACCCCTGGCGGCCTCTGCAACGGCGGAGGCGGGAACAATTGGACGTACGAGACGCCTGCGGTTTTGACGATGGGAGTCAACTGTTCCGCCGCGGCGCTGAGCACGGGCCTTCACACGGCGACGGTGATGCTGACCGGGAGTGAGCCGGCGGGCGTGAGCTCGGTGACGTTCACGGTGCAGTACAACACTAACGGCGGCAGCACTCCGACGCTGGTGCCGACCCCGTCCAGTCTGACCGGCAGCAACGCTATGACCGCGGTGGCGGGCTCCTCGGTATCGACGACGGTGGATCTGCAAACCACCAGCTCCACGGCGATCGGCTTCACCACCGCCACCTCGGTGGGCTGGCTGACAGTAAAGTCGACCACCAACCAGGTAACCAACAACATACCAACGGCGCTGACCTTTACCGCCAACTCGGCGGGTCTTTCGCTAGGCGCCAATAACGCGACCGTGACGATCAGCTACGGCAGCAACCAGTCGCTGCTTATCAACGTAACGTTCAACGTGACCTCGAGCGGGGTCACCCTCTCTCCCAGCACGCTGGGCTGGTCGTACTCGAATAGCGCCCTGTCCCCCTCGAGCGCGCAAAATGTAACCCTGGGCACGCCGAACAACGACTCGTACAGCGCGGCGATCTCCTACCCAAGCGGAGCGACCGGGACCAACTGGTTACGGGTGAACAACGGCACCAGTGCGAGCGGTCTTTTCAACGGCAGCGAGTTATCGATTTCAGTGGTGAACTACACCACCCTGGCCGTCGGCACTTATAGCGGGACCGTAACGGTGACGGACACCGACAATTCTTCGAACACCGCCAGCCTCACGGTCACTTTGACGGTGTCGGGCTCGACCTCGGGCGGTTTGACGATCTCGCCCAATCCGATCAGCCTGAATTCCACCAGCAGTCCGGCGTACCAGCAGTTGGTGACGGTGACCAGCACGACTGGAGGCGCCTTTACAGCCACGTCCTCCGCCAGTTGGCTGAGCGCGGGGACGAGCGCGAACAGCATCATAGCCGGCGGATCGGCCTTTCTGACGGTGACCGCCAACACCAGCGTGAGCGGATCGGGGACCTTTACCGGCAGCATCACGGTCCAGGTGGGGTCGGTGAGCCAGCAGGTGGTGGTGAACCTGACGGCCGGCAGCGGCGCCGGCGGAACTAATTCGGGGTATGTGGCGCCGACCACGCTGAACCTGGTGGCGCAATCGGGAGGCGCCGCGGTTAAGCAGGAGCTGGTGTTTGCCGGCTCCGGGAGTTTCTCTATCGCGAATTCGCCGGTTTACAGTTCCGACGGGAACGTGGCGTGGTTGGAGTCAGGGCAGATCGGCGGAAACATGAACGTGGACGGAACGCCGGTCACCATGACCGCCAATCCCGCGATGCTGACACCCGGAACCTATACCGCGACCGTGGGGCTAGCGATCACGGCAAACGGCGTACCGGTGAACCCCTCCCCGCTGCAAGTGAATTTCGTGGTAACTTCGGGCGAAGCACTAACGGTCGTCAGCCCAGCCTCCGGCACGCTGCTTCTCAACAGCGGCGCGATATCGCAGACCGCGACAATTCAGATCGCATCGAGCGGCAGCACGGCGCTGCCGGTGGACGTGGCAACCGACCAGAACTGGCTCAGCGCATCGATCCAGGGCGGCGCCACCAATACGCCGGCCACTATCTCGGTGACGGCCAATTCGAACTCGTTGTCCAACGGTCTGTATTCGGGCAACGTCATCGTCACCGGAGGAAGCGAGCAGGCGCTCTATGTGCCGGTGGTGCTGGTGGTGTCGGGGGCGATCAATCCGAGCGGCTTGACCCTCAGCGCGACATCGATGACCTTTTCCGCGGCGGTGGGGGGCAGCGCGCCCTCTCAGTTGTTGACGGTCAGTTCCAGCCCCACGGGCACGGTGTTTTCGGCGACGGCTTCGGTGAGTTCGCCGGCTGGCGGCAACTGGCTTTCGATTTCGCCCAGCAGCGGCAACCTGACCACCAACCAGAACCTGACGGTGTCGGTGAATCCGTCCGGTTTGGCGGCGGGCAATTACTCTGGCGCGATCGGTCTGAGCGCGAACGGAACGTCGGTGACGGTGCAGGTGAACCTGGTGGTGGGCAGCACATCCGGCGGTAACGTCACGGTGAGCGCTTCCACATTGAATTTCACGGCGGTAGCCGGGGGCTCCGCGCCGGCGACGCAGGCGTTGACGGTATCGAGCGCGGCCGGGAGCGCAGGCGTGCCATTCACGGCGGCAGCCTCCAGCACCGGCAACTGGCTCTCGGTCAGCCCGGCCTCGGGGACGACCCAAACCAACCTGACCGTTTCCGTGAACCAGGCGGACCTGAGCGCCGGGAACCATAGCGGCAGTATCACGATTACGCCGACCGGCGGCAGCGCGGTGGTCGTGCAGGTAACCCTCGACGTTTTGAGCCAGCCGGAGATCACGGTAACCCCCGCATCGCTTAGCTTCAGTTTCCAGGCTGGCAGCGGCGGAACCGTGGCGCCGGGACAATTGACCGTGAGCGCGAGTGGCGGCGTATCCAGCTTCCAGGCCAGCGCCAGCAGCACGGGCAACTGGCTTTCGGTGACACCGGCATCCGGATCTACATCCACAACCACCCAACTGACCGTGCAGGTGAATCCGGCGGGACTGGCGGCCAGTACGACGCCCTATACGGGAACCATTACGATCACCGGCGTGAGCGGCACCGAGGGCTCGGCGACGGTGACGGTTTCGTTGAGCGTGACCGCCCCGCTGCCCAGTATCACGGGAGTGACGAACGCGGCCAGCTTCGCGAGCGGCGCAGTTTCACCGGGTGAGATCGTGTCCATTTTCGGGACCTCGATCGGCCCCACGAACCCAGCCACCCTGACGCTGACTTCCGCCGGCACGGTTTCGACCTCAATCGGCGGGGTAACGGTCAGCTTCAGCGGTTATCTTGCGCCTTTGACCTACGTCGGCTCAACCCAGATCAACGCGGTCGTGCCGTATGGGATCGCCGGGAACAAGGAGCCGTTCGTGGAGGTGAAGTTCGCCGGACAGACATCCAACGATTTCACTCTGACGCTGGCAACCTCCGCTCCGGGGATCTTCACGCAAAACTCCTCCGGCACCGGTCCGGGCGCCATCCTCAACGGGGATAGCTCAGGCAACACGCAGCAGAACCCGGCGGCGCCGGGGAGCACGATTCAGATCTTCATGACCGGCGAGGGGTTGACGACCCCGGCACAAGCTACCGGGGCAGTGACTCCGGTGAACCTGACCGGCTCCGGTCCGATTACGCCGGCGCCGCAACTCCCGGTTATGGTGATGATCGGAGGCCAGCCCGCACAGTTGACCTTCGCCGGCGAAGCGCCGTACACCGTGGCCGGTGTATTGCAGGTGGATGCCGTGATTCCGCCGACGACCGGCGCCGGCGCGATTCCGATCACCGTGCAAGTCGGCAAGCAGATCAGCCAGACGGGCGTGACCGTGTGGGTGAAGTAGCGAATTAACGACCGTTCCTTTTTGAGCGGCGGCGTCTTCGTGCCCATGCGGAGCCGCCGCCGCAAACTTACCCTTGTGCGATCGCCCGTCGAGGCATGGAATGAGGCATAATGGCTTCATTGAGGAGGGCAGTTCCATGGCAAGCGCAAGTTCAGTGAAACCCAAAGTCAATCCGATTCCGGATGGCTATCACAGCGTAACTCCGTATTTAACGGTGGCCGACGCCGACAGGCTCATGCGGTTCGTGAAGGACGCTTTTGGCGCCCAAGAAGTGTTTGTGCACCGCGGACCCGATGGCGCCATCTCCCATGGGGAAGCCAAGATCGGCGACTCGATCGTAATGATGGGGCGGCCTCGGGGGGATGCGAAACTAATGCCGGCCATGATCTACCTGTATGTGCCGGACACGGACCTGGTGTACCGCACGGCGATGAGCGCGGGCGGCAAGAGCCTGCGCGAGCCGGTCAACGAGTTCTATGGCGATCGCTGCGCCGGTGTGGAAGACCCCTGCGGCAACCAGTGGTACATGGCCACACACATCGAAGACGTCTCGCCCGACGAGCTGCAACGCAGGTTGGCGGCGATGGCGCAGAAGAGCTAGAACACCGCCCTATTCGCGTTTCCGGTAAGCCCGAGCCATGACATAATCCTGATATGGAAATCACCTGGCTGGGGCACGGCACGTTTCAGTTTCGTCTAGATTCGGGGCAAGTGATCCTGATGGACCCGTGGACGGACGGTAACCCCGCGTACCCGAAGGGGCACCGCATCGAGCGCGTGGATACCATCGCGATCACTCACGGCCACTTCGATCATATTCACGACGCCATCCCGCTCGCCGCGCGATTTGAGCCGGAGATCATCGGCATCTATGAGACCTGCGCCTGGCTGGAGCGCAAAGGGGTCAAGCACACGCGCGGCATGAACAAGGGCGGAAGCCAGCAATCGAGCGGCGTCAAGTTCACCATGACGCACGCGGTGCATAGCTGCGGCATCCTGGACGAAGGCGAAATCGTTTACGGCGGCGAGGCGGCCGGCTACGTGTTGAGATTCGCCGATGGCCGCGCCTTGTACTTCGCCGGCGATACGAACGTGTTCAGCGACATGCAACTCATCGAGCAGCTCTACCATCCGCAACTGGCGATTCTGCCGATCGGCGACCTGTTCACCATGAGTCCGCACGAAGCCGCGCTCGCGTGCCGGCTGCTGCGAAGCCCCAAAGTGATCCCGATGCACTTCGGCACTTTCCCGGCGCTCACCGGAAGGCCGGAGGAACTGGCGAAGCTGGTCACCGGCAGTGGCACCGCCGTTTGGCCGCTAGAGCCGGGCAAGCCGGCGGAATGGTGATGAGGGCGCGCGGCGGCGCCTGTCCCCGAATGGTCGAACAGAACAATCGCATCTCGTCGCCGCTCATTCTAGAGCAATCGTAATCGCCCCGGCGACGATCAGTAGTCCACCAATCCCTTTCCCCAGCGTCAGCCGCTCTCCCAAAAACAAGGCGGCGAACACGATTACGAGCGCCACACTCAGTTTGTCAATCGGCGCAACTCGTGACGCTGGACCGACCTGAAGAGCGTGAAAATAGCAGAGCCAGGACAAGCCGGTGGCGAGGCCGGAAAGAACCAGGAAGATCACCGACTTGCTCGACAATGCCTGAAATCCCACTGGTGGCCGGGTGGCGAAGGCGAGAAACCATGTAAACACCACGACAACGGAAGTCCTGACCGCCGTAGCGAGATTCGCATCAATCCCGGCAACACCGATCTTCGCCAGGATTGCGGTGGCGGCGGCGAACAAAGCAGAAAGAAGGGACCACGTGAGCCATGTCATGAGGATCAACGTACCACGCACAACTTACGCCGAACCATCGCCCAGCGCACGTCACCGGCTCAGATTCGCTCGACAGCCCCGAGTTGGACTCCTGGGATAGTCGAACCACGCCAGTAGTGCCAATCTGCGAACTACCGATACACGAACACCAGGAGCACTTTCCGCTTCGCGTCCGACACGACCCGCTTCGCTAATCCGCCTTCGCCGCCCAGTGCAGGCCGATGCCTCCCAGCAGAAAGCCGCGCGCATTCACTCGGCTGTAGCCGCTGCGCCCGAGCAATTGCGAGAAATCGCCGATCGAAACGAACGACCGCAGCGAATCCGGAATATAGGTGTAGATGCGCGGCCGCCCGTGCATCAGTAACCCAAACAGGAAGCCCTGCATATAAAGGCAGGCCAGGAACAAGCGGCGGAGAACGCCGTTGGCGGGCAGGAAAAAGTCGAGGCTTATCATCACGCCGCCGGGCCGTGTGACGCGCTCGAACTCGCGAACGGCGGTCGCCAGACATGGAAAATTGCGCAATCCGTAACCGATGAAGACGCAGTCGAAGGCTGCGTCAGGGAACGGAAGCTGGCACGCGTCGCCGCAAACCGCGCGCTCAACTCCGCGCACCCGCGCCATCCGCAACATGCCCTCGGTCAGATCCACCGCGATCGGCCGCGCGCCGGGATACTGCGTCGCCACCAGCAGCGAAAAATCGCCCGTTCCGGAAGCCAGATCGAGCACCAGCGGGCGCTCTGGCAACTGCGCCAGTTTCAAGGCGGAACGCTTCCATCCGCGGTCCATGCCGTAGGAAAACACGCGCGTGAAGAAATCGTAGCGCGGCGCGATGGTGCCGAACATGGCGCGCATCAGGCGGGTATCTTGTCTTTCAGCCGGTATTTGCATGGGCAAACGAATTGTACCAAACCGCATGGTGAGCGGGCCGCTGCGGTTATTTCCTGGGCTGCGCGGGGCGCATTTCAATCCGGCTGACCATGGTGCGCGCGGGCATGCGCAGCACCATCGCCACCGCCTCGGCCACATCCTCCGGCGCGATCATCCAACTGGTATCGCCACTGCGGCCGGAGGGGCCGCCGGAAAACTCCGTGTCGACGCTGCCGGGCATGATGGAGGCCACGCGAACATTGTCATAGCGGTGATCGAGCATGAGAGCTTCGCTGAACCCGTTGAGGCCGAACTTGCTGGCGTTGTAGCCGGCGCCGCCGCTGAACGGGTTCTTTCCGGCGAGGCTCGAGATGTTGACGATGAAGCCGCCGCCGCGCTTGCGGAACCGCGCCAGCGCCTCGCGCGAGCAATAGAAGGGGCCGTTCAGGTTGAGCTCGATGTTGGCGCGCCATTGTTCCGGCGTCAGGTCCGCGACCTTACCGAACACGCCTTTGCCTGCGTTGTTCACCAGAATATCCAGGCCGCCGAACTCGCGGTCCACCGCCGCGAAGAAGTCGCTTACCTGAT
Source organism: Bryobacteraceae bacterium (assembly GCA_049508735.1). Classification (GTDB taxonomy): domain Bacteria; phylum Acidobacteriota; class Terriglobia; order Bryobacterales; family Bryobacteraceae; genus Bog-375. Next base: position 3,881 of record JBELAO010000011.1, on the reverse strand, counting down.
CGGGCTGGGTGACGTCGGCGGCGAAGCCGATCACCCTGCCCAACGGCCGCAGTCCGCCCAGCGCTGCTTCGACCGATTGGTTGCTGCGTCCGCAAATGGCCACCGCCGTGCCTTCTCGAAGCAACCGCTCCGCGATGGCGCGCCCGATGCCGCGCGTCCCGCCCGTAATCACTGCCAGCCTCCCGGAGAGAGATTCCATATGCGAGATTCTATCCCGGATTTGCCCCGAAAATGAGGTAGGGGAATGACGCGGAAGCCGGTGGGGCAGGTGCTTTCGCCTGCCAACCATATGTTCCGCTTGCGAAAGCGCGAGCTCACCCTTGGCGGCGCAGCGTGGTTGGCAGGCGAAAGCGCCTGCCCCACTAGCCCCGATTTGTGCGCACGGTGAGCCGTCCCGCGCTACAGTGGTTTGGATGACAATGGCAGCCGAAACTCCCGATGCGGAACTGGTTCGCGGCGCACAGGGTGGAGACCGCGACGCCACCGAACTGCTCCTCATCCGCCATCAACCTTGGATCTTCAACCTCGCCGTTCGCATGCTGCTGCGCCGCGCCGACGCGGAGGATGCCACGCAGGAAGTGCTGCTCAAAGCCTACAAGGCGCTGCCCGAATTCCGCGGCGAGAGCGGGTTTCGAACCTGGCTGTATCGCATCGCCGTCAATCACATTCTGAACATCAAGAAGGCTGCCGTGTCCGTGTGCTCGTTCGACGATGCGGCCCGCGGTCTGGAGCGAGTTCCCGACCTGGATCCTCCGGACCCGCGCACCGTTCCCGTCCCGGTGGAGATCCTCCTGGAAGAGGCGAAGATTGGTTGCACCATGGGAACCCTGCTCTGCCTCGACGGCCGGCAGCGGCTGGTGTTCATCCTCGGCGAGATCTTCGGCGTCAGCGACCAGGTGGGCGCGGAGATCGTGGATGTGAGCCGCGAGAACTTCCGCCAGATCCTGTCGCGCGCCCGGCGCGAGTTGTACGAGTACCTGCGCGGCAATTGCAGTCTGGTGAATCCCGGCGCGCGCTGCCAGTGCGCGAAGAAGACCCGTGCCTTTATTCAGGGCGGTTTCGTCGACCCGCAGAAGCTGCAATTCACGTCGCAATACCAGCGTAAGGTTCGGGAAGTCGCCGGCGACAGGGCTGACGAGTTGGCGGACGCGTACGGGAAAGTGGCCGCGCAAGTCTATCGGAACCATCCCTTCTACGAACCGGCCGAGCAGGTGGCGACGCTGAGACAGGCTCTGCGGACGGTTTCGCTGGCGCCGCCGGTCTAATTAGTCGTGCAACTGTCACAGCGCCGCTCGGGGATTGTCCAATCTGGTAGAGGTAAATGAAATGAAGAAGGCAATTATGGCTTGCGCGGCGGCGTCCGCACTGTGCGGATTGCTGGCGGCTGCCGATTCGAGTGAGTCGGTCACGCCAGAGATCCTCGCTTTGGAGCGCAGAGCATTGGATGGCTGGCAGGTGGGGAATCCAGACCCGCTGCTGGCGATTTCGGACCCCGACATCACTTACTTTCATGCCGTGACTGACAAGCGTCTCGACGGCCTGCCGGCGGTGAAAGCGCTCTTCGAGGGCTACCGTGGCCGGCCCTTGTTCGACGGTTATGAAATGGCCGAGCCAAGAGTGCAGGTGAGCGGCGACACCGCGGTATTGACCTATACCCTGGTAAGGCATATCGGGACCGTGACCGATCGCTGGTATGCAACCCAGGTGTACCAGAGAAAGAAAGAGGGCTGGCGCATCATCCATTCGCACTGGTCCGTGACCAAGACTGCGGAACCGTAGACACGCGGAGAGACGCACATGCTTCCAAACGCTTTCATCGGTAAGCGAAAGGCGCCGACGGCAGGCGATCTCGCCGCGGCGCTGGGCCCTGCGAAGGTCGATTGGGATCGACTGCTGGCTCGGCTGGCAGCCGAACTGAACCTAGTGGCCGAGGAGTGGAATTCCTCCGGCGCCAAATACGGATGGGCGCTGCGGTTGAAAATGAAGAAGCGGAACATCTTGTATCTCGGGCCGTGCGGCGGCAGCTTCAGGGCGACTTTCGTTCTCGGCGACCGTGCGGTGGAAGTTGCGCGCCACGGCACGCTTCCCCGAAAAGTCGTCAAGCTGGTCGAGGAGGGCAAGCGGTATCCGGAGGGAACCGCGGTCCGTATCGAAGCGGTCGGGGCCAAAGACATCGCCGCCATCGTAAAGCTGGCCGGCATCAAGCTCCAGTACTGAACGTGGCCGGGCGAACCGCCGGGTTTCCTATTCCGAGAGCGCCCGCGCGGCACGAAGCGCGGCGACGGATTCCTTGGCCTTTTCGAGCAACAGGCCGTGCTCGGCGCTTGCGCCGACGAAGCGCATGCCGCGCTCGGCCCAGGCTTTCGCCATGGCAACACTGCGCGTCTGAATGCCGGGCGTCACGCCATGGCGCCTACACTTTTCGATCAAGCCTTCCACCGTGGAGATCAGCAGCGGGTGCTCGAATTCGCCCGGCACTCCGAGCGCGATCGAAAGATCCGCCGGTCCCACCATAATCACGTCCAATCCGGGGAGCGCCAGCAGTTCGTCGGCATTCTCGATCGCCGCGACCGTTTCGAACTGCACCACCGCCAGCGTGTTGCGGTTCTGGTGTTCGATGACCTCCGCGAATGTGTGGGCTTCGTAGCCGGTCATGGTGGGATTGACGCCGTAGCCGCGTTTGCCCAGCGGCGGAAAGCGCAGCCAGCTCAGCGCCTCGGCCAGCACGTGCTTGTCTTCCACGCGCGGCAGAATGATGCCCTGCGCACCCGCATCGAGCAGCCGCGCCACCAGCGAATACAGCAACTCTCCCACGCGCACGATCGGGGTGATGCCGGCCTCGAGCGACGCCCGGATCATATCCTGCACGGTTTCCAGATCGAATGCGCCGTGTTCCATGTCGATGAACACGTAGTCGAAGCCGGCGGCGGCAAAGGTGCGCGGAATCTCCGCCGACCGGTACACCTGTAACCCGCACCCATAAACCGTTTCGCCTCGCGCCAGCCGTTCCCTGGTTTGGTTGATCCTCATCCGCCCGCTCCTTCATTCCGAACCCGCAGAACCATGCTAGCCCGAATTGCGGCTGATCGACGGTTAACATTCGATCACCTTCGCTTTTTTTGGGGGGCTCTATAAAGGATTCCCGGTCGCCCTCCGATTAGTTTGCTGTGCGGACAGTACGCAGTCTTTGGATTCCGCGGAGGATAAGCGAATGCAAGATGAGGACGTGATTCGTGAGTTCTTAGTCGAGAGTCATGAAAGCCTCTCGCGCCTGGATCAGGAGCTAGTCGAACTTGAGAAGCACCCTAAGGACGCGGAACTGCTGGCCAGCATCTTCCGGACCATTCACACCATCAAGGGCACCTGCGGCTTCCTCGCGTTTTCGACTCTGGAGAGGATCACCCACCAGGCCGAGGGCTTGCTGAGCCAGTTGCGCGATGGCCGGCGGGAACTCAGTCCATCCTTGGTGTCCCTCATCCTGGACACGGTTGACGCTACCCGCAAGGTGCTCGCTTCCATCGAAGCCTGCGGGGAAGAGGGTCCGGACGGATTTGAAGACCTGACCGACCGTTTGCGCGCGGCGGCGCGGTCGACGAGCGGCGTCCAGGACCAGCCGGATCCCGCCTTGACACCTGTTTCCACCGCGGAACATCTGGAGGGGAACGGCGTCCCCGAGCATGCTGAAGACAAGCAGCGCGAAGGCGAAGCCGCGAAATCCTCCGCAGTTGCGGATGCGAACATTCGGGTCGGTGTAGGGCTGCTGGACAAGCTCATGGATCTGGTGGGGGAACTGGTGCTGACCCGCAATCAGATTCTCCAGTTCAATACCGAGCGGGAGGATGCCGCGCTCAACGTGACCTCGCAGCGGCTCAACTTGATCA
>JBELAO010000010.1:0-118055 GCA_049508735.1 Bryobacteraceae bacterium | reverse complement strand
TCTCCGTTAGGAGCATGTCGTAATCGCTGAGGAAGATCGCATGGGGACGCACGTCCGGCTGCCGGATGAACTGCACCCACTGTCGAATCATGTCCTGCCCGGCCTGGTCCGCCGGATGCGCCTTACCGGCGATGATGAGCTGCACAGGGCGCTCGGAATTGGTCAGAATACGAAACAACCGCGGTGGATCGTGGAGCAGTAAGTTGGGTCTCTTATAAGTGGCAAAGCGGCGCGCAAAGCCCAGTGTAAGAATGTTGGGATCGAAGAGATGGTCCGCGCCTTCCACCTGCTCGGGCGGCGCGCCGGCCGAGGCCAAGTCTCGCGACAATCGCCCGCGCGCGTATTCGACAAGAGCCTTGCTGGCGGCGCTGCGGAACTCCCAGAGCCTGGCGTCGCTTATCTTTTGAATGTCCTCTTCCAAGGATCCCGACCCGTCCAGCCAGCGGTCCTGTCCACAGGCCTCGTGCCAAAGATCGTCGGCGGCGGCCGAGTCCCAGGTGGGCGCGTGGACTCCGTTGGTCACGTATCCGATCGGCACTTCTTCTTCCGGCCAGCGTGGAAACAGCGGCCGAAAGAGGCGCCGGCTGACTTCGCCGTGCAGCCGGCTCACGCCATTCACCGCCCCGCTCCCGCGGATGGCGAGGTACGCCATGTTGAATGGCTCGGATGAGTCGGCCGGATTCTGGCGGCCCAGCGCCAGCAAATCCTGAATCGCAATGCCCAGCCTCAGTTCGGCATATCTGCCCAGATATTGCTCGATGAGGGCGGGAGCGAAGCGGTCAAAGCCGGCCGCCACCGCTGTATGGGTCGTGAAGAGATTGCCGGCTCGAGTCGCGGCCAGCGCCGCTTCGAAGGGCTGCCCCGTTTCGTCCATGAAGCTGCGTGCGCGCTCCAGCACCGCGAAGGCCGCGTGCCCTTCATTCAGGTGGCACACTTCGGGCTGAATCCCCAGCGCGCGCAGCAGCCGCCATCCGCCGATCCCAAGCAGCATTTCCTGCTTCAGGCGCAACTCTTGCCCGCCGCCATAAAGCTCACTGGTAATCCCGCGATGAACGGGATAATTCGCCGCGTCGTTGCTATCCAGCAGGTAGAGCCTCACCCGGCCGACCTTGGCCTGCCAGGCGCGCAGCCAGACCGAATATCCAGGCAACGCGATCTCCAGGCGCAACCACTCGCCGTTCGGCTGGCGCACCGGCGTGATCGGCAACTGTCCGGGATCGTTAAACGGATAGAGCGCCTGTTGGTTTCCGTACTTGTCGATCTCCTGCCGAAAATAGCCCTGTTGGTAGAGCAGCCCCACGGCGGTCACGGGCACGCCCAAGTCGCTGGCGGCCTTGAGTTGATCGCCGGCCACATTCCCCAGCCCGCCCGAGTAAATCGGCAAAGCTTCGCTTAACATGAACTCCATGCTGAAATACACCACCGAGGTCAGCGGAGCGTCCGCATGATTCTTCTGGAACCACGCGGGTGCTTCCACCGCCTGCCTGCCGGCTTCCACCAGACCGTCCACTTTCTTGCGGAAACCGGGATCGGCCAGCACGCGCTCGATCTGGACGCGGGAGACGGTTTGCAGAACCACCCACGGGTTATGTGTGATCTCCCACAGTTTTGGATCGAGCTGCCGCCACACTTCGTCGGTCGAGTGATTCCACGACCAGTGCATATCCAAGGCAAGTTCCGCCAGGGAATCGAACCCTTCGATTTCCGTGGGCAGCAGATTGTAAGCCGGGTGAGTGACTCGTATGTTTTCGCTCATAGGCGCTTCCGAATTCTGCCTACATGATGACAGATTCCGCCCCGCAGCTTGGTGACAATTTCGTGGCGCGGCCACCGGCTGCTTCGTGGCGCGGCCAGTCCTGGCTGCCGTGTCGAGAGTCATCTCGACATTTCTTATCCAAAGCAATGTCGGCACGACTGCCGACACAGCAGGCAAGACTGCCCGCGCCACGGCGGCAATAATGGAGAATGTACCCGCGCGCCCTCAGCCCGCCACGTGGTCGCCCAGCGCGAGCTCCACTTCCTGCGGCTCCAGAGTTTCGCCGTTGTTCAACCGCACCAGGAGCGATTCGATGATCTGCTTGGCTTCATCCTTCTTGTAGTTCTTGATGAAGCCGTCGTAGAAGTGCTCCCCGGCCAGCGCGTGATTGATCTCGCTCTCCTTGTTGTGGTCCTGCAACTCCGTGAAATAGACCACGCGGTACCGCCCCGTGTACTCCGTCTCACGGTAAATCTCAAACATCACCTTGTCCGCCTCGAAGAGCATTGTTTTTCGAGATTATCACAGGCGGAGGGAGATTCTGTAGAAGCGGTACCGAGAGGAAGTGGCGCCAACCGGGTGTTACGCTCTGCTTGATCCAGAGAGCACTGAGTCGGTGTATCCTGACTAAGTCCCATGCCGACCCGCCGCAAAACGCCCACTCCCCCGCCAGACTCCCCCTTCGCCCCCAAACCCCGCAGGGCCCTCCCGCATGAGTTCGTGCTCGACGCGCTGGCTGCGGTGTCGCCACGGACTAACCCTATGTTCGGCTGTCTTGCGATCTATGTCGGGAACAAGATCGTCCTCATCTTGCGCGATAAGCCCGCACCGGATACGGACAACGGGGTGTGGCTCTGCACCACCGAAGAGCACCATGAGAGCCTGCGCCGCGAGTTCCCCAACATGCGATCCATTCGGGTGTTCGGCAAGAAGGTGACGGGATGGCAGGTGCTTCCGGTGGATGCGCCGGATTTCGAGGAGGCCGCACTGCACGCCTGCGAGCTCATCGCCGCCAGAGATCCACGCATCGGCAAGGTGCCGAAGCCGCGGCGGATCTCGGCAAGGGGAACGAAGGCACAGCGCAAGAAGTAACTTCGCGGTTGCTGCCGTGCCGCACGCATTCGTGCATAATGCCGCGTTGTTTTTCGCAGTTTCGGAAGTGCAGAATCTGTGGGGCAGACGCCGTGGACAGTGGCTCGCAGAACACCGGCGGCGAAGACCGCCGGCGTCACCAACAAACTCGAGCCCGGTAACGCCGGTGCTTTTGCCGCCGGTGCTTTTGTGCCGAGCATAGTCGGCAGCGTGGCGGAAAAGCAAGCCGCATTGCGCACGCGTGCGTACGCCGCCTTGGCGGCAAGTGCCGCACTTGCCGATGCAGTTTCTGCACACGTCGCAGGTACATTCGGCATCAATACTTATGACCCGTGCCGCACTCCTTGCCGAGCGGCCATCAAAGTGCCTCGCGCCCCCAGCGAGGGCCGCCGATGGCCATGAACTTGCTATCCTGTGCCGGTGGCAGCTCGACCCGGATTCGGTCCGGTTGCCCTTTTCGCTTCCGTTCCCGCCAAAAGGGCGGCGGCCGAAGCCACCAGATGAACGTCACACGTGACGGGCAGGAGCCCCGAACGTACGAAGGAGACTTAAATGTTCCTAACGCTGTTTGTTATTTTGCTCGTGTTGTGGCTACTGGGGTTTTTCGCGTTTCACATCGCCGGTGGGCTGATTCACATTCTGATCATCGTCGCGGTGATTGCCTTAGTGCTTCATCTCGTTCGGGGTCGTAACTAACGGCAGGGTGTTTGGCCGTTGGCATGCTAGTTTCAGACAGACTGTCCCGGCGGTGACCTTTTTGCTGCTTCCGGAACATCCTTGGCCGCGCCGAAGAAGAGCAGCGTCAGGCGAGGCACGGGACAGTCCAGGAAACCTCTTGCAGGCGCGCGCGGAAGCGGCTCCCAATCGCGTCACGATTTCATCGACATAAAGGGCAGTCTTTGTACTTCGGCGCGGAGCGTCCGGCAAGGCGTACGTGAGCTTTCATCTGATGCCGCTCCGGAACGGTGACGGAGAGGCGTGAGAGAATCGGTTGACAGGCGAAAGCGCCTGCCCCACTTTGCATTTGCAGGCGAGGGGGGCAGGCGCTTTCGCCTGTCAACCCTGAGGCCCGGCCGATTCTATCGGCATCCAAACGGAAGGTTAGCTGCCCCGCGCCGCATGCGCAAGCGGCGGTGATCCGGCCCTGGCGTATCATAATAGGGTTGAAGCAGGCGTAATCCATTCGACATCGCCGCTAATGGAACCTTCCCACACCGCACGATGGACCGCATGGCTCGCCGCCGCCCTGATTGCCGTATTCCTGGTGATCGTCTTCGCCGAGAGCCGTCTGATGAGCCCGACCTCGGATGAGCCGCCGCACTTGGCCGCGGGACTCTCCTACTTCGTCACCCACCAGATCTATCGTGCCAACCCGCAACATCCGCCGCTATTAAAAGAGCTGAGCGCGCTGTCTTTGATGCTGGCCGGTATCCGATGGCCTCACACTCAGCAAGCCGATTACCTGGTCCATGGCGATCCAGCGAGAGTCTTTCAGTTGGAGTGGCCGGTTGGCAACGCCCTCATCGCGGCCGATGGCCCCGACCGCGTGATGTTCTGGGCCAGGCTTCCGTTGATCCTGATTGCAGCATCGCTGGCGGCGCTGCTTTATCTGTGGGGCCGCCAGATCCTGGGTCCGCTAGCGGCTGTGGGCGCGGTCTTTATTTACGTGCTGGATCCCACCATTCTGGCGCACTCATACCTGGTGACCACGGATGTCGGGCTGGCGGCGTTCACGATTCTGTCGATGTTCGCGCTCTGGAATTACATGAGCGATCCGAGTTGGAAGCGGCTGGTGTTCTGCGGGCTCGCCCTGGGGGGCGCGCTGACGGCGAAATTCTCGGCGCTATTCCTGCTACCGGTGGTGGGTGTGTTGCTGCTTGCCGGCCTGCGTTGGCGCCCGAATCCGGATTCCGGACACGGGCCGGCTTTTCTGAAGCCGCGCACTTCGTTCGCGCCTCCTCTAGACGGGCAAGCCGGCGCCTCCTCGGCGCGTTCGAGCAAACGAAGCGCCACAGCCGTTGAACCCCGCCGGAAGGATCTGTGCCCTTGCGGGAGCGGCAAGAAGTACAAGAACTGCCACGGGGCGCCACAGGCGAGCCACGCGGCATCCCTCCTGGGCCGGAACGTGCTGCTGGTCTGCGGCGTTTTTGCGGCCGTCTGCCTGGTGGCTTTTCTGGTGATCGAAACCACTTACTTTTTCCCCAGCGATCTCATGTTGTATGCCAAGTGCGCGCGGATGGTCAACGCGGATCACCGTCCGGATTACCTGACGTACCTGGCCGGGCAGTTGAGTCCGCACTTTATGAGTTACTTCGGGATCGCCTATTTTCTGAAGGAACCCATCGCCAGCATAGTTCTGGCCGGTATTGGTCTGATAGCGCTGGTAAGGAGCCGGACGATTCCAGTCATTGGCAAGCTGTTTCTACTGTTGCCGCCAGCGGTCTTGTTTCTTGCCGTATCGGTTATGGCGGATGACATCGGGTTTCGCTATATCATGCCCGTGCTGCCCTTCGTCTACCTGCTGGGTGGGTTGGGGCTTGCGACACTCATCAATGCCGCTCGCCGACTACGGTGGGCTCCTTACGCGGCCGCCGTCCTGTGCGGCTGGATGGTTCTCGCCGCGGCGGGAGTCTATCCGGATCACCTCCCGTACTTCAACGAGGCAGCTTGTTTGCTCGAACAGCCCGGCCAAATCGGACTGGATGGAGGCACCCGGTGCGGACCTGCGTGGCTCGACGACAGCAATGTCGAATGGGGCGAGAGCCTGAAGGAGCTGAAAGTCTGGCTCAGCCGCCACGCCAACGGCCGCATCCCCATGCTGGCGATCTTCACTTCGTTTCCTCCCGAGGCCTACGGCATCCATTACCAGCACCTCGAGGGATATGAACTGGCCGTGGAACCGTCGCCTGGGCTGTACGTGGTGAGTGCCCACTTCGTGGCGCGGATTCCGCTGTTTCCCCGCGCCAGCGATTGGCTGCGCCGCGTCCGGCCGGTGGCGATTGTGGGTCACTCATTGTATGTCTACGACATTCCCAAAACACCGTAGGATGGTGCTGGTAGCGTGAGGCAGTCAAAGCTGAAGCGCGAGCGGGCATTCGCGCGCAAGACCCTCCGCGAGCAAGCGAAGAGCCGCCATTCCAGCGGCGGCGTGGGGGCAATTCCTACAGCGGAGCGGCCGCCGTTGAAGCACGCGCTGCTAATGGCCGCGGCTATCGGCTTGACGATCGCCGCCTACGCGATCTGGTTGCATCCAGGAATGCGGCTGCCACGGCCGCGGCGGGATCGGACGCGCTGTATTGATGCCGCAAATCGCTCAATGCGCTTTTGCGCAGCGAGAGACCCGGACTTACTTCGCTGCTCAGTAAGTTGTATCTGAGCCTGGGCCGCGATTACCTGCGCCTAGGTGACCGGCCGCACGCTGTGGCACCTATCTCCGCCACGGCCAGCAATCCGAGGCCGCTTCCATTCGCGAGGTTGCCGAGCGGGAACTCGGTTGCGCGCCCGGCCTGCTGAATTAGCCGGGAAGTGAGCGCCATACCGCGCAACGTGTGCCCGCCGCCTCAATGCATGGTAGCGGCGATGATCCAGCACAGGCCTAAGGCTACGGCGCCGGCCAGAATCGCGGCGGCGATGTTGCGCTGCTCCACAATCTCCTTCCACAGATGGAAGGGCGCCAGCTTTATCGCGATGGCGAATGCCGCCACGAAGGCCGCCACGCCAAGCGCCGTGTACAAGATGGCATTCAGAACACCGGATTCGGTCATACGCGCTTTTCCTACTGTAGGCGGAGCGCGTGGCGCCGGGCAACTGCATGCGTGGATCGGCGCGATCGCGCTCCCGATCACCGCGCCCTGTCGGCCGGCGAAGCCTCGTTGGCGACCTGGCGCAACAGAACGCCGAACAGCAGCAATGCCGCAATAGGGGTCACCGAAGTCCCGATGTAGAGCGTGGCGGGCGAGGCGGCCGACCAGCCCGCGTACCGCGCGTGGTAATCGAACAGAATTTCCGCCGGAATCCGGTAGAGCAGGGCACCTAGAGCTACCGTGCCGGCTCCCAGCAGCCACTTGCGCTGCCTCACCGCATGGCACAACAGCAGGGCCAGTCCTGGGTACTGGAAAACCTGGTAGTGACTCCACGAAACCGGCACCGCCGCTACGGCGAGCGAGATCAACGCCGCCGAGGCCCAGGGCACCTGAGCCGCGCCGAGTCTGCCGCGGCACACCACCAGCAGCGCGGCCAGCCCGGCGAGCAGCACCCCTGCGCCGATGCCGGCCGACAACCATCGTTGGCCACGGGGCAGATGAAGAGCCTCCGTCAGGTTGCCGGACTCCCAGTTGTGAGGTACCCGCGCCGGCGAGACGGGTGGATCGGCGATACGAAGCGCAATCCCCGGGATAGACCAGTTCATCAGCGCGGGCGAACCCATCAAATAGTCGGCGCGCTCCGGAGAAGCCGGCCCCGATTTCCAGTGTGCGACTACGGCCGCTGGAACCGCGACCAGCGGCACCGCCACCGCGATCGCCACCGCGACGGCCCGCCAATCGCGACGCAGCAGCACCACCATCGAGAGCACGCCGGGAAGCATCTTCAGACAGAACCCGGCGGCCAGCGCCGCGCCCTGCGTTGCGGCGGCGCCCCAGTAGACCAGAACGAGTAGCAGCACCACCACCGGTCCGATTTGTCCGAGGACGATGCTCTCCGCGGCCGGGCCGGTCAACGCCCAGACGCAGGCCACCGAGCACGCCGCCGTCCGGCCGCCGCCGAGCGCGCGCCAGGTCAACACCGCCGCCAGCAGCAGGAGCGCTTGCGAGCCCCAGAACCAGAGCCACCGGGCGGTCATGTAATCCGTCAACGCCAGAGGCGTGAACAGGAACGCCACGATCGCAGGGTAATAATGTTCCTGGTCCGTGTACGGGCTCTGCGCCGCAAGAACGGAACGCGCGGCCCGATAGTAGTGGGTGAAATCGGTGCGCGAATCAGTGATGCTGGGGAGCAGGTCCGCGACATTCAATTTGAAATAGGATACCGCGCAGTAGATCAGGCACAGCAACATCGCGTATCGTTTCAGACGCGGCACTCCAAGATTATAAGACACCGGCCCACCGTGTTCGAGGAATCGTCTCGAAATCGGAAATGGAAGCGCAACACAGGAAAGGCGAAACTACCCATCCCTAGGCTAGCGAGCTGCTGAAAATCTCCGGCAAAGCACCTTGGAGCCACGGATGAACGCCGAACGCGGATCAGAGCCCCAGGCGCATCGTCTCTTTGCTTTGATCCGCGTTCATCGGCGCCGGTCTTTCTGGCGTTCTTCAGCAAGCGAAGAGCGTCTCCTACCTGGCCGGCAGCGTTCCCAGGTAATTGCCGTAACCAACCACCACGGTCGACGACACCAGCACCATCAAGCTCACGGCCAGCCAGGTTTTCGTGCGGACGCTCGAGCCGCGCCATTCGTGCAGCGCAATGCCCCACAGGCTGCTGAAAATGATGATGCTCGCCATATGCAGCGTCCAACTGGAGAATTTGTACCTGCCCATCTGCGTTTCGCCCATGGTGTAGAAGAAGAACTGGAAATACCAGGTGGTGCCGGCCAGCGCGCTGAAGAAGTAGTTGTTCCACATCGGCGCGCGCTCCGGCTCGGCGCCGCGCACCGGCAGCGCCACCGCCATTTCCTCGGCCGGCGCGTCGGTCGCGTTTTCGATGATCCTCTCTTCGCCGCGGGCCGGATGGCGATTGCGGATCTCGGCGCTGAAATATTGATAGCCGGTATGGTTCTTGATATTGAGGATCAGGCACCATACGAAGTTGGTGGTAAACCCGCCGGCCAGCAGCACCGTGAGCACCGGCAGCCCCTGCCAGAGGGTCGAGGTGCCGTGCTGGAGCGCCAGCAGCTTGATGGGCGCGCCCGCGTCCAGCCCGAAGGAGAAGCAGGCGCTCATCACACCGGAAAACGTGGCCACGATGACGCCCTTTTTGAGGTTGAATTCGCGGATGACTGCGGTCTTCTGTTCCGCCGACATCTCCTTTTCCTTCGACATGCCGGCTTTGCCCGCGAACGCGATGCCCGCCATGCAAATCGCGATGCCCAGCACGATCACTTGCCCCGAGTGCGTGGGCAGCACGTTGGTGAAGAACGTGCCGTGATAGATGGGCGGCACCAGCGTGCCGAAAGCCGCGCAGTAGCCGAGCACCATCGCCATCCCCAGCGACATGCCGAGGTAGCGCATGGTCAGCCCGAAGGTCAGCCCGCCGAACCCCCACAGGACGCCGAAGAAATAGACCCACCATATGGTGTCCCACCGTGTCTCGTGCAGCACGCCGAGCAGGTCGGTGGAGATGGTGGAACCGAGCGCCCACGGGACGATGATCCAACTGAAGACACCACCCACCAGCCAGTAGGTTTCCCAGCTCCATTTCTTTACGGCCCGGAAGGGAACGTAGAAACTGCCGGACGCCAACCCGCCCAGCCAGTGAAATACCACGCCAATCAGAGGATTCGGAGTCATTAGTTTGGGCCTTGACGCGCGCGAATCCTCTATTGTAAGCGCGGTCTCGCGGTCGTGGAAGGCGAAGGCGGGGACTGGCACGAATTTCGCTGCTCTTCGAGAAACTTCGCGCCTGTACCCGTTTCCGGTTGCGAGTAGTGGCTCGGAACGTATCGGAGCCGCGACCGCAGGGAGCGGTCGCGCTTCAAAACTCAAATACAGCTACACGAATCGGATGCAGCGCCGTGCAGGCGGCAGGCGTAACAACCACATGTAATGAAGGGTCGGCACGGCGGACACCGGCTGAATTGCAGACGCTCGCTTCGGCAGGACCGCTCCCTTTGGTCGCGGCTCCGTTTGGTATTTTGTTGCAGCTTTCTTACCCGGCTTGCACTTTTCCGCCCACTTCGGGTATTATGAAAAGGTTCCGCGAGTGTCGCTTTCTGCTCCTGTGCTACCGCTTGTTGTGTGACAAGCCCGGCTGGGAGTGAGGCCCCGAGGTTCCACCGGTCACCCCGTCTGGAACATGGGCCTGTCAAAAAAGCTAGTAATCCTCGCTTGTTTGAGGCCTCGAAAAAGGCCTGTTGTGTGGAGAATCGGTGCGGGATCCGGATGTCGCGGATTGCGCTTGCCGGAAGAGTTTCAACGCAAAGAGGAAGATTCGTGCCAACTTTTAACCAACTTGTGCGCTTAGGGCGGAGACCGCCGCGGTGGAAGACCTCGAGCCCGGCTCTGGAAAGCTGCCCGCAGAAGCGCGGGGTGTGCACGCGCGTTTACACCTCCACTCCCAAGAAGCCGAATTCGGCGCTGCGCAAAGTGGCCCGCGTGCGGCTGACCAACGGGATCGAAGTCACCACGTACATCCCCGGCGTCGGCCACAATTTGCAGGAGCACTCGATCGTGCTGATCCGCGGCGGCCGCGTGAAGGATCTTCCCGGCGTGCGGTATCACGTGATTCGCGGCGCGCTGGACACCGCCGGCGTCGCCAACCGCAAGCAGGGCAGGTCGAAGTACGGAGCCAAAAGGCCGAAATAGTAGGAACCTATGCCACGAAGAAGAAGAGCCGTTGTTCGTGAGGTATTGCCGGATCCGGTCTACAACTCCACGCTCGTCGAGAAATTTGTCAATTCGATGATGTGGCAAGGCAAGAAGACCGTCGCGCAGGGCATCTTTTATGGCGCCATGGACAAGCTCCGCGAGCGCACCCAGGACGACCCGCTGAAGGCTTTCAAGAAGGCGGTGGAGAACACCAAGCCGCTGCTCGAAGTCAAGACGCGGCGCGTGGGCGGCGCCAACTACCAGGTGCCGATCGAAGTGCCGCAGAACCGGCGCACCTCGCTCGCCATCCGCTGGATTTTGATCAACGCGCGTTCGCGCGCGGAAAAAGGCATGCCGGAGAAGCTGGCCAATGAGTTGAACGACGCCGCCAATTTGCGCGGCGGGGCGATTAAGAAAAGGGACGACGTACACCGCATGGCGGAAGCCAACAAGGCCTTCGCGCATTACCGGTGGTAAGGAAGAAGAGCGCCCGCAAGCGGGCGTTGGCGGGCTAAAGCGTGCCTGACCAGGCGTAAGTTTAGCGGTAAGTAAGAGTTTTTATGGCAAGAACAATCCCGCTCGAAAGGATGCGTAACATCGGCATCGCGGCGCATATCGACGCCGGGAAGACCACTACGACCGAACGCATCCTTTATTACACCGGGCGCACGCACAAGCTCGGCGAGGTTCATGAAGGCACCGCCATCATGGACTGGATGGAGCAGGAGCAGGAGCGCGGCATTACGATTACTTCGGCTGCCACAACCTGCGAGTGGCGGGAGATTCAGATCAACATCATCGATACGCCGGGGCACGTGGATTTCACGGCCGAAGTGGAGCGCAGCTTGCGCGTGCTGGATGGCGCGGTAGCCGTGTTCGACGCCGTAGCCGGCGTGCAGCCGCAATCGGAGACCGTGTGGCGCCAGGCCGATAAATACGATGTGCCGCGCCTGTGCTTCATCAACAAGATGGATCGCGTGGGAGCGGATTTCTACCACTCGGTGGATACCATCGTCAGCCGTCTCAAGTGCCGGCCGCTGCCCATCCAATTGCCGATCGGCGCCGAGGATCAGTTCAAGGGCATCGTCGACCTGGTGGAAATGAAGGCGGTCATCTGGCGCGACGAAACGCTGGGCTCCGAGTACGACACGGAGCCGATCCCCGACGACATGTTGGAGAAGGCCAAGGAATACCGCGAGAAGATGATCGAGGTAATTTCCGAATTCGATGACAAGCTGTTCGAGAAGTTCATCGAAGGCCACGGCGTCTCGAACGACGAAATTCGCGCCGGCATACGCAAAGCGACCATCGCGCTGAAGATCTTCCCGGTCATCTGCGGAACGGCCTTCAAGAACAAGGGCGTGCAGACCATGCTGGATGCGGTGGTGGATTATCTGCCGTCGCCGCTCGATGTGCCGCCGATCAAGGGAGTCGACGTTTCGGATCCCGACAAGGTGCTGGTCCGCCATGCTTCCGACAGCGAGCCGTTCGCCGCGCTGGTGTTCAAGATCATGACCGATCCTTACGTCGGCCAGTTGGCGTTTTTCCGGGTTTATTCGGGAACGCTCAAATCCGGCGATTCGGTCTTCAACGTGGCCAAGGGGCGCAAGGAGCGCATCGGCCGCCTGCTGCGCATGCACGCCAACAAGCGCGAAGAGATCCAGGAGATCCTGGCGGGCGATATTTGCGCGGCGGTCGGATTGCGGACGGTCTCGACCGGCGACACGATTTGCGACGATGAGCACCCCATCGTGCTCGAATCGATTACGTTCCCGACTCCGGTGATCCAGCTTGCGGTCGAGCCCAAGACCAAGGCCGACCAGGAGAAGCTGGGAGTGGCGATTCAAAAGCTGGCGCAGGAAGATCCCACGTTCCGGGTCTCGACCGATCCGGAAACCGGCCAGACGATTCTTTCCGGGATGGGCGAGTTGCACCTGGAGATCATCGTCGACCGCATGATGCGCGAGTTCGGCGTGGGCGCCAACGTGGGCAAGCCGCAAGTGGCCTACCGCGAAACCATCCGCAAGCCGGCCGAAGCCGAAGGACGCCACATCAAGCAATCCGGCGGTCACGGCCAGTACGGCGTGGTGAAGATTCGCGTCGAGCCATTTCCGGGCGGCGGCTTCGAGTTCGTCAACGAGATTACCGGCGGACGCGTGCCGAAGGAATACATCGGACCCACCGAAGTTGGAGTCAAGGAAGCGCTCGAGGGCGGCATCCTGGCGGGCTACCCGATGTCGGATATCAAGGTCACGCTATACGACGGCAGTTTTCACGACGTCGATTCCTCGGAAATGGCGTTCAAGATCGCCGGCTCGCTGGCCATCAAGGAAGCCGCCCGGCGCGCCAAGGCAGTTCTGCTGGAGCCCATCATGTCGGTGGAAGTGGTGGTGCCGGAAGAGTACATGGGCGACGTGATCGGCGATCTGAATTCGCGACGCGGGCGCATTGAAGGAATGGAGCTGCGGGGCACCACGCAGATCATCAAGTCATCGGTGCCGCTTTCGGAGATGTTCGGCTACGCCACGGAGCTACGCTCCCGGACGCAGGGCCGCGGCAGTTTTACCATGCATTTCGGCAAGTACGAGGAAGTCCCCGGCTCTCTCGCCGAGGAAATCGTCAGCAAAGTTCAAGGCAAGATTTCGAATTAGGAGATTGTTCTTATGGCAAAGGAAAAATTTGACCGCAGCAAACCTCACGTGAATATCGGCACGATCGGGCACATCGATCATGGCAAGACGACGCTGACGGCGGCGATCACGAAAGTGCTGGCGAAAACCAACCCAAAGATCAAGTTCCGCAGCTTCGATTCGATCGATAACGCGCCCGAGGAAAAAGCCCGCGGCATCACGATCGCGGTAGCGCACATCGAGTACGAAACGGCCAACCGGCACTACGCGCACGTGGATTGCCCCGGCCACGCCGATTACATCAAGAACATGATCACCGGCGCGGCGCAGATGGATGGCGCCATCCTGGTGGTGGCGGCGACCGACGGGCCGATGCCGCAAACGCGGGAACACGTGCTGCTGGCGCGGCAGGTAGGCGTGCCGTGCATCGTGGTCTGCATGAACAAAGTGGACATGGTGGACGATCCCGAGCTGCTCGACCTGGTGGAGCTGGAAGTCCGCGAACTGCTGAAGTTCTACGAATTCCCGGGCGACGATCTGCCGGTGGTGCGGGTATCCGCTTTGGGCGCGCTGAACGGCGAAGAGAAGTGGGAAAAGACGGTGCTCGAACTGATGGCGGCGGTGGACGCGTACGTGCCGATGCCGACGCGCGTGATCGATAAACCGTTCATCATGCCGATCGAAGACATCTTCTCGATCCAGGGCCGCGGCACGGTGGTCACCGGGCGCATCGAGCGCGGCATCTGCAAGGTCGGCGAGGAAATGGAAATCGTCGGCTTCCGGGACACCCGCAAGACGGTGGTTACCGGCGTCGAAATGTTCAAGAAGCTGCTCGACGAAGGCCGCGCCGGGGACAACGTCGGGTTGCTGCTGCGCGGCGTGGAAAAGGACGAAGTGGAGCGCGGCCAGGTGATCGCCAAGCCGGGCACCATCACTCCGCACACCACTTTCAAGGGTAGCGTGTACGTATTGAGCAAGGAAGAAGGCGGCCGGCACACGCCGTTCTTCAAGGGGTACCGGCCGCAGTTTTACTTCCGCACCACGGATGTGACCGGCGTGGCGCAGTTGCCGGAAGGCACCGAGATGGTGATGCCGGGCGACAACGTCAACCTGGTGGTGGAACTGATTACGCCGGTGGCCATGGATAAGGGCTTGCGCTTCGCCATCCGCGAAGGCGGCCGCACGGTGGGAGCCGGCACGGTAACCGAGGTTATTAAGTAAGACAGGTGGGCGCCGCACGCGTGTTCGGCCGGATTCGATTCCGGCCCCGCGCGGGCGCGCCGCTCGCTTGTCGGGGAAATTTATGGCGCTGAGAGAACGCATACGCATCCGATTGAAGGCTTACGATCACCGGGTGCTCGACCAATCGACGTCCGAGATCGTGGATACGGCCAAACGCACCGGCGCTTCGGTGGCGGGGCCGATTCCGCTGCCGACTTCGCGCAGCATCACCACGGTCCTTCGCTCGCCGCACGTGGATAAGAAGTCGCGGGAGCAGTTCGAGATCCGGACGCACAAGCGGCTCTTGGACATCCTGGAGCCGACCCAGCAGACGGTGGACGCGCTGATGAAGCTGGATCTGCCGGCGGGCGTGGATGTGGAGATCAAGGCGTTTGGGAAATAGCGCCAGGGGGCGCGCCGGCTCGAGCGCGTCCGGAAACGCTGTGACAGGGTGGATCTCAAGATTCGCCTCGACAAGGAACTTGTAATGAGTCCAGGAATTCTCGGTAAGAAAATCGGAATGACGCAGATGTTCCGGCCCGACGGACAGGCGGTGCCGGTCACCCTGCTCAAAGCGGGTCCGTGCACGGTGGTGCAGCGCAAGACGCCCACCACGGACGGCTATGATGCCGTGCAGCTTGGCCTGGTGGAGTTCGTCAAGCCGCAGCGGGTCAACAAGCCCGCCACGGGTCATCTCAAGAAGGCTGGCGCGGAAGGCAGCAAATTCCTGCGCGAGTTCCATCTGGAGACTGGCGACGGCGATTTCAAACTCGGCGACCATGTGCTGGTAGACCAGTTCAAGCCGAAGGACAAGGTGGACGTGATCGGCGTCAGCAAGGGCCGCGGTTTTGCCGGCCTGGTGAAGCGCCACCACTTCCGCGGCGGCGAGGGCACCCACGGGTCGATGTTCCATCGCGCTCCCGGTTCCATCGGCGCTTCCAGCTACCCCTCGCGCGTGATGCCGGGGATGCGCATGGCCGGCCACATGGGCGATGCGCGCGTCACCGTGCGCAACCTGGAAGTGATGGAAGTGGATACCGAGGACAACGTGCTGGTGGTGAAGGGCGCGGTGCCCGGACCCAATGGCGGCTACGTGGTCGTGCGGAGGTCCAAGAGGTAAGCCGATGCCGACAGTCGACGTAGTGGATCTCAATAATGAAAAGGTTGGCGAGCTGGAACTCGCCGACGCGGTATTCTCGGCCGACGTCAACCAGGCGCTGCTGTACGAAGCAGTCCGGTATTACCAGGCGGGCGAGCGGGCCGGGACGCACAAGACCAAGGTGCGGCGCGAAGTCGCCGGTTCCGGCAAGAAGCTGTGGAAGCAGAAGGGAACCGGACGGGCGCGCGTAGGCTCCATCCGCTCTCCCATCTGGCGGCATGGCGGCACCTCGCACGGGCCGCAGCCGCGCGATTACAGTTACAAACTGCCGCACAAAATGATCGTGGGCGCGCTGCGCTCGGCGCTTTCCGCCAAAGTGCGCGACGGCGAGTTGAAGGTGGTCGAGGCCTTTACTTTCGCCGATCACAAAACCAGGCTGGCCAAGAGCACGCTGGCCAAGCTCGAAGCCACCCGCACCGTGCTGGTAGTCGATAACGGCGAGAACAAGAACCTGGCGCTCGGCCTGCGCAACCTGCAGGGCGTGACCTTGATGCCCACCAAGGACGTCAACGCGTACCACCTGCTGGGCCACAAGAGCGTGCTGCTGTCGGCGGCCGCGGCGCAGAAGTTTTCGGAGGCGTTGGCGAAATGACCATCCACAAAGTATTGCGCCGCCCGCTGGTCACCGAGAAGGGCGTGGACAAGAAGGATAACGAACGGACGATGTGCTTCGAAGTGGCGGTGGACGCCAATAAGACACAAGTGAAAGCGGCCGTCCAGAAGCTGTTCAAGGTGAAGGTTGCCGAGGTGCGCACCGCCAATATGGAAGGCAAGTTGCGCCGCCGCGGCAAGTTCGCCGGGTACCGTTCGGATTGGAAGAAGGCGTACGTCAAGCTCAAGGCCGGGGAGAAAGTTCCCGAGTTCGCGGAGATCTAGCCCATGCCGATCAAGACTTTTCGACCCACTACCCCGACCCGCCGCTTCCATACGGTGGTTTCGCGGGAGGGCATCAGCAAGCACAAACCGGAGAAATCGCTGGTCGAATCCAAGGCGCGCACCGGCGGGCGCAACTCGACCGGCCGCGTCACTTCGCGTTTCATCGGGGGCGGCGCCAAGAAGGCCTACCGCATTTTGGATTTCAAGCGCGACAAGTTCGGTATTCCGGCCGTGGTGGCGGCGATTGAATACGATCCCAACCGCAGCGCGCGCATCGCGCTGCTGAATTACGCCGATGGCGAGAAGCGGTACATCCTCCAGCCGGACGGGCTGAAGGTCGGGCAGAAGGTTATGTCCGGCGCCGAGGCCGATATTCTGCTGGGCAACGCGCTGCCGCTCAAGAACGTTCCGGCCGGCACCATCGTCCACAATATCGAACTGAAGCCAGGCAAGGGCGGGCAGATGGCGCGCTCGGCCGGCTCGCAGGCGCAACTGGTTTCCAAGGAAGGCGGCATGGCGCTGTTGAAGCTGCCCTCCGGCGAGATTCGCCGCGTGCAACTCGAGTGCATGGCCACGGTCGGGCAGGTGGGCAACGTGGACCACGAGAACGTTTCGCTGGGCAAGGCGGGGCGCACGCGCTGGCTGGGCAAGACCCCGCACAACCGCGGCGTCACGATGAACCCGGTGGACCATCCGCACGGCGGCGGCGAAGGCAAGACTTCCGGAGGCAGGCACCCGGTGACGCCCTGGGGCCAGCCCACGCGCGGCTTCAAGACGCGCAACAACAAGCGAACCAACAAGTGGATCGTCACGCGCAAGACCAAGAAGAGGTAAGAAATGGGCAGATCCGTCAAGAAGGGACCGTTCACCGATACGCACCTGGAAGCCAAGCTGGCCGTGCTCACCGCCGCCAACGAAAAGAAGGTGGTCCGCACGTGGTCGCGCCGCTCCACCATTCTGCCGGAATTCGTCGGCCACACCGTGGCGGTCCACAATGGCAAGAAATTCATTCCGGTCTACATCACCGAGAACATGGTGGGGCACAAGATGGGCGAGTTTTCTCCCACGCGCAGCTTCCGCGGCCACTCGGTGAAAGTGGCTACGACGGAGAAGACGGCCAAGCCGGCATAAGAGGAAGAGTATGGAATCCAAAGCGGAAGCCAGATACATCCGAGTCTCCCCGCAGAAAGCGCGCCTGGTGGTGGATCTCATCCGTGGCATGCAGGCGGGAGCGGCGTTGAGCGCCTTGCGCGCCGCCAACAAGCGCATCGCGCCAACGGTCGAGAAGGTGCTGCAATCGGCCATCGCCAACGCGCAGAACCTGAATGAGGACGTGGATGTGGACCGTCTGTTCGTGTCCGAAGCCAAGGTTAACGAAGGCCCGCGCCAGAAGCGGGTGCGGCCGGCGCCCATGGGGCGCGCTTACCGGTACCAGCGCCGCATGTCGCACATCGTCATCAGGGTGGCGGAGAAGGAAGCATAGATGGGACAGAAAGTTCATCCGTACGGTTTCCGGCTGGGATTCAATAAGCCATGGCGCTCGCGCTGGTTCGCCAAGCATGGCTTTTCCACGCTGTTGCAGGAAGACGTCGAACTGCGCCGCAACCTGACCGGGCGGCTGCAATCGGCCGGTGTCAGCTCGATTGAAGTCGACCGCCCCGGCAACAAGCTGCGCGTCACCATCCGGACCTCGCGGCCGGGTATCATCATCGGACGCAAAGGCGCGGAAATCGAAAAGCTGAAGCAGGACCTGGCCAAGAAGACCCACCGCGAGGTCTTCATCGACATCCAGGAAGTGCAGAAGGCCGAACTCGACGCCCAGCTCATTTCCGAATCGGTCGCGTTGCAGCTCGAGAAGCGCGTCGCCTTCCGGCGCGCCATGCGCAAGGCGGTGGATACGGCGATGCGATTCGCCACCGGGCCGTTCGTCTGCAAGGGAATCAAGGTGCGCGTCTCCGGCCGCTTGAACGGCGCCGAGATCGCGCGCAGCGAATGGTACCTGCAAGGCCAGCTTCCGCTGCACACGCTGCGCGCCGATATCGACTACGGTTTCACCGAAGCGCACACCACCTACGGCGTGATCGGCATCAAGACGTGGATCTATAAGGGCGACATCCTGGATCTCAGCAAACGCCGCGCCAGCGGGCTGCCGGAGCCGGACATGCGCCGCGAACCGCGAGGCCGCGACCGGCGCGACCGCGACCGCGACCGCGATCGTGACCGCGGTGGACGCCCGCCCGAGCGCGCTTATGTTCCGCCGGCGGCCGCCGCCGCGCCGGAGCCCGCGGGGCCGGCCCATCAGGCGGCTCCGGCCGACTTGCCGCGTCCGGCCATTCGGGCCACGCCGCCGATTCTGCCGCCGCTGATGTCGCCGCAGCAGCCTTCCTGGAAGACCGAAGCGCGCCAGGAAGCCGAGCCGCAGCCGGCTGAGACCGCCGCTCCGGAAGCCGCCGCGCCCGAGACGCCCGCCTCCGGCGAAGGCGAGAACAAATAGGGACTGAGAGCAAACCGCCATGATGATGCCAAAGAAGGTCAAATTCAGGAAGCAGCAGCGCGGGCGCATGACCGGCAAGGCCTGGCGCGGATCCACCATATCCTTCGGCGAATACGGCCTGAAGGCCATGGAATGCGCCTGGATCACCGACCGCCAGATTGAGGCCGCGCGCATCGCCATGACGCGCTCCATCAAGCGCGGCGGCAAGGTTTGGATCCGCTTGTTCCCCGACAAGCCGATCACCAAGAAGCCCGCCGAAACCCGCATGGGCAAAGGCAAGGGCGCGCCGGAGCAGTGGGTGGCGGTGATCCGCCCCGGCAAAATCCTGTTTGAGATGGAAGGCGTGGACCGCACGACGGCGCTCGACGCGATGCGTCTGGCGGCCCACAAACTGCCCATCAAAACCAAGTTCGTTTCACGGGAGAGCGTGGAGTAAGGATATGAAGTCGCAAAAAGTTCGCGATCTGGACGATCTGGAATTGCAGCGCCAGCTCACCGAAATGGAAGAACAACTGTTTCGTCTCCATTTTCAGATGTCGATGGGGCAGATGGACGGCTTGAAGAAGGTCCGCGCCATGCGGAAGACGCGCGCCCGCATTTTCACCGTGCTGCGCGAGCGGGAACTGGCGGGAGCCGGGCAGGCGCAACCGGCGCCGGGAGCGAAGAAATAGATGGCCGAACAGCAGCAGGCAAGCGTCAAGAACGAGAAGATCGGCCAGGTGGTCTCGACCAAGATGACCAAGACCATCGTGGTGGAAGTGAGCCGCCGCGTGCCGCACCCGCTTTACCGGCGCATCATCGGCAAGCGGAAGAAGTTTTACGCGCACGACGAACAGTCCCTCGCCAAGCTGGGCGATGTGGTGCGCATCGTCGAATGCCGCCCCTTGAGCAAGCTGAAGCGCTGGGCGCTGGCCGAAGTGATTCGCCGCGCCGCGCAGGTGGCCGTGCAGCCGGCCGAGCTGGACGTGAAGATTTGAAGATGGAAGACAGGAGACAGGAGCCGGAAGACAGGATGAACGGCTTTACATTCTGACTTCTTACTTCTGACTCCCGACTCACTGGAGCTTTTTCTATGATTGGAATGCGAACGATTCTCGAAGTCGCCGACAATTCCGGCGCGCGCAAGCTCTCTTGCATTCTGCCGCGCGGCGGCGACCTGGGACTGCGCGCCGGTTTGGGCGATGTGGTGACGGCAGCCGTGAAAGAGGCCACTCCCGAGTCGCAGGTCAAGAAGGGCAAAGTGGTGCGCTGCGTGATCGTGCGCATGCGCAAGGAAACGCGGCGTAAGGACGGCACCTACATCCGGTTCGACTCGAACGCCGCCGTGCTGATCAACGAAACCGGCGAGCCGGTGGGCACCCGCGTGTTCGGTCCGGTCGCCCGCGAGCTGCGCGAAAAGAAATTCATGAAGATCGTTTCGCTCGCCCCCGAGGTAATTTGATGCCAAAAGCACACAGGAAGCCGGTCGAACCGGTTCGTATCGATATCAAGAAAGAAGACACCGTCAAGGTGATTTCCGGGCGCGATAAGGGCAAGACCGGGCGCGTGCTGCGCGTGGACCGCGAAACCGGCAGGCTGCTGGTGGAGCACGTGATGATGATCAAGCGCCACACCCGTCCCAACCCGTCGAAGCAGATCAAGGGCGGCATCGCCGAGCGCGAAAGCACCATCGCGGCCTCCAATGTCCTGGTGGTTTGCCCGGGCTGCAACAAGGCGGCCCGCGTGTCCCATCACATCGACCCCATCGCCGGCGGCAAGACGCGGCGCACGCGGGTTTGCCGCAAGTGCGGACAGACGCTGGACAAGAAGTAGCGGAGAGAGATTATGGCGGCACGTTTGAGAGAGCTGTACCAGACAAAAGTGGTTCCCACGCTGACCAAGGAGTTCAGTTACAAGAACGCCATGGCGGTGCCGAAGATCGAGAAGATTTCGATCAACATCGGCCTCGGCGAAGCCACCCAGAACGGCAAACTGATGGATGGCGCGGTGGCCGAACTGGCGCAGATTGCCGGGCAGAAGCCGATCGTCACCAAGGCGACCAAGTCCATTTCGCAATTCAAGCTGCGCGAAGGCCAGTCGATCGGCTGCATGGTGACGCTGCGCGGCGACCGCATGTACGAGTTTTTCGACCGCCTGGTCAACGTGGCGCTGCCGCGCGTGCGCGACTTCCGCGGCGTATCGAGCAAGAGTTTCGACGGCCGCGGCAACTACACCCTGGGCATCAAGGACCAGTTGATTTTCCCGGAAATCGACTACTCCAAGGTGGAAAAGACCAAGGGCATGAATATTTCCATCACCACCACGGCCGAAACCGACGCCGAAGGGCTGGCGCTATTGCGCCACATGGGGATGCCGTTCCGGCAGTAACCGGACGAGAAGAGGAACGATGGCTACAACCGCGAAAATCGCCAAGGATCACAAGCTGGAAAAGGCCGTGAAGGCCAAGACCCCCAGGCTCCGCTGCAAGCACCGCAACCGTTGTTGGCGCTGCGGCCGCCCGCGCGCTTTCCTGCGCAAGTTCGGCGTGTGCCGCCTGTGCTTCCGCCAGCTCGCCCTGAATGGCGAGATCCCCGGCGTGATCAAGGCCAGTTGGTGAGAACCAGGGAAGAGGCCGGGCGGGTCCGGCGAGTATCAGGAGATTTATGACGAGCGATCCCATTGCCGACATGCTGACGCGCGTGCGCAACGCGATTCAGGCGCACCATCCCAAGGTGGATGTTCCGGCTTCCAAATTGAAGGCGGAAATTGCCCGCATCCTCAAGGAAGAAGGCTTCATCGCCAACTTCAAGGTGGCGGAAGAAGGCGCCAAGAAGACCATCAAGATCTATCTCAAATATGGTCCCGACAACGCGCCGGTGATTTCCACCATCGAGCGGGTTTCGCGCCCCGGCTGCCGCGTGTATGTGGGCCAGACCGATATTCCGCGCGTGCTGGGCGGTCTGGGCATCAACATCCTGACCACGGCGCGCGGCGTGATGACCGGCCGCGACGCTCACAAGGAGCGGGTCGGCGGAGAGATTTTGTGCCGCGTCTGGTAACGGAGTTCCGATATGTCAAGAATTGGTAAAAAGACGATTCCGCTCGCGAGCGGCGTCAAGGTTGCGATTGGCAAGCAACTGGAAGTCACCGGTCCCAAGGGCAAGCTGACGGTGCCTATTCCTGCCGGCATCAGCATCGTGCAGAAGGGCGCCACGCTCGAAGTGCATCGTTCGGGCGACGAGCACGCCGCGCTGCACGGCCTGACGCGCGCGCTGGCCGCCAATGC
Organism: Bryobacteraceae bacterium; assembly: GCA_049508735.1. Classification (GTDB taxonomy): domain Bacteria; phylum Acidobacteriota; class Terriglobia; order Bryobacterales; family Bryobacteraceae; genus Bog-375. Next base: position 96,042 of record JBELAO010000010.1, on the reverse strand, counting down.
GGTCGTCGGCGTTTCGGCGGGATTCACCAGGGATCTGGAAATCCATGGCGTCGGCAACCGCGCCGAAGTCAAGGGAAAGGTCGCCACGTTTACGCTGGGGTACTCGCATCCGATCGAGGTCCTGCTCCCCGCCGGCGTGGATTTGAAGGTCGAGCCGCCGAAGTCCAGCGGCCAGCCGTTCCGTCTGCAACTGAGCGGCTACGACCGCCAACTGCTCGGCCAGGTGGCGGCCGACATCCGGGGCCTGCGCAAGCCGGACCCGTATAAGAACAAGGGCATCCGCTACACCGGCGAGGTGTTGCGCAAGAAGGTCGGTAAAACCGGCGCGAGTGCTAAATGATCCGTAAAACCAACAAGGCAGAGATCCGCAGGCGCGTTCATAACCGCATCCGCCGCAAGCTGGCGGGCACTCCGGAGCGGCCCCGCCTGGCGGTGTTCCGCAGCGAGGCGCACATCTACGCGCAGATCATCGACGATGCGGCAGGCAAGACGCTGGCCGCGGCTTCGTCGGTGGATAAAGAGGTCAAGACCAAGGGCGGCAACGTGGCCGCGGCCAAGGCCATCGGCAAACTGGTAGCCCAGCGCGCCAAGGAGAAGGGCGTCGCGCGGGTGGTGTTCGATCGCGGCGGCTTCGCCTATCACGGCCGCATCAAGGCGGTGGCCGACGGGGCGCGGGAAGCGGGACTGGAGTTCTAATGCGAGCCATAGTCAAACGGATCGATCCGGCGAGCCTCAACCTCAAGGAGCAGGTGGTTGCCATCAACCGCGTCACCAAGGTGGTGAAGGGCGGCAAGAACCTCAGCTTTTCGGCGCTCATCGTGATCGGCGACCCGGCGGCCAAGGTGGTCGGTTTCGGCGTCGGCAAAGCCAAGGAAGTGCCCTCGGCCATCCGCAAGGGTATCGAGGCCGCCAAGAAGAACCTGCGCCGGGTGCACGTGCTCGAAACCACCATTGCGCACCAGGTGCTGGGCAAATTCTCGAGTTCGCAGGTGCTGCTGAAGCCGGCGCCGGAAGGCACCGGCGTGATCGCCGGCGGCGCGGTGCGCGCGGTGATTACCGCCTGCGGCGTTCCCAACGTGCTGACCAAGTCGATTGGCCGGCGCAATCCGCACAATGTCGTCAAGGCCACCATCGTGGCGCTGGAATCGTTGCGCGACAGAGCGGCCGTGGCGGAATTGCGCGGCATCGCGGTGGAGAAACTCTGATGAGCGGCACAATCAAAATCAAGTTGGTGCGCAGCATCATCTGCACCCCGGAAAAACACCGGCGGGTGGTGAAGGGCCTGGGCCTGCGGAAGCTCAACCAGGTGGTGGAGCGTCCCGATACGCCGGGCTTTCGCGGCATGGTCAAGAAGGTGCCGCATTTGCTGGAATTGGTCAATTGATGGATCGCAAGACGAGCGGTGGCTATGTGGCGCGCGCACTCTTGCGTGCAGCGCCGGCACTGGTGCCGGCGCGCGCCACGCGAGGGAGAGCAAGCGTCGAGAAGAGTCTCGACGCGGCACGCATGAGTGCGTGCGCCACGTCGCAGGAGCGCGCTGGCGAGTGAGGAGACGAGAACTCAATGAATCTTAGCGAACTAAAGCCCCCGGCCGGGCAAACACGCTTGAAGAAACGCGTGGGCCGCGGCATGGGCTCGGGGACGGGCAAGACCTCCGGGCGCGGGCACAAGGGCCAGAAGGCAGTCAGCGGCTTCGGCCAGAAGCGCGGTTTCGAGGGCGGCCAGATGCCGCTGCATCGCCGTCTCCCCAAGCGCGGCTTCACCAATATCTTCAAGAAGCAGTTCGCCATCGTCAACCTGGGACGGCTGGAAAAGCTGGAGGGCGATGTATTCGATGCCGACAAGCTGGCCGAGCTGGGCGTGATCCACAAGCTCGGCGCCGGTCTCAAGATCCTGGGCGCGGGCCAGTTGACGCGGGCCATCACGGTGGAAGCGCATCATTTCTCCAAATCGGCGGCGGAAAAGATCGCCAAGGCAGGCGGCAAGGCGCAGGTGATCGGCGCGACGGATTGAGGCGCGCCGGGAATCGCAGACAACCATGAGGTTTTTCGAGGCGTTCGCCAACATCTTCCGGGTCCCCGACCTTCGCAAGCGGGTTGCGTTCACGCTGGGAATCCTGGCCGTGTACCGGCTGGGCGGCCAGATCCCCACTCCGGGCATCAACATTCAGCGATGGCAGGAGTTCTTCAGCTCGCAGTCGGGCTCCATCTTCGGCTTCTTCGACATGTTCGCCGGCGGGAACATTCGCAAGCTGACGATTTTCGCCCTCGGCATCATGCCGTACATCACGGCGTCGATCATTCTGCAGTTGTTGACCGTGGTCGTCCCGACGCTCGAGAAACTGCAAAAGGAAGGCGAACTGGGCCGGCGCAAAATCACCCAGTGGACGCGCTACCTGACGATCATTCTATCCGTCATTCAATCCGCCACCATCGCCGGCAGTTTGCAGGCCATGGGGCAGGGAGTCGTCATCAGCCCGGGCATCGGCTTCATCATGCTCACGGTGCTTTCGCTGACCACCGGTTCGGCCTTCATCATGTGGCTGGGCGAACAGATTTCGGAACGCGGCGTGGGCAACGGCATGTCGCTGATCATTTTCACCGGCATCGTGGTGGGCCTGCCACGCGCCATCCAAAACATTTACTACAACACCTTCGTCACCCGCGAATGGAACCCGCTGCAGATGATCGTCATCCTGGCGGGGATGGTCGCGGTGGTGGCGTTCATCGTGCTGGTGGAGCGCGGCGAGCGCCGCATTCCGGTTCAGTACGCCAAGCGTGTGGTGGGGCGGCGCGTGATGGGCGGCCAATCCACGCACATGCCGCTCAAGGTGAACGCGGGCGGCGTCATCCCGGTGATCTTCGCCTCTTCCATCCTGGCCTTTCCCCAGCAGCTCGGCTCGTTCCCCTTCGTGAAGAACAGCGTCTGGCTGTCGAGCACGCTGGCGATCATCCGGTTCGGCGAGCCGCTTTACTACGTGCTGTTTGTAGCGGCCATCATTTTCTTCTGTTTCTTTTACGTTTCCATTATTTTCAATCCGAATGAAGCGGCCGACAACATGCGCAAGTACGGCGGCTTCGTTCCGGGAATCCGTCCGGGGCGCAATACCGCCGACTATATGAACACGATCCTCACCAAGATCACCGTGGTGGGCGGCCTGTACCTTTCGATCCTGTGCCTGATTCCCGACCTGATGATTTCCGGCATCAAGCTGCAGCACCTGGCCTTGATCGGCAACTGGATCGACCGCGTGTTCACGAACCTGCACCTGCGCTTCCTGCTGGAAGGCCTGAACGTGCAATTTTACTTTGGCGGAACGTCGCTGCTGATCGTGGTCGGCGTGGCGATGGATACCATCAATCAGATCGAGGCGCAGTTGATTATGCGCCATTACGAAGGATTTACTCCGCGGTCGGGCAGAATTCGCGGGCGCCGGAGCTCATTCTAACCATGCGCAGTCTGCTGGGGCGCGTTCGCCATATCGCGGGCGCGGAGGCCATAATTTGAAGGCGATCCTGTTGTTCGGTTCGCCCGGTTCGGGCAAGGGTACGCAGGCGAAACTGCTGACCAGTTGCCTGGGGGTTCCCCATATATCCACCGGCGACATGCTGCGGGAGCGGGTTCGCCAGGGGGTGGAATTGGCCACGGCGGCTACCGCCATGCAATCGGGCCTGTTAGTGTCCGACGAGCTGGTGAATGGGATCGTGGAAGAGCGGCTCGCCAAGGCCGATGCGGCAGAGGGATTCATTTTGGATGGTTATCCGCGCACGCTGCCGCAGGCGAGGTATTTGCGGGTGTGGTGCGAAGGGCGCGAGGTTCGCGAGGTGGTGATTCACCTCGTAGTTGATTACAATATAGTTATCGCCCGTTTGACGGGACGCCGGCAATGTCCCCGGTGCGGCACCCTGTACAACCTCGTTCTCAAACCGCCCCAGCGGGACAATGTGTGCGATTTGGATGGAGAAACGCTGATAGCGCGCAACGACGATAACGAGCAGGCAATTCAGGAAAGGCTCAAGACTTACGAGCGTGAGACGAGCCCGGTGCTGGAATACTACCGGACCACGCCGGCCTTGATGCTCGATGTGGATGCCAGCCAGGAGCCGCCGGAGCGCGTGTCGCAACAGATTTGCCTGTCATTGAAAAAGCGATGATTGTGCGTAAGACGGCCGCGGAACTCGAGAAAATGCGCCAGGCCGGAATGTTGGTCTGGCGGATCTTGCAGAAGATGCAGGAGATGGCGGCGCCCGGAATCACCACGCTGGAGCTCGAAACCGCCGCCGAGAAGATGATCGCCGATGCCGGCGCCAAGCCCGCGTTCAAGGGGTATTACGTGCCGGCGGCTGGCGAAGCGTTCAAGTTTGTGTTGTGCACCTCGGTGAACAGCGAGATCGTTCACGGGATGCCGAATGCGAAGCGGGTGCTCAAGCAGGGCGACATCGTTTCCATCGACACCGGGGTGAAGCTGGACGGCTACTATGGCGATTCCGCCATCACGGTGCCGATCGGCGAGGTGAGCGAGCAGACCAGGAAGCTGCTGCGGGTGACGCAGGAATCGCTCGAACTCGCCATCGATCAGGTGCGGGCCGGCAACCGGCTGTTTGACGTGTGCGGCACGGTGGAGCGCCACGTCAAGTCGAATGGTTTTTCGGTGGTGCGGGAGTATGTGGGCCATGGCATCGGCACCCAACTCCATGAAGAGCCGCAGGTCCCGAATTACGTGGACCGCAAGAACGAGAATCCGCGGTTGAAGGAAGGCATGGTTCTGGCCGTCGAACCGATGGTGAACGCGGGGCGGCCGGAGGCCAAGGTATTGAAGGACCGGTGGACGGCGGTGACCAGCGATGGGTCGAATTCGGCTCACTTCGAACACTGTATCGCCGTGACGGAGAACGGCCCGTGGGTTCTGACCCGGCCGTGAGCGGAAGCCGCGTGGTCCGGGCGACGGTGGTGGAAGAGCGGCCGGCGGCGATTTACGTGTTGAAGCTGGATTCCGGGCAGCCGGTGTTGGCCCACCTGGTGGGGACAGTGAAAAGGAATTTCGTCCGGCTGGTCGAGGGGGACCGGGTGGAGGTGGAGTTGGCGCCTCACGATCCCGGACGGGGCAGGATCGTTAAGAAGCTGGGGCCGGGTATATCCGGCCCGGAATCGGGCAAAGGGCCCGCGGGAAAGACATCATGAAGGTACGAGCGTCGGTAAAAAAGATTTGCGACAAGTGCAAGGTGATCCATCGCGAAGGCGTGGTGCGGGTCATTTGCGTCAACCCCAAACACAAACAGAGACAGGGATAACGGGAGAAGAATATGGCACGTCTTGCCGGTGTGGATCTGCCGCCAACGAAGCGGGCTGAGATCGGGCTCACTTATATCTACGGCATCGGCCGTACCCGGGCGAAGTCGCTGTTGTTCCGGGCGGGCATCAGTTTCGACAAAAAGGTGCGCGACTTGTCCGAGGACGAGATCAATAAAGTCCGCACCATTCTGGAAGAAGAGGGCGCCGTGGAAGGCGACCTGCGCAAGGAAGTCTCGATGAACATCAAGCGTCACATCGAGATGGGCTCCTACCGCGGATTGCGGCATCGCCGCGGCCTGCCGGTGCGGGGCCAGCGCACTCATACCAACGCGCGCACGCGCAAAGGACCACGCCGCGGCACGGTGGCGAATAAGAAGAAAGCGGCGGCGAAAACATAGTTATGGCGAAAGCACCAGTAAAAGCGGGCAAGAAGAAAAGCTTCAAGAAGAAGGAAAAGCGCGTCGTCCACAACGGGATCGTGCACATCCAGGCGACGTTCAACAACACCATCGTCACCATCGCCGACCTGGAAGGCAACACCATTTCCTGGTCGAGCGCCGGCTCGCTGGGCTTCCGCGGCTCGCGCAAGGGCACCCCGTTCGCCGCGCAGCAGGCGGCCATGACAGCGGCCAACAAGGCTTCCGAAAGCGGTCTGCGGTCGGTGGAAGTGCGGGTGAGCGGACCGGGTTCGGGCCGCGAATCGGCGGTGCGCGCTTTATCCACTGCCGGCATCGACGTCCGCACCATTCGCGATGTGACGCCGATTCCGCATAACGGCTGCCGGCCGCCGAAGAAGAGAAGGGTTTGATATTGGATTTGGATCTGCTGCAAGCGGGAAGAAGGCCGGGGCGCCCTTTGGGCTTGGCTGTAAACCGCACCTGATTGGTTCTGGGGACAGGCTCCACTGTCCACGCGGCGCGAAAAAGCCGCGCCTTGGGACAGTGGAGCCAGTCCCCAGGGCGTATGTAGAAAGGTAAGGAGAAGAACTTGGCAAGATATATTGGCCCGGTCTGCCGGCAATGCCGGCGCGAGGGCACCAAACTGTTTCTCAAGGGCGAGCGCTGCCACAGCGAGAAGTGCGCCATCGAAAAGCGCAATTTCATTCCCGGGCAGCACGGCAAGGACCGCAAGCCCAAGATCGTCGGCTACGGCCTCCAGTTGCGCGAAAAGCAGAAGGTGCGCCGCATTTACGGCGTGCTGGAACGGCAGTTCCGCAACGCGTACGAGAAGGCCGCGGCATCCAAGGGCATCACCGGCGAAAACCTGTTGAGCGCTCTGGAACGCCGCATGGACAGCGTGATCTACCGCATGGGCTTCGCGACCAGCCGCAACCAGGCCCGCCAGATTGTGCGTCACGGCCACATCAACGTGAATGGCCGCAAGTGCGACATCCCATCCGCCGTGGTCAAGCCCAACGACGTAATTTCGGTTCGCGAAGCGAGCAAGAAGAACCCCACCATTCTGGCCGCGCGCGATGCCACCGCCCACGCCCCGGCGCCGAATTGGATCGACGTGGACCGCGAAGGTTTGACCGGCCGTATCACCGCGCTCCCGCAGCGCAGCGACCTGGTGCAGATACAAGTGAACGAGCAGCTCATCGTGGAGCTTTACTCGAAGTAGTCAGGGAAGAAGACAGGAGTCGGGAGTCGGTAGACGGGCGCGGTGCTCGATTCCGCCTTCCGACTTCCAGGAGAACTTATGTTCAAGGGCTTTCAGAAACCGAAGCGATTGGTTGCCAATACCGATACTCTCACCGAGCGGTATGGCATGTTCACCGCCCAGCCGTTCCAGCGCGGCTTCGGCACCACCATCGGCAACAGCTTGCGGCGCGTGCTGCTGAGCTCCATTGAAGGCGCGGCCATCACCGCCGTGCGCATCGAAGGCGTCGAGCATGAATTCAGCCCGATTCCGGGCGTCGTCGAAGACGCCACCGATATCATTCTCAACCTCAAGCAGATCCCCTTCAAGCTGAGCGGGGATAGCGTCAAGACGGTGCGCCTGAACGTGGAAACCCCCGGCCCCGTGCGCAGCGGCCAGATCGAAACCGACGCCGACGTGGAAGTGCTCGACCGCGACGTTCACATCGCCACCGTCAGCGAGGGCGGCAAGCTGAACATCGAAATGCGCCTCAAGACCGGGCGCGGCTACGTCAGCGCGGATAAGAATTTCGACGAAGATCTGGCGCTGGGCTATATCCCGATCGATTCGGTGCATTCTCCCGTGCGCAAGGTGACCTTCCAGGTGGAGGCCGCGCGGCTGGGCCAGATGACCGACTACGACAAACTGACACTGGAAGTGTGGACCAACGGCGCCGTTTCGCCGCAGGACGCGGTCGGCTACGCCGCCAAGCTGCTCAAGGACCACATGACGATCTTCATCAACTTCGAGGAGACGCCGGAGCAGGCCGAAGAGATCGCCGAGCGCGGTCTCGATAAGATGGGCGAAGTGCTCAACCGCTCGGTCGAGGAACTCGAGCTGAGCGTGCGCTCTTACAACTGCCTCAAGAACGCCAACATTCAGACCATTGGCGAGCTGGTGCAGAAGACCGAAGCGGAAATGCTGCGGACCAAGAACTTCGGCCGCAAGTCGCTGAACGAAATCAAGGAAATTCTCGCCAACATGGGGCTATCGCTCGGCATGCGGATCGACGCGCATGGCAGGCTGGTAACGCCGCCGCAATCGGCGACCCCGCTGCCGTCCGATTACGGCCCAGAGGAAGATTTCCAGGACCAGGTTGGGGAATAGCACATGAGACACAGGGTTGGCGGATTCAAACTCAAGCGGCCGGTGGACAGCCGCAATTCGCTGTTACGCAATCTCTGCACCAGCGTGATCGAAACCGAACGCATGGTCACCACGGTGACCAAGGCCAAGGCGGTGAGGCCGCTGGTCGAGAAGATGATCACGCTCGCCAAGAAGGACACGCTGGCTTCGCGCCGCCAGGCGGCGATGACGCTGCGCACGCCGGCCGCGGTGAAGAAGCTGTTCGATACGCTGGGCACGCGCTTCGGCCAGCGCAGCGGCGGCTACACGCGCATCACGCGCCTGGGCCCGCGCAAGGGCGATGGCGCCGAAGTGGCGATGATCGAGCTGGTTGGTTCCGAGCTGGTCAAGCGCGCCGCCGACCGCGCCAAGCGCCGCGAAGAGCGCCTGAAGGCGCGCCAGACAGGGCAAGAGATCGATGAGAAAGAGAAGGACGAGAAAGAGTAGCTCGTTCGCACGCTCTGATTGTGAAAGCCGCGGGCTCGCGCCGGAGATTCCGGCTGCCCGCGGCTTTTTTTGTGTGAGGCCGTGGCGCGGGCAGTCTTGCCTGCAGAGCCGAGATTCGTCTCGGCTTTTCTTTCCTCTGGACCGCTCACTCGAATAACTCGAATAGCCAAATAGTGGCGATGCTTCACCCTGAGCCCTGACTGACCCGGCTTGCGCCATAATGGGTTCTGTAGGGCGCTCTATGCCAGGCACACCAAACATCGGCATCGACGCGGTCCAACTGGCCGCCGTCTGCCGCCGCTTCCAGGTCGAGCGGCTGGCGGTATTTGGTTCGGCCGCGCGCGGAGAGTTGCGGCCCGATAGCGACGTGGACCTGCTGGTGGAATTCCGCCCGGAAGCGGAAATCGGCTTCATCGAATACGCCGGCTTGATGCTGGCGCTCTCCAAGCTGCTGGGCCGCAAGATGGACTTGGTCTCCAAGCCAGCCTTGAAGCCGCTGCTTCGGGATGCCATTCTCAGCGAGGCACTCCCGCTGTATGCGGCGTGAAGAACTGTACCTGCGCGACATCTGTGAAGCCTCCGACTCGATTGCCCGATTCATTCTCGGCCTGACCCGGCGGAATTCCGCGAGTCCGACCTCATCGGCAGCGCCGTCGCACAGAAGTTGGCCGTGATTGACGAGGCAGCCGCACGCGTTTCCGCGGACTTGCGGTCGCGGCATCCCGAGATTCCGTGGACGGAGATCATCGCGTTCCGCAACATCCTGGTGCACGCGTACTTCGGCATCGATTGGGGCGTGGTGTGGCTGGCAGCCGTCAAACAGGTTCCCGTGCTGCGCTGCCAAGTCGCCGCCGTTCTCGATGCCGAGTTTGACTCCCCGGCGGGCTGACAAATCGGCGTGGGCTCTGCGCAGCCCGCGCTTGACGGCGCCAGGACCAGCCGACCTCAACGTCCCGTCCGTGGCTTTCCCGTCCCCGGCTTTCCCGACGTGGCGCACGCACTCGTGCGTGCAGCGTCGAGACTCATCTCGACGCGTCGTCGCTTCTGCGGTGCCCAGCGTCGGCACGAGTGCCGACGCGGCACGCATGAGTGCGTGCGCCACGTCGGCGGGCATGATTTGTCATGGTTGTTTCTCGACAGGGCGAACGGTTCAGTGCCGGCGCGTGCCGGGCCGCCATAGTGGGGCAGGCGCTTTCGCCTGCCAACCCCGCGCCTTCACTCGAATATCGGCGACACCCTCGCCAGTACCTCTTCCATCACCGCGGCCGGAATGCTCTCCAGCTTCCTGCCGTGGCGCGTGGCGAGATCGAGAGCGCGCGGCTGGTCGCAGCGGACGACTCCCGTCGTTTTGGTCCCGGCGTCCGTCAACGGTACGGCGAAACCTGCCGTCCGCGCGAAATTACCGCCGTTCGTGATCGGAAGAACTATGGGAGCCTTCGTGATCCGGTTGAAGGCCTCCGGCGACACGACCAGCACCGGACGGCGCCCTTTCTGCTCGTGTCCCGACGTAGGATCGAGACTGACGAGCCAGATTTCGCCGCGTTTCATCAGAGAAGCTCGCCGCCCACGGGCTTGCTCTCGAGCCATTCGCGCTCTCGCTTGGAGCGCCGCGCCTTGGGATCGCATCGGGCGAGCAGTTCGTTCAAGCTATAGCGCCGCCGCCGCTGCGGCTCGACGACGATACGGCCGCGTTCAACCGCGATGCCGACCTTGGCGCCCGCTTGCAGGCTCAGGATATCGAGCAGCGCCGGCGGCACCGCCAGCATGACCGAGCCGCCGACCTTGCGGAGATTGGTAGAGTGCATGGGGCTGCTCCTTGGTTATATTTCAGTATAACACAAGAGGGGAAGGACCAGCACCCCTTGGCGAACGGTCAGCGCCCCGTCCGCGCCGGGCTGGCATCTGCGGCCGCGCCCTCTCTGCCCGCCGTGATCGCGGCGCTCTACAGCGGATGAGTAGAGGTTGGGCTAGAATGAAACGCATCCATCCCGTAGGGCCACTTTTATCGTGTGTCCGGTCCCACCGATTACCCGCGTGCTCTCAATTACAAAATTGAGGAATTCCTGTCGAACCATGAAGATCGCAGGCGGAACGTACTGCTTCAGCTCTTCTGCCTTCGCTGGATCTTCGTGGAAGTAGTGTCCGTTGATCCAGAGATCCGCGATGTGCTCCGAGGAGGTTTCTCTGCCGTCCAGGTTCATTCTTATTCCGGCTTGGGCAAGCGTTTGCTTCCATCCCCGCTGGCACGCCTCAATGTGGCTCATGAGTTCGTCACTCGCAAAGTGTTTTCGACATAGCCCGTGAATGTACCCAATGAAAATCGGTTCATTCTTGGAAATGAATCTTCTGAATACCAGAAGGTACGACCGTAGCAGGTCCTCGTTCGGTTGTAGTGAGCGGAAGACAGAGGGGCGATTGATATCAAACGAGAGTGACCACTCATTCACCAAGCCGTTGGTTCTGATCAGCGTCGTCTGACTCAGTTCGTCAACGCGAGTCACAAAGAGCTCCAGATGTTCGCGCGGGCTCAGGCGGGTTGGGGAGCTGTGGCGCACGGCTACGTTATGATCCTTTCCACCTCTTCAGCGAGATCTCATGCTCGTGGCGATCCTAGAGCCGATCATGCGAGCATGCTCGCGTGTGGCCCTCTGTTGCGCCACTTCGAGCTTACCGCCGTTTATAAGGTGCGCGGTAGTGCCGGCGGCGCAGGGCGCGGCGACCGATCAGGATATTCGGAGGATATTCGTGATATTCGGGACGGGCGTGGACTGGACGGCGCCCGTGCGCTGAGACACCGAAACTAGCGGAAACTAGGGACAGCGCCGGTTCCCCAGTGCATACTGGGGCCGGTTGGGGACCCTGGGGACGTGGGGACCCTGGGGACTGGACGGGACGTAATCATCGCCCTGACCTACGCGGCCCGGATCTCCACCGTTTCTGCAACTGCGGTTGGCTCGGGTACGGTCTCCCCCCTTAACCGCATTCCTTCGATATGGAACTCAACTGCTTCCGCAATCAGGCGGCGTGTCTCCTCGATGGTGCGGCCGGTGGTCACGCAGCCTGGGAGGTCCGGCACATAGGCGGCCCAGTTGTTAGGCGCCTTCTCGAAAACGACCGCGTACTTTTTCATTTCTTCAGTCCCGCTTTCTTTAGTATCGAGTTTAGCGTCCCCACAGGCAAGTCGTCCCTCGGGTGACCGGGAACCGTCACAGTCCCGGCCTCAGGCTTGGCCGGATGAACATATTGCCTGTGGTCGCCGCGGGTTCGGTCCAGCATCCACCCGTCCTTCTCCATTGCCTTGATTACGTCGCGCACCTTCATTGAACGCCTATGATCGCACCTCTCCAAGTCTGTTATCGTGGCAGGGATGGCTAGAATTCAGCGTGCGCTGATTAGCGTGACCGATAAGACCGGCGTTGTCGAATTCGCGGCGGCGCTCCATGCCATTGGAGCGGAGATCATCTCTACCGGGGGGACGGCCCGGTTGATTCGCGAGGGCGGCGTGCCGGTGAAGGATGTCGCGGAGGTGACCGGATTTCCAGAGATGCTCGACGGGCGGGTGAAGACGCTCGACCCGCATGTGGCGGGCGGCATCCTGGCCATTCGCGGCAACCCGGCGCACATGCGCGCGATCGCGGAACACCACATTCTGCCGATCGATATGGTGGTGGTGAATCTGTATCGATTCGAAGACGCTGCGCGCAAGGCCGGCGTGACGCGCGGGGAGCTGATCGAGAACATCGATATCGGCGGGCCGAGCATGATCCGCGCGGCGGCGAAGAATTATCACGATGTGGCCGTGGTGGTTTCGGCCGAAGATTACGGAGCGATCGCGGCCGAGCTGCGCGCGAACGGCGGCGAGCTCAAGCCGGACACGCATTGGCGCCTGGCCAAGAAAGCGTTTCGCACCACGGCCGATTACGATGCCGCTATAAGCGCACGCCTGGAACAGGAAGATGCGGCGGGCGAACTGCCGGAAGACCTGGCGCTGCGCGCGCCCAAGGTGATGGACCTGCGCTACGGCGAGAACCCGCACCAGACGGCGGCGCTCTACGGGCGGGCGGGGCAGGGAATTGCCGGCGCGGCGCAGTTGCAGGGCAAGGAGCTGTCGTACAACAACCTGGTGGACTTGGACGCCGCGTGGCAATTGGCGCTCGAATTCGCGGAGCCGGCCGTGGCCATCATCAAACACACTAATCCGTGCGGCTGCGCCGAGCAGGCGACGCTGGCGGAGGCGTGGCGCAAGGCGCTTGAATGCGATCCGGTATCGGCGTATGGCAGCGTGGTGGGCATCAATCGGACGGTGGATGTGGAGACCGCGCGCGAAATCGCGAAGCTGTTTGTCGAGGCCGTGGCCGCGCCGGATTATGAGCCGGAAGCGCTGGCGGTGTTGGCGGCCAGGAAAAACCTGCGGCTGATGAAAGTGGCGCCAGGTTTGGACCGGTTCGTGGCGAAATCGATCACCGGCGGATTTCTGGTGCAGCGGGCGGACCGGGTCGCGCTGGACCGCGCGGCGGCGGTGGTGAAAACCAAGCGCACGCCGACCGAAGAAGAATGGCGCGCGTTGGAGTTCGGCTGGGTGGTAGCGAAGCACGTGAAGTCGAACGCGATTGTGTATGCGCGTGCAGGGCAGACGGCGGGAGTGGGCGCGGGGCAGATGAGCCGCGTCGATTCGGTCAAGATCGGCGCCATGAAGGCTGTGTTGCCGCTGGCTGGAACGGTGGTCGCGTCGGACGCATTCTTTCCATTTGCCGACGGGTTGGAAGAGGCTGTGAAGAACGGCGCGACCGCGTTCATTCAGCCGGGCGGGAGCGTGCGCGATCAGGAAGTGATCGACGCGGCGGACCGGCTGGGCGTGGCGATGGTGTTCACCGGCGTGCGGCACTTCCGGCACTGAGTGGGGCAGGTCCCCGACCTGCCGAGGGCTGGGGGCGCAGTCCTCGATGGAACGTCGGCAGTTGTGCGGACGTTGCTTTGAAAGCCAAGAAAAGCCGAGATGAGTCTCGGCTCAGCAGCCTAACAGGCCGCGCCACGGAGTTCCGGCACTGAGCGGGGCAGGTCCCCGACCTGCCGAGGGCCGGGGGCGCAGTCCTCGATGGAACGTCGGCAGTTGTGCGGACGTTGCTTTGAAAGCCAAGAAAAGCCGAGATGAGTCTCGGCTCAGCAGCCTAACAGGCCGCGCCACCCGGGGGCGGGCTAGAAGTTCGGTTCGTCGGCGGACGGGCCGTACATCGCCGGCACGGGGATGTCGTTGAGGCGCAGGTAAACCGAAAGCTGGGCGCGGTGGTGCACGGTGTGGTTGAAGACGAAGCTGCGCAGCACGGCCACTTTGGGCATGGTGAAGAACACTTGGTCGCCCGATTTGAGCGACCAGGGCTGCATCAACTGGGCGTCCTCCGCTTTAGCCAGCGCGGTGCGGGCGTTTACAACGGCCTTATCGAACATATCGAGCAGTTCGGCGCGCGAAGCGGCAATCTTGCGCTGCGATGGGTCAAAGGCGGCCAGATCGACGGAGTCCTTACCGATGGTTTCCGGCGTCCAGTTCGTCAGCTCGCAAACATGAGTAGCTAGCGAGGCCATGTCCATGGATTTCGGGTGGGGCTTGAAGCTGAATTTGTCGTCGGGGATGCGTTCGAGGACGCGGCGGGTAGTCGCCGCTTCCTGATCGAACTCCGGCAGTAGCGCGTCTCGTATCAACATAGCTGGTCTGTTCCTTTCCGCTATATATTCGCTTTTTATTCGCCATCAGTCAAGTAAATTTCGCATGAGTTTGTGCGCGCGAGTCGAAGCTCAGGTAATTGCGGATCTTGGAGGCTGGCAATCGATCCTCTGCCGGGCGTATAATCGGGGCAGTTGGCGCGTGCTCCGTGCGCCGTGTGCTACCTCCCCGAAGCTAATCGCGTGCCCGGCCTGACTGAAGTCGAGCGCCACTCCGCCGTCGGCAGGATCTTGAGGAAGCCCGAGGACTGTTTGGTGAGGAAAACGTGGAGAAACGCGGCAGCAAGCCGGCGTTGGCACTCTAATAAAGCGTGATACGGGGGATGCGGTATCCTATCGATAGTAGCGCCATGGTTCCACCTACAACATGGAGGGGTGGGGGTGCTTTACTTTGGCGCCGAACGGGTTTAGTATGGTTACACTCCCCCGATCGCGAGCGAGGTTAAAGCTTTGCTGAAACTAAAACGCGTCGAACTACAGGGTTTCAAGTCCTTTTGCGAGCGCACCGAGCTCCGTTTCCAGGGAGCCGGAATTGCCGGCATTGTCGGACCAAACGGCTGCGGCAAGTCGAATATCTCCGACGCCATCAGTTGGGTGCTCGGCGAACAATCGGCCAAGAGCTTGCGCGGGACGCGAATGGAAGACGTGATTTTTGCCGGCACGCGCGATCGCAAGCCGCTGGGCATGGCGTATGTGACGATGACCCTGGTGGACCCGGAACACTACACAGGCCACGACGCGCACAAACTGCAGGCGGTGGAAGAGGGCGCCTCTAAGAAGCGCGGCGAAGTCACCATCACGCGGCGGCTGTTCCGGAACGGGGATAGCGAATACCTGATCGACGGGCGGGCGGCGCGGCTGCGCGACATCCAGGACCTGTTCATGGGCACTGGCCTGGGGCCGGAAAGCTACGCCATCATCGAGCAGGGGCGCATCGGGCAGATCCTCAGCTCGAAGCCGCAGGACCGGCGAGGGGTGATCGAGGAAGCGGCCGGCATCACCAGATTCAAGACCCGCAAGCGGCTGGCGGAGGCCAGGCTGGAAGGCGCCAAGCAGAACCTGGCGCGCGTCTACGACATTTTGGAAGAAGTGACGCGGCAGACGAATTCACTCAAGCGCCAGGCGCAAAAGGCGCGCCGGTATGTCGAGTTGAAGGCCGAACTGGAGAGCCGGCTCAAGGTGGTGCTGTCCGGCAAGTACCGGCTGCTGGAGCGCGATGCGGCCAAGACCGCTATCGATCTGAACCTGGCAGCGGCGGAATTCAAGGGCCTGGGCGGGCAGGTGGCCGAACAGGAACAGGCGCACGAGCAGTCGCAGGCGGCATGCTATGAGCTCGAAGAGCGGCTCACGGCGGCTCGCATGGAGCTTGCCGAAGCCAACGTGGAATCCGAGCGGACACGCGGCCGGCTGGCGAGCCAGGTGAAAGAGAGCGGCGCCATCGAGGAACGCATCGCGCAGGCGGAAAGCGAATCCGAACAGTTGGGCAAGCGGCTCGCACAACTGGATGGCGAAATTGCGGTCCACCAGCGCAGCGTCGCGGCACTCGAAGAGCAGATCGCCGAAGCACGCGCCCGTTTGCTCGGCATCAATCAGCAGCGGGACGCGTTGCAGGGCAAGGTGCGCGAGCGCGAAAGCGCCATCGAAGCCGGGCGTCAGGCCATCCTGCGGCTGCTCGGCGAGGCGTCGCATCTGCGGAACCAGTTGGCGCAGATGGAGGAGTATCTGGCCAGCATCGAGCGAGAGACGGCGCGTTCGATGAAGGAAGAGCAGGTGGCGGCGGCCGAAATCGAGCGCTTGGAAGCGGCTCGGCACCAGCTCGCCGAGACCGTGGCGGCGCGGCAGCTCGAACTGGAATCGGTGACCGGCGAGCGGCGCCGCACCGAAGAGGATCTGGCCGCGCGGCGGCAGGCGGCGGCCGGACTGCGGCAGGCAATCGATCAGGAGAAGACCGAGGTATCGCGGATCCGCGCGCGCAAGGAGTCGCTTGAGCAGGTGCTGGCGCACCGCAGCTATACCACCGAATCGGTGAAGAAGCTGTTCGCGTCGCTGGAAACCGGCAAGGCCGGCGACCTGAAGCCGGCCGGCGTGCTGGCCGACTACGTGGAAGTGGACCCGCAATATGAAAAGCCAGCGGAAGAGTTCCTCCACGACGAGTTGGAATACGTGGTGGTGGAAAGCTGGCAGCAGGCCGAGCGGGGCCTGGACTTCGTCCGCGCCGAGCTGAGCGGCCGCGCCACGTTTCTGGTGCATCCGGAACCGAATGGCAACGGCAAAGCCCGTCTGCCGGAACCGGCCATCGGCCCGGAAACCGGGATCGCGGCGCGCTTGAGCGATTCGCTGCGGCTCACCAACGGATTCCGCGATCGCGCCACCGACCTGCTGCCGCGTGTTTCGCTGTGCTTCGTGGCCGAGGACCGCGGAAGCGCGCAACGGCTTTCGACGGCCTACCCGCATCTCTATTTTCTGCTTCCCGATGGCGTCTGCTACCACGGCCACACGGTGACCGGCGGCAAGAAAACCGGCGCCGGGCCGCTTGCGATGAAGCGCGAAGCGCGCGAGCTGAGGGTGGTGCTGGGCCAGCGGCAGGCGGCGCTCGACGAGCAGATGGCGAGCCTCGAAGGCATCAACCAGGAGATCGTCGGTCTGGAAGCCGAGGTGGAACGGCTGCGCAGTCTGCAACAGGCGCGCGAAAAGGATCGCGTGGCGCTCGATCACGACGTGCGGAAGCTGGCGGAAGATCTGGGGCGTGCCAATTCGAAAGTCTCGGTGGCGAGGCTGGAACTGGAGCGGTTGCGCCGCGACGCGGAGAAATCCGCCGGCGATCGCGAACGCAATCGCGCCGCGGTGGAAGAGAAGGATCGGCAGCGCACGGCACGGGAAGAGGCGCTCGAGGCGGAGCGGCAGGAGGCCGAGAAGCTGGAAGCGGAAGCCGCGGCGATCGGCGAGGAGCACGCTGCCACGCGCGCCGGATTAGCCGCCCTGGAAGAGCGCCACCGCGGCGAGCGCAGCGCCATGGGACGGCTTCAGCAGCAGTTCCAGGAGACGTCGAGCCGGCGCAACTCGACGGCGGCCGAAATCGAGCGGCTGGGTGAGCAGCGCGCAAGCCTCTTAGCGGACAATATCGAACTCGACCGGCGCGCCGCCGAGCTGGCGGCGGAGATCTCCCGCAGGGAAACCGCCGTCAATCAGATGGCATTGGAGGACGCGGCCGCGCGGGAAGCGCTGCGCGCGGGCGAAGAAGAGCTGAAGACCTTGCGCCAGGCCGTGCAGGAGAGCCAGGAGAAGCGCGCACAGATTGAAGTCGAGCTGGTGCGCAAGCAGGCGGAACTGAAGTATCTGGACGAGACCAGCCGCAAGGAGTTGAATTGCCCGGTGGAGGAACTGGTTCCCGCCGACGATCCGGTACCGGACGCCGACTCGATCGCCGCCGCCGAGCAGGGCGCCAATGAGATCCGCCAGCGAATCGAGGGGCTGGGCGCGGTGAACCCGGCCGCCATGGAAGAATTCCAGGAGGCGCAGCAGCGGCAGGAATTCTTGAGCGTGCAGCGCCAGGACCTGCTCGATTCGATCCGCGATACGGAAAAGGCGATTCAGGAGATCGACCAGGTCTCGCGGCAGAAATTCGCCGAGGCCTTCGAGGCCATCAACGCCAATTTCCGCGGCATGTTCCAGGCGTTGTTCGGCGGAGGCACCGGCGAGATGCGCCTCACCGACCAGGAGAACCTGGCCGAATCGGGTATCGACATTGTCTGCTCGCCGCCGGGGAAGCGGCTACAAAACGTGCTGCTGCTATCGGGCGGCGAGAAGGCGCTGGCCGCGGTGGCGCTGCTGATGGCCATTTTCCGCTATCAGCCTAGCCCGTTCTGCGTGTTGGACGAAGTGGACGCGCCGCTTGACGAGGCCAACATCGGCAGGCTGGCGAATCTGCTGAAGGAGATGTCGCTCGAAACGCAGTTCGTGGTGATCACGCACTCCAAGCGCACCATGGAAGCCGCCGAGGCGCTGTACGGAGTAACTATGCAGGAGCCTGGCGTTTCGCGCCTGGTGGCCGTGCGCTTCGGCCCCGCTGAAGCGGCAGCGTAGGTCCGGCGGCCGCACGGTTGAAAAGCGCGGCGCGCGGCGGGAGGAGAAGCCGGGATGACTCTCCGAACTCCTGATGTTGTCCGGTGTTTTCCGCGCGCTGCGGAAAATGAGCTGACCCTCCTGACGGGGAATCGGCGGCGCAGGCCTGGTAGGATAGACGATCGGTTTCTGTCGACTGTCGCGCCTGGGCAGGGGCCCGCCGCTCGACAGACGACAAAAACCGATCGTCTATCCTACCTCTGACACAGGCAACCTGGCTCAACCCAAATTCCGCCGCATCAGGAGTTCGGACTCTCCGACTCTGCAAGCCTTGACAGGCCGCGCCACGGGCCGGCCCGAGGCGGGCAACTTGGCGATCGACGTGGCGCACGCACTCGTGCGTGCAGTGTCGAGATTCTTCTCGACACGTGTTGGCGCGGGCCGGGCGTCGGCACGAGTGCCGACGCGGCACGCATGAGTGCGCGCGCCACGATGGAACGGCGCGGCCGTGCCTGACGATTCACTTATCGCTTCTGTTCGAGGTTGGGCATGCCACTGAAGATCTCGAGGAGCACACCGAGATCGCGGTCCGTGCCGAGATATGCGACCCTGACGCCTTCGAACTCGCCGCTGAGGACCACATCGATTCCTCGTTCGGCCTCCATTGCCAGCATCTCGTCGAAGCTCTGAGCAGCGACGGCGATGTGGTGCACGCCCCCGCCTTTCTCGGCAAGGAAACGCGCGTAGATGCCCTCGTTGTCGAGCGGTTCGATCAGTTCCCACTGCAACTGGCCGACCATGGCGATCGCCAGGCGCCAGGAGCGCTTGACTGGCTGCCCGTACTCGCGCAGATCCTTCGCGTTGCCGGGGTTGAATTCGTAGATCTTCCACGGGCCGATCCCGTAGTCGTCGACGTATTTCCGCATCGCCGCGTCCAGGTCGCGCACTACGATCCCGATCTGCACGGTCTGGGTGAAAACAGGGTCGCGCATCGTTGCACCTCCTCCGCTTTTCATGGCACCGCCGCAAATTTCGTCAAGTTCGTAAGTTTTTACTTGACGGGCGGATCCCAGCCTTTGGCCGTGCAATGGACGGCCTTCGCGGATCCCGCCACGATGTTCAGCGAGGCAGTACATCTCATCTCCCTGCCTGCTTGGTCTTTGCCGCTCACCGATACGCTGTGCTGGCCGGGAGAGAGCACGAACGTAAATGGCGTCGGCCGGCTCATTGGCTGGCTGTCAATGGTCACGGCGGCGCCGGGCGGCGTGGAATCCACGGTGAGCCTGCCCGGCCGCTGCGGCATCTGCGACTGCAACAGCGCTGGGAACAGGAAGAGGCAGCCTAGCGCCAGCTTTAGCACTGGGAGCAGCCGTCGCGCTTTCATGTTAGTCCGCTTCATGTTAGTCCGCCTTGCCTAAGTCTTGCATCACAAAGTCGGCGAAAAAGAAAACACCTAACAGCAACGTGTAAAAATGCGCTGTCTTCGGCAATTGGACCAGGTCGACGTCAAGTGTCCCGACCGAGTTCAAGAGCACAAATTCGACGTTCTGGTAGGAGATATACCCGAAGTAGAGCGAGAGGCCGACAAAAACCGCACTGAGGATGGCGGGCCACATTTCCCGCAGCCGATAATGCTGCCGAGGTTTACTGGTCAACAGGAACCCCATCGCCCCCAAGAGTCCAGTTCCCAGAGTGATCAGCAGATTATTGATGTTCTCGTAGGCGTCGACGGCTTTGTCCATCTCCGGCTGGCTTTCCGGAGCGGTCGGGTAGGGCCTGCTATTCACATAGTTGGTGACCTGCCACATTACTCCCACCAGCACGACGCAGACGATGTAGAAGCTGAGTCTGGCAATTGGCAGACGTCCTGTCAGTGGCTTCGCTGTCATTCGATTCGTCCTTGGTGCGCGAAGGCCCGAAAGCGCAGCTTCCGGCTTTTGGCGAGTATAACCGAACACGAGTGCAGCGTCAATTCAAATTGACCTGCTCCAAAGTCACGTGGGCAGGCGGCCCTCCCGGCTTTCGGGTCCGTAGCAGAATCCGCCGGACCGACTACATATACGTCGCGCCTGGCTTACTGCGGCGGGAGCGTGATGGAAACGTGACGCTCACGGTTCAACTGCTGGGTGAGGGCGCGGTCGATCGAACTCAGCGCCACCTGTTTCTCCTCGCGGTCCCGCGTGACGTAATGTAGCGTGGGGCCGTCGACCCAATAGGAAGCCGCCGCCTGAATCTCGCCATCCTTCCGTGCGATCAAGTAGATGGGCGAGGAATTCGTCGCGCTTCCAGCGGCAGCCGCCGTTTCCTGTCCGTACTCGTCATAAGTGTGCGTTACTGGGTGCGCTGCGCTGTAAGTGCCGGACGCGATTGCCTGGCTGTAGGGGTCGCCCCGCGCGGGTGCATAAGTCACCGGCGGAGCGGGCGCGTATGAATAAACAGGATCATTGTAAGTGTCCGGATAATAGTAATCATACGGATCGTAGTTGTAATATCCGTAGGAATAGCCGGGCCAATAAGAGTAACCGAATCCGAACCAGGGATAGCCCCAGCCATAATACGGCCAATAACCCCCGTAGCCCCGGTAACCATAGCCGTAGCCCCGAAAACCGCCGTAGCCAACGCCACCGCGGAATCCCGAGCCGATCACTCCGCCGCGCACTGCTCCATAACTGCCGCCGTGAAAGCCACTCGACACAGCGCCGTGGCTGAAGCCGCCTCCTATAGAAGCATGCGCTCCGCCGCCACCATGTCCGCCGCCGCGTTGCGCCATGGCGCACCACGCCAGCAAAGTGAACGAAAGGGTGATTCTGAATAGGGCCCTCATCGGAGTACTCCTCTACTAGGAAGCTTACCGCCGGCAGACGGAACGCGCAAGCCGCGGAGGATACCAAGCCCTGTCACCGGCGCCGCTCGCAAAGACCGCCAGCGCTACCCGGACATGCCCGGCGATCCTCGGATTGGCGTTATCATGAGCTTGGGACATGGCGCTGATCGCGGTTTCTGGGCATCCGGGGTGCAGGTTTGAGGAGGTCGCGCGCATCACCGCGCAGCGGCTGGGTTTCGAACTGCTCACGCAGGCGCGGCTGGAAGCGCTGGCTGCGGAGGAATTCGGAGCCGAAACCCGCATCCCCGATAAGGCCTGGGCCAGCCTGGCCACTTCCGTGCTGGCACGCCTGGCTACCGCTCACCACATTGTTTACTGCGCCGCCGGCGGCGAACTCCAGTGGCAGAACTTCCCCGGCATGCTGCGCGTCCACGTAGTGGCGCCGGAAAACGTGCGCATCGGCAACATCATGTTGGATTGCCGTTTGGAGCGGGCCGCCGCGCGCCAGCGTCTGCTGGCACTGGAAGCCGCCGACCGCGCCGCCCGCAAAGCCAGGTTTGGCAAAACCCGCGCCACCGCCGATCTGTTCGACCTCCTGTTGAACGCCGAAACGATCGGCGGCGAACAAATGGCCGAGCTGATCCACCGCGCCGCGGCCACGCTCGCTCTGAGTGAACGCGGATTTCTCTCCGCCGCCGCCGAAGCCCAACTTCAGTTCCAGATGCGGCTGCGCCTGGCTCGCTACGGCATTGTCCCGCCCGATAAGATCACCATTCGCAAGAAGATCTTCGCTAACCCCAGCGAGGAAATGTTCGCCAACTTGCTCGACTTTTACCGCATCGCCTGGGAATACGAGCCGCGCAGTTTCCCCGTTCAGTACGACCGCGACGGCAATCCAACCGAGTCATTTACTCCGGATTTCTATCTGCCGGAGTTCGACTTATATGTGGAACTGACCACCATGAAGCAGTCTTTGGTAACTCGCAAAAACCGGAAGGTCCGGCTGCTGCGCGAACTTTATCCCCACTTGAACATCCAGGTGTTTTATCAGAAGGATTTTGAGAATCTCATTTTCAAGTACGGCCTTGTTCAGCGCCCGGTGACCGCATGAGTGCCCCCTTGCCGCCCGGCATTGAACGGGTCTTGTTTAGCGAAGAGGAGATCGGACGGCGCATCGCCGAGCTGGGCGCCAGAATCTCGCGCGACTACGCCGGCAAGACCCTGAAACTGGTCGGCGTCCTCAAAGGGTCGGTGTTCTTTCTCACCGCGCTGGCCCGCGCGATCGAAATCCCGGTGAAGATGGATTTCCTGGGCATTTCCAGCTTCTCCAACCGCAGCGGCGCGCCCGGCGTGGTGCGCATCGCCAAGGACCTGGACGACAGCATCGAAGGTGAGGATGTGCTGTTGATCGAGGACATCGTCGATACCGGCTTCACGCTCCGCTACCTCTTGCAAAACCTGGCCGGGCGCGCGCCCAACTCGCTGGCTGTTTGCTCGTTTCTCGATAGGACCAGCCGCCGCATCGTGCAAGTGCCCGTCGATTACCGCTGTTTCGAAATCCCAGACCGCTTTGTGGTGGGATTCGGCTTGGATTACCAGCAGCTTTATCGCAACTTGGGCTATGTAGCGGTTATGAAACACGAGAAAACAGCTTAACCGATGGCCGCGCGCGGGCCCCGCAGTCGCCTGAACCATGCTGAACCGCCGCTTCGTTCGGATATCGAACTAATTGTTCGAAAAACACTTGAGAATCTCCCTTGCGCCGCTCACCACTTAACCGGACGCACGGGAAAATGTTAATTCGCGCAATGGAAGCGTTTCCCGGCTGCACTATTCCTGGTTTTGTTATTCGCTTTTAGCATTTCAGGGCTAGAATGGGAACAGAATTCAGAAAGGCAAGTGTGCACCAATGAGGTCTCGGATACTATTCATTTCCGGGCGTCATGACGATGCCCGCCAACTTTCGCGGATGCTGGGATCTCTTCCCGTTGCCCTGGAGCACGTCGAAACTTACCAGCAGGCACGCACACTGCTTCATCAGTGCGACTATGATGTCCTTTTGACCGAAGCCAATCTATCCGATGCAAACTGGCTGGATGTCCTGCATTTGGCCCGGGAGCGCCCAGGCGAGCTGGAGGTGATCGTCACCGATCCCCACGCCGACGCCCGATTCTGGTCCGAAGCGCTCAACCTGGGCGCCTACGACTTGCTGTCGCAGCCGTTCTACGCGCCCGAGGTGCGGCGCATCTTATCCAACGCTTGTTCGCGGCCGGAATACCAGCGGTGTCCGGCAACCGCATAAAAAGCGCCCTCCGATGGGGCAGCGCCAGGCCACGAGGCAACGGCTGCCCCAGTTTATCCTTCACTATGTCGGATTGCTGACACCTGGCGGGGTTGTTGAGACAGGAGTATCCCCAAGACGATCGTGCCAACAGAAAGATGCGACGGGGAACTGCCTAAGCGCAGGCTTTGCGGCGTTTGCGAACCACCGCGCCCAGACCGATGAGAGCGACGCCCAGCAAAACCATCGTGGAAGGTTCGGCTGTGGGCCCGTATTGATAGTAAATGTTGCTCATGTTGAGGATCTGGGAGTTCCCCACGTTCGTTATGTTAAACGTGTCCGTGACTGCCAACACTTGCGCCGCGAGACCGGTGATCGCGCCGGGGGGGGCGGTACCGTCGGTGTCTATCACGGTCACGCTCCCACTGCCCGTACCAACGGTGGCCAGTACGGCTTTTTCCCAGGTTGCGGCATCGTTGCCAGGCCCTGGGCCAGGGTCGTCCTGCAGCCCGGCGGTTGCCTCGATGACATTCCAGTAACCTGGGGCGATGCTTGCCGGAGGTTGAGTTTGGTCAAGTGTTAGCGTATACGTCAGTGTGAAGTTCTCGACGAAGCCGCTGGCATCATTCAGATTAAAGGTTCCGGTCTCGTTGCGCGAGCCATAGGCAAACGTGGCGGTCACATCGGCCATATCGCTAGACATGGTGCCGGAAGTGATCACGAAATTCGTGAACTCATAGTTGCCGATTTCGCAGCCGCTGGCCAACGTTCCGCCGGTCAGCAGCTCGGAAAACGTAATAGGGGCAGTGCCGCACGCCACCAGCCCTGCCGCGTTGCCAATGCCCGCCAGCACCATCACTCCGAGAATGACGCCGAAGATCTTTTTCATCCTACAAGTCCTCTTTTGTTGCGTCTTGAAATTTCTAACTTCTTGAACCGTTATCAGTAACTACCTCCGGCACGGTTCGACTGCTTTCGAGACCCCACATTTGAGGCCTTAACGTGAGTTTACTGAACGCAGTAACCGTGGTCAAGGGGTTTTTGAGATAATAGGCTCAATTCGTCGGTTTATGAGTACTGTTTTCTTGGACTAGCGGAAAACGCCACGGGTGTTGGCCGAAGGTTCTCCCAGAACTTACAGCATTCCCACCAGAGTTGACCAGTTAGTATTAACTTAGAGGTGTCATTCGGACCATCGGGGAACTGTCTCGCTGGCGCAGCCCGGAGACTGTTGGAGTAACACTAACTTCTGGCGCAATTCAGTGCCGGCCGAAGTGGTGCGGCATGCTGGGCGGGCGGAAGTGGGGGGCCGGCCGCGGCGCCGGATGGAACGAAGGCGCGTGTGGCTCCTCCGCTCCGCCATGGCCGAAGTGGCGCGCGCCGTGATCGGCGTTCGGATCGTGCGCTCCCGGCGAGGAGTACGGCGAATTGCGGTAAGAGCCGCTTTTGGAGGCGTACTCGGAATCGCGGAAGCCGCCTTTCCTGGCGAAGCTGGAGCCGGCGTATCGGTCCTGCGTAACCGTGCCCTGCGAACCGTATTTCGGCGCGCCGGCCGCTTCGTCGCGGCCATAGTAGGTGCGCCCGCTGCGCCACGAGTCGCGGTAGCCTTCCCAATCGTAGCGGTCGATGGGCCGGTATGAGTGATTGAACAGCAGGTCGCGCATCAGCGCGTACTGGCCGTAGAAAACCCAGAAATCGCGTCCGTCGCGATGGTCCCAATAGCCGTACTGATTGGACGCCTGGCCGGGAGGCGCCATGTAGGCGAAGCCGGCCGGCTGCGCCACGCGCTCGGCTTCGGAATCGAACTTGCCGGCGGGCTTGTGCTCGATCGCCATGCCCAGGTCGTTGCGCATGGCGTCGTAGGTGCTGCCGGAAACATCCACCCACGCTTCATCGGACGTACTGACGCCGGCCTTGGCCGCGGCGTCGTCCACGTGCGTCTTCACGGTGCGGATTTCCTGATCGTAATGACGCGCGCTGCCCGAGCCTCGCGTTTCCATGTCGACCAGAATCTTGTCCCACGAGTAATAAAGCTGCCCGTCGAGTGAGCGGACCTCCTCGGCCTGTTGCGGCAGCTCGGCGGCGGCGTTGTGGAGTGCGTCCTGCGCGGCTACCAGCGCGGCAAGATCCAGGTGCGCGAAGTCGGCGGCCGCGGCTTGCCGGCGCTCATCCGCGCTCGATTGCCAGAGGACGTCGCTCCGCGTCACGATGCCGCGAAACCCAGCCACGCGGGCGTCCAGATCCGGCTTCTTCTCCGGCCAGTCGTTTTCGCCCTTGGCGACTTCGGACGCGACTGGCACCAGATCGAAGCTGCGCACCGCCTGGTAATCGCGGCCCATCTGATCCAGCCGCTGCGGCAGATCGCGCTTCAGCTCGATCCAGTGCGCGGCGTCTTTTTGGATATCCGCGGCCGCGCTCACCGCCGTTGCGCGAATGCCGCGTTCCTCCCCCAGCAGCGATTCCACCTTCTCCCGGTCCTGCCGGCGATTCTGCTTTTCCAGGTGCGACAGCTCGTCCATATCGCGCTGGGCGTCGCCAAGCCGCGACTCCGATAGTGCCAGCCCGGCTGGCCACTGGATGGCGGCGGGAACGGCGTGGAACAGGGCGCTCTCCGAGGCGACCTCGCCGGAGACCTCGCCGCTTGCTCGAGTGACTTGCTGCTGCGCGCTCGCGAGCGCGGCGCGTTCGCTGTCGATTTGTTGGCGCAGATTGCGCGGCAGGTTGTCGAAACCGGCGGTGAGCACCACACCGATCGACGCTGTCAGCAATATTGCGAGGAATTTGAGTCCGGATCGAGTCATCGAATGCCGCCACCTTTCCGGATGCGGCTGGGTGTCCGTTTCGGAATTGACCGCTCCCTTTGGTCGCGGCTCCGATTGTCAGCCCTTGGTTCCCCGGTAAATCGTCACGTCGCCGGCGGGGATTCCCCTGTAGCGCGTGACGGCGAACGGTTCGGCCTGCTCCTTGCGGATCAAGATGAGCCCGGAGCCGTTCTGCTCCCGATATTCCCAACCGTAGAATCCCGCCGGCCCCGGCTGGTCGCCGCGTGTCGACTGGATTTCGCGGCTCATCCTGTACATCCAGACCTTGCCGTCGAAATCGAACGAGTCGCCGGTGTTCTGGCGCTCGTCCATTTGCGCGAGGTCTTCTTCGCTTAGCCCCAGGTCTTCGAGCGTGGGCTGTTTCGCCTCGGTCGAGATGGTGACCGACTGGTCGCCGCTTGCATCCACCCGCATCGCCACCCGCCGCTCTTTGTACGGGCCGCTCAACTCGAACCAGTGGTGCTGAC
The DNA here is from genome assembly GCA_049508735.1 of Bryobacteraceae bacterium. GTDB lineage: Bacteria > Acidobacteriota > Terriglobia > Bryobacterales > Bryobacteraceae > Bog-375. The sequence continues at coordinate 69,366 of JBELAO010000010.1, read as the reverse complement.
CGGCTTGAAACCAGGTGCAGCGGTCCGAGGTGAAATCGAGATCGGTCATGTTGTCGCCCTCACCGGCGATGGAAATCACGTCGCCCGAGCGCGCCTGGGCCGGCTTCAAATTCGCCAGATCTTCCGCCGTCGCCGCGGCAGGCGCGGGGGAGTGAGGTGTCTTGAACAGTTTCATCAGCACAACCACCAGCAAGGCAACCAGAACGCCGGTCAGCGTGAATGTGATCGGGCCCATCCCGGTTTATGCCTTGGCTTTCTCGCCCACCGGCGCGCCGGTCGCGGCCGGCGGGTTGCCGCTGGCCAGTTCCTTGGGAATATACGGCGGCGGTGTGGGCGCTTTGGCGGCTTGCCGTTCCGCTTTGAGCGCGGCCAGATCGGCATCCACTCCGTGGCCGCTCAGCTCGGCAAACTGCTTTTCCAAATCCTCGTCCTTGCCGGTCGAGGCCAGTTCGTCGAACGCCTTGGCGGTGGCTTCTTCCTTGGAAACCGTGTCTTCGAAGCGGTTGAGCTGCGCGAAAGCGTTATCGGCGCTTCCCACGCCGGCCATGGCCTCGGCTACCTTGCGTTGCGCCAAAGCCGCGTTCTTCCGCGCCACCAGCGTGGTAGCGGTGCGCTCGCCTTCGTCGATCTTGCTCTTGAGCTCACCCACCTGGCTCTTCAGTTTCTCGCTGGTCTGATGCGCCGCATCGACGGCCTGTTGCATGGACGCAACCTGGCGGTCGCATTCGGCTTTCTTGGCCAGCGCTTTCTTGGCCAGGTCCTCATTGCCGGCGTCCAGCGCCTGGCCAGCGCGGTCTTTCCAGTCCTGCGCCTGCCGCACGTACTTCTGGTATTCGGCGTCCAAGCGGTTGTAGTTGCTCATGGCCACGGCCGAAGCGCGCACCACGTTGTTCAACTCGTTCCGCATGTCCGCCACGGTTTGATTCACAGTGGCTTCGAAAGTGGCGTCCTCGATGGCATCGACGCCCGAATTGGCCTGGCCGCGCGCCACGCGGCCCAGTCTCGACATGAAATCACCTAGAAATGGCATCGTGTTCCTCGCTTACGAACTCAAACCGCTCAGCACCTTGCGGGCTGTCATCACATCCACCAGCAGGAAATGGACGCAGGAGAGGACCTCGTCCTCGTCGTCCGGTCCTCCATCCTCCAGTTTGCAAAAGTTGTTCAGGGTCACGGCCAGCTTGCCGCCGCCCGCGTCATAAAGCTGGAAATAGGAAGTGGAAATGCCGTTATCGGCGGCCAGCATGCTCGCCATGATTTCCGGCGTGATGGCTGCCTTGGGCGCTACTGTGCATACCAGCGAAAGGAAGAGGATGTCGCCCTGGAGCACCGCGCGCGCGGTGACTCCGCTTTCGACCTCCCGGATGGCGAGTGTATCGGGTGCTGGCTCGGAGACTTCGTAACCTTTCTCCGCCAGAAGTGCGTGGATGTGGCCCAGAAGCGGGCTGGTTGTGGCTGTCATATGATCTCGCAAGTAATACGCTGGCACGCTCGCGAAAGTTCCGTTGTGCGGAGCGCCGCGCAACCCATTGTACGGCAGGACAGTTGGCCTCCGGTATCGGGCGGCCGTTCACCAATCTGAAACACGGCGCGTGCGTTTGCCGAGAGCCGCGAAGCAAACCTTCGGCGCCGCCCCTGCTACGATTAGGCAAAGGGGGGGGACGTCATGGAGCTTTCTCTTTTCCAAAACCTTGCGTGCGCCTGCCTGGCCACGCTTCCGCTTTCCGCGCAAGTGAGCGTGCTTACCTATCAATACGACACTTCCCGCGCGGGAGCAAACCTCGCCGAATCGGTGCTGACGAAGGCGAACGTCACGGCCAGCCGGTTCGGCAAGCTGTTCTCATACCCGGTGGACGGCTACATCTATGGACAGCCGCTCTATCTCCCCGGCGTAACCATCCCCCAGAAGGGCATTCACGACGTGGTCTATGCCGCCACCGAGCACGATTCGGTGTACGCATTCGATGCCGATAGCAACTCGGGCGCCAACGGCGCGCCTCTGTGGCACGTCAGTTTCATCAACCCGGGCGCGGGCGTGACCACCGTGCCCTACCAGGACACCGGTTGCAGCCAGATTGTCCCCGAGTTGGGGATCAGCAGCACGCCCGTGATCGACTCGCAGAGCGGCACCATCTACGTGGTCGCGATGACCAAAGAGACCTCCGCCTCCGGAACTGCGTATGTGCAGCGCCTGCACGCTCTGGATGTTGCAAGCGGGGCGGAGAAGCCGGGAAGCCCGGTGGCGATCCAGGCGTCGGTTCAGGGCACCGGCGAGGGCGGCGCCACGGTTGTGTTCAACCCAAAGGCCTATAAGCAGCGCGCGGGCCTGGTGCTGTGGAACGGCACTGTGTATACGGCGTGGGCGTCGCATTGCGACATCTCTCCGTATCACGGTTGGCTGATTGCATACGATGAGAAGTCGCTCACCCAGACCGCGGTATACAACAACACACCCAACGGGGATGAGGCTTCATTCTGGGCCGGGGGCGCCGCGCCGGCGGTGGACGCGGCGGGCAACATCTACGTGGTGGGCGGCAACGGTACCTTCGACTCCGCGGGCACAGGGCCGGACGTCGGTGAGAGCTATCTCAAGCTTTCCACCAGCGCCGGCCTCACGCTGGCCGACTACTTCACTCCCTTCAATTACGCCAGCCTCAATGCGGCCGATCTCGACGTTGGTTCGGCCGGAGTGGCGCTGCTGGGGGACGAGGCCGGGTCCACCCAACATCCCCATTTGATGGTGGGCGCGGGCAAGGAGGGCCGCATTTACCTGCTGGACCGCGACAACCTGGGTAAAGTGCAGGCGGGATCGGACAGCCAAATCGTACAGTCGATACCGGGAGCGATTGGCGGCCTGTTCGGCAATCCGGGCTACTTCAACAAGACCATCTACTTGTGCGGTTCGGGCGACAGTCTGAAGGCGTTTCCCATCTCCGGCGCGGCGATGGCCACCAGCCCCTCATCGCAATCGGCGGCGCAGTTCGGCTATCCCGGCTGTGTGCCCACCATCTCGGCCAGCGGCGCCGCGAACGGCATTGTCTGGATACTGGAATCGTCCGGCATCCTGCACGCTTATGACGCCTCCAATCTCGCGGCCGAGCTGTATAACAGCAACCAGAACCAGGCCCGCGACAGTCTGGGCGCAACCGTGAAGTTCTCAGTCCCTACGTTGGTGAACGGCAGAGTCTATGCGGGCACCGAAAGCTCTCTGGCGGTGTACGGCCTGCTCTCGGGCTTCGCAACCTCCGTCGTCAACGCCGCTAGTGGCGATGCTAGCGCCGTCGCGCCCGGCTCGATAGCTTCCATCTATGGAAGCGGATTGGCGTCATCGATTGGTATCGCTGGCACATATCCCTTGCCGGCGATGCTGGGCGGTGCGTCGGTTACTGTCAATGGCGAGGCAGCACCGTTGTTCTATGCGGGCCCTAGCCAAATCAACTTTCAGGTCCCATTCGACATTTCTTTGAGCGCCGCGGTCGCTGTGTTCGCCGGCACCCTCGAAACCGGCGCCAGCAGCGTGCCGGTGCACAGCACCGCCCCTGGGATATTTCTGCTCGCCCAAGGCCATGCAGCCGCCTTGAATCAGGATTATTCCGTCAATAGCCCGGACAATGCAACCGCCCCCGGCAGCGCCATCGCGGTCTTTGCGACAGGCCTGGGAGCGGTCAGCCCGCCTGTGGTACCCGGTGCCGCCGCCTCCACCACCACTCTCTCCTACGTCAATGCCTCGGTGACCGCGACCATTGGCGGACAGCCGGCCCAGGTTCTGTTCGCCGGTCTCGCGCCGGATTACGCGGGGCTATACCAGGTGAACCTGGTGATTCCCCAGCTTGTTTCCGGCGACTATCCGTTGCAGATTTCGGTGGGCGGCGTGCTGAGCAACACGGCGACAATCAGCGTAAAGTAGGCACAAACGGAGCCGCGACCAAAGGGAGCGGTCGCTGCCAGTGATTACGAAACCGTCCTCAATTCACCCACGGCCCGCGGCCGTTGCGCTTCTTCATGAAAACCTGGAACTTCTTCTTGGCGCGCCGCAGTTTCCATTGGGAGTACGCGCCGCCAATATCGGGCATCGGCAACCGCGGCAGGCGTCCCTTCAGGTACACAAAACCGAAAGCCGCTCCGCCCAGGTGGGCGATGGTGCTCACGCCCGTGTTGGGCCCGAAGGTGAGCAGCAGTTCGATGGCGACGAAAATCATCACCAGGTACTTGGCCTTGATCGGGAACAGGAAATACATCAGCACGGTCTGATCCGGATACGTCACGCCGAATGCCACCAGGACGCCGAAGATCGCCCCGCTGGCGCCCAGTGTAATCGTGCCCCAGTAACCCAGCAGTACGTTGACCGCCACCACGCACACACCCGCCGCGATGCCGCAGTAAAAGTAATACTTGAGAAACCGGCGCGTGCCCCAGTCCCGTTCGAGCTGGATCCCGAACATCCACAGCGTGAGCATGTTGAACAGCAGGTGGGTTATGCCGCCGTGCAGAAACATGTAGGTGACAATCTGCCACACGAACAGGTTTCGCACCACGGCCTCGGCCGAAAGCGCCAGCACTACCGTGATCTGCCGCTGCAATTGGGCAGGGCACAGATAGGTCAGCACGAAAACGACGGTATTGACGATCAGCAGCCACTTCACGCCGGGCGGGAAGTAGTCATGCATGAAGGCGCGGCCAGAAGGATACCGGGCGTAGCGAGCCATGGCGATCTCTAAGTGTTCAGAATAACAGATGAGTTAATAGCGCCTCGCTCAAACTGTCATGGGAGGGTTGCCGTCATCGCGCTTGCCGTAGCGCGCCAGCAGGCGAGAGCACAACTGCAACAGGACGGCGAGCACCATCCACACCTGCCAGTGGGAGAACACGCCGGAGGCGATGGCGAACTTGCCCGTCCAGTTCAGATCCGCCGCGATGCGCCACAACGCCAGCACCGACGCCAGAAACGCGCCCGGCGTCAACAGGGCGGATACCGCCAGCGCCATCCGCTTGTTCCTGCGGCGTGCCCTCCCTACTTGCAATCCCCTACCGAACCGGATCCTCACCAGCATGGTTTCCACGCGCGCAACTACCAATCTATCAGCAATTGCGTTAGATTAGAGACCATCATGCACCGTTTCAGAACCGCGGTTTTCGGCACTGGCTTCGTCGGCCGAGTCCACCTGGAAGGCATTCGCCGCCTCGGCTTCGTCCACGTCTACGCCATCGGCGAGAGCAACGCCGAAAAGGCCAGGAAGTTGGGCGATGAATTTCATGTCGACAAGACCGACTCCGACTATCACAAGATCCTGGAAGATCCGGCCGTGGACGCGGTCCATGTGTGTACGCCGAACGTCCTGCACTTCCCCATGGTCCGCGACGCGCTCCAGGCGGGCAAACACGTGATTTGCGAGAAGCCGCTGGCCACTTCGGTCGAGCAGGCCGCCGAGTTGGTCGCGCTCGCCCGCCAGACCGGACGCCGCAATTGCACCTTCCACAATCTTCGCTTTTATCCCCTGGTGCAGCAGATGCGCCGCATGCGCGAAGCGGGCGACCTGGGCGAAATCCTGGTGGTGCAGGGCACTTACTCGCAGGACTGGCTGCTCTACGATACCGATTGGAACTGGCGCCTGGATTCGAAGGCGAACGGCCGCTCGCGCTGCCTGGCTGACGTCGGCTCTCACTTCTGCGACATGGCCGAGCACGTGACCGGCTTGCGCATCGCGTCGTTGTGCGCGGACATCCAGACCTTCCACAAAACGCGCAAACGCCCCAAGGGCCCGGTGGAAACCTTCGCGGGGAAAACGCTGGCGCCGGAAGATTATCAGGAAGTCGCGATCGACACAGAGGATTACGGCGGCGTCATCTTTCGCATGGGCGACCGCACGCGCGGCGCTTTCACCGTCAGCCAGGTATCGGCCGGCCGCAAGAACGGGTTGAGCATCGAGATTTTCGGCAGCAAGGCCGGCGTGGCATGGAACCAGGAGCGCCCCGACGAGCTTTGGATCGGCCATCGCAACACGCCCAATGAGATCATCATCAAGGATCCGTCGTTGCTCAAGGAAGCCGCGCGTCCGTATGCCGATCTTCCCGGTGGCCACAGCGAAGGCTACGACGACACCTTCAAGCAGGTCTTCCGGCGCTTCTACAATTCGATTGACGATCCCTCCGCCGAACCGCAGTACCCGCAGTTCGCCGACGGTCTTCGCCAGTTGCAGATTCTGGAAGCGGAGTTGGCGAGCGCCGAAGGCCGCGCCTGGGTGGACGTGCCCGCCTTCCAGCCCGCGTAAGCCGCGCATCATTCCGACGTGGCGCACGCACTCGTGCGTGCCGCGTCGGCACTCGTGCCGACGCAGGGTGCCGCCGGAGAAAAGACATGTCGAGAAGAGTCTCGACACGGCACGCACGAGTGCGTGCGCCACGTCGGCGGCGATTCAGCGGCCTAAGAAAAGCCGAGATGACTCTCGGCTCTGCAGCCTAACAGGCCGCGCCACGGGCCTAGGTGGACGGTACGCCACGGCTCAGGGGAACAGGATTGGGTTGCGCACGCTGCGGTACAGGCCGTGTTGCGCGACATAGTCGAGCACGGGGGCAGGCACCTCGGTGGATGGCTCGCCGCGTTCGAAGCGCTGGCGAATGGCCGAGGATGAGATATCCAGTTGCGGCGTGTCCAGCCGTTGCACCGCCGCTCCATTCGGTATCGCGTAGGAGTGGCCGGGGCGGCTGATGACCAGAAAAACCACCTGCCGTGCCACGTCCTGCCATCGATGCCAGGATTGGATTTCGGCGAAGGCGTCGGCCCCGATCAGAAAGAACAGCTCGTCAGAGGCGCCGAGCGTGACGCGCAGCTTCTCGATGGTGTCAATCGAATAGCTGCGGCGGGTGCCTTCTTCCAGGCGCGAGACCGCGAAGCGAGGCTCATCCGCGACGGCAAGCTCGGCCATGCGCACGCGATCGTCGAATCCGGCCACGGTCACGCCGCCCTTGTGCGGCGGACGAGCGGCGGGGACGAAAAGCACGCGGTCCAGGCGAAAGTGCGAAAGAGCCGCGCGGGCTATCTCCAAGTGGGCGTTGTGAATCGGATCGAAGGTGCCGCCGAAAATCGCCAGTCGCATGGGACGCCCCCGCCGGCGCCGTTACTGCCTCTCGATCCTGACCGAGAGGATCTTCACATCCTTCGACGGGCGGTCCTGCGCGCCGCGCGGCGTCTTGGAGATCTGCTCCACCACCGCGTAGCCCTCGGTCACTTCGCCGAATATGGTATGGCGATTGTCCAGCCACGGCGTGGCGGCCACCGTGATAAAGAACTGGCTGCCGTTGGTGTTGGGGCCGGCATTGGCCATCGAAAGCGTTCCCGGCCTGGTGTGCTTGAGCTCGGGATGGAATTCGTCGGCGAACTTGTAGCCAGGGCCGCCGCGGCCAGTGCCCTCCGGATCGCCGCCCTGGATCATGAAGTCCGGGATCACGCGATGAAAAATGGTGCCGTCGTAGAAGGGTTTGCCGGTCTTGGTTCCTTCGGCCAGGGAGATGAAGTTCTCCACGGTCTTGGGGGCATGGGAGGCAAACAGACGGATCTTGAACTTGCCTTCGGTCGTGTCGAAAACGGCGTAGATTTCGTTGGCCATCAGAGCGATTGTAGCAAGCCGCGATCGGCAAGCCGCAACGGGCCGTATGTTACACTGTGGGCCAGCCCAATATCATGTTCACAAGCCCGATCATCGCGGCGCAGGATACGCCCTGATGCGCCCGGAAACACCGAAGCCGCTAACCCGCGAAGAACATATGGAGATGGGCCGCGAACTGAAGCAGGCGCGGACCAAACTGACCGAACTGGCCGCCCTGGTGGCGGAGGTTTACGGTCCGCATAATCACGCGACATTTATGTTCCAGAAGATCGTTGAGGATCTCGACACCCTCAGCGGTGACATGCAGGCTCAAGCTGCCGAGGATCTTCGCGGACAGCCGGTGGAAGGGTTTTACACGTAATCGCAACCTACCGGCGGCGAAGACCGCCGCCGCCGCGCGCGGGTGCTATTCTCAGAGAAACCGCGATGCCCGAAAACGTCAAGCCGTGCGTTTGCTGGGTGCGCCTGGGGATAGCGGCGTGTCTGGCTGCGCCGGTCTGGGCCGGACAGCCGCCTTCCACTTCCGCGGCGCCGCAAGACCAGCCGGAGGTCAGCACCCGCGAAGAAAAGGCCACGTTCACGTCGCACGTCAACCTGGTGATGGTGCCGGTGGTGGTTCGCGACAAGCAGGGCCACGTCATTGGGGGCCTGACCAAGGAGTCCTTTCGGCTTTTCGACAAAGGCAAGCTGCAGGAGATCGACCGCTTCACGGTGGAAAAGCCGGGCAGTGTGCCGGCTCCCGCGCAGCCGGCAACAGAGCAGCAAACTTCGGGTGAAGGCGCGCCGTCGGCGGCCTCCTCGGTTGCCATGCCGCGGCGCTTTATCGGGTATCTCTTCGACGACATACATGTGGATGCCGCCGACCTGGTACGCGTACGGGCCGCTGCGGAACGCCATATCGAAACCCAGTTGAAGCCTACTGACCGCGCCGCCATCTTCACCACCTCGGGCCAGGGCAACGTGGATTTCACCGACGACCGCGAGCAGCTCCGCGACGGGCTGGCCCGCCTGGCACCGCACCCCATCGCCCGCGCCACGGGCCAGGAGTGCCCTGACATCAGCTACTACCAGGCAGATATGATCATCAACCACGAAGACCCAGACGCTACTGCTGCGGCGGCAACCGAGTGGATGATCTGCCATCAGATCGATCCTACGGACCCTAGGCAGGTCGCGGAGGTCAAGCGGATGATTCCGACGGAAGCCCGGCGGGTTTTGGCCGCCGGGGTGCACGAGACCCAGGTGGCGCTGGCGGCCCTCAAGGACGTAGTGCGGCGCATGTCCGCCATGCCCGGCGAGCGGATTCTGGTGCTGGTGTCCCCGGGGTTCCTGACTTTGAGCGAGCACCAGCCGGATGAGTACGATGCGATCGATCACGCCCTGCGCGCCAACGTGCTCGTGAACGTCCTCAACGCCAGGGGTCTTTACACTACGAACATCGACGCTTCGCATCAAGTGTTGGACTCAAGGGCCGAAAGGACCAAGCAAACTCTCTTACGCGAGAGCGAGGCGCAGCAAGAGGCTCTGTTGAGCGAAATCGCGGCTGATACGGGCGGCACGTATTTCCATAACAACAACGATCTGGCGGAAGGCTTTCGCCGGATCTCCACGACCCCGGAAGTCTATTATTTGCTAGGCTTTCAACCGCAGAATCTGAAGTTAGACGGCAGCTTTCACGGCCTTAAGGTCGCGATCGAATCGAAAGCGGGGTACAGTATCGAAGCGCGCCGCGGCTATTATGCGCCGACGCGACTGGAGGACGCCGCCGCCACGGCCGACCGGGAGATTGAAGATGCCGTGTTCTCACGCGAAGAGATGAGCGATCTGCCGGTCGAACTGCGCACTCAGTTTCTCAAGAACGCGGGTGATCGGGCTACAGTGACGCTGCTGGCGCACGTGGATCTTACGGGTTTGAAGTTTCGCAAGGCGGACGGCCGCAACCTGAACAACCTAACGGTGGTCTCGGCGCTGTTCGATCGCAACGGGAAGATCGTGACGGGACTGGTGAAGCACCTAGACCTCAGTCTGCGCGACGAAAGCCTGCCATACCGGCTCGCGCACGGGGTCACGTTCCGCATGGGGCTGGAAGCCAAGCCGGGTACGTACCTGGTGCGGCTGGTGGTGCGGGAGACGGAAGGCCAACTGATGTCGGCCATCAACAGTGCGCTCGACATACCATAGCCTTCGCGAGAGTCTGGCGGACGATGGCGCGTTCGTACCGTTGAAAGACGCGTCAGTGTTGAAACGCCAGTGCCGGATGGCTCGGAAGAGTCTGGCGCATAGGTTATCAATCAGTCAGACTGAAGGTGTGATGGCGGCGCCGGCGCAAGGCGAACCGATGCCGGGTGTCGACTTTGCCCTAGGCATACTATAGAGAGAAGAAAGGCGATGATATGCGAATCTGCGGGTTAGGCGGATTCTTTTTTCTGGCGGCGATAGCGATGCCGGCCCAGCAAACCGAACCGGTCCCGAATTCCGGCGTGGTGATTCGAACCGAGACCAAGCAGGTGCTGGTGGATGCGGTGGTGACCGACAAGAAGGGCAACTACATCCCCGATCTTTCGCAGAAGGATTTCAGGGTGCTGGAGGACGGCAAGGAACAGCCGATCCGCAGCTTCGCTTATGAAGCCGAAGAGTCATCGCCCGCGAGCGCCCAGAAGCATTACCTGGTGTTGTTTTTCGACAATTCGACCATGAGTTTCGGCGACCAGGCGGTGGCGCGCCGGGCAGCGGGCAAGTTCATCGACACCAATGCCGGGCCCAACCGATACATGGCGGTCGTCAACTTCACCGGTGGCGTGAAGATCGCGCAGAACTTCACCGCCGATGCGGCGCTATTGAAGCAGGTGGTCAGCGGCGTGAAGATGGCGAATGTCGATCCCAACGCGGGGACAATGTCAGTCGGCAGCGACGCCTCCACGCCTTCGGCGCCCGCGCTAGGCAACGGGCCCCCCAGCTTATCGACCGGCATGGAGGCGGAGTTTGGGCAACGCGATCTGCTGTTGGGTTTGCGGAGCTTGGCCCAGGCATTGGCGCCCGTCCCGGGCCGCAAGATCCTGGTGCTGTTCACCGAAGGCTTCCCGCTGAGCATGGAGATCCGGTCCGAGGTTACCGCCGTCACCGACACCTGCAACAAGGCCAATGTGTCGATCTATCCGATTGATGTGCGCGGCCTGGTGGGAGCAGCGCCGTCAATGCCCGGCGCTGCGTCTCCGATGGGCGTCCCGGGCCCTCCGCAAGGTGAGTTGAACCCGATCGCTCCGCAGGGAGGCATTCTTGCGGCGTTTGGGCTGGGCAGCGGCTTCGGCACGGCGCAGCCCGGAGCTTTCTCCAGCCCCAGAATGGCGCCGCCGTCGGGTGGCACGGGCGGTTCGCCAGGCGGTTCGCCGGGTGGTGCGCCGGGTGGTGCGCGGCCTGGAGGCGGGACACCGAGCCCGGCTCCGACGCGTGGCCCCGCGAGTCCGAGTCCTGGCCGCTCGCCATCCAGCGGCACCGGTACCCGCAGCCCCTCCAACCCCGGGATCAACCCGGCCTACACCACGCCGACGCGGATCATCGTTCCGCCGCCGCCGCCCTCTGCCAACGACAATCAGCAGGTCATGTACATGCTGGCCGATGGCACGGGCGGATTCGTGATTGCCAACACTAACGATCTGCTAGGCGGCCTGGACAGAATCGGCAAGGAGCAGAACCAATACTACCTGATCGGATACACGCCCCCGGACACGCCCGAGGGGAGCTGCCACCTGTTGAAGGTGAAAGTGGAGCGCGGATACACGGTGCGCGCGCGCAGCGGCTATTGCAACGTAAAGCAGGTGGACATGCTGGCAGGCAAGCCGACCGAACGCGATTTGGAGACGCGCGCAGCCGCCGGTGTCCCCGGAACCATCCAGTCCGCGGTCATGCAGGCGCCGTTCTTTTATCTGTCCCCCAACGCCGCGCGCATAGACCTGGCTCTGGAGATCCCTTCCGATTCCGTCAAGTTCGCCAAGGTGAAAGGGCACCAGCACGCCGATGTCAACATACTGGGGATTGCGTACAGCCCCAATGGCACGGTGGGCGCGCGGTTCAGCGACACGGTGAAGCTCGAATTCGCCGACAAGAAGGAACTCGAAGCTTTTCTCAAGAAGCCCTTTTTGCACTATGACACGCAGTTTGATCTGGCTGCCGGCACTTACGATCTGAAGGTGCTGTTCAGCTCTGGCGGCGAGGAATTCGGCAAGCTGGAGAAGAATCCGCTGACCATCGACCAGTACGATGGCAAGGCTCTGTTCCTCTCTGGCGTCGCGCTCAGCACAGACGTCCACAAAGTCAGCGAAGTGGATTCGGACATGGATGCCGCGCTGCTGGACGGGCGCGCGCCGCTGGTGGCACAAGGCATGCAGATTACACCGGGCGGCAGCAACCACTTCAAGAAATCCGACAACGCAGTCTGCTACCTGGAAGTCTATGAACCGCTGCTGCGCGGCAAAGAAGCCGCGGACCAGGCTGGCGGCGTTGCCAAGCCCGCCGGGCCGCTGCCCCAGGTGACCGTCCAAGTCCGCCTGCTGGATGCGAAGACCGGCGAAGCAAAGACCGATTCCGGCGCCATGGACGTCACGAAACTCGCCAAGCTGGGCGAGCCGGTAATCCCGGTCGCATTCCGCTTGAAGGTGGAAGAGCTTGCCGCCGGCTCGTACGTTGCCGAGATCCGCGCCGCGGACGCCACGCGCCGTGTGGTTGCCCGTAAAATCCCATTTGAGGTGGTCGAGTAAGGGACAAGTCGAGCCGCTGATAAACGCCGATAAACACAGATAAAGAGAAGGGTCTTATCGGTGTTCATCGTTGCTAGTCCGCGCCCGGTGGACTTTCGCGGCCTTAAGGGCCTCTTCTCGACGCGTGTTATAACCCAAGGTGCTGACGATAACGCGGTAACTAACTGCGCCTTCCGCGCGCCTTACGACCGGAGAGCAAACTAACAATCATGCGTATTTCATCTATGAGCGGTCTAAGGATATGCGGTGCGGCCTTGAGTGTCGCGTTGGCCTCGCTGCCGCTCCTGGCTGCGGACAAAGTCCCACCGGCGGCGCCTGCTCCGGTTCCGGCGCAGATTCTGACGGCGAGTAAGGTGTTCATCTCGAACGCTGGAGTTACTGTTGCCGCGCTCGACACCCTCATCAAGATCTCTTGGGGCGTCAACGAGCCTTACAACCAGTTCTACGCAGCCATGAAAAGCTGGGGGAGATTCGAAATCGTTAGTACTCCCGCGAAGGCGGACCTCGTACTTGAGATACGTTGCGATACTTTCCTTTTTATACTGACTATCCTGGATAGCAAGACTCACTTCATACTCTGGACGATAACCCAGCCGGTGAAAGTAGCCGCGCTTGAAAAGACCTGGGAGAAGAACTTCAGCCAAGGAATAGGGAACCTGGTAGGCGACTTGAAGGGTCTGGCTGCCCAGCCTGATGCAAGCGGCACGAAGCCATAGGCCAAGTGCCCGTGGGCCGCTCCATTCCCGTTTCCGGAGAATTCGACACTGTCGCGGCAGGACCGCTCCCTATGGTCGCGGCTCCGATGGTTCCGCGGCCGATCGTCCGAACAGAGCCGCGACCGAAGGGAGCGGTCCTGCCGCATTGAAGTCCGCTACCACAAGATCGATCTCTAAAGCGCCGCCTCGATTGCTGCCCGCAGGTCCGCTTCCTTGGTGTAGCCGTCGAAGCGCTTGACAAGCTTCCCGGAGCGATCGAAGACCAGCGTCACCGGGAGGTTTTCGACACCGTACTTGCTTCCTACTGCCGCCGAACCTAGCGCGATCGGATAGTCCGCCGGATGCCTGGCCAGGAACGGCTTGACCACCGCCGCGCCGTCTTCATCCATGGCCACGCCGGCCAGCGCGAGGCCTTTCGGCGATAAGTCGTGGTACAAGCGATCGAATTCGGGCATTTCCTGAATGCAGGGCACGCACCAGGTAGCCCAGAAATCGAGCACCAGCACTTTGCCAGTCCCGTCGATCATGCCGCCATCAAGCGCAGTGAAGCGCGCGCCGTCCCCATCCTGCTGCGCGCCTTGCGCGGCGGGCAGAGAAGCCGATGCGCCGCGGTTCAGAAACGCGAGGAACTCTTGCGCATTGGTGGTGCGGCCCTCGAACGTCGCCACCACGCTTTCGTCCGGCCGCACGATGGCGTAATAGGGTTCGGCCACGGTGCCGAACTTGGTTTCTTCCAGCTTCTCGTTGGCCTCGCTGACGGCATCGGTGCGGTCGGTGAACAGTTCCACTAGCGTGAACCGCTCGAGCGCGGCGGCGATTTCGGGGCGGGGAAGCAGGTTGGCTTCCATCCAATGGCAATTGGCGCAGGCCACGCCGGTGAAGTTGATGAACACCAGCTTGCCTGCGCGCCGGGCCTGGTCGAGCGCTTGCCGGTACTGATCCTTCAACCATGACGGGCCGTTCGGTTCGCCTGAAGCGGAGGCACGTTCAACCGGCGCGGGCACGTACGCATCCAGGTCGCCCAGCTTGCCGCCGGACATGCCGGGCACCAGGCTGACGGCGAAAATCAGAAACGCTATACCGACAGCGAGGCGTCCCAGCCTGAGCGGCTCGTCTGGCTTGATTCCTTCCAGGCGCAGGAGTCCCAGCAGATAGAGACCGGGCATGGCGAACAACACGATCCATGCCGCAAGGAAGCGCTCGCGCGTCAGCCATTGCAGCCCGAGGGTCTGATCCACCGCACTCAGGTATTTCAAACTGGCAGCCAGAATCACGAATCCGAGTACGATCTTGACCCGCACCAGCCAACCGCCGCTGCGCGGCATCTTCTTGAGGGCCGCCGGAAACAACGCCAGGAAAAAGAACGGCAGCGCCATGCCGGTGGAGAACGCGCCCATGCCGACCAGGGGGCGCAGGCCACCGCCGGAAACCGAAGCCGCCAGCAGGGTTCCCACAAACGGGCCCACGCAAGCGAAGGAAGTCAGCGAATAGGTGAGGCCCATCAGCAGCGTTCCGGCGAATCCGCCGCTGCCGGAGGCCTGGTTCAGCCGGGTCAACACCGAAGACGGTATGGTGATCTCAAACGCGCCCAGCAAGCTCAGGGAAAAGGCTATGAACAACACCGCGATGAAACCATTGACCCACGGGCTGGCGCCCAATTGTACGACTCCCACCGGACCCAGCGCGGCCGTGATCAGCAGGCCGAGCGCGGAGAACAGCACGATGATTCCGAGACAGAAAACCACCGCATGCACAATCGTGTCGCGCCGCCCGCCGGATTCCCGGTTGAGAAAGTACGACATGGTGATTGGAATCATTGGGAAACAGCACGGAGTGAAAATGGAAGCCAGGCCAAAGCCGAAAGCGGCGAGCAGGAACAGCGTCAAGCTTTGCGGGGGAGCGGCGGCTGCCCGCGCGGGCGGTTTCACCTCGGTCAAACCGGGGAGCGAGAAGGCAAGGCCGGTGGTCTTGAGGGCAGGATCGATCGTCAGATTCACTTTCCCCGACCACCTGCCCGGTACGCAGGTGTTGTCGTTGCAGGTTTGGAAGCGCGCGGAAATTTCCAGCGCGCCGGCGCCTGGCGGGGCGTCTTTCCGCGTTTCGAGCATCAGCGCGAAAGACGCGGAGCCTTCGAACGTATCGGTCTGGTTGTTGAAGTTGTGATCGAACGCGCTTCTCGGTGGGCTCTGGTAGAGGTGCGTGAGAGTTGCCACGGCGCTCGGCGCAACGGTGAAAGACGCCGGGATTCCGGCCGGAGACGACGCTGCGTAGAGGTGCCATCCTGGATCGATGGTGGCGTTGACGCGCACCAGCGCTATACTGCCGGGCCCGACGGCCGCCGGTTCAACCGATACGTTCCAGGCGACATGCTGTTGGGCGGCGGACGCGGCGACAGCGAGCAGGAACAGCAGAGGCAAGCAAAGGTGGCGCACGCACTCATGCGTGCCGCGTCGGCACTCGTGCCGACGCCCGGCGTCCCGGAACAAAGAAGCGTCGAGAGGAGTCTCGACGCGGCACGCATGAGTGCGTGCGCCACGGGGGCCAATCACGGCACTTTGACTGCGGCGAGTTTTTCGGAAGCGGAAGCGCGCAGTTCCTCTTCGATCCGTTGGTTGACCTGGCCTTCGGAAAATTCGGAGGCCACGCGAATGGCGTTGCGGATGGCTTTGCCATTGGCCCGGCCGTGGCTGATGATGCAGACGCCACGCACGCCCAGCAGAGGAGCCCCGCCGTATTCGGAGTAATCCAGGCGCTTCTTGAAATCGTTGAGCGCGGTACGCGAAAACACGTAGCCGATTTTGGCGGAGATGGTGGCTTCGAGCGATTCGCGCAGGGTGTGCTTCACCAGGTCGGCCACGCCTTCGCTGACCTTCAGCGCCACGTTGCCGGTGAAGCCGTCGCACACCACCACGTCCACGTCGCCGCCGTAGATATCGCGGCCTTCCACATTGCCGATAAAGTTCAGGTTCAGCTTTTCGAGCAGCGGCCACGCCGCACGCGTGAGGTCGTTGCCTTTGTGCTGCTCTTCGCCGATCGAAAGCAGGCCCACCCGCGGCCGGTCGCGCTTGACGATGATGCGCGCGTAGATCTCGCCCATCACGGCAAATTGCGCCAGCATGTGCGGCGAACAATCCACGTTGGCGCCGACGTCCAGCACGATCACCGGATGAGTGGGGCCCTTGGAGGTCGGGAAGAGGCCGGCCAGCGCGGGCCGCTTCACTCCAGGCACCACTCCCTGGATGATTTTCGCCGTGGCCATCACCGCTCCGGTGTTGCCCGCCGACACCAGCCCGGCGGCGCGGCCATCGCGCACCAATCGCGACGCCACCTTCACCGAGCTGTCCCGCTTGGTGCGGACCGCCTGTGTGGGGTCCTCCATGGTGACGTGCTCACTGGCGTGCAGCACTTCGATCGGCAGCTCTTGCCAGTCGTCGTATTTCGAGAGCTCCGGCCGGACCAGGTCCTCCTGGCCGACCAGGATGACCCTTACGCCTAATTGCCGGGCGGCGAGGACCGCGCCCTCGACTTCGGCTTTTGGGGCGTGGTCTCCGCCCATTGCATCCAACGCAACGGTCAGCATTTGTGAACCGGAGTTACTCCTGTGCGACTTCGATTACTTCGCGGCCCTTGTACTGCCCGCAGTGCGGGCACACGCGGTGCGGCAGTTTGGGCTCGTGGCAGTTGGGACACTCCGAAAGGCCGGCCGCCTTCAGCGCATCATGCGCGCGCCGCGTCGCGGTCCGCTCGTGGGAATGTCTACGTTTTGGATTAGGCATATCTCTTCAACCTTTACAAATCTGTCAATACACGGTCGCCGCCCGGGACCGATCCCGGAGGCCGGCTCCATTGCTAGGGAATCTCCAATTTTCGGAGTGCCTCCCAGCGGGGCGCCGCGTCTTCCATCTTACAATTGCAGGCAGCCTGATTCCGGTTTTGCCCGCACAGCGGGCAAATCCCCTTGCAAGCTTCGCCGCAGATCCGCTGCATGGGCAAAGCCAGCAGGACCTGCTCGCGTAGAACATCTTCCAGTTCGATGCCCCCGCCCTCGTAAAACCCGATTTCAGCCTCGGCCTCGTCGATGCCGACTTCTTCCTCGCGCGCGATCGTTTCCGCCGGGCGATAGTACAAATCGAAGCTGGCCTCCAACGGGTAGCACGTCCGTTCCAGGCAGCGGTCGCATGCCGCCGAAACTTCCACGCTGTATCGCCCTCGAATGCGAACCTCGCCCGACGAATGCGGCACCAGCGCCGCCTCGCCGGCCGCGCACAGCACCGATTCCTGCTTCAGCTCGTCCCCAGCAAAATCGATCTGCCCGGCGCGGAAGGCTTCGTCGAACCGAATCTTCCGCACTTCCATCTCTTTGACGCTAAGAAACATAAACCAGACGGAGCTTGCGCGGAACCACCCCATTATAGCAGCAGCGGCGGCGGGTTTTCTTGGGTTTTCTCGGATCAACGGCGGGACGCGATGCTGGCGCATACTGTCAATTGAGGGGGTGCTCCATGTCCATGCACTTTATTGTCCGCTTCGAGCCGCTGCCTGGGAAGGAGGCGGAATTCCGCCAGGCGATGCTGCGGAATCTCGCGCCGACGCGAGCGGAGGCCGGATGCTTGGCGATTCACATTTTCGAAACGATTCGGGAGCCGCGGGTATTCTCGATTCACTCCGAGTGGGTGGACGAGGCTGCGTTTGAGTTGCACGCGCGGTTGCCGCACACGGTCCAATTCCTGGAAGCCGCGAAGAGGCTGTTGACCAACGGCGTGAATGGCCTGCGGACGCGGGAAATCGGGGCAGACATCGGGGCAAGTGCCGCTGAGTGAGGACCTGTGTAGCCGCGGGCCTGACGGCCCGCGCCACTGGGGCTCGGTTTTCTTGTAACGCCGGCGGTCTTTTGCCGCCGGTTCTTTGCGAGCCATCCCGGCGGTTCGACCCTGCACGCAGGACTGCGCGCGTGCGCCGCGGACCTGCAAGCGGGTTACACTCTGGGTCTGAGGAGAAACTTGCGATGCATGGACCCTATGCCGTGTCGGTGCGAAGTGGATGCTTGTTGCTGTGTGCCGTGGCCGTAGCCGCCGCGGCGGACCAGGTGAAAGTGGAAGGCGGTGTTCTTGCCGGGATAGCCGGCGCGGATCCTACCGTGCGGGTTTTCGAGGGCGTGCCTTTCGCCGCGCCACCGGTGGGCGCTCTCCGCTGGCAGGCGCCGCAACCGGCCGCCCCGTGGACCGGCGTCCGCCAGGCGGACCAGTTCGGCGCCCGCTGCTACCAGGGCAATATCTTTGGCGACATGATTTTTCGCGACAAGGGTATCAGCGAAGATTGCCTCTATTTGAACGTTTGGACGCCGTCTCCAGCCAAGAAACACCTGCCGGTGCTAGTGTACTTCCACGGCGGCGGTTTTGCGGCCGGATCGGGCGATGAACCACGCTACGACGGCGCCAACTTCGCCAAGAAGGGCATCATCGTGGTGACCGTCAATTACCGGCTTGGCGTGTTCGGCTTTCTCGCCCATCCCGAGCTCACCGCCGAATCGCCGCACAAGGCGTCGGGCAACTACGGCATGCTCGACCAGGTGGCGGCGTTGCAGTGGGTCCATCGCAACATCGCTGCGTTTGGCGGCGATCCGGGCAAAGTGACCATCGGCGGCGAATCCGCCGGCAGCGCGGCAGTGAGCGCGCTAATGGCTTCTCCGCTCGCCGCGGGGTTGTTTCGCGGCGTGATCGGCGAAAGCGGCGCCATGTTCAATACCGGCGGCATTCTGGCTGGGCAACCGTTAGACAAAGCCGAGAAGATGGGAGCCGGCTTTGCCACTGCCTTAGGCGCCAAGTCGCTCAGCGATATGCGCGCCGCATCGGCGGAGAAGGTTCTGAGCGCCGCTGGAGCGGAGGCAGTGCGTTTTGGTCCGATCGTCGACGGCTATTTCCTGACTGAGGAACCAGCGGCGACCTACGCTGCCGGCAAGCAAAGCCACGTCGCGCTGCTGGCCGGATGGAATGCCGACGAGGTTCGCGGCTCGGTGCTATCCGCCAAAGTGAAGCCTACCGCATTGTCGTTCCACGGCCAGTTGACCGCCCGGTTCCAGGGCAAAGCGGACGCGGCCGCCAAGGTGTATGCGGCCGCCACCGGCGAAGAGGCGCTGGCCGCGGCCGGCGACCTGGCCAGCGACACGTTCATCGTGTACTCGACCTGGAAGTGGATCGAAGTGCAGTCCGCCACCGGACAGGCGCCGGTGTACCGCTTCCGCTTCGATCGCCCCGTGCCGCTGCCCGCGGACATGACCATCCCCGGCGTGAAAGGTCTGGCCGGCCACTCCTGGGAACTGGAATACGTATTCGGAGCGCTCGATTCCAAGAAGGCCGCCTGGACTCCGGAAGACCGCAAAGCCTCCGAGGAGATCTCCACTTACTTCGCCAACTTCATCAAGAAGGGCAACCCCAACGGCGGCGGCCTGCCCAAGTGGCCGGCCTTCGGCAAAACTCACGAAGTGATGCACCTCGATGCCGCCAGCCACGCCGCACCCGAAGAGCATCGGGATCGTTACGAATTCCTCGACGCCTTTTTCACCAGCGCCACGCAAAAGCAGTAGCGTTGACAGGCCACGAAAGGCGATGGCCTCTCCTGCCTTAAGTTGACAGGCCACGAAAGGCGATGGCCTATCCTACCTTAAGAACTCCGCCAGCGCGGCTTGCCACGGGCGCAGGGGCGGCAGCTTGGTATTGAGCAGGATCGCCTTAGCCGGCCGCGTCGCTTTGCGCGGGAAATGCGTCGAGGGCACCGGCAACACCGTCACTTTCCGCCCGGCGATGCGGAAGATCTCTTGAGCGAAGTCGAACCAGCTTACACCGCCGCTGTTGGCCGCATGAAAGATGCCTGGTTGGGGCGCGGCATCGAGCAGATCGCGCGTGGCCGCCGCCAGGTCCGGCGCGTAGGTGATGCTATTGATCTCGTCCGACACAGCCTGAATCGTGTCCCGCTTGGCGGAGATATCCAACATGAGATCCACGAAGCTTTTCTTCGAGAGGTCGCTCGCGCCCTTCGGTCCGAAAAGCACGGCGGTCCGCACGATGTAGCAGTGGCCGCCAGCCTCGGCGATCGACTGCTCTCCGCGCTGCTTGGAGCGTCCGTACATGGAGAGCGGCGCTGGCGGATCGGATTCCTCATACTCGCCCCGGGCGCCGTCAAACACGTAGTTGGTCGAGTAATGAACCAGCGGCAAGCCCAGCTCCGCGGTAAATTGCGCCAACCGGCCTGGGAACTCGGCATTCAGCGCCATGGCGGCTTGCGGCCGGTCTTCCGCGCCATCCACGTCGTTGAACGCGACACAGTTGATGACCGCATCGGGCGCCGGTTGCAACGCTGCCACCTTGGCGCGCAGGGCGGGGAAGTCGAGCACGTCGATATCTTCCCGGTCCCAGCCGGTGGCTTGTGGATACAACTTCATGAGCTGTCCGCCAAGCGTTCCCTTGGCGCCGAGAATGAGTACGCGCAGAATCGACATAGGAGTGTATTTGTGCAAGCCTACCAGCGCTGGTGGACCAGCGGGCGGATCTTCGCATCGTAAAGGGCGCGAATGGCGGTCATCGTCGCCTCGGGAAGTGGCGGCAGATCTGCGGCCGCGCAATTCTCCGCCACCTGGGCCGGCCGCTTGCCGCCGGGGATCGCGCAGGAAACCGCTTCGTCCATCAGAATCCACCGCAGCGCGAAAGCGGCCATGCCGACGCCGGCCGGCAGCAGGCGCCGGATCTCCTCCACCACTTCCAGCGCCACTTCGTAATCCACGCCGGCGAATGTCTCGCCCACGTCGAACGCCTCGCCGTGACGGTTGAAGTTGCGATGGTCGTCGGCGGCGAACTGGGAATCCCGTGAGAGCTTGCCGCTGAGCAGCCCGCTGGCCAGCGGGACGCGCGCCAGGACGCCTACGCCGCGCCGGCGGGCCTCGGGGAAGAACAATTCCGCGGGCCGCTGGCGAAAGCAGTTGTAAATGATCTGCACGGTCTGGACGTTGGGGAACTCGATGGCCTTGAGCGCCTCTTCCACTCGCTCCACGCTCACGCCGTAATAGCGGATCTTTCCCGCCTTGGCGAGATCGTCGAGCGCGCCGAACACCTCTGGCCGGTAGTAGACTTCGGTGGGCGGGCAGTGGAGCTGCACCAGATCGAGACAATCGGTAGCCAGATTGCGCAGGCTGTCTTCCACGAACCCCGCCAGATTTCGTGCGTTGTACCCGTCCGCGGTGTGCGGCGAGAGACGCCGGCCGGCCTTGGTGGCGACCACGATCTCCTCGCGCCGCTCCCGCTTCAGCCGCGCGATCAGCCGTTCGCTGCGGCCCTCGCCATAGACATCCGCCGTGTCTATGAAATTGACTCCGCAGTCGATGGCCTGGTGCAGCGCGGCCAGGGATTCGTCATCGCTCACCTGGCCCCAGGCGCCGCCAATCGCCCAAGCGCCGAAGCTCACTTCCGAAACCTGCCAGCCCGTCCGTCCCAGCGCGCGATATCGCATATCTCCAATTATGCACGGGCGCGCAAACATAGTGGAGCAGGCTCTTTCGAGCTTGCTGAAAAACACCAGAAGCATTATGGCCACGGATCAACACAGATCAACACGGATTGAAGATAATTGTTTTATCCGCGTTCATCGGTGTTCATCCGTGGCCCAAGAATGTTCTTTTCGGACTTTTTCAGCAGCCTCTTTCGCCTGCCAAGCGCGATTTGCGGGTCTCAACTACTGTTGGCAGGCGGAAGCGCCCTGCCCCACCTTTGGCGCCGGGCGGCGTGGCTTTGGAACCGCCTATGGCAGCGTGAAACGCAACGAGCCAAAAACCATGTTGGCATACGCCGTGTGCGGGGTTCCTGGCGCAACGTACCACGGCGCCCGCGTCAGATACGAATACTGGGTGATGATCTGCAGCGCGCCGTAATGCGGGTTCTTCCAAAAGGTGTAGTAGTAGCCGAACATCGGTTCCTGCAACTGCCGGTTGGCCGACGACGAACCGGGGAAACCGAAGCCCAGATAATTGCCCGGCGATACCACGGTGTAGTTCTTGTCGAAATACGCGCCGCCGTAATAAGCGAAGAACTGCGATTTCGGCGTGGGCGCATACTCGAAGCCGGCAATACCCGACATGGAATGAACCGGCGAGATGGAGCCGTTGGGGCCAATGACCAGGTCGGGACCAAGCCCCACTATGTCACGCCCGCCGCCACTCGAGTAAAACGTGGTGCCGATCAGGCGGAAGTTCTTCGCCACTTCGAGGACAGTGTTCAACGATCCAGCCAAGCCTTGGGCGTCAAAATAGGTCCCTTGCGCGGGGGAGACCCGGAACTGCCGCGACAGGCCGGCCAACTCGAAGTGCAGCGCCTTGCCGGACACCTGCGTGTCGTATGCGACCTTGGCGACCAGATCCGGCCGCACATTGGGCGCGGCGGGAACGCTCCCATTGTCCACCTGCGCGGCGGCAAACTCGGGCACGGTGACCGCGGTGGTGATGTACTGGTCGGGGTTCTCGATCGAGCCGGCGATCGACCAATGCCGGTCGGGGTGGTAGACCACGCGGAGCTGCCCGGGGCGTCCCCACACCAGACCCACCAGGTAATTGGAATCTTCACCGAGGCCGACGAAGACATTGCTCGAAACCTGAGACACGCCCACCCGGTTGGGCGTCATCAGCGTCCAGGTCTGGCCGCCCAGCACTTCCCACTTTCCGTGCTGCACGTTGGCCCAGAAATGGCGTACGCGGAAGGTGCCGCTGTTCGAGGTCACGTACAGGCTGGTCGGCTGGTTGCCGTAGAAATCGCCTTCCACATAGCCGGTGATCGCCGTGGTTTTGGTGGGGTTGTCCGCGATGGTCAGGGTTAGCCGTGAATTGGCGGCGCTGGAGCGGTACTCGTCCATCCTGCCCGCCACGGTATTACTGAACGGAACGCCGGCGAAGGAAGTCGCGACGCCGCTCCCGATATCGGCGGACCGCCAGACCGTGGAGAAATCCATGAAACCGCCTGGGGTGAAATCCGCTCCGCCGACGTGAAAGGCCAGCGGCGAAAAGGCCCCCCCTTTGTTATCGACTTCGGCTGCGGGCATGGCCTGTTCGACCGGCAGCGCCACCGCTAATGGGGCTGGAGCGGTTGCCGGCGTGCTCTGCGCGGCAACCAGACGGTCCAGCAGTTTCTGCTGGGAATCGATCGCTTTCTGCGCGGTTGCGAGCGCTTTTTGTGCCGCGTCGAGTGCCTGCCGCTGTTCGTCGAGTTGTTGCTGCTGGGCCGCAATCTGCTCGCGCAGCTTGGCGATGTCGTCCGCCGGGGAGGCGCCCTGCGCCGTGCATATGACGGGAAGCAACAGTGCCAACGCCAAAAGTGAGCTAATCATCCTGATGAACTTCATATTTCTCCTGGGCTTCTTGGGTGAGCCGGACCCGATTCGGCGAACGGCGTCTCTATGGAGCATAGCTTAACATCTTAAGACCTCTTTATCTTGAATGCCCTGGGCGATTGGCGCGTAGCCCCAAGGCGCCCGGAAAAGCCGAATGTAGAGCCAATTTGGCGAGAACAAGCGCGCGGTAATCCGACTGTATAGCTTTGGTGCCAGAGGAATAGTCAGTTGGTTCTCCAACACCGAGAACTCCTGGGGGATTTCGCTTAACTTTTGGCTCCGTCTACACTCGGCCTATGAACGATTCTCTTAGCCCGTCTCAAAACACATTTCGCGCGCAATCGTACTACGCCGGCGTCATCCAAAGCCGATTGATCCGGCGCGAAGCCACCAGGGAGCGGGCGCAGAGGCTCTATGCAATCGGTGAATTGCACGCGTCGGCTCAGATGCTCGCGGAATTAGCCTCTCGCCGGCAACCGAACCAAGTGGACTTCGGAGAGGAGACCGTCACGGCTGATTGCGCGAGGGGATCATGAGGCGATTGGGGAGATTGGCGGCGCCGCGTCCATGCTACATTCAGGTATTATTATGCCTGCCGCGACAGACCCTGCTCACGACGAGTTCGGTGGTCCAGCCAATCGGCAATTCTCCCTTATAGAGCTTTGCTTTGACCGCTTTCTCTCCCTCTGGCAGGATAACAAGGCTCTGCCGCCGGCGCGGCTGAACATTGTATTCTTGGCGGGGCTGGCGATCATTTGCGGGGCGACTGTGTTTATCGGCGCGGTCCCCACCAGAATCGACGGGCACGATATTTTCTTTCTTCTCGACAACGGATGGCGGGTCATCAACGGGCTGCGCCCTCACGTGGATTATTACAGTCCATGGGGCCCGCTCATGTTTCTGGTTAGCGGCCTGGGTTTGCGGTTGTCCGGGTATATGGTGGACGGCATCGGCTACGGAAGCGCGGTGGTTGCGATGATTGTCGGGATCTGGTCCTTTTCGCTCGCCAAGGAGCGGTTGGCGCCTTCCCCCCGGCTGCTGCTGAGTTTCTTCCTGGCGGCCTTGGTTGCGGCGCCGTACCCTCTGAGCATCTCTCCGTTCGCCTCCAGCCACGCCATGGTTTACAACCGTTATGGGTACGCGTTGCTGGGCTTGATTCTGACGGAGACACTCAATCCTCGTCGTGGCAGGACGCGGGAATTGCCGGGCGGCATTTCCACCGGCGCCGCGCTCAGTCTTGCGCTGTTTCTGAAGGCCAGCTACTTCTTTGCGGCGGTTGTGCTGATTGGCGTTATCTCCTTGATTCTCTGGCGCGTTGCCTGGCGGCGAATTCTCGGCATTCTTCTAGGGTTTTCCCTGATGTCGGCGTGCATGTTGGCGTACCTGCGTTTCGATGTGGCGGCGGTGCTGGCGGATTTGCGGATGGCTGCGGGAGCCCGAGCTGAATCGCTCGGACCCGATGTCCCGCTGTGGAACATACTGGGTCATGCGCCGGTTTTGCTGGAAGTTGTGCTTTTCAGCTTTGCCGCAGCGCTCGTGTTCGGCAGCCGCGCGCAGCAGTGGCGCGGCCTCAAGTTGCCGATCGTTGGAATCATCCTCTTCTTCGCCGATATTAGTATCATATCGAGCAACCAGCAGTCGGGTTCTTTCCCCGTGTGTGCCGTCTTCGCGATCCTCATGCTGAGCGAGGTCACGGAGGATCAGCAGGCACTGCTTCCCGCCGAAGGGCATTCCCTCCGGCCCAATTACGGAGCGGTGCTTTGCCTGGGAGCGCTGTTGTTTGTCCCGCAATTCACGGGAGACCTGGCGGGGTTAGCCTATGGGACGTGGAAAAAAGCCAGACCGTCGACGCCAGCGGCGGTGCTGCGCTTTACGTCGCCGAATCTACGGACCCTGCTGCTATACGACAATGCCACCAACCCGCACAGCAATGGCCGCGAATATGTCACCTATGTGAACGATGGCGTGGCGCTGCTCGAACGGGAGACGCGCCGGAATGAGACGGTCCTGACGATGGACATGAGCAACCCATTTCCGTACGCGCTCGAGCGGCGTCCTCCGCACGGAGGGATCGCCGCGATGGCCTATCATTACGGGCTGAACGACGCGCACAGGCCCTCCGACGACCGGTACTTTGGCGATGCCGATATCGTGATGCTGCCCAAACGGCCTGCGCTAGATCCCGCTTACTACATCGATTTCCTCAAGGCGTACAAGCCGGGCCTCCAACAGCGATACAATCTCGCCGCGGAATCGGATTGGTGGCTTCTGTACAGGCGCAAGTGAGGCATGTTGCGCCGAGCTGCGAACCGAGCGAAGCCCTTCCTGTCGAATTCCAGACATCCAAGGAAGGCGTTTGGGGTATACTGAACAGTCGCCGGACGCGAAATGGAAGAACCGGCTATGCTGTCACCGTTGGTAATTTCGATGAGGAGGGCTTTTCGTGAAGCGATTCGTGATCGTAGCTCTGCTGCCGGCCCTTGCCGTGCCCGCGTTCGCCGGCGGCGTGCACAAGGATGTCTTTAACGTCGCTTGCAGCGTGCTGTGGCCCGCGGTGGACGATGCCGTCAGGAACTCCGGGAAGTACGGGTTCGTAGGCATCGACAACGCCGCGATGACCATTTCGTTCACCGCCGGCGGCGGTCCCGGGGCGCGCACCATCTCGGTCGTCCTGCACCCCCAGGGAAACAGTTGCGAAATGCAGACGACGGTCGGCGCCGGGCCGCCGCACAACGATGCGGGCGCTTTCAAGACTCGTGTGACCGCGTCCCTGGCCAAGCTCCCGGCGCCGCCACCCGGTGCGTCCGCCCAACCGGAAGCGGCGGCCGATCCGCCGGCGCAAGGGGGCTCGCGGAAACCGGCCGCCGGAGCCGCGCTAACCAACGCGGATGTGCTCAAGCTCAAAGAGGCCGGACTGAGCGAGCAGATCATCATCGATAAGATCAATGTGTCGCCGGCCCAGTTCCATCTCGATACGGACGATATCCTGCAACTGAAGCAAGCCGGTCTCAGCGATGGGATCATCGGCGCCATGATCCATGCCTCGCAGCGCAGAGAATGAGACGTAAAGGGGACAGACGCATTTTCTGGCCTTTAACTCGTCAAGAAAATGCGTCTGTCCCCTTTACGCCTATGCCGATCACGCTTACCGCTGGCCAGGGTAACTTGCGGTCGATGCGGCGCCAGAGCCAGACCAGGCGGTCGAAGATCCACAACACGGCGCGGCTGGAGCTGCGGCGCTTCAAGACGCGCCCGGTGAACCACCAGCCGGGGCGGGTGATGCGGTTGAAGTGCAGGACTTGCTCGACGGCGAGCCCGGCGGCTTCCATTTTGGTGCGCAGCTCAGCTTCGCTGTAGCGCCGGTAGTGGCCCAATTCCTCGTCGAGCGTGCCGTAGATTGCCTGGTCCTGCGGCACCAGCACAATGGCTACGCCGCCGGGGACGAGCGCGCTCGCGATATTGGCGAGTCCGGTTCGGTCGTCCTCGATATGTTCCAGCACGTTGAGGCAGATCACCGTATCGGCCTGCCCGGTCATAGGGACGAAGTCCGCCGGCGCGCTCAGGTCGCAGCGCATCAGCTTCACGTTGGGGCGGAGCTGGAAACGAACGCGCAGCCGGGCCAGGTGTTCGGGATCGATATCGGTAGCGATATAGAGCTGCCGGCGCGGCGCCAGATGGCGCGATAGGTTGCCCATGCCGGCGCCGATTTCGAGCACGCGCGCGCCCACCCAGGGGCGAATAGTATCGGCCATCCAGCGGTTGAAGCGCGGGGTTTGCGAAAGCGCGTCCAACATGCCGGCGCCGCCATCGCGGTAAATGTCGCGCCGCAGGCCGTACCAGAGCACCGCAACCAGCGCCCACACGGCGTCCCAAGCACCGATTTTCTTGCCTTCCTCATAGGTGCGGCCACGGTAGCTGATGGGGACTTCATACAGCGCCACGCCGCGCTGGGCCAGTTTGACGGTGATTTCGGGATCGAAGCCGAAGCCGTCCGAGCGCAGCGGAATCGAGCGCACCAGCGACAGGCGGAAAGCTTTGTAGCCGGTCTCCATGTCGGTGAGGTTCAGGTCGGCGACGGCGTTGCCCACCGTAGTCAGAAAATGGTTGGCCAGCGAATGCCAGAAGTACATCACGCGCCGCTCGCCGGAGCTGGCGAAGCGCGAGCCGTAGACCGCGTCGGCGTGGCCCTCCAGCAGCGGGGCAAGCACGCAGGCGAGGTCTAGCGGATTGTATTCGAGGTCGCTATCCTGGATGACCGCGAATTCTCCGCAAGCGTGTTCGATGGCGGTGCGGATGGCCGCGCCTTTGCCGCGGTTGCGGTCATGGCGAATGACCTGAATCACGCCTGGGTGTAGCAGCGCGAGCTCGTCCAGAGTCTGCGCCGACCCATCGGTGGAGCCGTCGTCGACGGCCACGATTTCCATCGGCACCTGGTCCCACAGCGGCACCGCCAGCAGGCGCCCGATCAGCGCCGGCAGGTATTCCGCTTCGTCGTAGACCGGGATGAGGATTGAGACTTGGGCGTTGGCAGGCACCAAGAGAAGATGGTAGTACGACTCGGTGGGCCCGCGCTGTGCGGGCCGCAAAACCGCCTGGCGGTGCCGCCCGGTTGCATGGATTAAAGCTTCTCCATGTTAAGTTCCATCCATGACTCCAAATAGCTAGCACCAAGCCATTGACTTTGCGCGCGATAGAGTCAAACTGTAAGTGGAGCGAGGTGGATGATGAAACCGCTAGCAATCGCACTCCTGGCCGGCGCACTGCTGGCCCTTACTGCGACTCCCGGATTGGCGCAGTACGTGGTTTCCGCCAAGTCGGGCACGGTCAATTTAACCGAGGGCCAGGTGCAGTTGGATGGCCGCACCCTGGCGTCGGTATCCCACTATCCCGACATTAAGGAGGGAAGCGTGCTTTCGACCGCGGACGGCCGCGCGGAGGTTCTGCTTACCCCCGGCGTCGTTCTCCGCCTAGGCGACCACGCCAGCCTCAAGATGATCACCAACCGGCTGATCGATACCCGCGTCGAGTTGCTCGGCGGCAAGGCCGTAGTGGAGGCCGACCAGATCGGCAAGGATACTAACGTCACCATCGTCGTCGCGAACGCCGCCGTGTCGCTGCCCAAGGCCGGCATCTATCGGTTCAATTTCGAGCCGGCGCAGTTGAGGGTGTTCAAGGGTGAGGCTGCCGTTCTGTCGGGCTCCGAAACCAAGCTGGTGGGGGCTGGCAGAACATGCGACCTGGCCGGCAGCGAAGTTGCGGTCAGGAAGTTCGAAACAGCAGACACGGACGACCTGGATCATTGGAGCGAGCGCAGGGGCGAGCTGATGGCCATGGCCAACGTTTCGGGCGCCAATTCGTTCAATGCGTACAGCGCGTACGGAGGATTTTACGGCATGGGCTCCCTGGCGGGGATGGGGATGTTCACGAGTTGTTCCGGTCTCGGTCTCGGCTATATGCCGTTCGGCTATGCCGGCGCCACCTGGGGCTTTCTTGGCCCGATGGGAGCCTACCCGTCGTACGGTTTCTGGTCTTACAACTCCTGGTACGGCATGAATACGTACATTCCTTGCAGCGGTATGCTCTATAGCCCATACGGCTACGGAATGTTCAGTCCGGGCAGGGTCGTCGGCATAGTCACCTCCCCCGCTGGTGTTACGACGGGCGTCGTTCGCCGGCCGGTCCATGGACCCACACACGGTCCGGTGAGCCTCGCCCAGCGTCCCAATCTGGCGCTGGCAGTGAACGGGTCCCATACGCCTGCGTTCCGCGGCGGAACTGGCGCCACGCAAGCTTTCGGTTCGGCCTCCGCGGCGCGTAGCTTCGGCGGCTTCGCGGGCGGAGGATCCTCAGGCGGATCTGCCGCGCGCGCTGGATTCTCCGGGGGCGGATTCAGCGGCGGATCGGCTGCTTCGGCGAGCCACGCGAGTTCAGGCGGTGGTGGTGGCGGTTCTTCTGCCGGCGGCGGCCATCGTTAAGAAATCGGTATTTTCGAGATTGACACAAGGGCCGAATGGGCGCTTTCCATTCGGCCCTTTTTCATGCATTTGCATGATATATATAGATGTTTTGGTTTATCTGGAACGATTGGTCTGATCGTGCGTGCCAGTCTCGCCCACATCCCTTGTTCCGGCTGACTTTACCCACCAAGGCTGCTAAGAGAAACGACGGAAAGATTATCCGCGCATATTTATGTTTATCTTAGCCTTAGCAGATATTATTGAATGTTTTAGTTTAACCGCGCGGCTAGACCGCTACGCGCAGAGTGCGATGGCGGCGGCTGGCGCGGACGCCGATCAATTCAGCCACCTCGCCCAGCAGGCCGGGCAGGTTCTCGGTATAGATCGAGACCTCGGAAGCTTCCGCCTGGTATCCGCCCTTGGGTTTCGTGTGGCCTGAGGTGATGAAGGCGGTGGCGGGGTGGTAGTCTTTCACGCGCGCATAGGCTAGCAGATTGTGGCCGGCGGTGTCGGAACCGCCTTCGCTATCGCTCAACACCAGGTCGTATTCGCCCTCGTCGAGTTTGGCTAACGCTTCAGCGGGCGTGGCTGCTGCGTCCACCGCATAACCGCTCGCTTGAAGAATCGTCTGGATGGTCAACCTGGGTGCAAGATCGCCATGCATCAGCAGAATACGGGCAAGGTCCAGCGCCTTGTACTTCGATCTGTAGCCAGCGGATATTTGCATCAATGGCCCTAACACCACTTTAACCGAGAATGCCCGATTTGAAGCCGGAAAATTTTGATGTTGAAGAGTTTAGACGCTGGTAACGCTCACCTTATCCGATAATACTAGTACCATTGGTTTACGCGTTTCGCATAGGCATAGCAGTGTTTTGAACCACATCACCCCAACTCGCCGTTTCTCAGCGGCGGGAGGCGAGGCGCGTCTGGGGCGGTTTCGCGCTAGGATTCCCGCAGGCGCCTCCGCGTGGCCGCGCAACACCACCTCGCCGTGGGCGCTTCTGGGCTAGAGGCGCTTGGCAACTACCAGGGTGATGTCGTCGGCCTGCGGCGCTCCGGCGGTGAACTCCTTCAGCGCGGCAGTGACGGCGTCGACGATCTCCCGCGCCGAACGGGCGCGATTCTCACTCAGCACGCGGATGAAGCGTTCCTCGCCGAATTCGTCGAAGTCCGGGTTGTTGGCCTCGGTTACGCCGTCGCTGTAGAGCGCCAGCAGGTCGCCTGAAGCGAGGTTGGCGTTCTGTTCGCTATAGGGAGCAATCGACAGGACCCCAAGCACCGGGCCGCCGCCTTCCAGCATCTGCGCCTCTCCGGAGGCACGCAACAGGATGGGCGGATTGTGGCCCGCGTTGGCAAATCGCAGATCGCCCGAGGCGGCATCGAGAACGCTGAAGAAGAACGTGATGAATCGATTGCTGGGGCAGGTGGCACAGGTGGCCTTGTTGAGCCGCGCCATGAAATCGCCCAGGTTGCCCGGAGTCTCGGCCAGCACATGGACGCGCGCGTGGAGCGCCATCATCATCAGCGATGCCGGCATGCCCTTGCCCGAGACATCGCCCAGCGCCAGGCCCACGCTGGGGCCGGCGTAGGGGAAAAAATCGTAATAGTCGCCGCCCACCGTGCGGCAGGGCACGTTGAAGCCGGCCAAGTCCACGCCCGCGATTTCGGGCGCGCGCGCCGGCAGCATGCCACCCTGAATCTCGGCGGCTTGCGCCAGATCGCGCTGCATGGTGCGCTCGGCGGCTTCCACTTCGGCCAGGCGCGCATGTTCGATGCGGATGGCCGCCACATTGGCCATCACGGTCAGCAGGCTCAGATCGTTCTTGGTGAACTCGCGCAGGATGAATGGCGAATCCACGTAGATCAGGCCGATGCAGCGGTCCTTGGTTTCGAGCGGCACCGCCATCATGGTGTGGACCTTCTGCTCGACGATGCTCATGCGTCCCTTGAAGGCGTCGTCGAGCTGCGCATCGCGCACCAGCATGGAGGATTTCTCGCGGATCACCCGGTCGCGAACCGCCGTCGAGATGCGGAATCCGTCGCCCTTGTGAGCCTTGGCCGTGAGTTGCTCGCCCTCAAGCAGCAGCAGCACGCCGCGCTGGGCGTTGACGGCCTGAATCGAGAGATCGAGAATCAGCGGGAACAGGTCCGCCAGCGGCCGGTTCTCGGCCAGCTCCTGGCCGGCGTGGATCAGGGCTTGCATGGCGGCCGAGGGTTTGGCGCCGCCGCCGGGCTCGACCACGATGGTGCGGTTGGCGTCGCCCAGGCTGGTGACCAGGGTCGACGTGCTGGGCGCATCGGTATCCACGTCGTCGCCGCCCTCGAACACCACCACGCCGGGCGCGGGAGCGCTTTGATCGGGAGCGAAAACGATGGCGAGATGGCCGGCGGTGATGCGGTCGCCGGGGCGCAGCAGGAGCACCGCTTTGAGCGGAATGCCGTTGACAAAGGTGCCGTTCTTGCTGCCGAGATCCTGCACCGTCCAGCCGTCGCCGGAAGGGTCCAATGCGAAGTGCTGGCGCGAGAGGCCGGCATCGTCCGGAAAACTCAATTCGACCGCGCTGGATCGTCCGACGGCCAGGCGGCTGCCGGTGAGAGGGAGGGTTCGAGTCTGCCCGTCGGGAGCTTGAATCAGAATGGAGCGCGGCATGGTGTGATCTATTTTACTAGAAGAGGATTAGAATCGGATCGAGAGGGCGGATGGTAGCGAAGATCCCGCGAGATGAATGGGAATGGGGGCTCGTCCTTATTCTCTGGATTTGGGTCGTGCTGGTTAATCGCTGGCGCCTGAGGGGCGCCGGGGCCATCTTGCTCGACCTGGGCCGCCCGGCAGATCGCTGGTTCAACTTGGTTTTCGGTTGCCTGATAGCCGTCCCCGCTCTCACCGAGATCCTTCGTGGTACAAGGCACCTCGCCCCATTCGCTATCCTGGCCATGGGAATCGGATTCTTTGCGCTGGGAGGGACCAGGCGGTTTCAGCTACGCGAAACGGGGGTCTGGAATGCGGGCAGGCTGATCCCCTGGGGCAAGATCGAAGGCTACCGGATCGGTGCAATGGGATCCCTGATGCTCAAAATGCAGGACAAGAAGCCGAAGTTTGTCTGCGTCGTGCCGGCAGCGATTCGCCTGCAGGCCGAGGACCTGCTGGCTTCCAAATGCCCGTCGCTACAGGCGGCGGATTGATCGCCCGCTGGTCCGGAAAGACCTGTTGAACTGCTTGGGAAGAGCCGTCTCAATCGTGACTTGACCGCTCCCTATGGTCGCGGCTCTGTTTCGAATGCGGAAGGGCTGCCGGAACGGAGCCGCGACCACAGGGAGCGGTCAGGCCGAAGGGAGCGACTGCTATTCCAGCGACTCCTGGTTTGGTTCGTCCGGCTACAGTTGCCTCTTGCGGCTCGGCCGCCTGCGACGTAGCGCTGCTGATCGAGTGGCGGTGTTTGCGGCTCGGCCTGACCGCTCCCTATGGTCGCGGCTCCGATAGCGTCGCAGCTCCGATGCCTCACTTTTTGACGAGCACTACCGGCGCTGCCTGGCTGCCGCCGATTCTGTCGAAATAAGCGCGCATATCCGCGTATTTCGCAGCCGGCACCAGCGCGTCGGGTACCTCGGTGGATTGCTCGAAGACCAGGTCGGCGCCGTCGGCCTTCCAACTGGCTTGATACGTTCCATAGGGGCCGGTCAGCTTCACCGGATCCGGCATCTCGTCGATCTGGTAGCCCGGCGGCAGCTTGATCCGCACGGAATCGCGATACACATCGGCGTCCAGTCTCACCGGCAGCTTGCGTTCGGCGGCCGTGAACGCGTAATCGGCGCCCAAGGCGAGGGCACCAGGCTTGACGATAATCAATCCCTGCACGGTCTGCGAAAAATGGTCGGCGGCAAAGTCGAGACTGAGTTGCATGCGCCCTTCGCCGATGTGGCCGGAGATCGCGGCCTGCTTCACGGCAATCGCTCCCACGCGGCTCGCCAGTGTCCTTTCGTAGCCCCGCTTCATGTCGTCGTTGCTCTGGTGTGCCACTCGCGCGTGCGCCTGTGCGGCCGATTGACCGAAGTATTGGCGGCCCAGATGCGCTTCCAAATGGCCCGCCGCGTCGACGGCTGCCTCTATCGTCGACTCAATCCGATTGGCGCTGGCGGGCAGGCGCGGCATTTCCGCCAGTTCCCCTTGTGAGCCGGCGATCACCAGCGCGTGGCTGCCCTGTTCGTCCTCCGGCAGGTCGCCGAGCGGCGTATCGGGATCGGTGGGGTCGAAGATCAGGAGGCGGCCCAGACGGGGATGCTGGATGACGGTCGGGACGTTGGTGTCCGGCGATACGCGGACGGCAACGATCATGTGGTTGAACTGGCGTGGAGACGGCCACTCGCGGTGCACGAACGTCCGATCTGACGCATAAATCGCGATCGCGTAAGAATCGATGCCGGCGGCCTTGAGCAGCGCGCGCATGAGGGTGGCTTTGTCCTTGCAATCGCCATAATTGCGCGCCAGCACGTCGGCGGCCGGGTGCGGGGTGTAGCCGCCGCCGCGCGTCACGTTCATCTGCACCTCGACGTAATTGACCTGTTGCGTGAACGTGGCGATGGCGCGGATCCTTTCGATTTCGCCGGCGAGGCCGCGTGTCAGTTCGGCGGCCTTGGCGCGCACCGGATCGGTGGCTTCGGCAGCCGGGTCGGCGAAGCCTGCCTGCCATGCCGAAACGGCCGACCAATCCTTCAGTGGAGTCATGCCGGCCTTATTCTCACCGGGCGTGAAGGTGACCCCCAACCAGGGTGCGACGGCGTGCAGATCGGGGCTGTGGTGCTCGTATTCGATCCAGGGAAGGTCGCGCAGCTCCCAGGTGTAGGTATTGCCGGCGATCGATGGATCGAGCGGCGCGTGATTAAATACCGTGCCGCGCACTTCCCATCCGGCCGGCACGGTGAGCGAATATCGCGAGACCAGCGCCGGCGAGCGGCCTTGGAACTCGTATCTGTCCTGGACGAAGACGCTCTTCTCTTCCTCGGTCACCTCGTAGGCGAAAACCGAACCTGGCGCCAGGTTCGAGCCGGACGAGATGAGCTTGGCGCGCCCCTCATCGTAGGTGTACTCGCGCGAGAGGGCGACATCGACCACCTTGTCCTTGCCGAGGGACACGGAAGGGCCGGCGGGCGGCAGCAACCATGCGTGGAAGTCGCGAATCTTTCCGGTCTTGGTATTGTACGAGCGATAAGCCTCGATGGAGTCGGTGCTCTTTTGCAGCACCTTGATCGCCTCTCGCTCGCGCATGGTGCGGTGACCCTCGGCATCGACGGTGACACTCTCTTCGTGGAACAGACCCGCCGCGTAGACCTTGGCGGGATACGCGGGCGTGGACTGGGCGGCGGCCTGGCGCGCCCAGTCGGGGAAGTCGTCGGCGGCATACAACGCGGCCGCGAAGAGCAACGCGCAGGCTGTTTTCACCTTGTTGCCTCGCCCAGGCGCAGAGTGATCGCAGCCTCATCATTTCCATGGATTGCGTCGAAGCCGGCTTTGACATTTGGATAGATCTCCGACCGGAAAACAAACGACCCTTCCTGCCCGAAGACCAGCTCGCGCGTAACCACCAGCTCGTTCTTGCCTTTCATCGCCATCTTGAGTTCGTAGTAGCCCGGTTTGCCGAAGTTGAGTTTCGGCGGGTTTTCGCCCTTATCGAGGACGAAACCGGCTGGAAACGCGATCGAAATTTCGTCGCGCTCCTTCCAGGCATAAGGGATGACGATGTGGTAGCGCCGTTCCGTCGCGGTGAACCTGGGCGCCTCGCCGCGCTGGAAGAACAGGGGCTGCAACACAATGCGCTTGGCGGTGCGGGCGGCATAATTGGGGACCTTGACGTGGTACTTCACGATCAGCGGCGAGGCCGGGTCGTCGACGTTCTGGAACGCGATTGCCGAGACTTCGGCTTCGGTGAAGACCGCGGTGACGGTTTGCTTGAAGATCTCCTGCTGGCGGTCGTCGCTTTCGCCCGCCAGTTTTTCGCGCTTCTCGGGCGCAGCGTGGCCGGAGTACGATTCCTCGACGTCGCCTTCCAGCGTGCCATCCTCGGAAAGCGTCATGTGAGCGGAGCGCCGGGTCAACGAACTTTCCGCCGTCGCGATTGGACTTTGCAGGAAAACCGGCTTCTTGGGATCGCTCAGCAGCGCCGGTTGGCCTTCCTCGCTCCAATTGAGCATGCCTGGGGGCAGTTGCGCGCTCACGTCGTAGAACTTCCAATCCGCGCCGATTTTCACCGCCATGTCGACGTTCTCGAGGAAGTAGTCCTCCGCCATGGCGGGACTGAAGGGGACATCATAGCGGTTGGGCAGCAGCACCGGGCGCGCTTCCAAGCCCTGGGCCGAGGCCATCGCCGCAAACAGCAGATTCCGCTCGTCGGCGCTCCCGAGACCGCTCTTGAGCACCTCGGCCGCGGTTCGCTCGCGGTCCTTGGGCATTTTCGCGAGCACCTTGTCGCGCTCGGCTTCGGTCACTCCGACATCGTGGAAGCCGCGGGTGTGTTTCCAGAGGTAGCGGATCAGGGTCGCCACTTTCTCTTCGGGAGTGTTGGCGCCGGCTACCGCTTCGGCGGCTGCGCTCTTGACATCGTCGTTGGCCTTCAGCGAGTCCTTTAAGTTGCCGTAGATTCTGCGGCCGACGCCGTTCCAATACTTGTCCGGATCGCGTTTCTCGCCGGAATTGTAGTGCAACAGGACCCACGGCCGGACGCTGGGCTCCCCGGGCATATACGGCTCTTCGTGGAACGCCGGGACATTCTCCAGCGTGAACGACGAGTAGCCGTTGTTCTCCAGCTTGAGCGGCGATGGCGTGCAGTTGAAGGACCAGACTCCCATCCGGAGGTTGCCGGTATATTCCGAAGGCAATGGCTTCGCGTAGTAGGTGACCCTTTGTACGGGATACTCCCGTTGCATTTGGAGCCGCGCGTAGAGCACGTGCGGATCCCAGCGAATCTCTTTGTACCGGTACTCGACAATCGATCCCGGCTCGACGGCGGGCAGGGCGAAGGACTTCACCCGCACTTTCCGTCCACCCGCCCGAACCAGGTCGCGTTCGTAGACGGCGTTGTTCTTCATTTCGACCACGGTGCCATCCGGCTTGATGGTGCGTGCGGAGACATTCACAATGCCGATTTTGGGGCCGAATTCGATATCGATGGTCGATACTTTCTCTTTGCCTTTTTCGTCGAACACCTTCAGGCGGACGTAGTGGGACAGAACGCGCTGCAGGTCCTGCCCTCCCTTGATTTCATCGAGGATATGAACGGTCCAGAAAAGCGCTTCCGCGCCCGCGTCTTTCTCGACGACCGGAGCAGTCATCTGGCGCTCGGCATCGGTGACCGGATCCCAAGCGATGTTGATTCCTTGCTGTGCAGGCGCACGAAAAGTTGCCAGCAGCATTACCAGCAGGCAACTCCGAAGAGGTAGGGCCATGGTATTGGCGTTAATTATACAAGATTACAAGGTTATATTATCCGTTATATTCGGCATGGAAAAGAAACATGGAACGTACCATTTCATTCACATTAAATGGAAGAACGTCTCCGAGTTGGCCGGGGAGAGCCTGGTCTCTGCTTGCGTTCACTGTATGGTTACGTTGACAACGTTCGCCTGCTGGCCATCCGCCCACCCCCGCCTAACGCGGGAGTAACGGAGCTTGTCATCTGTTATAGTCGGCTTGGGCAGCGATTATGGAACGTACTATTTCATTCACGTTAAATGGAAAAACGGCGGCCGTGAAGACGGACGACGAACGGATGCTGCTGTGGGTGCTGCGCAGCGATCTGGGGCTCACCGGCACGAAATTCGGTTGCGGCGAAGCATTGTGCGGGTCCTGCACGGTAATTGTCGATAATGAAGCGGTGCGGTCCTGCCAGACGCCGCTGAAGGCGGTGGCCGGCAAACGGGTATTGACCATCGAAGCCATCGGCCAGCACGGGTTGCACGCCATCCAGCAGGCGTTCCTGGAGCACCGCGCGTTCCAGTGCGGATACTGCACGCCGGGAATGATTCTGAGCGCGTATGCGCTGCTGCTAAAGACGCCCAATCCGACGCGCGAGCAGATTGCGCGGCACATGGAGGACAATCTCTGCCGCTGCGGCTCGCACGTGCGGATTCTGGATGCGGTGGAAGAAGCCGCCGCTGCGGCGAAGGTAGGTGCGTGATGGCTGCAAGCGCAATTGTAGCGGGCGAAATGAAGCGCCGCGAATTCTTTGGAATCGCGGGCGCGGGGCTGTTCGTCTTTTTCGGCGCGGACCCGGCGGAGGGTCAGGAACCGGGGAGACTGCCGGGGCGGCAAGGCGGTCCGGTGGATTTCAACGCGCTCCTGAAGATCGCGCCGGACAGCCGGGTAACGTGCCTGGTGGGCAAGGCGGAACTCGGCCAGGGTGCCATGACCGAGCTGGCGGGGGCTCTGGCGGAAGAACTCGACGTCGCATTGGACGCCGTCGACGTGGTGATGGGCGATACCGACCTGTGCCCATACGATATGGGAACCTTCGGGTCGATGTGTACGCCGCTGCTGTGGCCGTCGGTGCGAAAGGCGGGAGCGGAAGCCAAAGCGGTATTGCTGCAAATGGCGTCGGAGCGGTTGCAGGTGCCGGCCGGCCAGTTGCACGTGGAATCCGGTAGGGTCTCGGAATCGGGCAAGCCATCGAACGCGGTCACCTACGGGCAACTGGTGGAAGGAAAACGCATCGAGCGGCACCTGGCGGATGTGCCGGTGAAGGCGGCGGGGTTCCAAGTGATCGGCACGTCGCTCGGTCGCAAGGACGGCATGGACAAGGTCACCGGCCGGGCGCAGTACGCGGGCGACATCCTGCTGCCGGGGATGCTGCACGCGGCTATTCTGAGGCCTCCGGCGCACGGGGCGACGCTGAAATCGGCGGACACTTCGGCGGCCGAGAAGACGATTGGCGTGCGAGCGGTGAAGGACGGCGGGATGATCGCGGTGCTCGGCGAGCGGCGCGACATTGCCATCGAGGCGCTGGGCAAGATCAAGGCTGAGTGGGATCTCCCGCCCGCCGGTCCCGACGACAAAACGATTTTCGACCACATTCAGAAGATGGCGCCGCCACCACGCGTAGTGGCCCAGAGCGGCGATCTGGAGAGGAACGCTGGGATGGCGGGCCTGTCGGTCGAGGCAACCTACCTGAACAGCTACGTCGCGCATGCGCCTATCGAAACGCATTCGGCGACCGCGCAGATCGAAGACGGCAAAGTCACGGTGTGGGCCAGCTCGCAAGCCCCGTTCCAGGTACAGCGCGCGGTGGCGGCGGCGCTGGGAATGCCGGCCGAAAAGGTGCGAATCATTTCCCGGTACGTCGGCGGCGGCTTCGGCGGCAAAACGGAAGCGGACCAGGGAGTGGAAGCGGCGCGCCTGGCAAAGATCACGGGCAAACCGGTGCAGGTGGTCTACAGCCGCCAGGAGGAGTTCTTCTACGACCGGTTCCGGCCGGCGGCGGTGATGAAGATTCGCGCCGGAGTGGCGGACGGCAAGATCGTGCTATGGGAGAACCAACTGGTTGGGGCGGGGGATCGGGAAGCCAATCCGTTTTACGACATACCCAACAAGCGGGTGACCTCAGCCGGCGGATGGATGGGTGGGAATCCCGTTGGGATGAACCCATTCGCGGTGGGCGCGTGGCGCGCGCCATCGGCGAACAGCATCACATTCGCGCGGGAATCGCATATCGACACATTGGCAGCGGCGACGCACGCGGACCCGCTGGAGTTCCGGCTCAAAAACCTAAGCAATGCGCGCGTCCGGCGCGTGCTCGAAACGGCGGCCAAACAGTTCGGCTGGAAGGCTGGCCGCGCGCCCAGCGGACGCGGCGCAGGGATGGCGTGCGGCATCTATTCCAACGCCTGCAACGTGACCATAGCGGAAGTGGCGGTGAATCGCGCGACCGGCGCAGTCGAGGTGAAACGCGTGGTGATGGCGCTCGACGAAGGTTTCGTAGTCAACCCAGACGGAATGCGGCAACAGGCCGAAGGCTGCGTCATCATGGGCCTGGGTTACTCGCTGAGCGAGGAAGCGCGGTTCCGCAACGGGGAGGTGCTCGACACCAACTTCGACAGCTACCAAATCCCGCGATTCTCGTGGCTGCCCAAGATCGAAATCGTGCTGGTGGAGAATTCGGAGACACCGGCGCTGGGCGGAGGGGAGCCACCCATCATCGCGATGGGCGCGGCGCTGGCCAACGCCATTTTCGATGCCGTGGGCGCTCGTGTGCTCCAGTTGCCGATGACGCCGGAGCGCGTGAAAGCGGCACTGGCAAGGACGTGAAGCCGCGGCAGGCGTGTGATCAAGTGCTCTCCACGCCTCCGAACGGAGCCGCGACCATCGGGAGCGGTTCTTTCGATCGATCCGAATCCGCTGGTCGAAGAACTAGTTTGGGGATAAAGAGGAAGTTGCGGCGCCCGCCAGTTAACTTGGAAGGCGCCGCCATGACCTAAATGGAGGTAGCACGCTCCCGCTCGGGAGCCGCGTCCGCGCCGCTATCTCGCGAAAACCCGCGAACCTAACTGCCATCCAACCAAACAAGCGAGTCCCAGACCCAGCAGCACCAGGCTGCCGGGCACTGGTGTCGCGCTTGTCGAGCCGCCGCCCGTCCCGGTGGTCACTGTCACTGCCAGGCTTACCGTCGGAACACCCTCGAGGCTGAAGTAGGCGGTGCCGCCGTTTGCCGGGATCGCAGGGGCAAAGTTGACCGATCCGGTATTAGCGTTGGTGACCGTGAACGTTGACGTCGGACCCTGATAATCCCCGGGATCCGTTCCGTTCTGTTGGGCCGTAGTGCAGTAGCTGCTGCCGACAAAAGTAAAGGTGCAAATGCCGTCCCCGTCGAAACCAAAGATATCGCTTCCCGTAAGGTTTACCGAAGCGATCGTGCTGGCACTATTGTTCTTCACGCCGACGAGCGTATCCTCACTTCCGTCGTAAGGGGAGCTGTCCGGGATCGACACCGATGCGGTGCCATTCGCCGCGATGGTAATCACCACGTTGCAGCCGGTTGCCGTCGGATCAGGTGCGTGAACGAAGTTATTGGTTCCTGACGCGCCCGGGCAGATGGCTTGTGCGAATGCGGCAGTTGCCGCGCACGCAAAGATCAGTAGCCGCGATAGAGTCTTCAAGTACGAACCTCCATAAGGTCAGTTTGGACCCGGAAATTCCGTTTTGACTTCCGGGGTTGATACAGTATAAACCAACCCGGCATTTCTGTCTTGTAAATTACATCATGGATTCTTGAAGCCGTCTTCGCACCCGGAAGGTTGGGTTTTGAGGCCCGGCCAGGAAAAGCACGAGATCGATAAGGCGTTTGGTTTCAGCGCGTTCCGGAAATTGCCTTTCTGCCCAGACGCTATAGATACCGTTTCAACTCTCGAGCCGGCACGAGTTCCGGCACAGCGACTGGGTCAGCGTGCCGAGCGACTCGCGAAACATGCGCCCCGTCCGTGGCGCCCGCTGTCCAGCGTGCAGAGTCGCGAGTCATCGCGACTTTTCTTCCAGAAATGTGCGCACCAGTGCCTGCGCCACAAGCACAGGAAAAGGTCTGTTGCGAGATAGAATGAGACTGCAATCATCCACAAAAGTCTGGGAGCGCTCCATGCGGGAACTCATAGTGCTCGGAATCGTCATGCTGGGAAGCCTTTTGCCGTCGCGGGGCCAATCGTATTACCCCTCACGGCCGGACGATCCCAAGGCGGTTTACCTGACGCCGGGTCAGTTTACAGTGAAGGGCGACGGCAATGCCGACGATAGTGCGGCGATTCAAGCCGCGGTCGACAAAGTCCGCGAGACCACCGGCGAAGGAATCCTCTTCATTCCGGAGGGTCGCTATCGTGTCACACGCACCATCTATGTCGGGCCGGGCGTGCGCCTGATCGGCTACGGCCAAAAGCGTCCGGTATTTGTGCTGGCGGACGGGACGCCCGGTTTTCAGCAGGGAATCGGATGCATGTTCTTCTTCGTGGGACGAACACAGCCCGGCGCGGTGTCCGCGGGCCTGGATTTCGGCGTGCCGGAGCCGCCGCCGGGAACCGTGCCGCCGAATCCGAAGATCGTCGATGCGAACTCCAGCACCTTTTATTCCGCGATGAGCAATATCGATTTCGAGATCGGCAGCGACGATGCGGCGGCGGTCGGAATTCGCTTTCACGTCGCCCAGCATGGGTACCTGGCCCACATGGATTTCCGCATCGGCTCCGGATTGGCGGGCGTTCAGGACGCGGGTAACGAGGCGGAAGACGTGCATTTTCACGGCGGGCGATATGGCATCCTCACCCGCAAACCGTCGGCGGCCTGGCAATTCACGGTGATCGATTCGACTTTCGACGGCCAGCGGGAAGCGGCGATTCGCGAGAATGAGGCCGGCTTGACGCTGGTGCACGATGAGTTCCGCAACGTGCCCACCGCGATCGCAATCGATGCGCACTATTCCGACCAGCTTTGGGTGAAAGACACGCGCATGGAGAACATCGGCGGCCCCGCCATTCTGATCGGCAATGAAAACAGCCGGATGACGGAGATCAACCTCGAAAACATCGTCTGCCAGAAGGTGCCCGTGTTTGCGCAATTTCGAGAGAGCGGACGGGAACTTGCCGGGGCCGGCGAGATATACGAGGTGAAGACGCTATCGCATGGACTGACGCTGAGTGCGCCGGGCGCCATCGGTGAGATCCAGACCAGCTATGATGCCGTGGCGCTGAAGGCGCTGCCGCCCATCGCGCCGAACGCGATCCGTGGATTGCCGCCGATGCGCGAATGGGTCAACCTGCGTACACTAGGCGCCAAGGGCGATGGCGCGACCGATGAGACGGCTCTCATCCGGAAGGCGATCGCGGAACATCGCGTGATTTACTTTCCTAGCGGCCATTACATCGTCAGCGACACACTGAAGCTCGGTCCCGACACCGTGCTAATCGGGCTGCATCCGAACCAGACCCAGATCGATATTCTGGATTCGACACCGGCTTTCCAGGGACCGGGCGCCCCCAAGCCGCTATTGGAGGCTCCGCGCGGCGGGAACAATATCGTGACCGGCATCGGAATCTCCGCTGGCGGTATCAATAGCCGCGCCGTGGGCGCACTCTGGATGGCGGGCAAAGATTCCCTGATGGACGACGTGCGCTTTCTGGGAGGCCACGGAACCATCGGCCCCGCCGGCGAACGGCAGAGTCCCTACGCGGCTAATCTGTTCTCGGATCCGGATCCGCACCGGCGTTGGGACGCGCAGTATCCCAGCCTGTGGATCACGCACGGCGGAGGCGGCACCTTCGCCGATATCTGGACCCCCGATACGTTCGCGCAGGCGGGACTCTATATCTCCGATACAACCACGCCGGGCCACATCTACGAGCTATCCGCCGAGCATCACGTTCGCACGGAAGTCAAGCTCGACCATGTGGCCAACTGGGAGATCTACGCGTTGCAGACCGAGGGAGAGCGCGAGGAAAGCGCATCGGCGATTTCGCTCGAGATCGACAATTCCAGCAACATCACCATCGCGAACTATCATGGCTATCGCGTGGTGAGAAGTTATCACCCGGTGCCATACGCGGTTCATCTGTACCAATCGAGTGACATACGGTTCCGCAATGTCCATGTGGATCACAACAGCGCGATGACCAAATGCGACGAATCCGGCTGCCGCCAGCACACCAGGTCGGGCAAGGTATCTTTCGAGAACGCGATCGTCGATCAGACGCACGGCGCCGAAGTGCGCGACCGGGAATTCGCAACGCTCGATGTGCCCGGCAATCCGGTTGCCGCAAGCCCGCGCGGGCCGTCCCCGGTGCTCGAATCGGGAGCCGTGGTGGAGAAGCTGTGGAGCGGTTTCTACAACAGTTCCGGCGCGGCCGTGGATGCGAGTGGCCAATTGTATTTCGTGGACGCGCATC
Source organism: Bryobacteraceae bacterium (assembly GCA_049508735.1). Taxonomy (GTDB): domain Bacteria; phylum Acidobacteriota; class Terriglobia; order Bryobacterales; family Bryobacteraceae; genus Bog-375. The sequence continues at coordinate 26,062 of JBELAO010000010.1, read as the reverse complement.
AGCAGCGCATTTACCGCTGGTCGCCGGAGAGAAAAGACCTGGCGGTGGTCCGCGATAATCCACTCGATCCGGTGAATCTCGCCTTCGACAAGGCGGGCGATCTGCTGGTAGTATCGTCCGGCGGGAAAGGTCTGACGGTCTATTCCTTCCGCCCGGACGGCCCGGAAGATCAGGTTGGAATTCTTGCGCCCGAGCGTTCCGCGGAGCATCCCGGCGCGGCCGCGATCTTACCGGTGAGTTACTTCGTGAACGGCGATTTCACCAATACGCTATCGACCCAGACCTACGAATACACCACTCTGCAGCAACTCTTCACGAAGGTCGTATCGACGCGGATGCGCTATCAGTACGTCTCGCCGGATGGCAGCATTTTCATTCCGGCCGACGATGCCTTTGTGCAGGGGCCGGCATACTTCGGATATAAGTTCGGATATATCCTGCAGGCGTTTGGTCTGGTAGCGGCGGTTCCGGGGAAGCCATTCTATGTCACCAACGAATCGGAACAGCGGACTTACCGTGGCGGCGTGAATGCGGATGGGACTCTTTCAGGCCTCGCGCCCTTCGCGGAGCAGGGCGGGGAAAGCCTCGCTCAGGATAGCGCGGGGAATGTCTATCTGGCCGCCGGACAGGTGTTCGTATATGACTCCTCGGGGAAACCGATCGATAGGATCGCGGTGCCGGAGCGGCCGCTCGACATCGTCTTCGGCGGGAAGGACCGGCGCACACTCTTCATTCTCACCCAGTCCTCTTTGTACGCTGTGCGCACCAAGTTTGGCGGGTTGTAGCCTTACAAGAGCCGGCCGGTTGACAGGTCGGGGACCTGCTCCACTTACTTGGCTTCGACGATGTAGGTCGGCACAAAGCCGGCGGCGGTGGTGAATCCTGCCTTGGGCGTGGAAAGCCAACTGGAGCAGCCTTGCACTTTGCCCAGGTAAGCGTGCGGATGCACATCCACCTGCATTTCGCGGAATTCCAGGTGCCCGTAAGTCAGCAGCGGGAACACTGAGCGAACGGGGTCCACCCGCTCCTGCACCACATACGGGCTGCGCGCGGCTTGCTTGAGCGCGCGGTCCCACTCGGCGCCGTCCATCTCCCAGCCGAAGTAGCTGTGCTGATCGCTCGAATCGTCGTTAGGCTTGAGCGCCAGCCGTTCCCGGTTTTGCGTGATGAACTCCATCAGGTCGATGGTCTGTTCCCCGTGTGTGCTCTTGCCTTGCGCCACCAGGCGCGTCCAGGGCACGTGCTCGCGGATGGCCTTGCGCTCCGCCGCGGGAAACTTGACGGTGAGCGATTCATCCGTCAGCAGGCCGAACATCGCCTTCTTGTGCGCCAGCTCCGAGCGGAAACTGTTGACCACGCACACCGCCCGATCGCGGTAGGCCCGCACCAGCGGGTGCGACAGGTCGAACCGCAGGAGGAATTCCTGCACGCCCAGGCGCCGATAGACCAGGTTGATCTCATACGAGCCCCGCCGCAGCACGCCGTTGCGGTATTCCAGTTGTTCCGGCGAAACGATTTCCGCCTGGTAGCCTTCCTGCCGGAAGAGGTCGCGGAATAGCTCGAACTCGCTGCGGCCGGATTGATAAGGCGGCCGGAACTCGACCACCGCGATATTGGGCTTCTTGTCGCCGCCAAACTGCTTGTAGGATTTCAGCAGCGCCTGCAACAGGTGCTTGCGGCTGGACACCTTGGAAAGCGTGTATTTCTTGCGAAACTCCTTCATCGGCGGGATGTCGTAGAACAACTCCGCCAGGCGATCGGCGTAGCCCGCGCCGGTGGGTGAATCGGCGTTGTATTGCACAAAATGCAAATGGCCGTTCACCAGGTGCGTATCCAGGCGGGCGGCTACCTCAAAGCTCTGATAGCCGGGATCGATGGCGGCCAGCATTTTCTCGGCCGGCAGCAACTCCAGGCGCGCCAGCAGCCCGGCGTCCTGCAGCACCATCTGCTCCATACGGTCGATGGCCGCGATGAGCGATTCGCCGGTCTTGACCAGCGATTCGTACTGGCGCCGCGAAATGAAACTGGGCCGCAGGAACGGGCAGATCAGCCGTCCGCCGGCCGAAAGCCCCGCCTCCTCCATTTGCGCATGGAGTTCTTCCGCCCAACCCAGATCGCGGTACACACCGGTCTCCAGGAGCTTGTTGTACTTGACTACCGCTTCATCCAACTGAGACATGCTTGACTTACGAATCTACGAGACCTAAGAATCCGAGCACAGACGCGTACAAAACCGCCATATCGGCTCTGCAATCACGGCTCTGGGTTGAGGCGTTTGCTGAGCCGCGGCGTAAATGACCGGGGAACCCAATCGATTCGCGATACGCAGCCTGCTAACTCCAAGTATCCCACACGAATCCCGAAAAACCTAGGATTCAGCCAGTCTGTAACAAAATAACTCTATCTATTACAGTCGATTAGGAGAATTTTCGAGCCCTTGGCCGGTACCGGCAAAACGGGTGTTCGCCTTCACAACAGCCTCGGCAGCACCTCTCCCGCTGGGCCGCGCAGGGAGCAATCGACCATATCCGTATACGGCGTTTCCTCGGTGTTGATCTCGATCACCTTGGCGCCGGATTGTTTGGCGTAGGGGATCAATCCGGCGGCTGGGTAAACCGCGGCGGAGGTGCCGATGATGAGCACCACCTCCGCGGCTGAGACGGCGTGCTCGGCTTCCTTCATCATGCCTTCCGGCAACGGCTCGCCGAACCACACCACGCCGGGACGCGCCAGGCCGCCGCAAGCGCAGTGGGGCGGCAGCTTGGGAAGCGGCGCGCGGCGGTCCGGCCAATTGGCGCCGCAAGCGCCACAGCGCAGGCGCCAGATGTCGCCGTGCAATTTGAGGATCTTGCCGCTGCCGGCGCGGTCGTGCAACCCGTCCACGTTCTGCGTGATCAAGGTGAAGCGTGCGATGCGAATTTCCAGCTTGACCAGCGCACGATGCGCGGGGTTCGGTTGCGCCTGCGCGAGTTGCTCCCGCCGCCAGTTGTACCACTCCCAAACCAGGCGCGGATCGCGCGCAAAGGCCTCCGGCGTGGCCAAGTCCTCTGGCCGGTGGTCCTTCCACAATCCGCCCGCCCCGCGAAAGGTGGGAACGCCGCTTTCGGCGGAGATGCCGGCCCCGGTCAGCACCGCCAGCGATGCCGCGCGCGTCAGCCAGCCGCGCGCCAATTCCATTTCACGCTGGTTTGGAAAAGCCTCTGCCACGGCTGACAGGCCCTCTCAAAAACAACTCGGGGGCCCGACGAGGGGCCCCCGGCTGTTGCTTCCGTAATTTGGGCACGCTTTAAACGACGGTTACGTTTTCAGCTTGCAGCCCTTTGGGCCCCTGCTTCACCTCGAATTCCACGGCGGCGCCTTCCTCGAGCGACTTATAGCCGTTCGACTGGATGGCGGAAAAATGAACGAACACGTCGTCGCCGCTCGGCCGTTGGATGAAACCATAGCCTTTGGCGGCATTAAACCACTTCACAACACCTTTTTCCTTCACTTGCACTTTCTCCTGATTTATTGTTTGTCGTGCTCTTGGGGGGTCCTGAGGCAAGGAAAGCGGACTTTCGAGGCTTGCGAGAACATTTCCAGGCGACGGCCAACAACCATATCTCCTGCGTAGTGTATTCTCTCAGATGGCGCACCTATGGTCAAGCCTGGGCGTTTCCTCAAAAGTGAAGCCGAGCTGACGGACCGGCTGCGGCGGCTGGCGGTGGTTCCGCGCGGCTCGGGTTTGGTGGCGGGGATTGGCGACGATTGCGCCATTTTCCGCCCGCCAGGCAGCCGCGAAGATCTGCTGTTCACCACCGATATGCTAGTAGAGAATACGCATTTCCGCCGCGCCACGCACAGCGCCGGCGATCTCGGCTGGAAGGCGCTGGCGCGTGGTTTGAGCGACATCGCCGCGATGGGCGGCGAGTCGCGCTTCTGCCTGGTCTCGCTGGCGCTGGCGCCCTGGTGCGACGCGGCCTGGGTGGATGGCTTCTTCCGCGGCCTGCTGAAACTGGCCGGCCGCACTGGCACGGTTCTGGCCGGCGGCGATCTTTCCCACGGCTCCATCCTGTCCTGCGATGTGGTGGTGGCCGGCGCGGTTCCCCGCGGGGCTGCGCTGCGCCGGGATGGCGCGCGCGCTGGCGACGCCATTTACGTTTCGGGCGCGCTGGGCGCATCGGCGCTCGGCCTCGAGGCCGGGCGCGGCAAAGCCTGGCGCCGGCATTTGCGCCCCGAGCCTCGCCTGGCGCTGGGCCGGTTTCTCCGCGAAACCGTGCGCGCCACTGCCGCCATGGATTTGAGCGACGGCCTCTCGCTCGATCTCGCCCGCCTATGCCGGGCCTCCCGGCTGAGCGCGGAGATTGCGGCGCCGCCCATCTGGCGCGGCGCCACGCTCGCCCAGGCGCTCGACGGCGGCGAAGATTACGAGTTGCTGTTCACCGCTCCCCCGCGCACACCCGTTCCGGCGGCTTTCGAAGGGATTCCGCTGACGCGCATTGGCGCCACGCGCCGGGAGTGCCCCGGCCAAGTCACGCTAGCAGGCAAGCCGCTCGCGCCGGGCGGGTACGATCATTTCCGGGGCAGGATAGACTGATAGGAATCACCATGCGAACAAGCACACTACTGGCAATCGCGATTATGACCACAGCCCCAACCTGGGCGCCGGCGGAAGTCATCGATTCCTCTCCCAGCGGCTTCACGGTTAAGCTCAAAATCGCCATCCAGGCGCCGCCGGCCGAGGTGTACCAGCGGCTGGTCCATCACGTGGGCGACTGGTGGAACCCGGCACACACCTACTCCGGCGATGCGCATAATCTCAGCATCGAAGAGAAGCCGCTGGGCTGCTTCTGCGAGAAACTGCCCGACGGCGGCGGCGTTCGCCACATGGAAGTGATCTACCTCGCGCCAGGGAAAGCCCTCGGCCTCAGCGGCGGTTTGGGACCGTTGCAGACCATGGCAGTCACCGGCAGCATGCGGTTCGTGATCTCGCCCGCGGAGAGCGGCTCCGAGCTGGAGGTGACCTACGCCGTCGGCGGCTACCTGAAGCCGGGCCTCGACAGCCTGGCCAAGCCGGTCGATGGCGTCCTGCTGGAGCAGATCACGCGGCTGAAGAACTACACCGAGCATGGCAGCCCTGCGCCGAAATAACAAAGTGGGGCAGGTCCCCGACCTGCCAACCCAGAGCCACCGGTTAAAATGCCATGTCCCAATTTGCCACCACCCTGGAGCCGCCTTATTACGCGGTGATCTTCACTTCCGTTCGAACCGAAGGCGACGCCGCCTACGGCGAGACCGCCGCTCGCATGGAGGAACTGGGCCGTGAAGTCCCCGGCTATCTCGGGATCGAGAGCGCACGCGGCGCGGATGGCTTCGGCATCACGGTCTCTTACTGGGCGAGCGAAGCCGCCATCGCCGAATGGAAGCGCCACATCGAGCACCAGGCCGCCCAGGCGCGTGGGCGGCGGGAATGGTACACGCACTACGAAATTCGCGTCGCCAGGGTGGAGCGTGCCTACAGCGGCCCGGCGCGGCGGGCAGAATAGCAGGGATAACGCCCGACGTCGCTAGTTTCAGATGGCGCGGTATGCTTAAATGTCATCGACGGGACGTTGACGCATGTACTGTCCTCAATGCCTGACCGAGTATCGAGACGGGTTTTACGAGTGTGCCGACTGCCGCGTGCCATTGACGCCTGGCCTTCCTCCGCAACTGGTTCCCGATTCCCCGAACGATGGTGACCTCGAGCTGGTCACGGTTCTGGAAACGGACGACCGATACGGTCTATCCTTGGCCACCGCAGCTTTGGAAGATGCTGGCATTGAATACTTGGTCGTGGGGGGAACCGCGAGATTCAGCGCCGGAATCCCTCGCGTTTTCGGATCCGGTCAGAGCGGATTCTATAATTGTCCTTGTCGAATTCAAGTGGCGGCGGAGTTCGAAGCTAAGGCTCGTGACCTGCTCGAGCCCTTTCAAGAGCCTCTACCTCGCAATAAGGTCGAGGGTGAAACGGCGCCGGATCGGGAAGCCAGCGATTGAAGGCTTTTCTGCCGGGGGCATCCGCGGCGCAACGGCGAGTTGCCGGCCGGCGTTCGATTGCGCTATCCTAAAAGCTCAAAACGCTGAAGTAAGGATTCGATTTAGCACAGATGGCCAATACCTATTCCGCGCTCAAGCGGGTGCGCCAGATGGAACGGCGCACGGAAGTCAACCGCAAAAACAAGACCCGCCTCCGCCACCAGATCCGCGCCATGCGGCGCGCCATCGCCGGCAAAGACCCTTCGGCCGCCGCCGCCCTGCTGCCGGCCACGTTCTCGGTCATCGACCGCTCGGCGAAGTCCGGCATCATCAAAAAGAACACGGCTGCCCGCTACAAGAGCAATCTCCACAGCCGCGTCAGAGCCCTCTCCGCATAAGACGAAGTGGGGCAGGTCCCCGACCTGCCAACAGGCCGGCGCAGTTAGGCCGCCGAGCTCTTACGGCTCGGCTGTCGGACCGGGGGTCCGACGCGGGCGAGGGCGCCCGCCCCACGCACGGCAACTCTGCCATAATCTTGGCTAATGCCTGTATCCCTCAAAGATAAAGTCGCGCTGGTAGTCGGTGCGTCGAGCGGCATCGGCCGGGCGATAGCGGTTCTGTTGGCGCGCAATGGAGCTCGCGTGATGGCTTCGGCGCGGCGCGAGGACCGGCTGCGCGCCCTGAAGGCCGAAATGGCCGGCCACGCTTTCGAGATCTGCTGCGCCGACGCCACCCAGTTGCCCGACGTCGAACGGCTGGTAGCCGAAACGCGGCGCGCGCTTGGGCCGATCGACATCATGGTCTACGCGACCGGGACCAACACGCCGGACCGCGCGCTGGTCCGCCTGCGGCCGGCCATTTGGGACGAGCTGATCTCGACCAATCTGAGCGGCGCTTACTACGTCACGCAAGCCGTCCTGCCCGCCATGCGCGAGGCGCGCGCCGGCCATCTGATATTTATCGCTTCGATTTCCGGCCGCGCGCCCGATATCTCCGGCGCCGCCTATCAAGCGTCCAAGCACGGCATGATCGGGCTGGCCCACGCCATCCGCTTCGAAGAGCACCAGAACGGCATCCGCACCACCGTCATCAACCCCGGTCTGGTGGATACGGAGATATTGGAAAAGCGCCCGGTGAAGCCGCCGCCCGAACAGCTCGCGCAAGCGCTTTTGCCCGAGCACGTCGCCGAGGCCGTGCTGGCCTGCGCCCAACTTCCGCCGCGGGCCGTGATTTCGGAAATGACTATCGTCCCGACCGTCCTGTGATCGAGCGCAAGAGCGCGACCGGGGCCCGTCCCCATTTGCGACCGTACAAGCCCGGAGGGCGAAAGATAGTAGCCCAAGGCGTGAGCCCTGGGACTCGCGGTAGCCGTTGGAAAGCCCCGGAACGGGGCGAAACGGTTTTCGAGGGCGGAGTTCTTACGCCCCGTTCTGGGGCTGTATTCAGGCATCTCGGACCCACGGCTTGCGCCATGGGCTACTTTCTTGCGCCCTCCGGGCTTAAAGGATTCGTAAAGACGTCCGGATGCTCTTGAGTCAGCGCTTATGGGGGGTCGTCCCCAGAGGGGACCCCAGGACGCGGGCGTCCGCCCCACTCTGCCTCCGCGCATGGTCAAATATCAGGCAGGCCTAGGATACGAATCCAACCATGAGAATCCTCCACGTGAAGGAGACCAAATGCCGCTGTTTTGCCGTCTGTTCGCCACCCTGGGAGTGGCTGCGCTGATGCCGCTCGCCGCCCAAACGCCCAACGCTCCAGCGCCGCCGGTTGCGCCGGTCAAGGAGCACCAAGTGGTGCGCCACGGCGAAACCGTCATCGACAACTACTTCTGGCTGCGCGAGAAATCCGACCCGGAAGTGGTCCGCTATCTCGAGGCCGAGGACGCTTACACCGCGGAGCAGACTGCAGGCCTCAAGCCGTTCCAGGAAGCGTTGTACACCGAGATGCTGAGCCACATTCAGCAGACCGATATGGGCGTCCCCGTTCGCCGCGGCGCTTACCTCTATTACGTCCGTACGGTGGAAGGCAAGCAGTATCCCATTCGCTGCCGCCGCAAGGGCAACATGGAAGCGCCGGAGGAGGTGCTGCTCGATGCCAATGAGCTCGGCGCGCAGCACAAGTTCGTCGGCGTCGGCAATTTCGTGGTCAGCGACGACGGCAAACTGCTGGCTTATACGGTCGACTACACCGGCTTCCGCCAGTACACGCTCCAGGTGAAGGACCTGCGCGATGGCCGCACACTGCCCGATTCCACCGAGCGCGTCACCTCCGTCGAATGGGCAGCCGACAATCGCACGCTGTTCCTCACCACCGAGGACGCGGTCACTAAGCGGCCCGACAAGCTCTGGCGCCACGCGCTGGGCGAGTCCGCTTTCACCCTACTCTACGACGAGAAAGACGAGCTGTACGATATCGGCCTGCAGAAAACGCGCGACAAGCGCTACCTGGTGTTGGGGATCGAAAGCAAAGACACCTCCGAGTGCCGCTATTTGCTGGCGGGCGAGCCGGCCGCCGCGTTCCAGGTCTTCCTGCCGCGCGAAAACAAGCACCGCTATTACCTGGATCACCGCGGCGATCTTTTCTATATCCGCACCAACAAGGGCGGCCACAATTTCGAAATCGTGACGGCGCCCGAAAAGGACCACGCGCCCGCCAACTGGAAGGTGCTGGTGCCGCACCGCGCCGACGTCCGCATACAGGACGTCGATCTGTTCCGCGATTTCGCCGTGGTGGTGGAGAAGACGCAGGCGATTGACCGCATCCGCGTCTACGATTTCGATACGCGCAACTGGACCGCCATCGAGTTTCCCGAGCCCGTTTACGCCGCCTACCCCGGCGAGACGCCGGAATTCGATTCCGAAACCTACCGCTATAACTACCAGAGCATGGTGACGCCGCCCAGCGTCTACGATTACGACGTGCGCTCCCACAAGTCCACGCTGCGCAAGCGGCAGGAAGTGCCGGGCGGTTTCGACCCGTCCCACTATGCGACCGAGCGGCTGTGGGCGACCGCGCGCGACGGCGTCCAGGTTCCCATTTCGATTGTCTATCGCAAAGGCTTTCCGCGCGATGGATCGGGCGCGATGCTGCTCTATGGCTACGGCTCTTACGGCTACGGCACGCCGCCGAGTTTTTCCGCTCCGCGGCTGGCGCTGCTCGATCGCGGCGTGGCCTTCGCCATCGCGCACATCCGCGGCGGCGATGAAATGGGCGAGCAGTGGCGCGAAGACGGCATGCTCATGAAGAAGAAGAACACCTTCTTCGATTTCGTCGATTGCGCCAAATATCTGGAGGCGCAGCATTGGACTTCGCCGCAGCGCCTGGCCATCGAAGGCGGCAGCGCGGGCGGCCTGCTGATGGGAGCGGTGGTCAACCTGGCGCCAGAGCTGTTCCGCGCCGTACACCTGGCGGTTCCGTTCGTCGATGTGATGAACACCATGATGGACGCGTCCCTGCCACTGACCGTGGGCGAGTACCTCGAATGGGGCGACCCCAATCAGAAGGCCGCCTACGATTACATGAAGACCTACAGCCCGTACGACAACCTGGCGCGCCGCGCCTATCCGGCGATTCTGGTGACCACCAGTTTCAACGACAGCCAGGTGATGTATTGGGAGCCGGCCAAGTACGTCGCGCGCCTGCGCACGCTCAAGACCGATTCGAACCCGCTGCTGCTGAAGATCAAAATGGAGCCCGCCGGCCACGGCGGCGCTTCCGGCCGCTATGACCGATTGAAAGACCAGTCCTTCGAATACGCGTGGATGCTGACGCAATTGGGAATCGCGAAGTAGGGGCCGGCCGCTGAGGCAGGTTGGTAAACCTGCGCGGCGATTGTTCAATCTGCGCAGCCCGGGCGAAGCCCGGCAAGTGGGGCAGGCGTTTCCGCCTGCCAACCGGGTGAAGCCCGGCTCGTTCTCGGTAACGCCGGCGGTCTTTGCCGCCGGTTCTTTTTTGAACGGTGGCGTTCGCGATGTCACAAACACCGCGGCGGAGAGCGCCAGCGTTCGTCCAGGACAGCACGCTGTTGGCCGGTCGGGGACCGGCCCCACCGAGGCCCTCCTGCTAGAGTAGGTCTTGGCCTTGATCTGGTTCCAAGCGGGAATTGCGCCGCCGGCGCTGGCGGCGTTGGTCGGCTGCGCGGGCGCGGCACTGGGCATCTGGCTGACCGGCTTGCACACTCGTATCGCCGTGGTGCTGCCGTTCAGCGCCGGCGTCCTGATCGGCGTGGCGCTGTTCGGCCTGCTACCGGAATTGGCCGAGGACTCCAGTTGGCCGCTCACGCTCGGGTTGTGCGCCGGCGGCTACGCCCTGCTATTCGCCATCAACCGCTACGCGTACCCGATTTGCCCCACTTGCGCGCACGACCACGATCATGACGCCTGCGGCAGCGAGCTGCACGGCTTCGCGGCCCCGCTGATTATCGCCGCGGCGATCCACAGTTTGCTCGATGGCTGGAGCGTGGCGGTGGTGCAGCACGCCGCTCCGCTCGGCCTGCGCGTCGCGGTGCCCATCGCGATCGCGCTGCACAAAGTGCCGGAGGGCATCGCGCTGGGCGGCGTGATGCGCGCCGCGGTTCCGTCGCGAACCGTGGCTCTGCTCTGGTGTTTGCTGGCGGAAGGGGCGACGCTGGCCGGCGGCGGGCTGGCCCTCGCGCTGGCGCCGCACCTGGGCAACCTGTGGACCGTCTATCCGCTCGGCCTCACCGCCGGCTGGCTGGTGTACCTTGGCTATCACGCCGTGCACGAAGAGTGGAAGCGCAAGGGCGCCGCCGCGGCGTCGATTTCCGCCCTGGCCGGCGGAGCTACCGCGGCCCTCATCCAGCGCGGGGCGGAAGCGCTGTTGCGGTAGGGCGGCGTCGCAAGCGGTCGTGGCGTGACCGCTCCCTACCGGTCGCGGCTCCGTTAGAACCGCGTGGGTAGAGGCTGTCAGAAGCGGGTGCTCTATTGCTCTCGGATCCAATCCAACACCGCTGCGTCGAGCCAGAATCGGTGCTGGCCGCGAGCCAGGAAACCGAGGTGGCCGCCGTGCTCGGTCAGCACGGTCCGGATGTTTGGATTGCCGCGCACCGCCGGATGCTCGACGATCCGCCATGGCACAAACGTGTCGTCCTTGGCCTGAATCAGCAGCGCGGGCACGCGAATCCGGTCCACGTACCCGATCGCCGACTGCGTGCGATAGTAATTGGCCGCCGTGCCCAGGCCGAACGATGGCGCGGTGATGCGGTCGTCGATCCCGAGCAACGAATCGAGACCGCTGAGATCGGCCGTCCCATACCGGCCCGTCGCGAGCAGGCGCCGGCGCATCTTGCGCACGAAACGGCGCTCATAGAGGCGATTGTCCCGAGCGGAGATGCGCTTTGCCGAGGCCTCCAGATCGAGCGGCGCCGATACCCCGCAGACGCCGCGCATGAGCTCCGCCGCCGAATCGCCCAATTCGCCGGCCAGCTTCATCGCCACGTTTCCGCCCAGCGAGAACCCCACCACGAAGGCCGGCGCGCGGCCCTCCTGACGGAAGATGCGCAGCACAGCCGCCAGATCGCCGGTCATGCCGGCGTGGTACAGCGTGGGCGAAAGGTGCGCGGTGCCGCCGCAGGTGCGCATGTGGAACCGGTGCGCGGCGTAGCCGGAGCCGAGCGCGGCGGCGGCCAGGCTTTCGATGTAGCCAGCCTCGCCCGAACCCTCCAGGCCATGCACCATCACGATCTCACCCAGCGCCGCCGCTTGCGGACGCTGCGATTCCACCAGTACACTAACGCCCGGTTCTGTTTCGACGATGCGGCGCTCACGCCGGTGCGCGGAGCGCGGCCGCGTCCAAAAATGCGATGCGATGGTCTGTAAGTGCGGGTTGCGAAACAGTGGGCGGAAGGGGGTCATCCGTGGCGCACGCACTCCTGCGTGCCGCGTCGAGACTCATCTCGACGCTTCTTTGCCCCGGGGCGCCAGGCGTGCAGTCCCCTGTTCAAGGCTTCGCCACCACCGTGATGGCGGTGACGTAATACTTCACGTCTTCCACCACCACCGTGGCTTTGATATGGTCGCCCACTTTGAGTTTGGCGAACTCGGAATCCGGCTTGACGGCGTAATCCATCGTCATCGCTTCCATCCAGTCGCCAATCTTGCCCGCGTCGATGGTGGCCGTTTTCGTGGCGGCGTCCAGCGCCTTCACGTCCCCCTCCATGGGATAGCGTTTCCCCGGCGCCGTCGAGGCGCAGGCAGCCAGCAGAAGCGCCATGGCAGCCAGCAGTATCCGGCTCGTCACGGTTTCGGGTCCTGGCAGACCGCGGGTGTCTGGACCGGCATATGATCGATCGAATCGGCCGGCGGCGCCGGAACCGACATTCGGTCGAAGGCGCCCTCGGGGACCGGCACGCGCAGCAACGGAATCGAGCATACGCTCGCCGACGACATCAGTGCGACGACGACGCCGGGCCGCGCGCCCGCGGCTGAGACGAAAAGTTGCACACTCGAAGCGCGGTTCGGCGGCTGGCTGCCAGGCAGGAGCGAATCGAGCCGCTGCGGCAATTTCCGGAAAGCATTCCGATCCGCCGGACGGGGCGGGGAAGTCTGCGCCAGCAAAGCGCACGGCAGCAGAGCCAGAATCCAAATGCGCATGAGGGACTCCTAGCAGCCAGTATCGCGCCGCGCGCGGTGCGCCGCAACGGCCGCGCGACGCCATAAATGATGGCCTGTTGCATTCCGAGGAAATCCGCCTGCATCTGAGCGTATAGGTAGGCGAGGCTCGCTGCGTCAGCCCGCGGGGCGAAAGACAGTAGCCCAAGGCGCAAGCCGTGTGGAATCCGGTTGCTGCCTGCCAGCCCCGGAACGGGGCGGAAGACTGTTGGCGAGAGCCTCTTCCGCCCCGTTCCGGGGCTCGTCCTCACTGCCGGCCTATCCCGACGGCTTGCGCCGTGGGCTATTTTCTTTCGCTCCTACGTAGCTTAAGGGCGCGCCTGACGCTGGAAAGAGATCCAACCTCATGTCGTGCGCCCCGCCCGCGCCGCCCACTATCGCCTCAGGTAAGCGTCGTCCTTATCGATCCAGTCCTGGCGGATAGGGCTGAACACATCCACATCCAACGTGTCTTCGAGCGCTTCGGCGCTGTGCGGGACGTTGGAAGGAATCAGCAGCACTTGCCCTTTGCTCACCGTCACCTCTTTGCCTTCCAAGCGAAACAGCAGCGCGCCCTCCACGATGTAGGTGATCTGCTCGCTTTCATGCTGGTGGGTGGGCACCAGCGCGCCCTTCTTGAGGAAGAGCCGCGCCAGCATCGCCTTCTTGCCGCTGACGTACTGGCGCGAGGTCTTGTCGTTCATGGCCTCTTTTTCCATCTCATCCCAGGTGTAAAGTTCCATGGCTCCTCGCGTTCACTTCTTTCCCTTAGCGGCCTTGTACGCCTCGCGGATCTCGCCGATCTGGCGGGCGTGCGACTCGGTGTGCGTGGCGCCGTCTTCCAGCATTTGGCCGAGCGTGATGCGGCCGCGCCGCGTGTGATCGCCGCACCGCTCGTAGGCGCTCTCCGGCAGCGCCTTCAGCAGGTCGTGGTTCTCGGCGCGCGTGCGGCGCAGCGTTTCGAGCGATTGCTTCGGCTTGCGGCGCGCATAGTCCAGGTGGCTGGCCCACGCGTCCTGATCGAACCAGACCATGACCGGCGAGTCTTCCGCAATCACCTGCCGGAAGCGGTGCGCAAACACGATCTCGGAATCGGCGAGATGCGCGACGATCTGGCGTATGCTCCATTTGCCGGGAGCGGCCACGAAGTCCTCTTCTTCACCGAAGACGCCGGTGAGCGCGACGGCCAACAATTCCGGGCCGCGGCGGTAGCGTTCGAGCAATTCTGGTATGTCGGACATGGTTAGTAATAGTCAGCGCAGCTCATATAGTAGCCGCACTTCTCGCAATGCAGTTTACATTTCCGCGCGGTGAGCCGCTTGGAGCAGACCGGGCAGTAAAGCATCGGCTCCTGTTCGTCAAGGTGCGGCGCGCTTTTGGATGTGTCTTGCGGGGCACTTTCGGCATCCATAGGCAAGCTCTCACCTTCGTGCACGGATGAAGCAATTATACAACTGTGGGGCGAGCGGTCTCGCGTGCCGCCGGCCTTTTTCCATTTACAATGAACCCATGGCAAAGCTGAGGGAGGCGGCGGTGACGCGCTTCGGGCGGGCATGGTAGGGCCGCTGTTCGAGGACGAGAACGCCTTCGACCGCGCCGGGCTGGCCGGGCGGCTGCGCGCGCTGGCCGCGCAGAACATCCTGATTGGCGGCAGCTCCTGGAAGTATGAGGGCTGGCTTGGGCAAATCTACTCGCGTGAGCGTTACCTGGCGCGAGGGCGTTTCTCGGCCCGGCTGTTTCAAAGCGAGTGCCTGCGCGAATACGCCGAGACCTTCCCCACCGTCTGCGGCGATTTCGCGTTCTACCAGTTTCCCAGCGTCGAGTTCTGGCGCAAGCTCTTCGGCCAGACGCCTTCCCATTTTCAGTTCGCCTTCAAAGTGCCCGAACAAATCACCTGCAAAGTGTTTCCAACCCATCCGCGCTACGGCTCGCAGGGCGGCAAAGAGAACGCGGGATTCCTGGATGCGGGCGCGCTCAAGGAGATGTTTCTGCGCCCGCTTTGGCCTTATCGGCAGCAGACCGGCGCGCTGTTCTTCGAGTTCGGCGCTTTCGGCCAGCGCAGCTTCGCCGCCCCGGCCGAGTTCCTGGAGCGCCTGGACCCGTTTCTGGCCGCGCTGCCGCCCGAATTCCGTTACGCGGTGGAGATCCGCAATCCCGAATTCCTCACCGCCGATTACTTCTCCTGCCTGCGCAGCCGCCGCGTGGCGCACGTGTACAACGCGTGGTCGCGCATGCCGGAGCTGCGGAGCCAGATCGCCATTCCCGATTCCTCGACCGCCGATTTCCTGGTGTGCCGTGCCTTGCTGCGGCGCGGCCGCATGTATGAGCAAGCGGTGGCTTCCTTCTCGCCTTACACCGAAGTGCGGGACCCCAACCCGGAAGCCAGAGAGTCCATGCGCATTCTGATCGGCCGGGCCCGCGAAGAGAAGAAGTTCCTCTTCCTGTTCGTCAACAACCGGCTGGAGGGAAACGCTCCGCTGACGATTCTCTCGCTGGTGGACCCGTAACCCGTGGCGCGCGCACTCGTCGGTGCCGTGTCGAGACTCCGAACTCCTGATGCGGTCCGGTGTTTTCCGCGCGATGCGAAAAATGAGCTGACCCTCCTGACGGGGAATCGGCGGCGCAGGCCTGGTAGGATAGACGATCGGTTTCTGTCGTCGGTCGCGCCTGGGCAGGGGCCCGCCGCTCGACAGACGACAAAGACCGATCGTCTATCCTACCTCTGACACAGGCTTAAGCTCCTAACAGGCTGCTGAAGAACTCCGGCGAACCACCTTGGGAAGTCGGATGAACGCGGAAGAATCTGCTTTTCTTCATCTGTGTTCATCGGTGTTTATCTGTGGCTTACGTGCTTTTGGTGTTTTTCAGCATGCTCCTAAAGATTCCGTACGCTCGGCCGATTAAGTAATTGGCTGGGGTGCCGATGGAACTGCTGGTCGCGCGACAACCGATCTTTGACGCGCAGATGCGCGTGTTCGGCTATGAGATGCTGTTCCGCTCGAGTAGCCTGAACCAATTCGACGGGACGGAAGAGAATGCCGCTACGGCCCAGGTTATCAGCGCCGTATTCGGTTCGGCGGAAACGGACGAGCTGACTGGGCGCAGAAACACCTTCATCAATTTTCCGCAGAAGATGTTGCTCGATGGCACGGCCTCCATCCTGCCGCCACAGCAGACCGTGGTGGAGATTCTGGAAAACGTCGAGGCTGACGAGGATCTGTTGGAGGCCTGCCGCAGGCTGCGGGGCCGGGGCTACCGGCTGGCCCTCGATGACTTCACCGTTCCGGAAAAAGTGGAAAACCTGGTCTCCCTCGCGGATTTTCTCAAAGTAGATTTCCGCGCTGCCAGCCTGGCGCAACAAGCGGATGCCGCTACGCGCTTCAAAGGCAAGGTCGGGCTGCTGGCGGAAAAAGTGGAAACTCAGGAAGAATTCCACCGCGCCCGCGACATGGGCTACGAGTACTTTCAGGGTTTCTTCTTCGCCCGCCCGGTGATTTCGTCCACCCGCCAGATTCCCGGCTTCAAGCTCCAGTTTCTGCGAATCCTCAACGAACTGCATCAGCCGGAAATGAACTTCCGAAAACTGGCGGATCTGCTCAAGCGCGAGCCTGGGCTTTCCTATAAGCTGCTGCGCTTCGTCAACTCGGCATGGTTTGGCTTGCGCTCGCCGGTCGAGTCGCTCGAACGCGCGTTGCTTTCGCTCGGTGAGGACGCAGCGCGCAAGTGGCTCTCGGTCCTGACGATGGCGAATCTGGCTTCCGACCACCCCACGGAGCTGGCGACCAGCACGCTGGTGCGGGCGCGCTTCCTTGAGTCGCTCGCCAAAGAAGCCGGACTGGAACGTCTGCGCGACGATTGCTTTCTGGTGGGCCTGTTCTCGCTCCTCGATGCCATGCTGGGCCGTCCGCTGGCGGAGTTGGTGGGAGGTTTGAACCTGCACGGGCAAACTACCCGCACTCTGCTCGATCGCCCACGTCGAGGTGACAGGATGCCGCCGGTTTGGAAGCTCGTGCTCGCGTATGAGCGCGGCGATTGGGACACGCTCGGCAGTCTCGCGCCGGGCCTCGGATTGGACCCGCAGACCCTCACCGCCTGCTACACCGAGGCCGTGCGGTGGGCAGACGGTATAGAAATCGAGTAGATCGAACAGGTCGCACCCGCTGACTTGGACATGGTGGGTTGAATGTAGTGCGTCACGCAGAACAAGGAGTTTGCTCGGGCGGTGGGGCGCCTGCCCCACTTCTGTCAGGGTTTTGGACGCACTGGTTTGCGGCATTGGCGGGGCCCGGAGCTGCGTTCCGAGGGGTCCGTAAGCGATGCCGTCGGCTGGCTGGAAGGAGAGTTCAGTAGTGTAACACCGCCGCGGTTAATAACCTTGGTGAGTTGCAGATTGTAAGTATCAGTTTACGTCTGATGCCGTGACGTCGAGAGCTTCCGTTTGTTACTATGAAGCTTCCAATGAACCTACAGTGGCTACAGATGCGCATTGGTGAGGAGCAGGAACGGCGGCAGCGGGAAGACAACATCCGCAAGAGGATGCCGAGTGCCCTCGAAGAGTTGTACGGAAGCCTCACCGAATGCCTGGAATCTTACAAGCAAGCGTTCGGCGCGCGTGCCGCCGTGATGCATTTCGTCTCCGGCCGCATGCGGATCGAGATACGCGAAGAGGTGGAGTCCCGGTGGGTCACACGGGCGGAGATCGTCATCGCCAACGACCTTACCATCCCGGGTTTCCGCATCGAACGCGGAGCCGAACCGTACCTGATTGAAGTGGGGGTCCTCGCCGGAGACAAGCTCTTCTATCGCGACGGCGACGATTACATTACGCTGGAGGAGCTCACTCGCCGCATCCTGGACCGCTCGCTCTTCCCCAAGTTGGCGGCGTGAGGTAGGGCAGCCCGTCGCCTCTTGTGGCACGCCATGTTGGCAGGCGGAAGCTGGCAGGTCAAGACCTGCACTTGGCAGGCTTGGCAGGTCAAGACCTGCCCCACTTTCCGGTTATTTCCCGCCAGAATACCCGGCCCACTGGCCCGCGATGCCGGCATCCCGCGCATCGCCTTCGTGGATAATCACCCGATAGCGGAAGCGCACGGATTGGCCAGCGGCCACGGTCAACGATCCGTCCTTGGTCTTGTCGCCGGTGAAGGCCCCCACCGCAAACGGGTTGGCCGCGAACAGGCCGTAACCGCGCGCGTGCCAGCGCACCGGGTGACGCGGGTTATCGGGGTGGTCCAGGATCGCGATCCCCACCTTTTCGCCGTTCACGGTGCCCGAGTAGTCGCACCAGTTGGAAGGCTTGCCCCAAAGCTGGTGTTCGCCCGCCAGGCCGTCGGCGTTGGTGATGTGCCCGCTGCCGCCGGCTTCCTGTAACACCGGCCGCATGCGGATGCCGAAAGCGCCATCCTTGGCATCGCCGAAGATCACCGCGTTTTCCGCCGCGGTGAGAGTGATGTCGAAATCGACGATGCGCAGTTTCGGATCGGCATAGAATGTCATGCGCCGCGATTCGGTGAGCAGCTTGTGGCCGGCCAGGTCGGTCCAATCGAAAGTGGCGGCGATCACGCCCTGGTCCTTCCCGCTGCTCACCTCGTCCAGCTTGGCGAGGACGATCTTGCCGCGATTGGGCGTGGTATACGAAGCTTCGTTATTCCAGAAATCGATCCCGTTTACCTTCTCGTGCGCGAACCACAGGCCGCGTTGATGCGGATGATCGGGCTTGGCGATGCCCGCCTCTTCTTCTACTTCTTTCATCGGCCACATTCGCGTCACGTAAGTGCCGGAGGGCGCGCGCAGCGGATGCAGATAAGGCTTGGTGACACCCAGGCCGGAGGCGAAGAATTCCGTGAATGGCTGACCGTCGATAATGACGTCGATCGTCGTCGGATCGCCGGGATGAATCTTCATCTCGACGCCGGTCTTCTCCGGCGCGGGATCTGCCTTGACTTGCGCGGCCGCCGGCCAGGCAAGCGCCGCGACGGCAGAGAGAACCAGAATTCGGTTGGTCACCCTATCATCTTACTGCCCAGCAGCGTGGTAACGCCGGCGATCTTGCCGCCGGTTTTCTCTGCTTCCTATTCCCATACGGCCAGCGAAGCCCTCCGCCGCTTGCGACAAGACACCGGCGGCAAGACCGCCGGCGTTACCGCCCTGCGAATGGAGCGCCCAAGGGGGTCAAGCGCTCGGGCTCCGGTGCGCGCCTCCACTCTACGGCGCCGCGCCGGCCTGCTCCTTCCAGCGTTGAACGTTGACTCCCATCACGATCAGCCACAGCATCAGCGACGCTTCCGCGAGAATCCCAAGGCCCTCAATGCCGGTGGACAGATGGCGCGCGAGCGGTGACTGAAAGATCAGCCAACCCAAACCGGCAAGCGCCATCAGCACGCCCAGTATCCGAGGCAGAAAGGTCGACTTGAAAGTAAGGTAGCCGATCAGGAGGCAATACGGCCCGAAAAACACCAAGCTATCGATTTTGTAGGGTTCGAGCTTAAAGAGGTTCAGTACATCATTGGCACATCCCGCGAGGCTGAAGAACGCCGCGAGCAAAGAGAGGCTCCGGTTCACTGGCTTAAACAGGTAGTAGAAGAGCAGCGCTAAGGCGATGTAGAACACGTGGGAGATGAGGTTGACGGCGTCATATAAAACAAACCGGCCCTTGCCAACGAAGACCTCGCCGGATATTGCCGTCAGAAAGTAGAGCAGGTAAACGACGCCGGTAACCCGCGCATGGGGACGCGCGGCCGCCTCTGCGTTCCGTTCCATTGCTTCATCGCCTCCCGAAGCACGACACGCACATGCCCTACAACATCGGCTCGACCGCCGCAGGCGCCAACCCGAGCCCCCGGACCGAACCGATCACAGCATGTCATTCGTGATGGAGTCGTAGGGATGACTGAAGGCGGGCTTCGGAATGTTGCCCCGATCCTTCGTGGATGTGGTCGGAAATGCGCTGGAAGGCACCACATTGCCGCCTCCATGGGTGCAGATCTCCTTGCACAGCGTCACGCAATTGTGGTGCGGCAACCAGGTGTATCCAACCAGCAGGCACTGCTGGATGAAAGTCACCGCGGCCTGCGGTCTGGACAACTCGACCGGCTGCATGGTCCAAGACGTCTTCCCCATTTCCTTCATGAATCGTTCGAACTCATCGTGGGGAATGAATCTTACCGGATGCGTGCCCGGCTCAACGGCGTGCACATATCCGATGGAAGGGCTGATCATGAACAGAGCATGCCCGAAAGGATTGCCCCCGCTGCCGCTCACGTACACGGTAGCCGGGTTGGACAGTTTCAGCAGTCCTTGCGGAATCTGCGTCAGAATGACCCCCTCATAGCCACCCTTTGGCTGAGTGTACTGTGTTTCCGGTATCGAAATACCCGCGCCTGGGATATAGAGACCGCCCATTTACCCTCCGTGACGGCCGCCGTGGCCCTTTCGATTTCTGGCGTCGATGGCAGCCGGCTTGGGCAAAGATATCACAAGGACCTCGGCAATCCAAGGCTCGACACAGCATGAGTTCCGTATGGCTGGGTCTTTTCGTACAAACCAATTCGCTCAGACTTCGAAGCGGATCCCTTGCGCCAGCGGCAATTGGCCGGACCAGTTGATGGTGTTGGTCTGGCGGCGCATGTAGGCTTTCCACGCATCGCTGCCCGATTCGCGGCCGCCGCCGGTGTCCTTTTCGCCGCCGAAGGCGCCGCCGATTTCCGCGCCGCTGGTGCCTATGTTCACGTTGGCGATGCCGCAGTCGGAACCGCGATGGCTCAAAAATGTTTCGGCGGCCACCAAGCTGTTGCCGAACAGGGCGGAGGAGAGGCCTTGCGGCACGCCGTTGTGCCAGTGGATGGCTTCATCCAGACGATCGAATTCGATCAGATAGAGAATCGGCGCGAAGATTTCCTCCTGGAGAATCGGCATCCCGGGCCGCGCCCGCACCAGCGTGGGTTCCACGAAGCAGCCATCCAGGCGCCGGCCGCCGTACAGGATTTCGCCGCCTTGTTCGCGAATCCGGCCGATGCCATCCATCATGTCGTCCACCGCGCGAGCGTTCACCAGCGGTCCCATCAGCGTGGTTTCTTCGATGGGGTCGCCAATCTTCACCTGGCGGTACGCCCTTTCGAGCGCCGCCGTGATCTTCGATGCAATGCCGCGTTGCAGGAACAGGCGCCGCGTGGTGGTGCAACGCTGGCCGGCCGTGCCCACCGCACCGAACAGCACCGCCCGCACGACGAGAGCTGGGTCGGCGTCATCCATGACGATGATGCCGTTGTTGCCGCCTAATTCGAGGATGCTGCGGCCCAGCCGATGCGCCACCACTTCGGAAACGTGCCGACCCACCTCGGTCGAACCGGTGAAGCTCACCAGCGGAATGCGGCGGTCGCGGATGAGCGCTTCGCCAACCGACGCGCTCTTGCCGATCACCAGATTAAAGATGCCCTTCAGGCCGTGCCGGTCGAGCACGCGGTTGCAGATCTTTTGCACGGCGATGGCGGTGAGCGGCGTTTCCGAAGACGGACGCCAGAGCACCGAATCGCCGCACACAGCCGCGATGAGAGCGTTCCACGACCACACGGCCACCGGGAAATTGAAGGCGCTGATGACACCGACGACGCCGAGCGGGTGCCACTGTTCGTACATGCGGTGCCCCGGCCGCTCGCTGTGCATGGTGAGGCCGTAGAGCTGGCGCGAAAGGCCGACCGCGAAATCGGCGATATCGATCATCTCCTGCACCTCGCCCGTGCCCTCGGCGAGGATTTTGCCCATTTCGAGCGTCACCAGCGCGCCCAGGTCCGCCTTGTGCAGGCGCAACTCGTCGCCGATTTCGCGGATGATCGCGCCGCGCCGCGGGGCAGGGATCATGCGCCACTCGTCGAAGGCCGCGGCGGCGCGCGCCGTTATGACTTCGTAATCGGCCGGCCCGGCCATTTGCACGCGAGCCAGCGTTTCGCCGGTAGCGGGATTGAGCGACGCCAGTTCGCCCCCGCTGGGATTGGCGATCCAGTCGCCAAAGCAGGCGCCGGAGTTCAGCGGCTCCAGGTGCAGTTTTTCGAGGATTTCGGGGATGGAATGGGTGGCGGCAGGCACGGCTTCATTTTATCCCGCATTTTACGGAGCAATACGGTGCGGCCGGATTCAGCGCCGAGGCCGCCAGGTTAGCGTTCGTGCTGCGCGCGAAGTTGAGAGTGTACGCACGACCCTCCAAAGCAGAGCCCCGACAGGGGCGACAGAAAATAGCCCAGCGCGTGAGCGCTGGGACAACGATGAGGCCAGAGAGCCCCGGAACGGGGCGAAAGAGTACGGCCGAACCGACAACCGAACGCGCGGCCGCTCTTGCGCCCCGTTCCGGGGCTGGATCATTGCACGACTTGTCCCAGCGCTTACGCGCTGGGCTACTTTCTGTCGCCCTGCCGGGCTCGTCCACAGTTGTGCCGCGTGCCCGGCACTCATATCGCGCAACCTAGACGTGTCGGCGGCCGCAGCAGGTCCCGAACGACCGGGTTCTGCTGGATAGTTGGTGAATATCTTGCTGCGGCAGGGCTGCGACGGGAAGTGGCGTGTTAAGTTCAGGCCTGCTCCAACGCAGCCAGGCTGGTGGTTTTCGGCCACTCGCGGGCCCCGCCGCCGACCCGTAACTATCTGAAAGATTTACCGTTGGCCTTTGGCAGCCTCCGTGCTACCGACGGTACTGGACCTTAGAAAGGATTCGGCCATGGTTCGCCTGCAGCTTCGCTCGATGGGTTGGGTATTGGCGGCCGTTCTCGCGGCAGGCGCCGGTGCACCGCTCCGCGCGCAAGATGCCGACGATCAACAACACGCCGTTGCCCGCATTAGCGTCATGGACGGCCAGGTTTCGGTGAAGCGCGGCGATGCCGATTGGGTAGCTGGCGTGATCAACGCGCCGCTGCTGGCCGAAGATCGTATTTCCACCGGCCCGAATTCGCGGGCCGAAGTCGAGTTCGATTCGGCCAACCTGGTCCGCCTGGGCGGCACCGCGGAGATTAGAATCGCGGCCCTGGACGCCGACCGGCTTCAGGTCGAACTTTCTCAGGGAACCGTAACCTACCGCGTATTAAGGCCTTCCAGCACAAATGCTGAGGTTGACACTCCGAATATCTCTGTAAGGCCAACCAAAATCGGGTCTTACCGCATTTCAGTGACCGCCTCCGGCCAGACCGAGCTGACCGTCAGGGCAGGGGATGTCGAGGTGTTTTCGCCGCGCGGTTCGCAATGGGTGAGCACGGGACAGATGATGATCGCGCGCGGCTCCACGGCCGATCCCGAATTCCAGATTGTGGCCGCCCCGGCGGCCGACGCCTGGGATGCCTGGTCGGACAGTCGAGATCGCGTGCTCATGCAGTCGCGCAGCGCGCAGCGCGTGCCGCAGGGAGTTTACGGCTCGGAGGATTTGGATAATAACGGCAACTGGGTTTACACGCCCGATTACGGCAACGTGTGGCAGCCGCAGGTGGCACCCGGTTGGGCGCCGTATCAAAATGGGCAGTGGGTCTGGCTGGATTACTATGGCTGGACCTGGGTCAGCGCCGACCCTTGGGGCTGGGCGCCGTATCACTATGGGCGCTGGTTCTTCAGAACGGGTTTCGGCTGGCTGTGGTATCCGGGTGTTTGGGGAATGCCGCACTATTGGTCGCCGGCGCTGGTCGGCTTCTTTGGCTTCGGCGGTGGAGTTGGCTTCGGGGTTGGCTTTGGTTTCGGCAACATCGGATGGGTCGCCCTGGCGCCGTACGAGGTTTTCCATCCATGGTGGGGCAGGGGATTCTACGGTTCCGCCGGATACATCAACCACTCGGTGAACATTACTGGCGTAAACATAAGAAATGCCTATCAAAACGCTCGTGTCGCAAACGGCGTAACGGGGCTTTCGGTGCATGACTTCCAGAACGGACGAGGTTCCAACATCGTGCGGCCGACAGCGGCGCAGTTCGCCTCGGCGGGAATGATTCGCGGCGCGGTTCCATTGGCTGCGGGAGGCGCGGCCACCAGGTTCTCCAGCCGGGCGGCCTCGTACGCGCCGAGGAGCACGGGAAACACCACGTTCTACCATTCTCCGCAGGCGGCGAGCGCTCGCGGCGTGGCCGGCCAGGCGGCGCGAGCCAACGGAGGGGGCAGTTCCGCGGGCTGGAACCGTTTCGGCGCGCCGGGGTCGAACGGGGCGGCGCGGCCGTCCTCGTCTTCGAGCGGCTGGCAACGGCTCGGCACACCGAACTCGGGATACCGGAACAGCCCGTACTCAGGCAGCAGCCCGCGCTACAACGCGCCTTCGAACAGTGCGCCGAGCCAGCAGCGGAGCGCGCCGGCCCGCAGCGCGCCGGCGTCCAAAGGGAGCAGCGGACGGAGCAGCGGCGGCAGCAAGGCTCGCCGCTAGAGCGAAGAGGTCTTTCAGAGAACATCAAATTTCTTCCCATGGGCCCGGCCTTCCACTGACGGGAGGCCGGGCCGTTTTTTTGTGGGTTATCGGCGATCGGCGCAGGAATGAGGAAGGAATGTCGAGAGGACTCTCGACACAGCAGCCTAAAAGGCCGCGCCACGGAGGCCGGGCCGTTCTTTGCGGGTTAGCGGGGCGTCAGCGACTTCGGCCGGCCAGGGCGCGCCAGACGAAGATGAGGTTGGCGGGGTTCTCTCCGATGCGGCGGGCGGTGTAGGGCCACCAGTGCGCGCCGTAGGGGACGTACAAGCGAAGCTGGTCTCCGGCGGCGAGGATTTTCGCTTGCAGGGCCGGACGCACACCGTACAGCATCTCGAATTCGTACTCGCCGGGCGCGTACCCGGAGGCGCGCGCCAGGTCGCGAATCGAATCGATTAGCGCTTCGTTGTGGGTGGCAAAGACGGGGAACAGTCCGCACTCCCGAGCCTTGTCCGACAGCATCAGAGCCGCCAGCCGCAGGTACGCTTCGGCGATCTCCGCCTGGCGTGTCCAGGCAATCCGGGCCGGCTCGGAAAACGCTCCCTTTACCAGCCGGACGCACGGAACGCGGTCGCGCAGGAGATTCGCCAGGTCCGTTTCGGTGCGCCGCAGGTAGGCCTGCAACGTGGTGGCGGCCGGGACGCCTCGGCTCGCCAGGAGGCTGCGCAGCCCGAGCGTGCAATCGACATAAGAAGCGTCCTCCATATCGATCATCAGGAAGCTGCGCGCGGAGTGTTGTGCCGGGAACGAGGCGGCCAGGCGGAGCGCGTTCTCTTCGCCAATTTCGGCGCGAATGGCATAGCCGATTTGCGTGGGGTCCACCGAGATGTGCGTGTCCAGGCCATGCGGATCGAGCGTTGGGAGAAGCCGCACCAGGCTGTCGACCGTCTGGCGCGTAACGGCCGGGTCCGTGATGTATTCGCCAAGGAAGAACAGCGACGCGCGGATGCCGCGCTGGCGCAGTTCGAGCGCCGTGCGGAGGGCCGCGTCTTCGTCCGGTCCGCCGACGAAGTGCTTCGCGGCCGACGATATGCGGGAGTTGCGTTGTACGTGCCGGGTGAGCGAATCGCTGCGTGCGAGGGCGATCATCATGTTCTGCCAGGCGGAAGCGAGCACACGCCCAGAGTATCAGACAAACGGCTACGCAGGTACTTCAACCAGAGCGTTCGAATTACGTGGATAACTGAGTGGATAAAAACGTGCTTAGGTATTTCTTCGGCCCCTGGCGATCTGTCGTTTTTTGGTGTGGATGAGGGTGAGGCCGTCGTATGGGTTCTGATTTTAGTGGCACAAATATACTTGACTAAGTGACTACTTCTAGCCCATACTCGACAGTGAAGATACCGCGCGACCGGACCTATGTCCGGTTTCGCGACTTCTTGCACAATACATTTGATTCTGTCGGGGGCTTTGTGGTTTTGCTGCGGGCGTGCATAGACGATGCTGGTAGCCATGAGTATTCACAGGTCGTAACGCTGGGAGGTTACGTAGCGTGGAGCTATCGGTGGAGGGATTTAGAGCATAAGTGGCTAAGGGTTCTTTCCTCGTATCACGTGAAGTGCTCGCACATGAAATACTTCGCCCACAGAAAAAAGGAGTTCGAAGACTGGCCGGAGCCTAAGCGCCAGTCTTTCATGAAGCAATTAACAGGATGTCTTGTTGGAAATGTTCGGTACGGTTTTGTTGCTTCGATCTACCGATACGATTATGAATCGGCAATTTCAGATCGAATCAAGGGACGATTGCGAAGCCCGATAGGACTATGTGCATACATCTGTCTCAGTGAAATCGAAATGTACTTAAGGAATCTGGATTATCGAAGAAAAGCCGTAATCACGTTCGCCGATGGCACGCCACACATGAACGATATCAGCGCAGCTTATTTCGAATCGTATCCAACCGAGATTGAGCGAGAGAAGCGAGAATATAGACCCGGTTCGGGAAATCTGATACCACTTCAAGCGGCAGACCTATTGGCATACGAAGGATGTAAGCGCCTCAATGATCATCTAGTGGGCAAAGAGGATGTGCGCTGGCC
>JBELAO010000001.1:0-306872 GCA_049508735.1 Bryobacteraceae bacterium | reverse complement strand
CCAATTATAGGAGGGCACTCCCCTTATTTCAGACTGCAAGAACCTGTCTTGGACAAGAGTGAAAGAGAATAGCCCAAGGCGTGAGCCTTGGGTCCGACGTGTCCCGGGCACAGCCCCGGAACGGGGCGTAAGAATCCCGCCGGTGAGAACGTCTTTCGCCCCGTTCCGGGGCTGCCCCACTTTTCATCGCGTTCCCAAGGCTCACGCCTTGGGCTATTCTCTTCTATTCTCTTCCGCCCTCCGGGCTAAGAAATGACCCGCCGCAAAAGAGCCCGGCTGATCGGACCGTGTGCGAGCGCTTATGGGGCGCATCCCGCGGCTTCGATTTTGCGAACCAGGCCAGCCGCTCCGGCTACAGCATCCCCCGCCAACATTGTGATAGCTTGCTTCACATGGGCGATCTTACGTTGTTGGTGTTGGCGAACCCAACCGAGCCGCAGTTGGCCATGCTGGAACAATTGCCGCCGGAAACCAGCATCGCGGTAGGCGAACAGGTGGAAGCCTTCGAACGGGCCGCGCCCGATGCGGAAGTCATCTTCAACTGGTCGGGCAGCCGGGAACTGCTGCGCGAGGTTTTTCGCATGTGCCCGCGCGTGCGCTGGGTTCACACGCGTTGGGCCGGCCTGGATGGGCTGCTGTTTCCGGAGCTCGAAGAAAGCGCGGCGGCGCTCACGAACGGCACGGGTGTGTTCAGCGAATCGCTGGGAGAGTTCGCGCTGGCCGGCATTTTGTTTTTCGCCAAGGACCTGGGCCGCATGATCCGCAACCAGGCTGCCGGAAGGTGGGAGCAGTTCGACGTTGACGAAATCTCCGGCCAGACCTTGGGCATCATCGGCTACGGCGATATCGGCCACCAGGTGGCATCGCGGGCGCGCGCGATGGGGATGCGCGTCGTCGCGGTGAAACGCCACGCGCTACCGCCCGGCGCCACGGACGCTCACGCCGAGCGAATTTACACTCCGGAGCGCACGGAAGAAATGATCGCAATTTCGGATTATATTTTGGTGACGGCGCCCCTCACCACGGAAACGCGCGGGTTGGTCGGCGAGCGCGAGTTCGCCGCCATGAAACCAACCGCGGTCGTGATGAATCTCGGGCGCGGGCCTGTAATTGATGAAGCCGCCATGCTGCGCGCGCTCAGGGAACGCCGCATCCGTGGCGCGGTGCTGGATGTTTTCGATACCGAACCGCTGCCTCCGGACCACCCTTTCTACCGGATGGACAACGTGCTCGTTTCGCCGCACACGGCCGACCACACCGCGGATTGGCTGGAGCGCGCCATGCGGCTCTTCCTCGAGAATTTCGAGCGTTTCCGGAAAGGCGAGCCGCTAAATAATTTAATAGATAAGAAATTGGGTTACTAAGCGCGCCATGATAAAATAAGTCAGTCCCACCGATGGATTATCTCAAAGGGCTCAACGCGCAGCAGCGTGAGGCGGTGAGTTGCACGGAAGGGCCGCTGTTGATCCTCGCGGGGGCGGGAAGCGGCAAGACGCGGGTTATCACGCACCGCATCGCGCATATTATCGTCTCCCGGCACGTGCCGCCGTCCGCTATCCTGGCCGTCACTTTCACTAACAAAGCGGCCGGCGAGATGCGCGAGCGGGTTGTGGCGCTGCTGGCCGATACCCGGCTGGATAGCGAGCCGCGCGTATCCACGTTTCATTCCTTCTGCGTGCGGCTGCTGCGCAGCGACGGCGAACCGCTGGCGCGCATCCGGCCCGGCTTTACGCGGCGCTTCAGCATCTATGACGATGACGATCAGTTGGCGATCGTCAAATCGGCGTACCGTTCGCTGGGGCTGGTGGAGAAGGAATTCATGCAGTACCGCTCCGCGCTCGCGGCGATCAGCCATGCCAAGAACACGAGTCAAAGCGCGGCCGACCTGTACAAGCAGGCGGTGAACAAACAGACCGAGGCGTTGGCGGCGGTGTTCGAGGACTACGAAAAGACGCTGCGCAATTCCAACGCGCTCGATTTCGACGACCTGCTGCTGGAGGCGGTGCGTCTGCTGAAGCACGACGACTCGACACGCCAGGCCTGGAACCGGCGCCTGAGCTACATGCTGGTCGACGAGTACCAGGACACCAATCGGAGCCAGTACGAGCTGATGCGTTTGCTGACCGAAGAGCGGCGCAACGTGTGCGTGGTGGGCGACGAAGACCAGTCCATCTATAGCTGGCGCGGAGCCGATATCCGCAACATTCTCGATTTCGAGCGCGACTATCCCAACGCGCGGGTGATCCGGCTGGAGCAGAATTACCGCTCGACCAAGAACATCCTGGCGGCGGCTTCCAAGGTGGTGGAAAACAACAAGGAGCGCAAAGGCAAGAAGCTGTGGACGGATGCGGGGGCCGGCGATCTGTTGGGCTTGTACGCTGGTTTCGACGCGGAGAACGAGGCCTTGTTCGTGGCCGACACGATCGAAAAGCATCTGGTGGCCAACCCGGACGAACACGTCGCCGTCCTTTACCGCACCAATTTCCAGTCCCGGCAGCTTGAGGAAGCCCTGCGGCGTTACGGCCGCGCTTACAAAGTGGTCGGCGGTTTCAGCTTTTACCAGCGCGCGGAAATCCGCGACATGGTGGCGTACCTGCGGCTGGCGAGTTCCACGACCGATTCCACCAGCCTGCTGCGCATCGTCAACACTCCCGCGCGGGGGATTGGCCGGACCACGGTGGAACAGATTGAGCGCCACGCGCGCGAACAGGGGCTGAGCCTGTGGGACGCCATCCAGCACGTCGTGGACGACCGCGGACTTTCCACCCGTTCCCAATCCTCGCTGGTGCTGTTCCGCAACCTGATGCAGGATATTTCGCTGGTGGCCAGCGCGTCGCCGTTGCCGGAGGTGATCCGCTTCGTGCTGGAGCGCACCGGCTACCGAAAGATGCTGGAGCAGGAGCGGACACCGGATTCCGAAGCGCGCCTGGAGAACCTGGACGAACTCACCACGGCCGCCGCCGAAGCCGAGTCGCGCGGCGAATCGCTGTCCGATTTTCTGGATCACGCCGCCCTGGTGGCGGAAGCCGATACTTACGACGAGCATGCACCCGTCACGCTGATGACGCTGCACAACGCCAAGGGCCTGGAATTCCCGGTAGTGTTTCTGACCGGCATGGAGCAGGGCCTGTTTCCGCACAGCCGGTCGATGAATTCCGAACCGGCACTCGAAGAGGAGCGGCGGCTCTGCTACGTGGGAATGACGCGGGCGCGGCGGCGGCTGGTCCTGACCTGGGCCAAGTACCGGCGGCGCTACGGAGGCGGCGAGCAGGAGCGCTCCACTCCTTCCTGGTTCTTGAGCGAGATTCCCGAGGAACTGCTGGTGAATCTGGGACCGCAGGACGAGCCTGCCGAGATGGACCTCGCCAGCGAGCGCTTCGACATGCGACAGGCGCCGCGGCGCAGCACGTTTACCGGCAAGACGTTCAACTCCGTGTCCAATATCTCGCAGTTCTTCGAGCAGCGCGGTATCCCTTTCGGCACGCCCAGACCGCCGGCAACAACGGCAGTTCCGCCCCCGCCGCCGCGGCCGCCGGTGCCATTGAGGCCGGTTGCCGCCGCTCCTCCGCCGGTTCGCCGCGGGGCTCGCGCGGGGATGGTGGTCGAGCATCCCAAGTACGGCACCGGTACCGTGGTGCGCCGCGAAGGCGACGGCGATAATGCTAAGATCACAGTTAATTTCCCTCGCTACGGTTTAAAAAAACTGGTGGAAAAATACGCGGGATTGAAAAGGAACGGATGAATACCACGAAGGTTACCGACAAGCTGGAACGGAAGAAGATCAAGCGCGCGGCCCGCAAGAAAGCGGCTCCCAAGGCCAAGCGGGCGTCTGGCGTAGCGCGCGGCTCTCTCAAGAAGAAAATCCGCCGCCAGGTGCAGGGCCAGCGCAAGCGTTAGCGGGATTGCTCATCGGGCGGACGAGCGCGGGCGCGGAAAAGGCGCCGCAAGTCCGCCTAGGTCCGCCGCCCGGCAAGGCGGTTCGACCGAGAACACCGGTTCGTTCTACCGCCCAGGCCGGGAGATCCTCAAGTGAGCCTTTTTCGAACCAAGAGCATCGATGCGTTGATCGCGGCGTCGGAGGATCCGAGCCATCATTTGCGGCGCACGTTAGGCCCGTGGAGCCTGACCGCGCTCGGCATCGGGGCCGTGATCGGCTCCGGCATCTTCACCCTCACCGGCACCGCGGCTGCCGGCAAGGTGATCCCCATCAAGTCGATCCTCGAGGCGACGGTGATCGACCTGGCCCTCCACGGCTCGCACGCCGGATCGCAGTTGGGGCGTCCCGGCGCCGGCCCGGCCATCACGCTGTCGTTTCTCCTGGTGGCGGTCGCCTGCCTGTTCGCCGGCCTGTGCTACGCGGAGCTGGCGTCGATGATACCCATCGCCGGCAGCGCTTACACCTACGCCTACGCCATCCTGGGCGAAATCGTGGCGTGGATTATCGGCTGGGACCTGATCCTCGAGTACGCCGTCTCGAACATGTCGGTGGCGGTGGGGTTTTCCGCGTACCTGCAGGACTTGTTTCAGAATCTATTCGGCTTTCAGTTGCCGCAGCAGTGGGCCTTTCCGCCGTTTCCCGCGGCCGGCGGACCGGCCGGCTGGTTCAACGTTCCCGCCTTGCTGATCACCATGCTGGTGACCGTGGTGCTGGTGCGCGGCGTGCGCGAAAGCGCCGGGACCAACACCGTCATGGTGGCGATTAAAATAGCCGCCATTCTGATCTTCTGCGTGGGCGCGGCCGGCGCCATCAAGCCCGGCAACTGGCACCCGTTCGCGCCGCACGGTTTTTCCGGCATTCTCACCGGCGCGTCCATCGTCTTCTTCACCTACATCGGTTTCGATTCGGTCTCCACCGCGGCCGAGGAATGCCGGCGCCCGCAGCGCGATCTCCCCATCGGCATCATCGCCACGCTGATCATCTGCACCATTCTGTATGGGTCTGTTTCGCTGGTGCTGACCGGCATCGCCAATTACCAGACGCTCAATACCGATTCGCCGGTGGCGGACGCGCTGAAGGCGCTCGGCTATGACCGGCTGCGGCTGATCGTCACCGCCGGCGCTCTGATGGGCATGCTCTCTTCGCTTCTGGTGTATCAGTACGGGCAGGCCCGCATCTGGTTCGCGATGTCGCGCGACCGCCTGCTGCCGAGCCTGTTTTCGAGAATCCACAAGACGTTCCAAACGCCCCACATCAGCACCTGGATCGCCGGCTTTTTCGTCGGCATTCCAGCCGGCATCTGGGATATCGACACCTTCGCCGAGTTATCGAACATCGGTACGCTGTTCGCGTTCGTGCTGGTATCGCTGGGCGTGATCGTCCTGCGCAAGAAGCAGCCGGACAGGCCTCGCTCGTTCCGCGTGCCCTTCGTACCGTTGTTCCCCATCATTTCGATCGTCTGCTGCCTGGTGTTGATGATGGGCCTGCCGCTCAAAACCTGGCTGCGTTTCTTCGTCTGGCTGGCCATTGGTTTGGCAATCTACATCCCCTTCGGCCGCAAGCGCAGCACGCTGGCGGAGCAGTAAGGGCCCGGTAACGCCGGCGGTCTTGCCGCCGGTGCCTTTGGGTGCCTTTGAAAAGGGGACATCCATAAACAGACGAAACAGACGCATTTTCAGGAGCAGGTAGAGGCATTTGCGATCAAAAGGAGATGCGTCAAAAGAAAATGCGTCTGTCCCCTGGCGCGTTACCGCTCGGGAGGATGGATCAAGGGGATCCGCTCCCGGCGGCCGCGGCGGTAAACCCGGAAGTCGCTCAGGTCCGTCGTAATCACCGGGTACCGCGGGTGCAATTCGCTCAGACCAATCAGGCAAAGGTCCGCCAGATCCGGCTTGCGATCCGCATAGCGCGCCGCCAACTCCGACAGCCGCGAAATGTGCTCGCTCAACACGAATGCGGACCGCACCAGGCCGTCGTGCAAGAACGCCAGAACCAGCGCGCTGCTACCGAGGTGAAACGCAGTCTCCGCCAGCACCGCTTCGCAGGTCAATAGGGGTTCGGTTACGCGCTCGGCAATCGCGACCGCCCACTCGTGATGGTAATCTCTGCGGTTCCCGAACGCGACCAGAAAACCACTGTCCGCGATGGCCTTCATTTACGGGAGAAGCCCTTGCGCATCGAGAGGCCAACTGGGCCGTCGATTGCACCGGCCAGGCGGAGAAACGGACGACTCGCCGAGCCCCGGGCTTTCTCGAGTTCGTCTCGAACGATGCGGCCCTTGGGCAAACCCGCTTGGCGCGCGGCAAGCTCCAGCCACTTCGCAAGATCTTCCGGCAGCCGGACGGTGATTGTATTACTCATCTGCTCAAAGTGTAACACACAGCATTTCGGTAGCGCCGGCGGTCTTGCCGCCGGTGTCTTTGTCTTGGGTTATTCCTCACGATCGAGAAAAACACCGGCGGCAAAAGACCGCCGGCGTTACCCGGGTCCCTCCCGCCGAAGTATTCCGCGCTCTTGCATCTCAATCAGCAGGCCGGCGGATTCTCCGGCGCCGCCTGGGAACTCGAGGAAGCGATCCGGGCCGGCGATCTCGCGAAGTTGCGCGGGCACGGGGCTATCGGCGGCGGCGGCGCAGAGCACGATCAGGCCGGCATCCAAGGCAGTTTCCACCAGGCGTGGCAGCAGGTCGCCTTCGCGGGCGGCTTCGAGCACCAGCACCATGGCGCCCGAATCGAACAGGGCTCGTTCCAGGCGGCCGGCCGCCTCGGCGCCTTGCGTCACCCACACGGCGGCAGCCGTGTGGCCGGTGCGCGCGTGGCGTTCGGCCGGGGTGACGCGGCCGGCCGCCAGCATTGCCGGTTGATTGCTTTCGTGAGCCGGACGGCCGGTGATCATGCCCGCCGCGACGGTCTCGTTCGAGAGCGGGTCGATGACGATGAATGCGCCGGTGGCCCGGTTACGGCGGTAGGGATCGACAAACAACGGCTTGCGCGTCTCGATCACGGCCGCGCCGATATCGTTGAGGCAAAGTTCGGTAGCCGGCTGTTTTTCCAGCGTATTGACGTCCACGCGGTAGCGCAGGGTGCGCACGCGCGCGGCGACTTCCTGGGTGGTGTGTTTGACCAGGTATTCGCGGCGAGGATCGAGCGGCGCCTGGCTCATCCACACCAGTCGCGCATCCAGCTTGCGCGTGACCTGCGGCGCGTGCGAGGGATGCACCAGCATGTCGCCGCGGCTGATATCCAGCTCATCCTCCAGGCACACCGTCACCGAAAGCGGCGCGAACGCTTTGGGCAAATCCCCGTCGAAAGTGCTGATCGATTTGATGCGCGAGGTGCGCCCGGACGGCAACACCATCACGGGATCGCCGGGCGTCAGAATTCCCGACGCTACCTGGCCCGCGTAGCCACGAAAATTCTGATCCGGACGGATGACGCACTGCACCGGAAAGCGCATTTCCATCAGGTTGCGGTCGCTGGCGATGTGGACGTTCTCGAGGTGATGGAGCAGGCTCTCGCCCTGGAACCACGGCATGTGGCGGCTTTTCTGCACCACGTTGTCGCCCAGCAGGGCGCTGATGGGGATGAAGTGCAGATCGCAGGCGGGTAACTGCGCGGCGAAGCGCGTGAATTCCTCCTCGATCGCCTCGAACACTCGCTGCCGCCAGTCGACCAGGTCCATCTTGTTGACCGCTACCACGATGTGCGGCGTCCCTAGCAACGACGCGATGAATGCGTGGCGGCGGGTTTGCGCCAGCACCCCGTGCCGCGCATCCACCAGCACGATGGCCAGGTTGGCGGTGGAGGCGCCGGTGGCCATGTTGCGCGTATACTGCTCATGGCCCGGCGTATCGGCGATGATGAACTTGCGCTTGGGCGTGGCGAAATAGCGGTAGGCCACGTCGATGGTGATGCCCTGCTCGCGTTCGGCGCGCAGCCCGTCGGTGAGCAGCGCGAAATCCACCGTGCCGGCGGCCTGACTGGAGCGCGGCCTCCGCACCGAAGCCAGTTGATCTTCGTAAACGCCCTTGGAATCGTAGAGCAGCCTGCCGATCAGCGTGCTCTTGCCGTCGTCCACGCTGCCGGCGGTGGAAAAGCGCAGCAGCTCTTTTTCCTCGTCGCGGCGCAGAAAGGTCTCGAACTCCTCCGCGCGCGCGGCTTTCCGCGGCTTCCCGCTAGCCGCCGCGGAAGCATCCGTTTTCGCTGCAGAGGAAACCGGCGTGCGCAGCGCGCCCGCTGCGTCCGGCTGTCCCGCCAGCGGCCCCACCCCCATTAAAAGTAACCTTCCCGCTTCTTGATTTCCATCGAGCCTTCCTGGTCGTGGTCGATCACGCGGTTCTCCCGCTCCGACCGCCGGAACAGCATCATCTCCTGAATGATCTTGGGCACCGTATCGGCGTTCGAGCGAATGGCGCCGGTGCAATAGGTGCAGCCGAGCGAGCGCATGCGGCACATCACCATCTGCGGGTGTTCGCCGGGCAGCAGCGGCATGTCGTGCTCCACCGGAATCAAGGTTTCGCCGCGCACCGCCATGGGCCGTTTCTTGGCGAAATACAGGGGCACGATGGGAATCTTCTCGAGGTCGATATACTCCCACACATCCAGCTCGGTCCAGTTGGAAAGCGGAAACACACGGATGCTCTCGCCTTTGTCGACGTGGCTGTTGAACAGGTTCCACAGCTCGGGGCGCTGGTTCTTGGGATCCCACTGGCCGAAAGTGTCGCGGAAGGAATACACGCGTTCCTTGGCGCGGGATTTTTCCTCGTCGCGGCGCGCGCCGCCAAAAGCCGCGTCATAACCGCCGGCGGCCAGCGCATCCAGCAGGGCGCGCGTCTTCAATTGCCCGCAGCACTTCTGCGTCCCCAGCTTGAAGGGGCTGGCGCCATCGTCGATAGCCTGCCGATTGGTGTGCACGATCAACTGCGCGCCGATGGAGGCGCAG
This sequence comes from Bryobacteraceae bacterium, assembly GCA_049508735.1. GTDB lineage: Bacteria > Acidobacteriota > Terriglobia > Bryobacterales > Bryobacteraceae > Bog-375. The sequence goes on along the minus strand of JBELAO010000001.1, from coordinate 297,994 downwards.
AAGCGATCGCGAAACTCAATCATCTCGCCGAATTTGTAAGTGGTGTCGATGTGCAGCAGCGGAAACGGAATCTTGCCGGGATAAAATGCCTTTTGCGCCAGACGCACCATCACCGAAGAGTCCTTGCCAATGGAATACAGCATTACCGGCTTCTGAAACTCGGCGGCCACCTCGCGCAGGATGTGAATACTCTCGGCTTCGAGCGCCCGCAGATGAGTCAGAAAGAAGTCGGTGCTCATGAGTCCGTCCAATCCTGGATGTCGGTAAATAGACTCATCCTGCCCCAAGAAATCATAGATTTAACATTCATCCGCTTCCCGATAGGTTTGCAGCGCTTTCTCTAATTATAAACAAGAGTAGCGGCGAAAAGGGCCGCCCGGCGCCAGCCCGAAAAGCGCAAGACACTAGCCCACGGCGCAAGCCGTGCGGTATCTGGCTGCTGCCTGCCAGCCCCGGAACGGGGCGGAAGACTGTTGGCGAGAGACTCTTCAGCCCCGTTTCGCGGCTTGTCCTCACCTCGCTGCCGGCCTATCCCGACGGCTCGCACCCCGGGCTATTCTCTTTCGCTCCTGCGGAGCTTAAAGGTGCGCCTGACGCTGGAAAGAGACCCACTCTTTATGTGGACCTGCGGCCGGCAGAGCATTTGTGCCTGCCATTCGGCGTGAGCCAGATGCATTTGCCGGCCTGCCTGGCTCGCTACTGCAGCGTGAAGTTGACGTCGATGGTGGTTTTCACTTCCACCGGTTCGCCGTTGAGCAGCGTCGGCTTGTAGACCCACTGCATGACCGCGTCCTTAGCCGCCTGGACCAGCAGCGGATGGCCGCTGACGGCCGTCAGATCCAGTACCCTGCCGTCCTTGCCAATGAGAGCGGAGAACTCGACGATCCCTTGCGCGCCCATTTGTTTCGCGGCTGCCGGATACTCAGGCAGGACGCGAGTGATCAACTGGAGGCCTTGCAGAACGCTGCCTACGGCAATCTGCCTGGGCGGTTCGGCTTTATCGGATGGCCACAGCGAGAAGTTGACGCTGATCTCCGTCCTCACTTCGATCGGTTCGCCGTTGATCGTGGTGGGTTTGTAAACCCATTTCTTGACCGCATCCATCGCTGCCCACACCAGCAGTGGATGGCCGCGCACGACATTCAGATCTTGCACCTTGCCATCCTTGCCAATCAGAGCCGACAACTCGACGGTCCCCTGAATGTTCGCCTGCTTCGCCATCGGCGGATAAACTACTTCGGAGCGAGAGATCAACTGGAGAGCCTGCAGATTGCCATCCACGTGAAGTTGCTCGGCGCCATCCTTGCCGGCCTCCAGCTTGACGGGTGGGGCCGGTTGCATGCTGGCGTTGCCGCCGACCGGAGAAACTCCGAACTCCGGCGAGTTCTGCGGTGCGATCTGCATCACAACTTGGTCCTTGTCCGGAAAGACCGACACGCCCAGGCGCCGGTCGTACTTCCCGAGCGCCATGTCGACGTTAATCATGACATCTTCCGTCAAGGTGTCGCCAACGTGGGCCGGCAGGCGCGCCAGCAGATCGGCCTTCGCTTGATTGGAGAGGCCGCTTATCACAATGCCTTTGATCACCTTACCCTTCAAGCGAAAGCCGAGCCGCTCCCGACCGATCCGTTCAAACGCGCGTAGAGTCTCTTCGGGCACATGACCCGTGCCGTTTCCGGACGCCGCCGGCTCATCCGGTGAAATCCGTATCATGGCGATGCCGTTGTGTATGTTGATTCCAGCGTGCAGATGCGGATCGAACTTGGCGACAGCCTCGCCGACTTTGTCCATCACGTCGGAAATCTTCGCGGGCAGCGTATCGCCTTCATGCACCGGCAAACGCGCCAACAGATCGGCCTTCGCCTGGTCGGAGATCCCGCTCACACTGATGCTCTTGAGCACGCTGGTCGAAGAAGTGTACGTCCCGCCGTCGCGAACCAGAAGCTGATCGGCACTCACGCTGCCGGAGGGGCCGTTAGAAACGGCGCCGCCAGTGCCCGTCGCAGGCTCTGCCATTTGTGGCGCCGCCGACAGCGGAAACGCGCCGGTTACCAGCCAGCAGGCGCCGGCCAGGAAAACCATGCTCGCGGCCAGTGCCGTGATCCATCGCGTCTTCGACATGGTCGCCTCCCGAATGATCTCGACCACCCTTTGTTTCAGATGCCTCTTGCGCAGGAACAGCGGCGCCGGCGCCAGATCCAATTCCGGCCGCGCGCCGGCCATTTCGAGCAGCGCATCCACGTAAGGATCGCGCGACTGCGTGATGCGGACCACCCGCGAATCCACCGCCTGTTCGCGCGCCAGTTGAATTTCCGCCAGCAGCCACCAGATGGCGGGATGAAACCACAGCGCGGCGCGCACCAGTTCCTCGGCCACCGTGAACAGCCAGTCGTGCCGCTCCACGTGCAAGTCTTCGTGGCATAGGATGGCCTGCTGCATGGCGCCGCTCAGTTGCGGAAATCGCTCCGGCAACAGAATCACCGGCCGGCGCCAGCCGAATGTCACCGGGCTCGAAATCTCGGTCGAAAGCAGCACTTCGGCCCACACGCCCGCGTTTTCGAGCGGCACGGCGCGGCGGCGGTAGCGCCGCAGCCGCCAGAACCCAACGCCCAGCCACGCCAGGCGCGCCACCACACCGGCTGCCAGCAGATAGAGCAGCAGCTCGCCCGGCGAAATGTGAATGCGCGCCGGAGCCGGCTCGGAGACCGCGATGCTGGTCGCCACCGTCGTCACCGAGACGTCGGCGGCGATCGCCTCCCGGTGCCAGGGCCGTACCCAGGGCAACAGCAGGCACGCCGCCAGCAGCAGTTGCCAGTAGAGCAGCCGCGCGCCGGCCGCCCGCATGCGCGCCAGCGCCGGCACGAAAGCGCCCACCGCAACCAGCAGCCCCACTTGCAGGCTGTAGGCCAGAATGTGCTCCAGACCAGCGTAGTGTTCATGACGCCCTCCCCGGTTTCCGCAGCCGCGCGATTTCCTCCAGATCCTCGCGCGACAGGTCGCCCTCTTCCACCAGGTGCACCAGCAACGGCTCGGCCGACCCGTTGAAAACCCGGTTGACGAACTCCCGCACCATGGCGCCGATCACCTTGCCTTTCGGCTGGGCCGGCCGGTACACGTGCGCGCGGTCGACTTGCGTCTTCTTCAGATATTTCTTCTGCTCCAGGATCTTCATCATGGTCATGACCGTCGTGTAGGCCACCTTGCGGCGCTCGAGCAGCGCCTCGTAGACGTCCCGCACGGTCACGTGACTGCGCTCCCAGACGATCTTCATGATCTCCAGTTCCTGGCCGGTGAGAGTGGTGCTTGGCGGTCGCATACTAATTTATTAGTACTAAATCACCCGCTTGTCAAGCGAAAAATGGCGGGCGGACGGGCGGTCGGCTATACTGCGAAGGATCGGCCATGCGAAAGCGCATCATCGAATCCCCGTCCATCGACCCGCGCCACGCCTGTTTCCGGCTGAGAATCCGCCAGTCGAAGATCCACCATCGCGGCGTGTACGCGCTCGAGCCCATCCCCGCGCACCGCAAGGTGATCGAATACACCGGCGAGCGCCTCAACCGCCGCGAAGCCAAGCGCCGCGACCGGGGATCGGTGACCTACCTGTTCAGCATCGACGATTACTGGACCCTCGATGGCGCGGTGGGCGGCTCCGGCGCCGAGATCATCAACCACAGTTGCGACCCGAACCTGCGCGCCTCGGTCTTCAAAGGGCACATTCTCTACTTCAGCAAGCGTCTCATCCGCCGCGGCGAGGAACTCACTGTCGACTACCGCTTCTCGGACCGGATCGAGCGCGTCCCTTGTCACTGCCAGAGCCAGAACTGCCGCGGAACGATCAACCGCAAGGGTGCGTGAGGCGGGTGGGGCAGGCGGTTCCGCCTGCCAACTCTTCGTGAGGGCTGGCACTGTTGGCAGGCGGAAGCGCCTGCCCCACTACTTCTTCTTTCCCGGCAGCCCAACCGGGTTTTCGTGGGCGCGCTCGCGGAACGTGCCGCGCAGGCTGGCGGCCAGCGAGACGGCCGATTCGCCGAAGCGGTCCCGCATATGGTCGGCGGCGGCCAGCGCGCGCTGCCAGCGATCGTGCGTGTGATCTTCGAGCAGATCCAGTTGCGCCTGCTCTTCGCTCCACCCGGAAGCGTGCACGCCCAACAGCCGCACCTTGGCTCCCTTCTTCCAATTGCGATGGAACAGCGCGCGGATCTCCTCGAACAATTCGGTATCGAGCGCGGTCGGGCGCGCGATCGAGTGGGCTCGGGTAATGGTCGAAAAGTCCGTATAGCGCAGCTTAAGCTGGATGGTGCGCGCGCTCAAGCCATGCTCGCGCAGGCGGCGGCCAACCATCTCGCTCAACTTGGCCAGCGTAGCTTCGATCTGCGCCAGGTCCGCCGTATCTTCGGAAAATGTGTGCTCGTGACTGATCGATTTGGGACCCTCTTCCTCGCCGATCTCGGTATCGAACCAGCCGCCCGCGTCCAGTCCCTGCGCTTTGCCGGCCAGAGCCAGCCCCAGCTTTCCGAAGTGTTGTTCGAGGAAGGCTTCATCGTGCCTCGCCAGGTCGCCCACCTTGCGAATCCCCAGCGAGTTCAGATTCCGCTCGCTCACCTTGCCGACGCCGGGGATGCGCCGCACATCGAGCGGCGCCAGAAACGCGGCCTCGCGGCCCGGTATCACCCACAGCACGCCATTCGGCTTGGCCTGGTCGGAACAAATCTTCGCCACCAGGCGCGACGCCGCGATGCCGATCGAACAGTTCAGCTTGGTGGCCACGCTGATGCGTTCGTGCAGCAGGTGCGCCGCCCGCAGCGGCGGCCCGTAGAGCCGCTGGGTGCCGGTGATGTCGAGATAGGCTTCGTCGATCGAGGCCATCTCCACCAGCGGCGTGAACCCGCACAGCACGTCATGGACTTTGTGCGAATATTCCTGATACCGCTCCATGTGCCCGTCGACGAAAATGGCTTGCGGACACATTTTGTACGCCGTGCGCAGTGGCATCGCCGAATGAACGCCGAACTTCCGCGCCGCGTAGGAAGCCGCCGAAACTACCCCGCGCTCATTAGGCCGTCCGCCAACCACCACCGGCTTGCCCTTCAGCGCCGGATCGAACAGCTCTTCCACAGACACGAAGAAGGCATCCATGTCGAGATGGAAGAAGGTCTTCACTTCCTACCAGGATACTCGGGGACGCACCTGCAAAGGATTCTACCGCCGCCGTGCCGCCGGAAAGAGATCCACTTCTGCATCTGGCACCCGCAAGTTGGCCGCATCCCGTCTACACTGGTAGCAATCGCCCGATGAAACAGGAAGCTCCATTTTTCGACGGCAAAGATCCGGTGTTGATCTATATCGCCAAACGGCTCAAGGACGCGCTGAAGCTGGAAACACTGCTCACCGAAGCCGGCGTGGATTACGGCGTGGAAGCCGACGAGTACCGCGGCGGCATCGTCTTCGCCACCACCCGCGCCGGGGCGTTTTTCTATGTGCTGCCGGACGCCGAAGCCGCCGCTATCGAAGTAATGCGCCGCGGCGGCTACAAGCCGTACGCCGGGGCTGCGCCAAAACAGTCAAGCTGACCCGCGTTTCTCTCAGAGACGGGGCGCCGTGCGCCGCGCCACCATGACCGCGTATATGGAATCGACGAGGGACTTACGCGAGCAACGCGTCGGAGCCGCGACCGAAGGGAGCGGTCAGCGAGTTACAGCGAGTTATCAAGCAGGCCGTCGAGCGGCAGATTCGGTTGTATCGAAAGGACCGCTCCCTATGGTCGCGGCTCCGTTCGGAGGCTATTTGAGAGCTGAATGACGAGTACCGTGCCCCTACTGGTTGGCGCGCGCAAGGGATGTTCGCGGACGGCTACCCTCGCCCGGTTCCCATTTCCGCCCGCGCTTTGGCGACGGCGGCCAGGAACTGGCGGGCGCGCTCCGTGATCGCGTCGAAGCGGCCTTCTTGGATCAGCTTCAAGTCCACCAGTTCGCCTCCCACGCCGACCGCGCAAGCGCCGGCTTTGAGGAATTCGCCGATGGTCTCCAGGTTGACGCCGCCGGTGGGGATGGTCTCAATCTGCGGGAACGGTCCCTTGAGCGCCTTGATGTATTTGGCCCCGCCCACGTTGCCGCAGGGGAAAATCTTCACCGCATCGGCGCCGGCTTCCCAGGCGGCCAGCACCTCGGTGGGAGTCAGTGCGCCGGGAAACACCGGCTTGGAATAGCGCTTGGCAATTTCAATGGTGGCCGGCCTGAGGCTGGGGGAGACGATGAACTCCGCACCGGCCAGAAGGCAGGCGCGCGCGGTTTCCGGGTCGAGCACGGTGCCTGCGCCGAGCAACAGGTTGCCGCCGAAGCGATCGGCCAGCTTCTCGAGCACGCGCACGGCGCCGGGTACGGTCATGGTGATCTCGGCGGCGCGAATGCCTCCATTGGCGATGGCTTCCACCGCCTGGAGCGCGGCCTCCGCGGAGGACGCGCGCACCACCGGAATGATCGCCCCTTCTACCAGGGCCGCCAGGATGTTGGCTGCTGTCATAACCTTACACGTTAACAGATAGGCGCTATCCTATTGGCTTGACGCCGACAGGGAATACTGAACAGGTGAAACAACCGCCCCGCGTCTCGGTGGTGGTGGTTTCGCACAACCGCGCGGACCGGCTGCGGAAGTGCCTGGAGTCGCTCGAGCGGTTGGAAGGCCACGAGCGGCTGCAACTGATCGTGGTGGAAAACGGCTCGCGTGATGGGAGCGCGCAGGTGGTCGAGGAGTTCCCCGACATCCAGCACATCCGCCTGCCCAAGAATTTCGGCCTGACCAAGGCCATGAACCTGGGATGGCGGGCGGCGGACGCCGAATACGTGCTGTTTCTTCACGAGGACACGGAAGTGGACGCGGGCGTAGCGATGCGCCTGGCCGATGCGCTGGATGCGGACGCCGCGGCGGCGGCGGTTTGCCCGCTGCTGGTGGACGACGATGGCAACCCCGCGCCGCAGCTTGGCTCGCTGCCGCCGGATGGCGTTTGGCGCGCGGCCGACCCTTCCCCGGAGCCAGTCGCCGTCGAGTACGCGGGCGGTGCGGCGCTGATGGCGCGGGTGTTTCTGATTAAGGCCGTGCGGCAGATCGATGAGCGCTATGGTCAGTTCGGCGGAGACGCCGACCTGGCGGCGCAGTTTCTCCGTGCCGGGAAGAAGATCTTGCTGATCCCGGGGATTCGTGTGCGCCACTCGGGCGATCGGCGAACCGAAGCGCTGGTGCGCGCCGATTTCCTGCTCGGCCAGGCGGTTTTCGCGAGCAAATACCTGGGCTTCCTGGCCGGCCTGCGGGCGCGCCTGGCCGCTATTTTCGGCCCGCTGGTGCGGCTGCAACTCGCCGAGGTCCGATACACCCTGGCAGGCCAGAAAATCGACGGAACCCAGGAGTAGGTAGTGGTGTCGTAACCATCCGACCGCTCCCTATGGTCGCGGCTCCGTTGCGTTCAGAGCCGCGACCGCAGGGAGCGGTTGTCGGCAGGCGCGTCATCTGCCCCATTCCCATAGGTTTACCGGCGTGTGTTTACTTTCGGCAGCTAGCATTCCCTGGCTGGCTGCGGTTAGCATTGCCCTATGGAAGCAGCACTATGGATAGGACTGCCTGTATTCGCGGCTGTCGCAACCGGTATATTGGCCTGGTTCGTCATGCAATCGCGGATGGAAGTCAAACTGGCTGAAGCGCGCGAGCGCATCGCAGCCGACAAAGGCGCCATCCAAGCCGAACGGGAAGCCATGGAAGGCCAGTTGCAAACCGCCATGCGCGCAGCGCAGGAACGCGCGCACCGCGAGGCGCTGGACGCATTTCTGGGCGAGATGAAGGTGGAACAGCGCCACTATACCCGCGAGAACCGCCGGCTGGCCCATCCTCGCAAAAGCCTGGTGCTGCAGGAGCGGATGTACTTCCGCAACATCCCGCTCTCCGACTGGATCGAACACGAAATCACGGTGGAAGACGACGCCGACCTGGAGCGTCTGATCCAGGACATGACCGTGTTCGAAAGGCCAGTGGTCAGCATCGCCAACGGCCAACGCCCGATGAAAGCCCTGGCCTGATTCCGTCTCCCGACTACTGTCTTCAGATCGGCGATCCGCCAAGCTGGTAAAATGTCCAGGATGAAACCATTGGGAATTGCGAGTGTCTGCCTGTGCCTGGCCGCGGCGCTGAGCGGAGCGGCGAGCGGCGATCCGGCCAAGGGCAAGACAGTGTTTCAAGCCTGCGCCGTGTGCCACAACGCGGACTCGACCGAAACCAAGATGGGGCCGGGGCTCAAGGGCCTCTTCAAGCGGGACAAGCTGAAAAGCGGCAAGAAAGTGACGGAAGCCAACATTCGCGCCCGCATCGACGACGGGGGCAATGGCATGCCCGGCTACAAAGACATGCTGACCGAAGGCGAAAAGAACGACCTGATCGCCTACCTCAAGGCGCTGTAGCGGCGGCGTGCGGCGTGGAAGTGGAAACTCGGCAGCTGGCTTTGTATCAGGGCACCGGCTTCAGCCGTGCCACAACGCATCGGTAACCAGAGGCTTTAGCCGCTGGGCCTTCCGGCGGGCGCAGGGGCTGAAGCCCAGTCCATTCTCGAATCCTTCGGCACGGCTCAAGCCGTGCCCTGATACAAAGCCTACTGGAGGAAGGAAGCCTTGCGTAGCCCTACGGTCGGATTCGCGGGAATTCATTAGCAAAGGAGAGCCTTGCCATTCCTGTGTCGCGCGCCACCTGTAGCGGCGGCGTGCGGCGCGCATTCGCTACAATGGCAACTGTGGCGATCAAAACCAAGAGCGAGACGAACGGGAAAACCGAACCGGAGATTACGGCGGACAAAGTAGAAGAGCCGCGCAGCCTCTGGCGCCGTTACCGCGCGCTGACGCACGAAGTCCACCGCGGCTTTGTCGCCGAGTGGACCGTCACCATCGTCCTGCTGCTGTTCGCTACCACCAGCCTGGTGCAGGCTTTCGTGATCCCCAGCGCCTCCATGGAGGGTTCGCTGCTGATTGGCGACCACGTGCTGGTGGACAAGCTGACTTTCGCCCCAGCGGGCGCGATCTCGAAACACGTGCTGCCGTACCGCGACGTCCGCCGCGGCGACATCATCGTCTTCCGCTACCCGATGGAGATCAAGGAAGACTATGTGAAGCGGGCCATCGGAGTCCCCGGCGACCACATCCGCCTGGTCGACAAACAGCTCATCCTCAATGGACACGCCGTCAACGAGCCGTACGTTCAGCACATTTTTCCCTACATCAACCAGTACCGCGACAACTTCCCCGACGCGCCACCGGAGCCGGGCGTGATGCAGCCGGCAATCGACATGATCGCCAACAACGTGGTGAATGGCGAGCTGGTGGTGCCTCCCGGCTGCGTCTTCGCCATGGGCGACAACCGCGACGATTCGCTCGACAGCCGCTATTGGGGTTTTGTGCCGCGGCAAAACATCGAGGGGACGCCGCTGGTGATCTACTGGTCGTTTGAAGCGCCCACTGCCGATTTGACGAATGGCAATATCGGCATCGACCATGTCATGGACGTCCTGACTCACTTCTTCACCAAGACCCGCTGGACGCGCACCTTCAAACTGATCCATGGCTATCCTCTGAAATGAAGCGCCGTATGTTTCGTTACTTTGCGTGAGCCAGCGCTTGCCGGTAGGCTAAATCGAGCCAGACTTGCTGGGTTCGACCGGCGGAGGCTTCGGCGCGGGCGAAAGGCTATAATTAATCCATGGTCACGCCCACCGAAAAAATCTGGCACAACGGCCGTTTCATCAAGTGGGAAGACGCCACCGTACACGTGCTCTCCCACGTGTTGCATTACGGCAGCTCCGTGTTCGAAGGAATCCGCTGTTATGCCACGCCCACCGGACCAGCCATTTTCCGGCTGCGCGAACATGTGCGGCGCATGCTCGATTCCGCCAAAGTCTACCGCATGGAGCCGGTCGGCTTCACGGCGGCGCAACTGCAAGAGGCGGCGCTGGAGCTGGTGCGGGTGAACCGGATGGACGCCTGCTACGTGCGCCCGATCGTGTTCCGCGGCTACGGCGAGGTTGGGGTAAACCCAGTCAACAATCCGATCGAGGTCTACATCGCCTGTTGGGAGTGGGGCAAGTACCTGGGCGACGAGGCCCTGGCGCAGGGAGTCGATGTGTGCGTTTCGAGTTGGAACCGGCTGGCGCCCAACACGCTGCCCGCGTTGGCCAAAGCCGGCGCGAATTATATGAACTCGCAGCTCATCAAGATGGAAGCCCTCGCCAACGGTTACGCCGAGGGCATCGCGCTGAATACCGCCGGCTACGTCAGTGAAGGCTCGGGCGAGAACGTGTTCGTGGTGCGCGATGGCGAGATCCGCACGCCGCCGCTGGGAGCGTCGGCGCTGCCCGGAATTACACGCGACACGGTGATTACGCTGGCGCGCGAACTCGGGATTCCCGTCACCGAATCCGAGGTGCCGCGCGAGATGCTCTACATAGCCGACGAAGTATTTCTGTCCGGCACCGCCGCTGAAATCACTCCCATCCGTTCGGTGGACCGCATCACGGTGGGCAAGGGACGCCGCGGTCCCGTCGCCGAAAAGCTGCAAAAAGCATTCTTCGCTATCATCGACGGCAGCCAGCCCGACACGCACGGCTGGCTCTCGCCGGTGGAAGCGCGGCAGCCGGTGGAAGCGAAGTAATCGAAGGTCGTGGTAGGACAGACCATCGCCTTTCGTGGTCTGTCATCCTTCGCGGGAGCCCAGCAGACAGCGAAAAACCGCCCCGAAGTTCCGAATGATGGAAATCACCGGCGGCAAGACCGCCGGCGTTACCGGAGTTGACGAAAACTGATCGGCCTGCCTCGGAAGGGACCTCGCGGCTCGCGCAACCACCCTGACTACCTCCCCCGAGATTTGCCAGGATGGCTGCGCTCACCGCCTGATGGTCTAATCGTTTGTAACGCGAGCGCAGCCTGCCGCGCTAGCTCGAATTGGGTGCGGGCAGTCCTTTTCAACAAGTTTCTTGGGCAAGCGGATGTTGCAGTTACCGGGCGCGGCATGTGGCAAAGTTGTGCATAAAACGCGTCGCGTCGAAATGTTCGAAACATGCGCGCCGCACACGCGGCGCGTCACGCCATCACTTTCAAGAAAGCGGCTTTGAACTTCGCCATTTCCTCAGCGGTGCCCACGGTCACGCGCACGTGCATGGGCCAGCTCGGCCAGACTCGCCCGATATAGACTTTCTCTTTCCGCATCGCCATCACGATGTTTAAGCCCGGCTGACCTACATCGACCATAAAACAGTTGGAAACCGAAGGCACGAAGGGAAACTTGTGCTGATGGAGGAATGAGAAGACGTCGGAACGCACGTCGCCGATTCTCTTGCGCCGCTCCGGTATCACGGTTTTGGATTCCAGGCTGGCCGAGGCCGCCACCATTCCGGTGATCGGCATCATCCCCGCGCTGAACCCCGCCAACTTATCCAGCAGGTCCGGCCGCGCCAGCGCGGCGCCCGCGCGCAATCCAGCCATACCGTAGATTTTGGAAAAGGTGCGCAGCACGATCGCGTCCTTATCGGCCGCCACCAGGTCCGTGTTGAACGGCGCGCCGGCGATGTGGGTGTACGCTTCATCGATCATCACCACGGCGCCATTCGGCTTGTTGGCAACCAGCCACTCGATATCCGCTTTCGGTGTCAGCGTCCCGGTCGGATTATTGGGATTGCAGACATAGATGAGGCCGGCATCGCCGACCGCGGCCATGGCCTTCACGTCGTGCGCATAATCCCTGGTCAAGGGAACGCGCACCACCCTGGCGCCGATGAACCGGGCCGCGCGTTCGCCGGCTTCGTAACCCGGATCCGCGGTGACGAATGCTTTGCTGGGCGAGGTGAACGCCAGCACCGCCTGGTGCAGCGGCGCGCTGGATCCGGCGTAGATCCTTACGTAGCTCTGCTTCAGTTGTTCCTGCTGCGCGAGAATTACTGCCACCCGGTCGGTTTCGCCGTACAGGTAACGCCCGCCTTGCGAGATGATGTTGGCCACCGCCTCGCGGGCCTCCGGGCAAGGTCCCATAGGGTTCTCGTTGGCGTTGATCATCACCGCATCGGGTGGCACGTTCTCGATTTTGGAGAGCTGCGCCAGCGCCGGCTCATCGTAGAACGGAAGGCTGGACCCAGCCGCCAGCAAAGTGGCCAGCCGCCCAAAACTGCGGCGCGAATATCCGCGCTGCTCAAATCGCCTTTTTTCGAGCTCGGTCAATTGCACGTCGGATCTCCTTATTAAGAAGATGGCTGGAGAAGTGGCGAACAAAACGTTTTGTTATGATAAGCGCCGCGATGGCCCAGCGTCAATCCGAAGGGAGCGGGGAGCGGGAACGGTGCGGCAGGGAACAACCAACGCCCACGAGAGATAGATACCTTAGGTGGAGCGCGCAAAAGAAATAAGGGCGGTCACTCACTGAGCATGCAACTGGAAAGCTGCTGAATACCGGTCATCGTTTTGCGCTACTGGCGCTTCGCCGAAAACGTATTGGCTCGGCTTGTTCCGACCGTTCAGAACTTCCCGCACTACCGTTCATGCACCGCGAATGAGGCCGCCCTCATCGTAGTCCGGTTCGATTATTGGCACCTCCCGCCAGCCCCGCGAGGGCCGGCTCTCAAGACGGCGTCGGAATCAACAAACCGGCGTGATTCCATCTACATGTTGACCCCACTTGGTATTCTTGTCAATAGCAATCGCGGTACTGCGCGTTTGGAGTTTACACCTAGCCCCATGTGGCGAATAGGACTGTTTTCGAAAAAGCCCGCGCCTCTCCATGGTGCGCCCGCGACGCGGCGTGTGAAGCGCTACGCGGCCGACAGCGGCTACGTGTACGAATACTTCTACGGAGGCCACCGTGTGTGGTGCGACGGCGAGAGCCGCGGCCTGGAGTTCGAGTTTCGCGTGTCGCCGGGCCGTCAGCAATGGCTGCCGGCCGCGGTGGTGATCACCGACGACGCGCTGGCAGACTGGCAGGCCGCCCACGGCTTCGCGCTGACTTCCACCGAACGATATGCCATCGCGAAGTTGGCGCTCTTCCAAACCTTCGACGGCTTGGCCGCGCCGCCACAGAGAGCCGTGGAGGTTCGGGTATCCACCGCCGACGCCGAAGCGTTCGCCGATCGATTGGGCCTGTAGCGCGGGGCCGTAATGGCTCCGGGCTCCTCACGGTATAATTGCAACTAGCTTCCGCGGATGTGGCGAAATTGGCAGACGCGCTGGATTTAGGTTCCAGTTCCCGCAAGGGAGTGTAGGTTCAAGTCCTATCATCCGCACCATCCCCGCCGATCCTGCCTCGGCGCGCGCACCCAACGCCGAAGCGGACATAGACGCAAGTGGTGGCTCCGGCTACCAGAAGTATTGCTTCACAACCTTCGGCGAACTGGGCGCGCCCGAGATCACTTTCACGTGCAGCACCAGTTGCAGGTTCTTCTTCTGCCAGTCCGGAGGAGCTCCGCGCAGCGCTTCGGCCATCAGGTCCGGACTGGTGACCAGGTCGGCCGCGGCGTCGGTGCCGTATTGAGTGATACCGGCGAGTTCCACCAGCATCGCGTGCGTATCGGGATGGAAGACGCGTGAGACGATGGCATAGTCTTCCGTGGTGTGCCGGTCGCGCGGAAGCGCAGGGAGCACCCAATCCGTGGCTTTACCATCGTCGGTGATTCCGGCCGGGCGGCGGAAGCCGTCGACGAAAAAGCGCATCTGATTGCTGATCTGTTTCCACCGCGTGTATGAGAATCCCACCAGGATGGCGGGGCCGGAACGGAGGTCGGCGAAGGAGACGTCGTTGCCCAGCTTGACGCGATAGGCACGGCCGAGCCGGGTGAGCATGGCGGCGAGACGGGAGGTGGCGATGAGGTCGCCGCCGCCCACGAACTGGTCGTTCAGGAGTGTGAAGTCTCCCACGTGCGACGGCGGCGTGATCGCCGGATCGATATCGACGCCATAGACGGGCACGTAGGCCGCGCACAACTGGAGGGGCGACGATCCGTTCAGCACGGGCGCCCAGAACTGATTGAGCGGCGTGACCACGGGGCGGGTCACCACCCAGACCAGAGCGGCGACGGCCGCTAATACCATCGCAGCCAGCACGGCGCGGCGGGGTGTGACAGCGGATTGCGCCGGGGGAACCGCGGCTGGAAGCGGCGAGGCGGCCGGCGTTTCGTCGGGCCGGAGCGCGGGTGCAGCGGCTGGAGGGCCGTCCACCAGGTGGAATTCGGGGATGTAGGTGCCGGAAGGCAACTCGATGCGCACCGGGTTGCGAGATCCCAGATCGGAATAATATAGGCCCAGCCGTTTGCGAACCTCACCGGCCTTGACGCGGACGGTAGCATCGTCGCTGGGGTCGTAGCTGGTGGGGCGGCCGAATACCTCGATGCCAATCGTACGCTCCTTGAGCATATCGCCGTGGCCCTGGAGGGTGTTTTCGACCACATAGCGCAGGAAGTCCTGGCTGCGCTTGCTGGCGCGGAATTCGTGGCAGGCGAGGACGCGGCTCAGTTCCTCGCGGACCTGCTCCTCAGTCACAGACGCGGCCTGCCCCGTGTCCGCCGCCGGCCTCAAAGAAACCCCTGGAGAATGTCCCTGCGACATGAGCCTACTCGACTCTACGTTGTTGACTGGTCCGATTTTACCACCAGAAAACGCCGGGTACGATGAAAATAGTAGTGTTCGGTCGCAGTAACGAACCGTCTACAACAGCTTCGCAACCGTTCGGTACTGGACATTAAAACTCCGACGGCTCAGATTGAGACTTGAGCACCATGTCAAAGATGCTGGAAGAGACACGCCAGCAGCCGGAAGCGCTGTCGCACACGCTGGAGGACGGGGCCATACGGCTGCGGGAACTGCGCCGTCATCTGGAAACCAATCGGCCGCGGCTGGTGATTCTGGTGGCGCGCGGCACGTCCGACAACGCGGCACAGTTCGGCCGATACCTGATCGAGATCACCACCCACATCCCTGTCTCGCTGGCGGCACCATCGGTACTGACCCTGTATGCCAGCCCACTCGATTTGCGCGACGTGCTGGTGGTTGGGATTTCGCAATCGGGCGAATCGACCGACACCAACGCAGTGCTGGCGGACGCGCGCAGCCGCGGAGCGACCACGCTGGGGATTACCAACGAATCCAACAGCACGATGGCGGAGATTTCCGAGTACACGCTGCTGGCGCGAGCCGGCAAGGAAGAGAGCGTGGCCGCGACCAAAACCTACACGTGCCAGCTCCTAGCGCTGTACCTGGTGGCGTATGCGCTGGGCGGCGAGGTGTCATTCGACGCGCTGCGCCAGTTGCCGCAGTGTGTGGAAGACGTGCTGGAGATCGAGGATCGTGTGGGTGAAATCGCCGAGCGTTACATGTACATGACGCGGGCGGTGACCGTGGGCCGCGGCTTGAACTATGCCAACGCGCTGGAGTTCGGCTTGAAGCTGATGGAGACCTGCTACGTGGTGACGGAGCGGCTTTCGTCGGCGGACCTGATGCACGGGCCGATCGCCCTGGTGGAGCGTACGTTTCCGGTCTTTGTGTTCGCTCCGCCGGGAGTCACCTGGCAGTCTATGTCCGCGGTGGTGGACATGTTGCAGGACGTGAAGGCCGAGACGCTGATCATCACCGATGAGAGCAACAGCGAGGCCTGCGCCAAGCCCGCGCGGCTGATTCGGCTTCCGCATCCAACCGGCAATTGGGGCGGCCCGCAGGATTTGTACACGCCCATTCCGTACATCGTCCCGGCGCAGTTGTTCGCGGCGCAATTGGCGGAGATCAAGGGCTTGAACCCGGATCTGCCGAGGATGCTGCACAAGATCACGCGGACCATGTAGGCCCTGCGCCGCCGCTCCTAGGCCCTGAGCCACCGATCCCTCAGCCCGAATTTCGAAACTGGACGCCTCGTATCAGGGCACGGCTTCAGCCGTGCCACCGACAGCGCGCCTTCCGAGGGCTTTTAGCCCCTGCTCGCTTCCCAGGGGCTGAAGCCCATGCGGTTCATCCCGTTCCGGCACGGCTGAAGCCGTTCCCTGATACGAGACTTGTTGTTTCACGGTGCTCCGATGCGGGGATGCCCTTCGCCGAAGTTGATTGCGGAATTCAGGCTCAAGGAGCGCGCCGCGCGCTGCCGTGGCCTACTTCACCTGGAATCGCGCGAGCCGGTCTGCTACGTCGGCCCGGAACTTGTCGATGTGGCTGCACACGTATTCGGCGGGCGCGAGCGCGGTATCGCGAAGTAACGGCGTCAGGTCCATGGCGAAAGTCAGCCCGGTCTCGGTATCCGTAGCATGCGAGGCGTAGTAGGTCGCGTTGGCGAGACGGCGGCCGGCGGCGGCGAGGTCGTAGCGCTTTCCGCCGCTGACCTGGGAGTCGAACACCCCCACCAGCGCGGCCGCGATGTTCGAGCGCTCCGAAACCGGCAGGCACTGCTTGTCTACGTCCGAGAGCCAATCCAGGTCACGCCAGACTTCACACCCGTAAACCTTCCCCGGCCGCAGAGCCGGGCTGAGCCGGCGGAGTGCCGCCAGCGCCCGCAGGCTGACGCTGACGTGAGTGTCGTGCTTATCCGCGAGGTTGTGCAGATACACGACGTCCGGATGCGCAGCCTCGAGAATCCGGACGAGGTCTTCAATGACAGCCTCCGCCGGCGGATTCTTCACATCGCCACTCGAGTAACCGAGCTGGATCTGGCACGCGTACTCTCCGACGTACGCAGCTTTGCGCTGCTCGCGGAGCCGGATCTGCTGCATCTCCAGGTCCGTGTAGGGAGCGTAGATCCCGGCGCGCGGGCTGCCCGCTCCGTTGGTGACCACCACGCCGGTGAACCAACGATCCGCGCGGCCGAAACACTCCGCGACTCCGTGGTATGCCATCAGCTCGATGTCATCCTGGTGCGCGGCGATCGACAGGTGCGTCGTGCGCTCGAGCGCGCCCTGCTGCTCCATCCCGTCCGGGACGTAGATGTCGACATTCGGTCTGCTCAGTTTCATATCTCTCCAATTCTAGGCAGCGTCGCCGCCGCCACCGCCTGCCCGAGGCGTTTCTCCCGTTCACCGGGCAGGTGCAGGCGGAGACGCTGCTCCACTTCCGGAAACTCCCGCTGCAAAACCCGCCGCGCGGCCGATAGGATGACGCCGCCGCCGTCTCCTGTCATCACCCGGCCTAGCACCAGCACATGGCGAAGCTCATAAAATGCGTCGTACTGTGCGATTGCATAACCCAGATAGACGCCGATGGATTCGAAGATTCTCCGGGCGCGCTCGTCGCCGGCGGCCATCAGTTCCTGAACCGCGGCCAGCTTTTCCGCCAGCGGCAGGGCGGGATCGAGCGCGATGCCCGCGGCCGGCAGCAGCCGGTTGACGGCCTGTTGCGAGAAGTATTGGGCGCCGGCGCCGCCGTCTCCCGACCACTCGTCCAACGGGGCATTTTTCCTGTAGTCGACCGGCGCGAACGCAAGCTCATTCAGCCAGTCCGTGATGTTGCCCTGCGGATTGACGTACCCGGCGGCCTGGCTGGTGCCCATCGAGATGCCCAGCACGGCCGTGTCTCCCAGCGCCATCGAAGCCGCCAGCGCCGTCACCTCGCCGTCATTCGCCACCACGAACGGCACTCCATTCCAGGCCCGCTGGAGATCGAAAAAGATGCGGCGCACGCGCTGGTCGAACAGGTCGGGAGGCACGCCGCGAAACAGCGACGCCACGCGCACCTCGTTATCCACGTAGATACCCGCGGCGCTGCCGCCAATCGCATCGACGCGTGGCAGCCTGGCTGCCGCCCGCTGGAGCGAGTCGTTGATCCCGGCGAAGTGATAGCCGGGATCCGCCTGGAAATAGGGGTCCCAGACGACCTCCTCGCTGTGCACCACTTCACCGTCCATCACCGCCGCGCACTTGCGGTCGCTGCCGCCCAGGTCGAAGCCGATGCGGCAGCCATCCTGGTGGCGGCCGAGCGCAAGCCCGATCTCCTTCGGCTCGGGAGCCCGCTCATAGGTCACACCTTCGATCGCCATTGGCCGCCCGTACACGCGCCGGCCCATGAAGTCGAAATCGAACGCGCGCGGGCCGGTCTCGGAATAGACCCGCTGCATGTAAGCCGCCGCGGCGGGATCGCCGGCGATGGTCAGCTTCCATCCGCCCCGCTGCCATAGCAGGAACTTCACCAGGCGCTCGACGTAGAATTCGCTGGCCGGACGCGCGTCGGCGAAGATCGCGGTGTGGAAGACGGAACACGAGCCATCCTGCCGCTCGAGAGCGATGGCGAGCCTGCGGGCGTTTCCGCTCGCGCGCACGGCAGCTTGAAAATCGCGATTCCACAACGCGGCGGGAAGGAATTCGGGATCGAGCGGCGGTCTCTCTGGCATCAGATCGTAGTAATGGCCTTCCTCAGAAGTGCGCAGTCCGTAAGGCACGTCACCATGGTGGACGCCGGCCCGGCCGCAAGTCCAGTTCACAACGGTTGCGATGCCGTTTGTTACCGGGCGAACGTCTGAGCTGTCAATGGCTTGTAGACTCCTCAACTTTCAGGAACCGATCGGCGGCAACGTCCTGAAGGGTCTGCACGGCGCCCCGCGGCCAGCGGATCTCGATCGAGGCAATCTGCTTTTCGCCTCCCAGCCCGAAGTGCACTCGCTTGTCGCTCGAAGACATGAACCCGGTGCTGACCGATACGTGATTATAGAGCACGCGGCCCGAAGCGGTGGTGAGCTTGACTTTCGCGCCAATGGCGTCGCGGTTGCTGTAGCGGCCCACCAGCTCCAGCGTCAGCCAGTGATTGCCGTTCGATCCCGAGTTGAGGAGGATGCGGGGCCGCTCCATGAGCGAGGTCACCACCAGGTCCTCGAAGCCGTCGTTGTTGAGATCGCCGATCGCCGATCCGCGCTGATAGCCGGTGCGCAGAAAGCCGGCGCCCATCTCGCCCGAAACGTCCACAAACTGCTTCCCGCCCAGATTGCGAAACATGGTGTCATGCTGGCGCGCGTTCGGCTTCACGTTGTCGATGTCGCCGTTGGCGGAGTACAAGTCCTTCCAGCCATCGTTATCGTAGTCGATGAAGGCCGTGCTCCAGCCGGAGAACGATTGGCTGAGCTGGTGCAGTTGGACCTGGTCGGGAACGTAGCGAAAGAAGTCGCCGCGGTTGCGGTAGAGTTGCCAGATTTGCCCCATCAGATTGTTAGTGAAGATGTCCACGCGGCCGTCGTTATCGTAGTCTTTGGCGTCGCTACCCATGGAGGAGACGGCTTTGGCATCGTCGTTGTAGGCGACGCCCAACTGGAGGCCCTGGTCTTCGAAGGTGCCTTTTCCCTTATTGATGAAAAGCGAGTTCGGCTCGGTGTCGTTGGCGATGAAGACGTCCTGATAGCCGTCGCCGTTGAAGTCGGCGATGGAGATTCCCATCCCCTTGCCCGGCGCGGCGGCGAAGCCGGACTTCTCGGTGACGTCCTCGAACCGGCCATGGCCCAGGTTGTGATAGAGCCGGTGCGATGCACGCGGGTAAAACGTCGGGCTGCAATAATACTCGACGCCATTGACGCTACACCGACGGTCGGTTTGCGGAGTCCAGGTTGTGTAGTTGGCCACCACCAAGTCGAGCAGGCCGTCGTTATCGTAGTCGAACCAGGCCGCGCCCACGCTCAGCACCCCAGGCGGCTTCCCGCCGATGCCCGATTGTTCGGTGACATCGGTGAAGGTTCCGTCGCCGTTGTTGTGATACAGCGTGTTTCGCCCGGCGCCGCAAATGAAGATATCCTCGAAGCCGTCGTTATCGTAATCGCCGACGGCGACGCCCAGATTGTAGCCGAGGTGTTCGCCCGAGAGGCCGGCTTTCCGCGTCACGTCCTCGAACGTGCCGTCTCCTTTGTTGCGGAGCAGGCAGTTGTAGAAGGCCGGGCTGGTCTTCTTCAGCTCCGGCAGCTTGGCGCCGTTGGTGAAGAAGATGTCCATCCTGCCGTCGTTGTCGAAATCGAAAATGGCGACGCCGCCGGCCATCGGCTGCACGAAGTACTTCCGCGGCGAAAGATCGTTATTGGTGATGTAGGAAAACTTCGAGCGGCCGGCGATATCGACGAAGTGCGGCTGCGACGGTTGGATGGCGATTGCGCCGGCGGCCAAAGCGCATGCCGCGCCGGCCGTGAGGAGCGCGGCCCTCACTTGCCGCCGCTATCCGGAGCCGGCACGCCCGAGACGTTCCGCTTCACCGCCTCCGTGTTGTGCTGGATCTTTTCGGCCGCGCTTTTCTGCAGCGCGAATTCGCGAGCGGCATCGTCCTTGCGTCCCAGGTCCTGGTAAGCGTGGGCGAGGGTGAAGTGGATGGTCGGATTGCCGGGCGCCAGACGGGCGGCCGTTTCGAGCGGCCCCACGGCGTCGGCCGCGCGGTCGGAATCGAGCAGGCACCGGCCCAGGCCGAAATACGGCTCCGGCAGGCCCGCATTGAGTTTGGTCGCGTTCGTATAATGCTCGATGGCCTGCGGCAAGTGTCCGCCCTTGCGGGCCAACTCACCCAGGAAGTATTCCGCCCCGGCGTTCTGCGGGTAGACCTTCAACTCCTGTTCGAACTCCTTGCGGGCCTCGTCGTTGGATGTCGCTGTGGCCGGCAGGGTCAGGATGATCTGGCCGATGCGGGAGTGAATCCCCGGCATGCGCGGTTCGCGATCGAGCAAGACGCGGTACTCGGCAATCGCCTTCCGCCAATCGCCCTGCTTCTCAAAGTTTTCGGCGTTGATTTCCACCACCAGGGGTGAATCGGGAGCGGCGTCCATCAATTCCTTCGAACTGCGGGCGGACAGATCCGAGTAGACGTGAGTGGCCATGAAGAGGATCTCGGGATCGTGCGGGAACTGCTCTTCCAGCCAGGCCAGCAGCGTGGTGGCGGCGCCCTGATGGTTCAACATCATCGCGCAGCGCACGCCGGCGGCGCCCATGCGCCGCTTCAGATCGCGGTCTTGAATCTGAGTGTCCTGTTCCAGCGCCTGATGGATTAGGGGCATGGCCTCGGCGCACTTCCCCTGCTCGGCCAATTCGGTGGCGCGCTCGGCGGCTGACTGATCGGTCGCGGCAAGGCCGAAGCCAAACGAAAACGTGGAGAGAAGTGCAAAAATGGCCGGCCGGCGCATGGGAAACCCGCTCACTACATTGGAACACACTCTTCCGAGCCTGCTCAAGAACTATGACCGAACAGGCTGCGGATGAACACAGATTCTGCCTCACATGCAGTTTCGGTAAGAATCTTACCGAATTTTTTCGGAAACAAAGCACTTAGCCGCCGTTTTTGGTAAGGTTCTTGCGGTTTTGCTCGTGGGGCAGGATGATGCGCGGCCCAGCACTACAGGGATGCCGAGCCGCGCGTGGGACAGGGGGGAACTAGAACACGTACTTCAAACCAAACTGCAGATTGCGAGCGCCTTGCGAGGTGTTGATGACGCCCGCTTGCGAGCCGCCGAAGATGTCGGCGGAATACCCGATCACATCGAGAACCGGGGTGTTGAAGGAATTGATGGCTTCAGCCCGAAACTCGACACGCTGCCCCTCGTGGCCCGGAATCGCGAAGTTCTTCGCCAGACTGAGATCGATCTGCTTCAATCCGGGACCCCGCTCGGTGCCGACGCCGCAATTGCCGAAGTAACCGGCCGGCGGATTAGACATGTTGGCGGTGCTGAACCAAACGTAGCCACCGCCGTTGGCCGCGGAGTTTTCCGCGAACGGAGTCGCTATCGAAGGCGCGTTGCAATTGGGCCGGGGATCGAACGACCCGGTGCCCGGGTCGCCGCCCCAGTCTTGCATGGTGATCGGGAACCCTCCATGCGCGGTGAAGACGGCGTTGACGTCCCAACCACCGAGAACCGCATTGACAACCGGACTCGAGTCCTTGCCATACATGCGGCCCTTGCCGAAGGGCAACTGGTAGGTGACGTAGCCGTTGAACACGCTAGTCAGGTCGTGGTCGCAATAGCCGTAGTCGGCGTTTATGTCATAAGTGTTCTGCGGGAAGCTGATGTCGTTGCTGGCCTGGCTGGACGCGTCGTCGCCATACCGTCCGTAGTAACCGTTGTTGTTGGTCAGGCATTTGGACCAGGTATAATTCGCCTGGAACGACAGGCCCTGTTTCAGCCGCTGCTGGAACGAAATCTGCAGAGCATTGTAATTAGCTTGGCCCGTGGTTTCGTTGAGCCTCACCTGACCCAGGCCATCGGCGACGAGGGCCGGATTTCCAGCCAGGAGCGGGCTGGGCAACACGACACCCGGCGCCGAGAGAAATCCCTGGTTGGCGTTGACGATGGTTGCCAGATGATCGTTATGCTGTCCGACATAGGCAACCTGCAGCGTCGTTGCGCTGCCGAACTGCCGCTGCACGGAGAGATTCCACTGGTTGGATACGGCCGGACGGTAGTTCGGATCCGTCAAGTGCACCCTGACGCCCGAAAAGCAGGCTGCGGGAGCGGTGAGCACGTTCGCGACCGTGCAAGCACCCGAGGCGCCGAGCCCCGCGAAACCCTGGTCGAGAGTCACTTGATTCGCCGGGATGCCGCTGGTGCCATTCCAATTACCCGATAAGTCGGCGTTCCAGGGGGCATTCGTACCCAGGCGGTTATACTCGCCGGTGCCTTCCTGGAAGCTGGAGCGGCTGAGCGCGGCACGAAACACGGTGTCCTTCAACGGACTCCAGGCCACGCCGATGCGCGGCAGGAAGTTGGCAATGCCGTTGTACTGGTTGTACATGGCGTCGCTGACGCCGCCCTGGCCGGCGAGTTCTATCTTGCCGGTTACTTCCTGGACGTTGGTTTCGCGATCGCCGATTTCGGCAATCGGAGTGAACAGTTGCCAGCGCAAGCCAAGATTGACGGTCAACTTCGGAGCTATTTTCCAGTCGTCCTGAATATATGCTCCGGCGGCGTCGTTGCGCTGTCCTACAGTGGCGCCGAACCCGGTGCCGATACCCATGTAGGAGGGAAGGCCAAGGACGAAATCGGTTTCCGCATTCCCGGTATAGGTTCCATCGAACCCGATTTGTCCGGCACCGCCATCGGCAACCACCGAGGGAATGTAATCGTTGCGGTAACGGATGAACTGGAAGCCGAATTTCAGGTTGTGCGCGCCGCGGGACCAGAGCGCCGTATCTTCGAAGAGGATGGAGGTCTGATGGAAGATCTCCGGTGCATCCACCGTTCCGAAAGCGAACGGACCGTTGACCGTGCCGCCGAGCGGAGCTCCCGAGAAGGAGAAGCCCGGGAGGTAGTTGGTCGGCTCGCCGGGCACCAGTGCGCCCAGGTTAGAGGAGGTTGCGGGCTGTATATTCCCTTCCGCGGGGAAGTAATTCACTCCAACGCGGAACTCATTGACGAGGTTTGGCTTCAGGGACTTTGTGTAGTTGATGACGCCGTTCCAGAGCGGGAGGCTTTCGTTGCCGTTGGTGCTGTAGAGCACCGCCTGGCTGTTCACGAACTGCTGCACGACGTTCTGCTCCGAGTACCGCACGGACACGTGATCGCGGTCGGTCGGGGTCCAGTCGAGCTTGACGTCACCCTGATCGCCGTTGGTGAAATCGTGCTCCGAGTTGGGCACGTTGTTGACCAGCCCGCTGCCACTAGCTTGTGGAAGCGCCTTCATGATGTTGAGGGCCACCGGGCTGATGGTGATGCAAGGATTAATGCCCATCTTCTGTCCGGTGCCGCATTGCGTTGCGTCGTTGAGGTTCGAGGGCATGGCGACGTTCGTGCCCGGGTAGTGCAGCGCGGCTCCGAGATCCGTGAAGTTCAGGCTATCTTCGGCGCTGGTGAAGGTATTGATGGTGCCGACGGTGGTCGGGTGGTCGAAGCGCGATCCCTGATAGTCGAGGAAGAAGAAGAGTTTGTTCTTCTTGATGGGGCCGCCGAAGGTTCCGCCAAAGTCGTTCCAACGTAGTTTTTGCGGGCTTCCGCTGACGTCGGGATCTGTACTGAAGTTGCGGGACCATTCATTCGCGTTCAAGGCGTCGTTCCGAAAGAACTCGAACAAGTCTCCGTGGTAGGTATTGGTTCCCGACTTGGTGATCACACTAATGACGCCACCCATGAACTGGCCGTAATCCGCCGGCGGGTTGTTGGTGATGACATTGAATTCTTCGATCGCGTCCACGTTCGGCGCGTAGGCGACGTTGTTATCGACGAACTCCACGTTTTCCATGCCATCCAGCAGGTAGTAGTTCGCCTGTTCGCGATTACCGTTAATATAGGGGCGGCCGGAGTTGAATGTCGACTGCCCGGTGTTGAAAGCGCCCGGGCTGGTGGTGACGGAGCCGGGAATCAGCAGCGTCAACTGGTTGTAGTTGCGGGTTTCGAGCGGCAGACTGGTGATAGCCTCCGATTGCAGCACCGTGCCGACGCTGGTCGTCTCGCTCTGCAGGATGGGAGCCGCGCCGGTCACTTCCACCGATTGGCTGACGTTGCCCACCTCCAATCTGAAATCGAGTTTGGCGACCTGGTTGATTACCAGCTCCACTTTCGGCTCGATTGCGGTATTGAACCCGGTGCTGGTTACCTTCACTTGATAACGGCCCACCGGAAGCTGGGCGAGGTTGTAGGCGCCGGCACTATCGGTGACGGCGGAGAATGTCGTGCCGCGATCCAGATCCGTGGCCGTGACCTTGGCGGCCCCGACCATCGCGCCCGTGGGATCGCTGACGACGCCGTTTATGGACGCGGTAACGTCCTGTGCCCGGAGCGGAAAGCTCGAGACCAGGGCCGCGAACAGACACAGCCCAAAAACCCGAACTGTGGAGTAGCGCTTCAGTTGCATAAAAGCTCCCTTCATTTCGCTTTCGGTTAGGAACGCTCTGTCCTGCCGGTGCGTTGCCGTGCGGCCAACGCAATCAACGTGCCCTGCCTGAATCGCTTCGAGCCGCCGGGCCACCGGCCGCAGTCCCCTGACCGCTTTACGCAATCCTGGGCTGTCCGCGAACCGCTGTCCAGTTCCAAACCGTTGCACAGGCGGTTCGCAACATGTTCGATACACCTGAATGTTCACTGGGCACGACTTATGCGCTGGGATGACCCTCGATTCGATTTCGCCCGGCCGCGATTCGTGTGGACGCGCACAGGGCTTTTGAAGGGCGGTTGGCAGGCGTTTCCACCTGCCAACTGAGATCCTATGTTTTCGGTAACGCCGGCGGTCTTTGCCGCCGGTGTTGGTGGAGCCGATCTGGTCGCACAAGAACACCGGCGGCAAGACCGCCGGCGTTACCGGCCTCTACGAGGATGTAGAAACTCCAGGGGCAGGCGCTCGGTATTCGGGTCCGAAGCGGATCTCGCCTGCGTGTGGACGCGCACGAGGTTCTTGGATGCGGGTTGGCAGGCGAAAGCGCCTGCCCCACTTTGCCGGCGAAGCAGTGGGGCAGGCCCCGGTCTTCGGGTCCGAAGCGGATTTCGCCTGCCGACAGTTCCGCCCTCAATTAGGCGCCTACTGCAAGCCGTTGGCGAGGGTCGTCAGGAGCGTGGCGGTGGGATCGTCGTTACTCAGTTCCCACGACATCGCGCCGGCCAGACCCTTGCGCTTGATGTAGTTGGTCTTGTTCAACAGTGAGGCGGGATCGTCATAGGACCAGAAGATCCCGGCGGATGGGCTGTAAACAAAGAAGGCCTGCGCTACCGGGTCGCGGAAGGCTGGGTAGCCCAGATTCTTGAGCTCGCGAAACGCCTCTGTGCCAGGCTCGCCGCTCGACTTTGCGGGCCCGGTTCCCGGTTGAAACAGCCCGTTGTTGGTGTTGGGCACGCCCTTCCAGCCGTGGCCGTAGAACGGCACGCCCAGCACGAGCTTCGCAGGCGGAACGCCGGCCGCCAGGTAGTCCGTTACGGCGCGGTCGATGTTCCGGTTTGCAGTGTCGGCCGGCTCAGCCGGATTGGCGAAGAGCGCGGCGTGGTGATTGGTGACTTTCTCCCACGTTCCGTGTAAGTCATACGCCATCAGGTTGATGTAGTTGAGGTATGGGTGAACGGCGTTGAGATCGAGAAGCGAGTACTGGTCGTGACCTGCCGGCGTAGCTACCGTCAGCAAGTAATGTTTGTCTATGAAGTCGAGCTGCCGCCGGAATTCGGCCAGCAGCAAGGTGAAGTTTCGCGGATCGGCGGGCGAAAAAGCGCAGGTGTTGCCGCAGGCGCCGGGATATTCCCAATCGATGTCGATGCCGTCGAACAGGCCTGAGATCGACAGCCCATTGCCGAGGTCGCCTTTGATGAAGAGGCCGACGCAGGATTCGACGAAAGCCTGGCGCGAAACGGCGCTCGACGCCGCCTCCGAGAAATGGGATGAGAGCGTCCAGCCTCCCAGTGAGACGAGCACCTTCAGCCGTGGATACGCAGCCTTCAACTTGAGCAATTGACCGAAGTTACCGCGCACAGTCCGCGGCTCCGCGCGGTCGGCCTTCCCGTCCACGCTGTCGGCGGCATCATACGCTTTTTCATAGTCGGCTTGCGGGTTCGAGACGGCGCACCCGGTGGCCGTTGGATTGCCGAATGCGTACATCAGGTGCGTGATGCGCGCCGCTGCGCCGCTGGTCACGATGTCCTTGGGGTGGTAAGCGTTATCCCCGTTATAGAAATACGCGATGTTGACGCGCTGTGCGTTCGCCGCCAGCGCGAACACGAGTAGCTGACCCACTACAGAGACAAAATGCCGCATGATTCATCCCATCACTACGGTGACTCGATTGACCGAACCTGCCGGCTGAGGCGGTATCGCGCCGTCCACCGGATCACCATTCAGCGTAATCAACTGGACACCCTTCTGCGCCCGGTTGGGATTGGCGACCGCAATCTCGAAAGTGGCTCCACGCCACTGGCGCGTCACGTGGAAACCTTTCCACCCGGCTGGAATGCAGGGATCGACGATCAAGCCATCGAAACTCAGCCGGACGCCGAGGATCCAGCGAGTGGCGGCAGTATAATTCCATCCGCCGCTGCCGGTCAGCCACGGATGCCGGGCGCGGCCAAATGCCGTGTGGTCCCGCCCCATTACGAACTGGCAATAGGAGTACGGCTCCGCCTCGCGAATCTCGATCTTGTCATTTTGGTTGGCGGGCAGCAGGGCGTCGTAGAACTTCATGGCTCGATCGCCGCGCCCGAGCTTGCACTCGGCGATGACGGCCCAGGGATTGGGATGGCTGAAGATGGCTGCATTCTCTTTGATGCCCTTGTAGACGCGCGTGACAAATCCTATATCGTCATCGGGCTTGGAAAACGCCGGCCACAGCAGGTGGATGCCGTATTCGGAGTAGAGATGGCGGTCCACGGCGTCCATCGCCAGCCTGCCGCGCTCCGCGGAGGCCGCATCGGAGACGACGGCCCAGGTGTTGCTTTCGATGAACACCTTGCCTTCCTCGCTCTCCCGCGTGCCGATGCGGACTCCCTTGGCCGTGAAGCCGCGCAGGTACCACTCGCCATCCCAAAGCTCCTTCTCACAGGCCGCTTTGACTTTGTCCGCAAGGGCGGCGTATTCGTGGGCATCCTGTGCGCAGCCGAGGTACTGCGCCGCCTCGACGAAAGCGCGCAGCGCCCAGTGATGCAGGAAGGAAACCATGGCGCTTTCCCCGCCGCCCAGGTTCAGGCAATCGTTCCAATCGGCACGCAACCCCTGGCAGATGCCGTTCGAGCCGACGTGGCGGGCGGAGAAATCGAGAGCGCGCTTGAGGTGCTGGTAGACGGTGGCCTCATCCTGGTCCGCGAACGGAACCACCTCCGCGAACAGCGCGTCGTCTCCGGTCTCTTTGACGTATTCGCAGATCGAGACCACCAGCCACAGGGCGTCATCCGAGCAAACGTCTTCGAGACCGTGGATGAGGCTCTTGCGCTCCGGCGTCCGGGTCACCGTGGGCGATTTGAATTTGGGGGCCTGCTGCTTGGCCGGATCGAACCAGTCCGGGTCGAACAGGTGCAGCCCATAGCCCTCGCTCACCTGCCCTTGCAGCAGCTCAATGATGCGCTGCCGGCATTTGCCGGGATTGGTGTGCACCACGCTCATGAGGTCCTGCGACGTGTCGCGATATCCCAAGCCGGTGCGTCCGCCCACCTCGATGAAAGATGCGAATCGCGACCATACCACGCAGGTTTCCGCCTGGTACAGCGTCCAGGTGTTGATCATGGTGTCGAGAGCCTGGTGCGGGGTCTTGCACTGGAACGCCGCGAGTTTTTGTTCCCAATACGATTTGAGCGCCGCAAACGCGCGGTCCACTTCGGCCAGGTCCGAGTACTTGGCCTTGGCTTCCCGCCCCTTGGCGCGCGGGCCGACGCCGAGCAGGAAAATGAGCCGCGTCGCATCGCCGGGAGCGAGCGTCAGGCGCTTATGCAGCGCAGCGCAATGATTTCCGCCCAGCTCGGAGCTGCCACTGCACTGTCCGCTCTCCACCGCTACAGGGTTGGTTTCGGTCCGGTAGTTGCCGAGGAAACTGTCCCGCATCGAGTCATAGCTATCCGGCTCGAAGTTCGAAGCGAAGTAGTGAAAGGTCCACGGCTCGTAAAAGAAATCGTATTCGATGATGCCGTCCTGGTAGTTCGCCCCGGAGGCGTAAAGGCTCATCTGCAGGTTTTGGTTGTCGATTTCGATGTGGTGGAAGGAGAACTCGACGTATGAAAACACGCTGAGGTGGCGCTCACGCGAGCCGGTGTTTTCGATCCGAACGTCCCACAGCTCGGCATCCTCGTCAATAGGGATGAAGACGGTCTGCTCCGCGTGGAGGTCCTGGTAATCGCAGGAGAACTTCGAGTACGAGAGACCGTGCCGGCACTGGTAGCTGGCCTTCGCCAGATCCTTGCCCACGGGCTGCCAGGAGATGGACCAATATTCGCCGGTATCGTCGTCGCGCAGGTAGACGTAGCTCCCTGGCCGGTCCAAGGGAACGCCGTTGGCGCGGAAGCGCGTAATCCGGTGGTGCTCGGCATTTTGATAGAAGGAGTATCCGCCGGCGTTGTGCGAGATCACCGTGCAGAGATCGCGGACTCCAAGGTAATTAGTCCAGGAGACCGGCACATCCGGCCGCTCGATCACATATTCCCGGTTCTCATTGTCGAAGTAGCCGTAGCGCAAAACGCACCTCACACCGACACAAACTGCCTCAGCCAGCCCACCAGTTCCTGTGCCTTCCGCGGCGAATCGGCTTCCACGACGAGCCGCAGCACCGGCTCAGTCCCGGAGAAGCGGAGCAGGGCCCAGTTATCGTTCTCGAGCATCAACTTGGTTCCGTCCAGGTGCGAAATCCCGATCACCGGGTAAGGCCCGATCTCGGTGCAGGGCGCTTCCTTCAGCCGCCGCGGAATCACGATCCGCATCTCCGGCGTGGCCGGCAGGCTCTCCTCGAAATCGTAGAGCCGCCCGGTGAGAACGCGCACGCGTTCGAGGAGAGGAGAAATCCTCTGGCCGGTGCGCGCCAGCATTTCCACCACCAGGGCCGAAGCGAAAATACCATCCTTGCCGAGGATGTGTCCGCGGATGGTGAGCCCGCCCGAAGATTCGCCCCCCAGCAGCGCGCCGTGCTCCGCCATAGCGGCGGTGATGTGCTTGAAGCCTACCGGAACTTCGTAGCATTGCTCGCCCAGCCGCAGGGCCAGCCGGTCGAGCAGGTGCGTGGTGGCCAGGTTGCGCACCACTCCGCCGCGCTCGCCGCGCACTTCGTGCAGGTACCAGTAGAGCAGCACCAGAAGGTCGTTGATGGAGATGTACTCGCCGCGGTCGTCCACGATCGCGATGCGGTCGGCGTCCCCATCCATCGCCAGCCCCAGGTCGTATTTGTGATCCAGCATCTGGGACGTCAGCAGCCGCAAAGCTTCCAGATTGGGAGCGGGGGAGCGGCCGCCGAACAGCGGATCGTGCCGCTCATGGATGAAGGTCACGCGGCAGCGGGCCTCCGTCAGCACCGTGCCCAGCGTGAGCTGGCCCACGCCGTACATCGGATCCACGATCACGCTGAGCCCCGCTTCGCGGATCGCGTTCAGGTCGATCAGCTTCTCCACCGCATCCACATATTCGTTCGTGAAATCGCGCCGCTCGACAATGCCGGCCTCCAGGGCGAGGTCCAACTCGACCTTGATGACCTGATCCGGCTGGAGCGCGTTGGTCTCGTTCTCGATGATGCGAGTCTCGTCGTCGAGCAGCAGCGATCCATCGCCGCGAAAGACTTTGAGCCCATTCCACTCGGGAGGATTGTGGCTGGCCGTGAACGCCAGGCCGTACCCCGATCCGCGCGCGGCCGTGGCGTAAGTGATCAGAGGCGTGGGCGCGTCTTCGCTCAGCAGAATGGTGCGGATGTTGTTGCCGGCAAACACCTCGCAGGAAGCCTCGGCGGCCTGTTTCGAAAGAAAGCGCCGGTCGTAGCCGACGATCACCCCGCGCTTCTCCTCGCCGCGGCGCGTGATCCCGTTGGCCAGGGCCTGGCTGAGCCGGCGAACGTTGTGCATGGTGAAACCTTCGCCGATGATGGCCCGCCAGCCGCCGGTGCCGAACGTAACCAGGTTCTGTTCCTCCTGGCGCCGCGGGCGGAATAACCGCTTCTCGAGAATGAATTCGGCCCGCGCCAGGTCCGCCGCCGTGTTGATGCCCTGCACTTCGTCCTGATCGTAGAGTTGATAGCTTTCCACGCGCCGGCCGGATCGAATCAACTCGTGGACCCAATCCGTGAGGCGGTAAGCCGGCGAGACGGAATTCGCGGCGCCGGCATCAATGGCGTATGCGCCCACATTCACTTCGCGAATTTCGCGGACGGCGGGCGAGGCCTCTGTGTCCTCGATAATGTCGATGATCTCGCCGGCGGCGCTGCGGACGATGCGCCCATAGGGAAGGGCCCGGTCGACGACCGCCGTGAGCAGGGTCAAGGGGGCCTTGCGCAGGCGGTGCCGGTTGAGCAATCCGCGGACGGAGGTTGGGCGGAACAACGGCGTGTCGCCGTAGAGGATCAGCAGGCTGCCATGGAAATCCCGCAGCAGCGGCAGCGCCTGCAAGGCTGCGTGGCCGGTGCCGAGTGGCTCCTCCTGCAAGACGTAGCGAACCTTGTCTCCCAGGTGCGCCCGCACTTCCTCCTGCCTGTACCCGACCACCACGTAGATATCGCCAGGGCCGGCCACACCGAGCGCATTCTCCACCACGCAATCGAGGATGGTGCGATTTCCCAAGGGTTCGAGCACCAGCGGGTGGCCATTTTCCGCGAGCGCATGCCTGCCGGCAGCCAGAATGATGACTTTGGTTTCCGCGGTCCCGGCCGGCGTGGCCGCTTGCGCGGTCTCATCGAGCGTCAGCGCCATTGCGGCGCCTCCTCCACGGGCTCCGTCGCGACGGCCGGCGAACTGGCGCCGCCACGGATGGGGATCAGCCGGGAGAGGATCAGCGCCGGGATTGAGGACAGCAGCACCCAGACAAAGAAATTCCGGTAGCCGACCGCCAATTGGATTTTCCCGCTGACCGTGCCCGGGATCAGGAGGCCGAGATTCATCAACGAATTGGCGAAGGCGTAGTGAGCCGTCTGGAACTTTCCGGGCGCGATCTCCTGCATCATGAGCAGGATTACGCCCACGAAGCCGAAGCCGTAGCCGAACATTTCCAGGCTCAGCGCCGCCGTGATGAGAAGGTGACTGGTGGGGAGCGCGGTGCTCAAATACACGTAGGCCAGGTTGGGGAAATTCATCGCACAGACCAGCGGCAGCAGCGCGCGCCGCAGGCCCAGCCAGGAAGTGAAATAGCCTCCCAGGATGCTGCCCGCCACGAAGGCTATGGTTCCGAACGTGCCGTAAATCGTCCCGAACTGGTCCGTGGTCAGGCCCAATCCGCCCGCGATCCGCTTATCCACCAGGAACAGCGGACCAATCTTCACCACCTGGCCCTCGCCGGCTCGGTACAAGACGATGAAGAGCAGCAGCAGGTAGATGTTCGGCTTCTTGAGAAAGCTGACCACCACCTCGCGGAAGGTGGCCGCCATCTCGCGAATGCTTTCCGAGCGCCGCTCGGCCCCTCCACTGGGCAGCATCCGCGCGTGATAAATGCTCAGCGCCATCAGGATCAGCCCCATAGCCGCGAAAATCGCCATCCAGGCGCGCGGCACGCCCACGCGAAGTTCGAGGTATCCCGCCAGGATGATCAGGCCGCCCTGCGAGAAGAACCGCGCCGCGTTGTAGAAGCCGCCCTGCCATCCTGTGTACGCGGCCTGCTCTTTGGGGGAGAGGCTGGCAATATACAAGCCATCGGCGGCGATGTCATGGGTCGACGAGCAGAAAGCGACCACGGCCAGCAGAGCCAGCGTGTACCCGAAATATCCCGGCAGCGGCAGGCACAAGGCCACCAGCGCCAGGCTCAGTCCACCGGC
Source organism: Bryobacteraceae bacterium (assembly GCA_049508735.1). Lineage (GTDB taxonomy): Bacteria > Acidobacteriota > Terriglobia > Bryobacterales > Bryobacteraceae > Bog-375. The sequence goes on along the minus strand of JBELAO010000001.1, from coordinate 265,685 downwards.
CAGCTCGAGAGCGACCACGAAAAACTTCTTGGTCTTGAACATCTCGATGAGCGGGCTCCACAAGGGCTTGAGCGACCACGGGAGCAGCAGCAGACTGGTGTAAAAAGTGATGACATCGTTGCGCAGCCCGAGGCGCTTGTAAAGGATCCCGGCGATTAATGCGACCGCGAAAAACGGCACGCCCTCCGCGAAGTATAGCGTCGGCACCCATCGGGCGGGGTGTGTGCGATCGGGCGTCCGGGTGCTCGTCATTAGCGTTCCCCGGTCAGGCTTCGAACAAGGCCCAGACAGCCTGACCGCTCCCTGCGATGGTGGCTTGGGACTTGCCAGGCTGTCCAGTTCACAACGGTTGTGGAGACGTTATGGGAGGTTTGTTACCTCCACCGAACATCCATAGAATCTTAACTATCGGCCTTGGCCAGGGGAAGCGCGTTCGGCGCCCACTCCGCCTCCAGCTAAAATAGCAGTTTGAGAGCGAGCTGGATGCTGCGCGGACCGCCGCTGTTGAATAGAGGCAAGAGCAATCCGCCGCTCGACGAGTTAGCCATTTCCTGGGAGAGGCCGAAGGAACTTCCCGCCGTCAGCAGGTTGTTCCCCGATGCGGCAGGCGCCGCGAAATTGGGGTGATTCAAGACGTTGAAAAACTCCGCCCGGAACTGCACGGAAAACCGCTCGCTGGCCTTCACCGTCTTGTGCAGACCCAGATCAAGCTGGTTGAGCCCGGAAGCTCGCAGGATGTTGCGTCCGGCATCGCCGTAGGCGCCGGCCACCGGGAGGGCGAATGCCGCCGGATTGGCGACACGGAACGGTGGCGCGGGAGACGCAAGATAGAGCGGCTGTCCGGTCACCAGGTTGGGACGCTGATTGTTGGCGGCGAACTGATCGCCGTTGCCGGCAATGTCCTCGCCGAGCAGGGGAGTGTACGGCACGCCCGTTTGCGCGGTGAAAATGCCCTCCAGCGACCAGCCTCCCAGGAGCCTCGCGGCCATGTTTTGGGAGCGCGCCGATTTGCCCGGCAACTCGTAAGTGAAAGCGGCCACCAGGTTGTGGCGAATATCGAAGTCGCTGGAAGCGTACTCGGCGCGAAAATCGTACGGATTCGAGCCGGTGTATGAGGAGTTGATGGAAGTGCCGGTGGGGTTCGAGGCATCATCGAGCGAGTGCGCCCAGGTGTACGAAGCAGTCACTTCCAGGCCGTGACTCAGCCGCCGGGTGACATTTGCCTGAAGCGCATTGTAATTGGAGACGGCGGTGGTTTCAATCAGCTCGAGTGCGCCTGCCGAGAAGTTCGGATTGGGTGCGGCGCCGGTTGTTGGGTCGAGCAGGTTCAGAGGCTGCATGTGGATCAGGTTACGCCCGAGTGACCCGATGTAGCTGGCCTGGACGACCGTCTTGCTATCGAGCTGCCGTTGCAGGTTCAGGCTGTACTCATAAGTGAAAGGCGTTCGAAAGCCGGTGGGATCGTAAACCGTGGCGCTGCCGAACGGCGGCATGCCGGTGATTGCGGTAACCAGCAGCGCTGGATCGACAGGGACGGTCACCGGACCTCCCAGCGCGCTGCCAAGGAGAAAGTTGGTGATCTTGAACGGCGGCCCAAACGCCAGTTGCGTGGCATTGATCGTCGGCAGATCGTAATAGATGCCGGCGCCGCCGCGGAGAACGGTCTTCGAGTCGCTGGTGAGTTGGTACGCGAAACCGGCGCGGGGGGCGAAGTTATCATAGTTGCCATTGTGCACGGGTGAGCCGGGAGTGCCTAAGGTTGCGGTGGCGAAGTTATCAAGGCCGACGATAGGGCTGAAGCGGCCGTGCGCCTCAGTCGGTACTGTGTCAAGCTCATAGCGCAGGCCGAGGTTGAGCTTCAGACGGGGCGTGATGCGCAAGTCGTCCTGGCCGTAAAAGGCAAGGTTGGTGAATCGCACGCCGAAGCCGGTTTCCGCGGCTTGATTGAAAAAAGACACGGGATTGTTGTTGATTAGGTCGTTAACGGTATTGAAGAAGTACACGCCACTCGAGATCGGTTGGAGGCTGACGTTGCCCTGTGTGCGCCGTACCCAGAAGCCGAACTTGAGGGTATTCGGCCCGTGGACGTAAGTCAGGTCGTCATTGAAGCTGAATAGATTATTGTTCTGCACCTCGGGAGGGCTGGGCGATTCGGCGAAGGGCAGGCTGAAGATATCCATCCCGGGCAAGGTGGCGTCGCCCGCCGCATTCAAGGGAATCGGCTCAGCGCCGCCGAAGCCGTCGGCGGCCCCGACGGTAGTATTGGCGCTACGCACGAATCCGAATCGCGCCTCGTTAAAGAGATCCGGCGTGATGCGGTGCACTTCCGAGAGACTCAGGCTTTGCAGCCTAGAACGATTGCGGAAAAGGGTATTGAGATAGAACGACCGGAGCAGGCTGAACGAGTCGCTGAACGAATACCGCGCGAAGAAATCGTCGTTATTGGAGAAACGGTGGTCGAGACGAGCGCTGAAATCGGTTTCGCCGACCAGGTTGGTGGCGGTTGCGAAATAGGCCGCTGTTCCGTCACCGTTGTCCGGACCGGTCGGCAGCGGGTATTCGTCGATCAGGGGCTGAATCTCCGGGCTCGCCTCGGCGCGGGCAGCGAGCGAGGGCACGCGCGCGTTGGCATTCACCCCGACGCGCTGGCGCAGTCCCTCGAACGAGGCGAAGAAGAAGGTGCGGTCCTTGCGGATAGGGCCGCCGATGGCGCCGCCGAAGAAGTTATTACGAGTGGGCGTCCTCGACACGCCGTTGGCGTTGCTGAAGAAATTGTTGGCGTCCAGGTCGCTGTTGCGAAGGAATTCGAAACCGCTGCCATGGAATTCGTTGGTGCCGCTCTTGGTGGTTACATTGACGACCGCGCCGGAGAAACCGCCGAACTCCGCGGTTTCGATCTGCGTCTGCACCTTGAACTCGGAGACCGCGTCCACCGACACCAGCGCGACGCTGCTGCCGGACTGGCCGACGGCAGGATCGTTGCCGGGGGCGAGGCTGATGCGTCCGTTGGCGCTGCCGCCCGCATTTACGTTGATCCCGTCGATCAGAATGTTGTTGGAAAGGTCCCGTTGGCCGTTGACGTTGAACGGGCCGGCCGGCGAGGCGGGATTATCGGTGGCGCCGGATACGCCCGGAGCCAACCTCGCGAGCCGCAGAAAATCGCGCCCGTTGAGCGGCAGATCGCCGATCATCTGTCCGCCGACCACGAGGCCCTGTTCGGACGTCTCGGTCTCTACCATCGGCGCCACCGCCTCCACGCGCAGGCTTTCCTTCACCTCCGGCAGGGCCAGCCGAAGATCGATGTGGCGCGTCGAGTTGACCAGTAACTCGACGCCGGTTGCGCGCGCTGGAGAAAAGCCCGCGGCCGAGGCTTCCACCACATATACTCCTGGAGGAAGAAGGCCGAGCGAATAATCGCCCTGCGGGTTAGTCTTGACTTGCCATACGAGCCCAGTGCCGGCGTTTGTGGCTCGAACCGTGGCGCCGTTGACGAAGGCTCCGGAAGGGTCGGAAACGCTTCCCACGATGCCGGCGAGCTGGGCCGCCAGCCGGGCGGGCAGCCAGATCGAAAACAGCAAGGCAAGGACAATTGTCGGAAGTACGGATCGCAGTCTGTTCAGTGTCACTCATTCCCTTATAACCCGCCTTGGCGATTTGCGCGTGTAACAACCTACAGCTAATAGTCTGGTGCAGTCCATAACATAGCTGGAACATAGGTAAACTCTGCCGTAAACTGTCTTGCGGTCTGAAGGATCGGCCGCAGCCTGCCGATATCATTGAGTGATGATGCGCCGGGCCATGATAGTGAGTGTTCGCGGGCTGTTACTGGCAGTTATAGCCGCGGGCGCGGCTGCGCAGAACCCTGGCGCATCGGACGCAGCCGGATACGTGGGAAGGAGCGCCTGCAAGACGTGCCATGCCGATGTCTGGCTGAACTTTTATAAGAACCCGCATTTCAAAAGTGTCGCATCGGGTGATTTGCCGCCGAGCCGCACTGGATGTGAGAGCTGTCACGGGCCGGGCGGAGCGCACGTGGCCGCACATGGCGGCAAGGCGACGATTCCCAATGCGTTTTCCTTGATGACACAGGCTCGTGCGCTCGAAACGTGCCTCACCTGCCATGCGCGCGATTTTCAAAAGGCCAACATACGCCGTTCGGAGCACACGCTCGCGGATGTGGCCTGCACTTCCTGCCATTCCATTCATCATTCGCCAACACCTAAGTTTCTGCTTGCCAAGAAACAGACAGAGCTATGTTACGGATGCCACGCCGGCATCCGTGCGCAATTCGAAATGCCCAGCAAGCACCGCGTCAACGAAGGCTTCATGGAGTGTTCGGATTGCCACAATCCGCATGGCGCATTCGCTCCCACCTGGCGCATGTCGGATCACCCGCGCATGGTGGATCAGGCATTGAACAACGAAGAACCCTGTCTGAAATGCCACGTAGATAAGCGCGGCCCGTTCGTATATGAACACCCTCCGGTACGCGTGGAAGGCTGCGAAGTCTGTCACTTTCCGCACGGCTCAACCAATGAGCGCCTGCTGCGGCGGCCGGTCGTGTTTACGCTATGCCTGGGATGCCACAACGGCGGCGCTTCGGGGACTCGCAACAACGGCGTTCCCCTCCAGACGTCGCCACACAATTTGCTCGATCCGCGCTTCCAGCGCTGCACTACATGCCATGTGCGCATACACGGATCGAACGCCGACGAGACCTTTCTGCGATGACCGCCATGCTGAAACGAAGCTGCCTGATTGCCGCCGTCTGCGGAACGGTATGGGCGCAAGAGACGATCGCGCCTACGCCTGAAGCGGTGGGAATTGCGAGGGGCGGCGATTTCGCCAATTACAATATCGTCGACTCATTCGAATTCGGCTACCGCTGGGCTGTGACCGGGGGTAGCGTGGACACTTATCGCAGCGACGTCAATTACGGCGATGGCATCCGCCTGCTGGCGACCAACTTGAGTATCAACTCGAAGGAGGGCCACGGAAAGTGGTTTGACGAGATAGTGCTTTCCACCAGCGGCCTCGGCAACGACCCCTATGAGACAGCCAGCCTTCGCATCCAGAAAAACGGCGTCTACCGCTATGACATGCTCTGGCGCGAGGACGATTACTTCAACCCCGGCCTGGCGATCTCCGGCGGCGACCATCCGATGGACACTACACGCGGGTTACAGGACCACTCTCTCACGCTCTTCCCGCAGTCGCACTTCCAAGTGGAGCTGGGTTACAGCCGCAATACGGACAACGGGCCCGCGCTTTCCACTGTGCAGGGGTTCGATGCGTTTTCCTCCGCCTTCCCGGTGTTTGCAAACGTGAAGCAGCAGTGGAACGAGTACCGAATCGGCGTCCTGGCGGACTGGGCCGGTCTTCGCTTCATCGTCCGCCATACTTGGGATTTCTTTAAGGACGATTCCACTTACGGCCTCACCAGCACCGAGACTTCCGGCGTGGCGATAGATCCGACAGTGCTCACCTCATTCCAACGCGCGGCGCCGAATCATGGATCGAATCACGGATGGTTCGGCAATGTTTATGGCAGCCACAAATACTGGGCTTTGAATGCGCGTTTGACTTACAACCTGGGCACCGGCGGATTCGCGATGAATGAGTTGACGACGGGATTCAACAGCGTTGGCGCGGCGGAGAACCGGCAGATCGTGGTGAGTGGCGATGCGCAACGGCCCGTGGTGGCCGGCGATTTCAGCTTCAGCGTTTTCCCTACCAGCCGCCTCAGCATCGTCAACAACACGGCCGTGCATGACACGCGCATCGACGGCGACTCCTATTTCACCGAATTCGATAACGGCACCGGCGCCAGCACCACGCTGAACTTCAAGTTTCTCGGCGTGCGCACGGTGGCCAATTCGACCGACCTGGACTACCGTTTCACCAAATGGTTCAGCGCCTATGCGGGATTCACCGACTCCGACCGCCAGATTCGTTTTCTGGAAGCGTTCTCGGATGTGACGGGACCCAGCAACGCGTTTAACGGCTACTACCAACAGACAAGCCACTTGAACACCGGCAGCTTCGGCGTCCGCTTGCATCCGCTTCAACCGCTTTCGATCAACCTGGAGGGCGAGGTTGGCCATGCCGATCACCCGCTCACGCCGATGAGCGATCGCAACTACCACACACTCGGTGGGCGCATCCAGTATCGGAAGCGCAAGCTACAACTCTCCACAGGCTATCGCGAGTTATATAACGAGAACGCTCCGCTCTCGTTCACGACTTACAGTTCGCGATCGCGGCAATACAATGCGGCGGCTTCCTTCGCCATGCGGGATTGGCTGAGCTTCGATGCCAGTTACTCGAAGCTGCACCTCGACACTGTGGGCGGCCTGGCCTTCTTCGCCGGTGTCCAAACCCCGCAGCTTCAGACCGGTTACGACTCGATTTACATTAGTAACATCCACGCCGCCAACGCGGGCTTGCGTTTCGGCATCGGCCATCGCGCCGACCTATACGCAGGCTATACCATCACCAAGGACACTGGCGACGGGCGCGCCTCGGCGGTGCCGGTTGGAGTTACCGACCCGGTCGCATCGCTGCTCGACTCCGTACAGACCTTCCCGCTCACCTACCAATCGCCGATGGCGCGGCTTTCGATCCGGATCACGCCGAAGCTGCGCTGGAATGCCGGATGGCAGTTCTATGGCTACGGCGAACTGTTTCACCTGCTGGGAGTGGACCAGAATTTCCACGCCAACACAGGTTACACCAGCGTGCTTTGGTCGTTCTGAGGAGCCGGTGCTCTACCCATCTCTGCGGGATGGAGTCAGAATGGACGTGGTGCACGCGTGACACTCTGGCGGTTGGTTTCGCGAGAGAGGGTGCTAAGTAAGGAAGAAAGAAAAGCCGAGATGACTCTCGGCTCTGCAGCCTAACAGGCCGCGCCACGATCGCGCGCGCCGATGTGCCAAGCCTGCCCAAGCTCGATACTTTTACACCCTCTTTACAAATCCCCAACGACCTATGGTTGGCCTTCCCGTTAACATCCGTATCGAGGACTGAAGCAACATGGAACCACTTTGGGCTGCAAACACGAGTCGGGGACCCTACCAGGACGCCCGTTTGACGATTGATTTCTCGAATCGGACGGTGACGCTGGATTCCCAATCCATCACGCTGACCGCCAAGGAATTCCTGCTGTTGAGCTTTCTGGCGGCGAACCAAGGCGAGATCTTCACGCGGACGGATCTGCTGTTGGCCATCTGGGGCTACGGCGGGCAGATCCGCACCCGGACGCTGGACGTGCACTTGGCCCGGCTGCGCAAGAAGCTTGGCGCGTTCGGCCACCGGCACTTGGAATCCGTATGTGGCAATGGGTGCCGTTATCAGCCGCCGCGGGATCCGCGCGACTTGGCCGCCGCGGTTGCGTATCGCGCGTGCGCGGCCGTAGGGAATCCGATAGAATTGAGAGCCTGAGGCATGCAGACCATCCTGGTCATCGATGATGACGCCGGCATTCGCGAAGTTATCGGCGTAATGCTGGAAAAGGAGGGGTTTCGCGCGATCTTCGCGGCCGACGGCAAGATCGGCTTGCAGGAAGCCATGACCGCGCGCCCCAACCTGATCGTGGTTGACCTCCGCATGCCCGGCCTGAGCGGTGTGGATGTCTGCAAATCGCTGCGTAACGCCGGCGTGCAGACGCCGCTGATCGTGCTCAGCGCGATCGGCGACGAGATCGACAAGGTGCTGATGCTCGAAATCGGAGCCGACGATTACATTGTCAAGCCGTTCGGTACGCGGGAGCTGCTGGCGCGGATCCGCGCGGTGTTGCGCCGCACGACTACCGAGGCCAGCCACGCCATCACTTTTTCCGACGTCGAAGTCGATCTCGACCGATCGCTCGTGCGCAAGCATGGTGACGAGGTTAAGCTCACCCGGGCGGAATACAAGCTGCTGGTATTCTTCGTTCAGAACCCCGACCGGGCTTTAAGCCGCGACGTCCTTCTCAACTCGGTGTGGGGCTACGACGCCTTTCCGAATACGCGAACGGTGGACGCTCACGTGGTGCGGCTGCGCCAGAAGCTGGAAACGGAATCGGAGACGCCGCGCCATTTCGTGACCATGCACGGCGTCGGATATCGTTTCATCCCTTGAGGGTTTAGGCATGCTGCTGCGCCGTACGGTACTTCTGGTGGAAGACGAGTCGCACTGTATCTCCACGATGGAAATCGCTTTTGACGGTGAAACCGAGCCGCGACTGGCGCACACATCGACGGCGGAAGAAGCGCTGCGGATTCTAGACTCGACCGAAATCGCGGCGGTCATCACCGATATTCACCTGCCGTCGATGGACGGCTTCGAACTGATCGCGCGCTTGAGAAACCAGCCGCGCTTCGCCCGCTTGCCCATCCTCGTCACTAGCGGTGACCCGGATCCGGCCTCTCCCGAGCGCGCCCTGAGCCTGGGCGCGAACGCGTATTTCCCCAAGCCTTACTCGCCGAGCGCCATCCGGCGCAAGGTCAAGGAATTGATCCATGCATCCTAAACTGCGTGTCTTTTTCCTGGCGTTGGTTCCCGGCATATTGGCCGCGCAATCGCGCGACCCGGCGGACCTGGAGCGTATACTCCAGCGCCTAGACGTTCTGGAACAACAGAACCGCGACTTGATGTCGGAAATCCGCTCACTGCGCGAGCAGATCGCTGCCACAGCCGCCGCCCCCACAGTGGCATCGACGCCCGCGGCCCCGCCGGTTGCGGAGCGCATCGATGTGGCGGAACAGAGGATTGAGGACCTGGCCAAGGACCGCATCGAATCCGAACACCATTCGGCGATTCAGCTAACGGGGATGGTTCTGTTCAATTCGTATATGAACGGCAGATATGGCGGCGGCGCGCAGGACCCCGTCACCGCCGACGCCGCGGCCGGCGCGCGTTCCGACGGCGCCACGCTGCGCCAGACCATTGTCGGGCTGAAGTTCCAGGCGCCCGAGCGTTTCGGCGGGGCGGAAGTCACCGGCGACGCCTACGTGGACCTGTTCGGCGGCTCCGGTGACTCGCTGGACGAGTTGGTCCGTTTGCGAATCGCCTCCCTCAGTTTTCAGTGGCCGAACACCACGTTTACGGTGGCGCAGGACAAGCCCATCCTGTCGCCCCGCGAACCGGACTCGCTGGCCCAGGTCGGCTACTCTCCGCTCACCGGCGCGGGCAACCTTTGGCTGTGGCGGCCGCAGGCCCGCATTGAGCGGCGATTTCGATTCGGCGATTCCGCCGGGTTCCGCGCCCAAGCCGGGGTTTTCGAAACCAGCGAGGCCGGCAATGTTCCGGCCGAATACTCCTCCTACGCACCGGCCGGCCGGCCGGCGCTCGAGGGCAGATTCGTGTTTTGGATGAAGTCCGGCGACAATGGCAACTTCGAGATCGCGCCCGGTTTCCATGTTAGTAACTCGCAGTTACTGGGGTACTCAGTGCCGTCGCGGATAGCTTCCGTGGACTGGCGCATCCCGCTGGCACGCGCCTTCACGCTCACCGGCGCCGCTTTTCTCGGCGAGAATCTGGGCGTGATCGGCGGCCTTCGCCAAGGCATCGTGGTTCCGTACAGCGGCGCGCCGATAGCGGTTCATGGCGCCGGCGGTTGGTCGCAACTCGAATATCGCGCCACCCACCGCCTGTCGTTTCACCTGTTTGGCGGCGAGGAAGACGACCGCAACCGCGATCTCGAGACCGGCCTGATCTCCAGAAACGAGTCGTATGGTGTGAACGCGATGTACCAGATTGTCTCGAACGTAGTGGCCAGCTTTGAGTCATCCATCGTCCAGACGGCGTATGTCGGGTCGCCGACGCGCCTCAACCCTCACTATGACCTTGCTTTCGCGTACTTGTTTTAGCGCCGTGCTGGCCTCGATGGGCTACGCCGCCACGCTATCGGGCCGCGTGGAACTGGTCGATTCGCGCGCGCCGGCTGTCCGCGAGCACCATGACTATTCCGGCGTCGCCGTGTGGCTGGAGCCGGTCGGCGCGTGGCAGCCGCCGGCACCGTTGCACGTCCGGATGCTGCAGAAAGACAAAATGTTTCAGCCGCATCTGCTGATCGTCACGGTAGGTTCGACGGTGGATTTTCCCAATCTCGATCCGGTGTTCCACAACGCGTTCTCCAATTACGATGGCCAGCTTTTCGACGTCGGCCTCTATCCGCCAGGCTCGACACGCAGCATTCGTTTCAGCCGCTCCGGCATCGTTCGTGTCTTTTGTAACATCCATTCCAGTATGAGCGCGGTGATCGTGGTGTTGAACACGCCGCTGTTCAGCATCACCAAAGCGGACGGACGCTTCGAGATCGCGGGCGTGCCGGAGGGCGACCGCGATCTCACCTTTTTTCACGAACGTGCCACGGAAGCGGCGCTGAAAAGCGCGGGCCGGCGCGTCAGCGTGTCCGGCGAACGCGTTTCGATTCCTACAGTCGCCATTTCCGAGACCGGCTACCTCTCCATTCCACACAAGAACAAGTACGGGCAGGATTACCCGCCTGCGCCGGACGATGCGGGCTTCTATCCCGCCACACACAAATAGCCGTGCGCCGCCTCGAATCCATGTCGCTGCTGTGGAAGATCATGCTCTCCACCTCGGTGGCCATCACCTGCCTGCTGGCGGTTGCCGTCTGGCTGGTACAGAACCACTTCATGCGTATCGCCACCGTCATGCTGAATGAAGAAGTGGCCGCCAGTTCCCGGGCCTATGAATCGCTGTGGAGCGCCCGGGCGGAGCGGCTGGCGTCAGTCAGCCTTGTGCTGAGCCGCATGTCCGACGTGCGCGCCGCATTCGGCACGCGCGATCAGACCACCATCAGGGATACCGCCAGCGAGCTCTGGAACAGCATCGCCCCCAGCCGCACTCTGTTCTACGTGTTGGAGCCTGGAGGAGCGGTGGTCGCTTCGCTCGGTTCGGCGGTGGAGACCGCTCCCAGTTTTCCGCTTACCGCCGCGGCCAGCCGCTTTCCCGGCCAGGCCACCGGATTCGTGATCGAAAATGGACGGCTGTACCAGACCGTGGTGACGCCGGTGTATGTGGCCGCCGCGCAGGGATCGGCGCTGCTGAATGTGCTGGTCGCCTGCTTCGAGGTGGATGCCACCCTGGCAAGCGAGCTGAAGCAAGCCACCGGCAGCGACTTCGTTTTCTTTTCGCGCGGCAGGCCGATTGCGTCGACGCTTCCGGTGAACGTGCCCGGGGATCTTACGCGCCGCGAGCAGGTCCGCATCGCCGATTCGAGTTATGCGCAATTCGTCATGCCGCTCACTGACATTGCAGGCCACCAGGTTGGCGAACTTCGTATTCTGCGTTCCTTCCAGGCCGCCGACCGGCGACTGGCAACGCTGCGCGTGCAGATGGTGGTGATCTGGATGCTGGCGATCTGCCTCGGGCTCGCCGGCACGTACGTGCTGGCCCGGCGCATCGTGCGGCCGATTCGCGCTTTGGAGCAGGCAGCCGAGCGAATCGCGACCGGCGACTACGACGCGCAGGTGCGCGTATCCAGCTCCGACGAGCTGGGCCGCCTGGCCGAGAGCTTTAACGAAATGTGCGCTTCGCTGCGCATCGCGCGGCAGGAGTTGATTCGCCAGGAGCGGATCGCAACCGTTGGCCGATTGTCCACCTCGATCATCCACGACCTCCGCAATCCTCTGGCGGCGATTTACGGCGGCGCGGAAATGCTGGTGGATGGCGAACTCTCAGTCGATCAGGTCAAGAAGCTCGCATCCAGCATCTACGGCTCGTCGCGACGGATTTTGGCGATGCTACAGGAACTGGCCGACACCAGCCGCGGCCACAGCCGCCGCCGCGAAGCGTGCCGCTTGCGCGATGTGGTTCTCGCCGCGTGCGATTCGCTGGCCGATGCCGCGGCCCGCCCCGGCGTCTCGCTGGCATGCGATGTTTCGCCCGAGATCGAACTCACGCTCGACCGGCCGTCCGTCGAGCGGGTTTTCCAGAATCTGATCGCCAACTCGATCGACGCCCTGCCGCGCGGCGGCCACGTGCGCGTTTCGGCCGAATCCGCGGACCACTCCGTTGTCGTGAGCGTGGAGGACGACGGCGCCGGCATCAGCAGCGAAGTGCGTCCGCATCTGTTCGAACCTTTCGCGACCGCCGGTAAGCGCCACGGAATGGGCCTCGGGCTGGCCCTGTCGAAACGGACCATCCTCGATCATGGCGGCGAGATTTGGGCCGACTCCACCACCGGCCCCGGCGCTCGCTTCCTGATTCGCCTGCCCGCCTGACTCCGGCACTTTCTCAGCCGGCACGATTTTACGCTCTGTTTACACTGCTCCAACAAGGCCCGGAGCGCGCCGGAGCTAACATCGGGGCAGGTGTAACTATGGGCTCGATCGGACTTATTCGAGAAACATCGCCCACGGCCGATCTGGTGTGGCAGGCGGTCGGGATCGGCGAGCGAGTTACCTCCGCTGTCTTACTCGCGGCGATAAGTCCGGTAATCGGCGCCAGTGCATTGGCGGTTTCGCTTCTATCACGCCGCACGCCGTTGATTGCCCACCGCCGCGTCGGGCTGGACGGATCGACGCTTTGGATGCTCAAGCTCCGCACCATGTGGGGCCAGGACTCACCGCGGGCAGCCACAGGCGCGCACTGGATCGAGCGAATCCATGACGACCTAGGACCCGAGAATAAACACGGTTCCGATCCGCGCGTAACCCATTGGTTCGCGCGCTTCTGCCGCCGGCATTCGTTGGATGAAATCCCACAGTTGTGGCACGTGATGGCGGGCGAAATGTCGTTGGTTGGCCCACGGCCACTTACCGCGACCGAACTCGACCTGTATTATGGCGCCGCCGCACAGGAGATCCTCCACGTGAAGCCGGGACTGGCAGGCTTGTGGCAGGTTTCGGGACGCAATCGCCTGAGCTACGCCGAGCGTCGCGCCCTCGACCTGAGGCTGGCACGAAACCGCTCATTGCGGATGTACTTGCGGATACTCTTACAGACGATTCCCGAAGTACTGCGCGGGAGTAACTCCTGGTAACGGGTGTTAGGGCCGCAGGGCTGCGGACGAAGTAACCAGCCGGGCGGTTACCAGTGGTCGGCACCTGGTCTGCCGCGCAAAAAAGTTCGTTTGTGGGGCAGTTTGGTAAGCTGCGTTGAAACCCGCGCCCCCGCGGCGGGAAGAAAAGCCGAGATGATTCTCGGCTCTGCAGGCTTGACAGCCCGCGCCACGGTGCTCGGTTTCATCCGTTTGGGAGCGCAGCAGGCCCATGCTCACTCCCAATGGCCGCGGCTCTGATCGGCGGGCTTAGTTCGTCACCGCGATAGTAACCTTATCCGTGGTGGTGATCCCGTTCATGACGAACTGTAATGGGACCGCGTCGCCGGTTGGAGTGCCGGAAGCAAGGATGATGTTGATCTGGTAGACCCCGGGAAACTGCGGCTGCATCCCGGAGAAAATCAACTGGGCCTCCACGCCACCCACCATCACCGTAGGTTTTACCGCGGTGTAATGAATCTGACCGTCAGTGACGGCGCTTCCCGTGGTTACGGGCGGGGTCACCGCACCGAGACCGGTAGCGAGGATCTCCAGGGTTTGCGGGTCGCCTATTTTTGCCGGGTGCGTGGTCAATCCGGAAATAGATCCCGCCACCGCTGCAAGCTGGCCGTCGGTACCGCCGTAAGCGATGGCTTGGCCGACTCCGAAGTTCACCGCGAAAATGCCCGGCGCCGCCGGAATTACGTTGAGGTCGACAGGCGCCGACACGGTGCTGCCGCGGGTGACGGTCACTTGCGCATTGCCGGCGCCCACCGCGAACGGTAACTGGGCGTTGATCTGATCGCCGTTTACGGGATCGTGATTTACGAATAGCAGCGGCGCAGGTATGTTATCGAACATCACCGTCACGTTGCCGAGCGATGTGGAAAGAGGGATTGAGTCGGCTTGGGCCAGGCTGCTGGCGAGGTTCGTGCCGAAGATCGAAACCAAAGAACCGGGAGCTACTCCTTGGTTAGTGGCAAAGCTCGCCGCGTTGAGCACTCCTCCCGGTGCCACAGTGGGCGTTTGGGCAAATCCTGTAACCGCGCAAATGAGAATTAGTAGGGCCGTCAAGATGGACTTCATTTATGGTCTCCTTGCTTTCTATTCTAAGTGCATGAACCGGCTGAATTACTAGTCAGGATAATATTTTACCGAGGTTGCCGGAACGGTTACGATGAGAGTTTACTTAGGTTGCGCGGAGCCTCGGCCTTGTTTCGCACTAATTTCGCGCCAGGTGCGAGTAACTTCAGGGAACTTTCCGCCATCGAGCGCCGCAGCCAGGGCAGCTTCTCGTTGTGCTTCATCCAGGCGGGATTCCAGAAGCAACAATTGGGCCAGCATCCAGTGCGGCTTGAACCACTGGTTCGCGGCGAAGATCGCCGCGCGCAGGCTCATCTCGGCTCTGGCGGCGTCGTTTTGCGAGGCATAGAATGTCGCCAGGTTGTACCATGCGTTGGCGGGATATTCCGCGGTCCCGGTGGCCCGCAGGGCTGCCCACCCGGCTTCGTCTGTGGCGCGAACCGCAGTCACCGGGCTCTTGGTTCGGTGGGCCAGATCGAGCAGTGCGCGCGAATACCAGAGGTCGGCCGCGGTTCCCGGAAGCCGCCAGTGTGCATATTCGAGATAGTGGGTGGCAGCCACCGCGGCGTCGCCGGAATCGATATCGCGCTGAGCCAGCGCCAAGGCGCGATCCGCAGCGGCGAAGCGGACGCCAAAGTAAATCAACGCCGCTGCCGTGCCGAGTGCCAGGCCCCTGGAAAGTTTGCGGCGCGGCGGCACGGGTGTATCGCTCGCAAGGCCGGCCGTGACGGCGATGATGACATAGAGCGTCAGCGCGGTGGGTATCGTGAACACCACAAACTGCTGGCTGACAATACCCGCAGCCAGAGCGGCCGCCATGCCGGCAGCCAATGCGCTCCCTTTCGCCCGCAACCGCCAGGCTGCCGCGAACCCGATGACGCAGATGCCGCAAAGTGAAGCTAGGCCGGGTAAACCCTGCGCCACCAGCGCATCGAGGAAGATGTTGTGGGGCGATTCGTGGGCGAAATCGGGATAGGCCGCCGCCAATCGGCGCGATTCATAATGTGGAAACGCCGCAGTGAAGACTTCCGGGCCATAGCCAGCGGCCAGACGGTCGATCGCCATCCGCGCGCTGTCTCGCCATAGGTACAACCGCGCGCCGCCCCACGGGTCTTCGACAAACCACCGCGCGCGGCTGCGCAGTTGCCAGCCGGCCGGCGAAGAATAGAAGGCCAGCCCAAGCAAGGCCGCCACCGCCAAGCCGGCTAAAAGGCGCCGCGTCGGGCGGAATCCCTTCCACAACAACCATAAACCGCCGCCCACCAACAACCCCAAGTAAGCCCCGCGCGTCCCGCTTAGTAAGATTGCACACACGGATAGAACGGCCGATGTACCCTCGATCCACCGCCATGTAACATTGGTATCGGACTCGAGGCCTGCCAAACCGGCAAAGCTGGCCATAGTCAACCAGACTGCAAAGTAACTGGAGTAACCAAGCGTTCCAGGAGGCCGTACAATTGTCCAAGTACCTTCCCCGACGTGATACGCCGAGGCCGGGAGCAGCGGGTCCCAACCGCAGTACTGGGCAATTCCGTACATGGCGGCGAGCCAGGCGCCGGCTGAGATCCCGCGCAGAATGAGGGTGACCCGATCGGCACGCCCCGCTGTGTGAGTGGCGATGCAAAAGGCAGCCGCTAGAATTGCGGCTTGAGAGAGTGCCCCGAAACGCCTCCAGGCAGTGCCGTACAGAGATAGCGCCAGGTTGGCGGAGAACACAGTGGATACGGCCAGCGAGCCCAGTCCGAAGAGCACCACCGGCCGAAACCAAGGGAATCCGCACATGCGTATCGGTTTGTGAAAGGCTGAGGCGGCCAGCACGGCGGCCGTCAGGCCGAGCAACGCCACTAACTTAGGGGTGACATCGAAGTAAAATAATAGACCGGGCGTCACAATTAACGCCACTAGCGGAACAATTAGAGCCACTAAGAACGCCATAGAAGTTACACTAACTCAAGAGCAGAGGATGGCGGACTCGACGGACGCGTTTCGTTACGTAGGTTACATCAGGCTGCGCTGGCGCGCGATTGCGGCAAGCTGTGCGGTTGCCGTGACTCTCGCCTTGGCCGCGACCCTGCTGATGCCGCGCCAATACACGGCAACGGCGCGTATTGTGATCGATCCGCCGGCGGGCGCAGACATTCGCGCCGCCATGGCGGTGAGCCCGATTTACCTGGAATCGCTCAGGACTTACGAGCGGTTTGCTACTGCCGGGGGCTTGTTTCAAAAAGCCGTGGACCGCTTCGGTTTGCGGCAGATACTCGGGAACCGGCCGATCGAAAGTTTAGAGAAGAGTGTGCTGCGGGTTGAGATTGTGCGCAACACGCGCATCCTGGAGATTGCCGCCACCCTGCCGGACCCGCAACGGGCACAAGCGGTGGCGCGATTCCTGGCCGATGAGACAGTGGAAATGAATCGGGCCATCGCGATGCAGGGCGCACTGGACCTGGTGGAAGCCGTCGCTCAAGAGGAGCGCCGGGCGCGGGCGCGCTTGCAGGAGACCGACGCCGCCTGGTCACGCATGTTGGCCGACGAGCCGGTGGATGCGCTGCAATCGGACCTCGGCGTGGCGGCTGGGTTGCGGTCGCAGATTCAGCAACAGATCGCCAGCGCGGAGCTCGAAATCGCCGAATCCTCGGACCGTGCCCGGCAGATTCAGGCCAGCATGACCCCGAGCAGCTCTCATGCGGGTCTGCAGGAACTGCGAAGGCAACTGCATGCGCTCGATCGACAGGAGGCGGATCAGCAGAAACTCCTGGCGCAGCGGCTGGCGGATCGCGACCAGCTCGAAAGCGAGCGCAAGGCCGATGAAGCTGCGCTGACCGCCATGGAGCAACGGCTCGGCGAAGCTCGTGGCGAGTCCGGTTACCGCGGTGAGCGGCTCAGAATCATCGATCCGGCGATCGTGCCGGAGAGGCCGTCTTCGCCGAATCTGCCCCTCAACCTGGCAGCGGCCTTGCTGCTAGGTCTGCTATTGCCGGTGATCTATTTCACGCTGGAGATGAGCTACCAGGGGCAGCGCGCGGGTTCGCGGCGCGGCGAGTTTCGCGCGGTGGGAGAGGGCGGCCGGTGAATGAAGCGGTTTATTCCGAATCGCGCGGAAGCCGTGCGTGGGCGGCCTTGGCCGGTGTATGGGCCGCTGCCATCGCGGTAGCTCCGGGTCCCGGCGCGAAGGCTGCTTTGGCCGCGCCCGCGGTGCTGGTTCCCTTCGCATGGTGGACGCTGGGGCGGCCGGAGCGATGGCTGGCGGCATTCCTTGCGGCGGCGCTGCTGCTGCCGCCACTGCCGATCGCAATCGGCAATTCGGGTCCGCATCCCTCGCTCCTGTTAGCCGCCTGGGGAGTGTTCTGTGGTTTGATTTGGCTGGCCGAATGGCGCTTCGCGTGGTCCGGGGTGAGCGCCGCGCTGCTGGCGTTGACGGCCGTTCTCACCGCCAGCGTTGCGGTGGCAGCGGTGTGCTCGGGCGCGGAAGTGGCGGCCGGGAGCCTGGCGCGAGTGGCCCTGTTTGCGATTCCGGTTTACGTTTACCTGTACACCGTGCACGGTCCATCCGTCGATTTCGACGCGTTTCGCGCGACGCGCCGGCTATACGGCGCTGCGGCGGCTGCGGCGCTGTTCGCCTGCGTGGACTTCTACTACCAGTTCCCCGCTCCAGCCGGGTACGGGGCGCAATTTGTCTGGCTCGGTTCGGGCGTGTACCGCCGCGCGCAAGGGCTGTTTTATGAAGCCAGCACGCTGGGCAATTTCTGCGCATTTTTTCTGGTGATGATCGCTGTTGGGTTATCGCGTCCGCGTGCCGAAGCGCCCGTCTCGCGCAAGGCGATGGCGGCGGGAGGCGCGGTCTTCTTTGCCGCGCTGGTGCTTTCGTACTCCCGCGGATCGCTGGTCAATTTGCTGGTGGCGCTGGCGGTGCTGGCGTGGCTGAACCGGCGGCGCTTACGGCTGCTGCACAGGGCGCCGGCTCTGGCAGCCTGCCTGGCGGGTGCGTCGCTGCTCATCTGGAAGATCTTTCCCCAGTTCCTCGAGATGTACTGGCTGCGCCTGGGAGTGTCGGCCCAGTATCTCTTCTCGTCCACTGAAGGCGTGCTTTCCGGCCGCGTGGCAAGCTGGCGAATCCTGGCGGACTGGATCGCCGCCCATCCGTGGCAACTGCTGTTCGGAATCGGTTATAAGACGCTGCCGTACAGTAACTACCTGGGTACAACGGTAGTCGCCGACAACATGTACTTCAGCCTGCTGGTGGAAACCGGCGTGGGCGGCCTGGCTGCTTTGGTGTGGCTGAATGTCGCCATCCTGCGTGCTGCGCGCCGTGCAGCGCGGGCTCACGATGCACGTCGGTCCTTTTTCGGCGCCTGGATGCTCTGCTTCTGGTCGGGACAAATAGTGCAGATGGCCTCCGGCGATCTTCTCACCTATTGGCGTGTGTTGCCGGTGTACTTCTGGGTGCTCGCGCTGGCGGTTCGCGCATGAGGCTGCTCATCCTCGACCAGTTCAGCGATCCGGGCGGCGCGCAGCAAGCGCTGGTGGAGTTGTTGCCCGCCATACGGGAGCGCGGCTGGGACGCGGTGGTAGTCATGCCAGGCGATGGTCCGTTGTTCGGTCAGATCGGCGCGCTGGGTTTTGCGACGGCGAGAATCGACTGTGGGCCGTATCGCTCCGGCAGGAAATCGCCGGCGGACGCGATGCGATTTTTGACGGGGACACCGCGAGTCGTGCGGCAGGTTCGGCTCTTGGCGAAACAGACACAGGCCGATTTGGTTTACGTGAACGGTCCGCGACTGCTGCCGGCGGTGATGGGACTGCGCCTGCCCGTGGTTTTTCATTCCCACAGTTACATTTCTGCAGGCCCGTCGCGATGGATGGCGGGAGAGGCGCTACGCCGCACGGATGCTTCGGTGATCGCGGCGTGCCGGTTCGCGGCGGACCCGTGGAGAAAGTTTGTTCCGCGGGAGCGCGTGAAAGTGATCTACAACGGCGTGACGGGGCCTGCACTCGCCGCCGAGCGACCGAGCGGCCCGTCCTGTGTCGGCTGCATCGGCCGGATCGCGGCCGAAAAAGGACAGCGCGAGTTTCTGCGCGTGGCATCGATCGTTCACCGCGCGCTGCCCGAATGCCGGTTCGTGGTGTGCGGCGCACCGCTGTTTTCCGACGCGCGCGCGCAACGCTACGCTGCCCAGATACGCGCGGAAGCGGCAGGCCTCCCGGTGGAATTCACCGGATGGGTCGCGGATATCCATGCGGTGCTGGCCGGACTCGACCTATTGCTGGTGCCATCCACAGGCCCCGAAGCAACTACGCGAGTGATTCCGGAGGCGTATGCGGCCGGCGTGCCGGTGCTTGCATTTCCCTCCGGCGGGATTCCGGAAGTGGCCGCCGGCTTGCCCGGAGTGTTGGCAGACTCGGTGGAGCACATGGCGGCGCTCGCGATTGGACTTCTGAAGGGTCCGCGGGAAAGGATGGAGCGAATGTCCGAAGCTGCCAGGGAACTATGGCGGGGGCGGTTCACGCTCGACAGATACCGTCAGGAGGTGCTGGCAACGATCGAGTGCGCCGCGCGAGGCTCCGCCGCGCGCGAATTGACAAACGCCTGAAACAGGCCGGCAGCGCCCGCCGCGAGCAACGCCGCGCCGGCGAGCACCACGCCATAACCGAAGTGCGCCAGCAACCGGCCGGCCGCCAGCGCCGCCACCGCTTGCGCGGAAAACGCAACCAGGTAATTCAGCGCGGAAGCTCCGCTGCGTTCGCGCTCGGCCACCCGGCTCATCAACAGCGCGTTCAGTCCGGGCTCGCTCATCCATTGGAACGTCATGTACCCCCCGTACGCCAGCACGGCCGTGGCAGCGGTTGTCTGGCTGGATAGCCCGGCCAACCCGACAGCCGTGGCTGCCATCATCCACACGATGCCGGTTACGAGGCCGGCTTTCCGGAAGATCGCGGGGGCCATCAGCACGCCGGCCAGTTGCGCCACTTGCGAGCCGGAAAAGACGCCGCCGATTCGCTGGGGTGAAAATCGCAGGTGCGCAAAATAGACGTTGGCGAACGGGTTGAAGCTTCCGGTGGCCAGGTTCCACACCGCGAATGCGGCGAGATATCGAAGCAGGAACGGGCTGCGCGGATAAACTCTGGCGCTTTCTTTGGGAGGCTCGCCCGGCTTGAGATACCATGCCGGAATCAGCGCCAGCGCCACCAGGAGCGCGGCCAGCAACAGCACGGGTTGCTTGCCGTGCAGCCACACCGGCAGCCAGCCGCCCGCATAACTGCCCGCGATCCCCACCGAGAACATGACGGCGAAGAACATGCTGAAGGCCAGCGGGCGGCGCTTCTCTTCCACCGCGCCGGCGATGGCCGGATTGATGGCTACCGCCCACACGGAGAAGATGGTTCCGGCGGCGAAGGCCAGCGCGATCAGCGGCAGGCGCGACGTCGTCAGAGCGCGCAGGGTGACGATGGCGGCGGTCGCCGCGATATCGGCCAGCAACGCCTTGCGCAAGCCGAAACGCCGCATCAGAAAAGCGGCTGGAATGGTGCCAACGATGCTGCCGATGGTGGCGCTCGATCCCACCATTCCCAGGAAATCCTCGCGGTAACCGAGGTCGAACAGGTGCAGGTTGTAGAGCAGGAAAAAAACGAAGAGCCCGAAGTTGAACTGGATGGCGGTCGCCAGAAAGACCCAGAATTGACGGCTCAGTCCGTTCGCCCGCCCCCACCACCGGGCGCCGGAGAGTGCCGTTGCCGCGAGCGACACGGCGTGACGCCGCGCCCGCCGTGCCACGTACGCGAAGTGCCGCAGCTTGTAGCGCGCGCGCTTTCGCCACGTCAATTCATTCCGCGGAACGTGAACCGCGCCGCCGTCTGGTGGCAGGTTGCCCGGCAATAGCCGCCGCCGCGCCACACTCCATTGGTCACGGCGCGTCTCGATCAGGCTCAAATGCAGCCAGAGTTCCTCTTTGCTGGAATTGAAGGCCGACGCTGCCGGTTGATGCGCAAAATCGGCAAACCAGAGTTCTGTGGCGCTCGGCAGCGCGGCCATCTCCCGCTCCCATATGGGTGCGATGCCGCATCCGAACCACTCGGCAGCCAGGCGGAACGCTACGGCCTGCAACCGGCGCAGCGGCGGCGAATGAAGCGCGCTCCATTCGTCCCAGAACTCATCGTCTTCGGCTCGCGTATCGAGGAAACGGGCAATCTCATACGCGTGGAACGCGATGGTATCGCCGCGCAGTACGTGCCTCAGGAAATGCAGTCCGGCGTACGCCAGCGCGTCGGGCAAGCGCAGGGCGTCGAGATCCACATCCGCCACGCGCAACCTGCCGCGGCGGCCCCAGAACTCTTCGGTTCCGGGCGCCGGCAGCCGCTCCACGGCGTCGTTCCAAAACCGGAAATGCAGCTCCACGGACAGCGGAATATCGATATCGAAGAAATCGCCGCGCCATTCCCAGCCCGTCTTGCGGATGAGCGTGGGCAGGTGATCGGTAGGGAAGCTTTCCATGCGGGGGATCCGCTCATAGCCAAGGTCTCGCAAAGCCGCCTCCGCCGCGTGAACGCCCTCCGGCGGTGAGAACAGATCGATGTCATACTGCACGCGCTCGGCGGGCGGTGTTGCGAACTGCCCGCAATGCGCGATGCCCTTCAGCGTCAGAAACTCGATGCCATGCGTCGTCAAGCAATGGGACACCGCGCGATACGCCTCCTCGGTGCGGCGCAGGCGCTGCCGATTCTGCGCGGCGTTGCGGTCCGTTCGCTCGCGCACCCAATCGGGCATGGCGTCCCGCGCGGCGCGGCGCAGGGCCAGCGTGAGGTGTGAGCTGTCGCAGTAATCGAGAGCCCGGCGCCACTCGCGGTCGTTGAGCCGGCGGATCGCGCCTAACTCCGGTTCGGCAAGATGCAGCGCGGCCAGCGCCGCGGCAGGGCCGCTGGGAATCGCGCGGCATCCCGGCCAGGGGTTCGGCCGCGTGCCGGTTGCGGCTGCGGCGGTCATCGGTAACGCTGGCGATCTTGTCGCCGGTGATTTGCCGCGCCTGCGCGAATAGAAGAAAAGCCGAGACGACTCTCGGCTCTGCAGGCCTGACGGCCCCGGATGGTGCACGGGCAAGCCGCGCCACGGTGCTTGGTATTGTTCAAACTCCACCTCCGGACGCGGCCCCGGCGCCGATCGAGATCGCAAAATCGGAAAGCAGCCGCAACCCGTCATCCAGCGACTCGTATTGGAACCGGCATGCCGGCAGATCGAGAAGCCTGCGGGTGGCTCGCTCGTGCATCGCATCCACTTCCGGGCCGTAGCTGCAGGAATTCAGCAGTTGCCGTGTCACTTCGGCCGGCTCCACGCGCTTCATCGCCGGCCGCGCCCCGTGGCCGCGGTCCAGCCAAGCCAGACCCCTGATTTTCGACCGCAGCGCGGTGCGGATTTCCGGGAGGGCGCGCGTCGGCACTTCGATTCCGATCTTGCCGTTGGGCCGCTCGCGCACGCCCCAGCCGGCCAGGCGTGGAAACAAACCCGGCGCATCTTCGCGGAAGCGCACCTGGTGCGGTCTGCCGACCCCTGTAGCCTCGGAACCGTTCGCCAGCAGCCAGGTGCAATCGTCGGAAAGAAACGTCCAACCTGCGCAAGCGGCGGCAAACGCAAGCGTGCTCTTGCCGGCTCCGGATTCGCCGCAGAGCAGAATGCCGGTTCCATTACGCGCGATCAAGGCCGCGTGCAGCGGAGCCACATAGCGCTGCGCCAGCAGCACGTAAGCAATCGCCTCCAGAAAAAACCAGCGCAACAGACCGTGGTCCGAAGCGGTCTCCTTCGATACGTAAATGAACGCACGCTGCGTGCCGATGTCCACACTCGCGAAATTGTGGGCGTCGGAGACAATCGACAGCAGATGCCGCTGCAAACGGAAGGACGGCTGGCCTGCCGGCCCTCCCTCGGCTTCAACCACGATCCGAAGCTCCATCGGCTCGCAGGCGAATTCCGGCTCATATTCGCGCCAGCATTCGTCGGCGGCGTCGATTACGTCCGTCGCATTGGTGGCCAGGTGCAGCCGAAAACCTACCGGGTGGTACGCCCGGCGCAGCGGCAACTCGACGTGGCAGAGCAATGGGTCGGGCCGTACTATTCCGAGGGCGTCGCGAGTGGTCACTGATCCTTTGATAACATGCGCAAGCCTGTTACAGCGGTAAAAATCATTGGGGAACTCAGCTAAGTCAGTCCATAGGCAGTAAGCTGATTATAGGTGCGGGTAGCAATCGTACATTACTGGCTGTTAGATCGGCGCGGCGGCGAGAAGGTGCTCGACGCGCTTTGCCGCTTGCTGCCGGGGGCGGACATTTTTACATTGTTCTCCGCGCCGCAGACACTTAGCCAGGAAGTCCGGCTGCATCAGATCACGACGTCGTTTCTGAATCCGCTGCGCCGCTGGCACCGGGCGCTGCTGCCACTGATGCCCATGGCGCTGGAGAGTTTCGATTTGCGCGGTTACGATCTGATTGTTTCGAGCGAATCCGGTCCAGCCAAGGGCGTGATTGTCTCTTCCTCTGCGCGGCATGTTTGTTACTGCCACACGCCGCCGCGGTACTTATGGGATCTTTACCCGGCTTACCGCAACGATTGGACCAGGTCGCGCTGGAAACGCGCCGCCATGACTCCGCTGACTCACTACCTCCGCCTCTGGGATTACGCGTCCGCGGCTCGGGTGGACCGTTTCATCGCTAACAGCCGCAACGTGCAGAACCGCATTCGCAAGACCTATCGTCGCGAATCGGAGGTGGTGCATCCGCCGGTGGAGGTGGATTCGTTCTACTCCAAGCCACCGGATGATTACTTCCTCATCGTCTCGGCATTGGTGCCTTACAAACGGATTGATTCCGCCGTGCGCGTGTTTACCCACAGCGGGCGGCGCTTAATCGTCGCCGGTGACGGTCCGGAGTATCGCCGGCTGAAGGCGGGCGCGGGCTCTAACATCGGCTTCCTAGGACGTGTGAACGACGAGGATCTTCGCGAACTATACGCACGGTGCCGCGCGCTGGTGCTGCCTGGTGAGGAAGATTTCGGGCTGACTCCCGTGGAAGCTCTGGCGAGTGGCAAGCCGGTGATCGCCTTGGGACGCGGTGGCGTGTTAGAAAGCGTTCCGGCGTTTGGGGGCGCGTTCTACGAACAAGCCTCCGACAAATGCCTGGAAGCCGCCATCGAGCGCTTCGAAGCTATGGAAGCGCACTTTCGGCCCCTCGTGCTGCAAGCCTATGCGCGGCGGTTTTCCCCGGCCGAGTTCGCTTCGCGAATGATGCCGATGCTGGAGACAGACGGCTGCATGGGCGCACACGAGCAATGGGAGTTCAGCAAATCACCGGCGGCAAGACCGCCGGCGTTGCCGGAGGATGCGGATTTGCGCCCGGCTGCTTATTCCGGCAGTGAGAACAGATAGGCGGTCAGATTCTTCTTGTCCTCGGCGGAGAATTGGTAGGGCGGCATGATGGACCCCGGAGAGAGCTTCCGCGGGTTGGCAAAGTGGTCATCCACCCAGCTTCGCGTCTGGCGTTTGGCCAGGCCGTTCAGCGGAGGCCCCACCTTCATCCCCACGCCGTTCACCATGTGGCAGGCGGCGCAGTGTCCATCCTGGTACACTACGGCGCCACGCACCGCGAAATCCGGTGCGTCGGTGAGCGCGGTCGAGTTCTCCGGTGTCAGCTTGAGCAGGAACGCAGCCAGCGAATTCAATTGCGCATCGCCGAGCTCGACCGGCGGCATGGCGCTGCCCGGGCGGACTGCCGCGGGCTGCTTAAAGTGGCGGATCATCCAGGCCGCGTCCTTGTGGATGCCGGTGCGCGTCAGGTCCGGCCCCAGCGACGAGCCGGCAGAGTGGCAACTGGCACAGCTTTCCTGGCGGAAGTAAGCGATGCCGGCCATCTCTTCCGGCGAAAGCTGGATCCAATCCGTGGGCGCCGAGTAATCCACCTGCGCGACCGCTTCGCGCGGGGTCGACATGACGGCTGCCGCGGTGAGCCCGCCCCAACCGATGCCGGCGAGAATCACGAAGCCGATCGCCACCGTTCGGCGCGTCACCTTCACCATCCGCGCGCGATCGATAAACGGCACCGCGAAAAGGGCCAGCACCGCCAGGCCGGGCAGAACAGTGCTGCCGACGATTTCGAGCGGCCCCTCGAAGAACTTGAGCGTCTGAAACAGGAACAGAAAATACCACTCGGGGCGCGGAATGTAACTCGTATCGGTTGGATCCGCCAGTTGCTCGAGCGGCACCTTGGCCACCACCGCCAGCATGAATAGAACGGCGAATGCGATGAAGATGGCAGCCGTGTCTTTGAATACCTGCACCGGATAGAACGGCTTCTTCGGCAGCAGCTCATCGCCCGGCTGCGGCGTCACTCCGTGGCGGCGAACCAGATACACATGAGCCAGGATGAGCAACAGAGTCGCCGGGGGCAGTATCAGCACGTGCACGGCATAAAACCGCGCGAACGTGACTACGCCGACGCCGCTAGCGGCGCCGAGCAACCGCGTCACATATGGCCCGGCAATGGGAGCCGAAGCCGCGATCTTAGTCGTCACCACCGTGCCCCAGTAAGCGCGGTTGTCCCACGGCAACAAGTACCCGGTAAGTCCATAAGTCAGGGTGAGAAGCAATAAGACCACACCTAACATCCAAGTGGTCTCGCGCGGCTTCTTGTAAGCACCGAAAACGAACACCTGCAACATGTGAAGCACCACCACCACAATCATCATGCTGGCGCCCCAGTGGTGCAGCCCGCGAATCAGCCGCCCGCCGGCGACCTCGGTCAGGATATAGCGCAGGCTGTTGTAAGCTTCGCCCGGCGTGGGCGCGTAGTTGAACGCCAGCAGGATGCCGGTGAACGCCTGGGTGAGAAACAGAAACATCGCGACGCTGCCGAACACTTGGTGCCAGCCGCCCGAGGCCGGGATCTTCTCGTCCAGGAAATGCGCAACGGCGCCCGGCAGGCCGGTACGGTCCTCGAGCCACGCGGCCAGGCTCTCGACTTGCCGCTTCATGCCTGCCTCTCGCCGACGGTTCGCAGGCTCCCCAACATCAGTCTGCCGTTCTCTACCCTGGTTTCGTAACGGTCGAGCGGACGCGGCGCGGGCCCCGAAATCACACTGCCGTCAATTCGGAACAGCGACGAGTGGCAGGGGCACAGGAACTGCTGGCGTCCGTCGTCCCAATGGTACGCGCATCCCAGGTGTGTACATTGCGGACCGAACGCGGTCACGCTGCTGTCGGCGCGCTTCACAACCCAAACAGTGTCTTTCTCGCTGACCACCTTCCAGGCATCGGTGCGGTTGCGGCGAAAGGCCACTTCGATTGGAGCGCCGGCGGCAAACTGGTTTAGTTCGCCGATCTCAATCCACCGGTTTGGCTGTTTCGATTTCGGCGGCGTCAGTAGATAGGCGAGCGCGGGCAATCCCAACGCGGCGGCTATCGCCGCGCCAAGGCCGAGAATTCCCGCTTGGAAAAAGCCGCGCCGCGAATTCCCGTCCGCCGGCGGCGGAACGGATTCGAGTTTCTCCATGATGCCAGTCACCCCTCCGGTGGTCGGTTTTTCATATCATATCCCGCGGGCCGGAAGCAAGTGTTGGAGATCTGCGCCACCGGTGTAACTTCGGTGTAAGACCGTTGGGGAGCTCTTTGGGTCGAGCACGCAGACTCGAAGTTACGGCTTCCCTTAGACCCCTTTCCCAGTTCTCCACAGGGCTCTTGCGGGCGCACTGGCGCCTTTGGTTTCTGTTGCTTACCGATGCGTAGCGAACCTCGAAGCTCAGCTAAGACGACCGCACTGAGCGTCGAATAATCAGGTTCCTGTTCTCCCCGAATTTTTCATGACCTTTTATGACTTTTTCACAGTGGCCACCCTACACTCATAGATGACGTTGAAGCTCTCTGTTCGCCTTCGTCATCGCCGGCCCAGTCGATCCGGATTCGAAGCTGTGGAGTGGGAGGATTGCGGGAAATGGCACCGAGAGCGACGGTGACGCAACGAAGGTTGGCGCGGCTCGGGCGGGTAATCAAACACATAGCGTTGGGTGCGCTCGGCGTGGCAGCGATTACTGCCGTATGCTTTCCCCTGCACCCCGACATCGCCATACCGGCATTCCTTTATTTACTGCTGGTGGTGTCGCAATCGGCCGTAGCCGAATTCGCCGCGTCCGCCATTGTCTCGGTCATCGCGGTTGCGACTCTGGACTATTTCTTCGTCCCTCCGATTCTGGCCTGGGACATCAACCGTCCCTTGGACAGCATGGCGCTGGCTACTTACCTGGTGACGAGCCTGGTGATAACGCGGTTCGCGGCTAAAGCGCGGAGCGCGGCCCGCGCTTCGGAGAGCAAACGCAAGGCCCTTGCTCTGCTTTATCAAGCTGCGTGCCAACTGTTGTCACTGGAACCCGAAGCAGCGGCCGGCGAGAGAACTCTGCAACTGTTGCGCGAGATCTTCGCATTGCATGCGGCTTGCCTGTTCGATGCCGGCGATGCGAAAGCGAAGTTAGACGGAGATTCGCAATATGGACTGGCGGAGCGGACGCGGCACGCGTTCCTGGAAGGCCGGGACTACGACGATCCGCCAACGAAGGTGTTTGTCCGCTGCCTCCGGGTGGCCGGGAAGATCACCGGGGCTGTGGGATTCGAAGGGCTCAACGACGCGGAGTCGACCGTCGATTCCCTGGCGACATTGACTGCCGGAACGCTGGACAGGGCTCGCTCCTATCGAACGGCAAGCGAGGCAGCCGCCGCCACGCAAGCGGAGACTCTCCGCTCGGCCCTGTTAGACGCATTCGCTCACGAGTTCAAGACGCCTTTGGCGACCATCATCACGGCCACCGAGGGGCTGCGCGAGGCCGGCGCACTGGCTCCGGAGCAGCTCGAAATGGCGGCGATCGTCGAAAGCGAAGCCTTGCGATTAAGCCACCTTGCCACCCGGCTGCTGCGCATGGCGCGGGTGGACCGGGAAGAAGTCAAGCCAAAACTGGAGCACGAGGATCTCAGGGCACTGGTCAGACGCACGGCCGATCAATTGCGGCAGCAATCCGCCCAACGGTCCGTAGCGCTCGATTTGGGCCGCGAGCGCGTGGAAGTGCTGGCCGATTCCGAACTCCTGAGCCTGGCGCTGATGCAGTTGCTGGCTAACGCGTTCAAATACTCCAGCTCGAACAGTGTCGTGATGGTGCGCCTCGAGCTCGGCGAAGGCGTCGCCAGCATCCGGGTAACCAATGAAGGCTTCCCGATACCAGCCGAAGAGCGCGAGCGCGTCTTCGAGCGTTTCTATCGCGGCTCGAGCGTCGGGCAGGTGGCGTCGGGATCGGGGTTGGGGCTTTACTTTGCGCGCAAGATCGTAGTGGCGCATGGAGGGAGTTTGGAGCTCGACTGTCAACCGGAGAACGGCGAAGACACGACGTTTTGCATGCGGCTACCGGCGGCAATGAGCGAAGCGCTTCATGAACTCCAAGCGAGTTAGAGTCCTGGTGGTGGATGATGAGGCGGCCATGCGACGCGCTCTTCGATCTACCTTGAGCGCCGGCGGCTTCATGATCGAAGAAGCCCGAAACGGCGAGGAGGCCGTCGAAGTGGTTGGCAAAGGCTCGATAGACCTGGTGCTGTTGGACAGCAACATGCCCGGCATGGGCGGAGTGGAAGCGTGCCGGCGCATCCGCGCTTTGGCCCCTGGCGCGGGAATCGTGATGATCACGATTCGGGATACAGAGGACGACAAGATTGAGGCGCTTGAGGCCGGCGCGGACGACTACGTCACAAAGCCCTTTTTGGTCCGGGAGTTAGTCGCGCGTCTGCAGGCGGTGCTTCGCCGCGTTCGGGTGGAAGATGCAGAGGGCGAATCGGTGCTGAGGGCCGGCAACCTGGAACTCGACGTCCAGCACCGCAGGCTGCGCAGATCGGGAGAAGAGGTTCGCCTCTCGCCAACCGAATTCGAACTCCTCAGGTACCTCATGCAGCACCAGGACGTCGCAATCGAGCATGCTCGCCTCCTGCAAGCGGTCTGGGGGCCGGAGTACGGCCAGGAGCTCGAGTATCTTCGCGCGTATGTCCGCTTACTCCGCAAGAAAATCGAGGAAGATCCGACACAGCCGCAATACCTGGTTACTGAGCCGTGGCTCGGTTACCGCTTCCGCTCGCCTTCGAATTCCTAGAGTTGCCGCCCGATCATTGCGCAAAGTATCCGGCGCGTGCGTAAACCCGGAACTGCGGTGGGTTCACCTTAACCTGAATGCTGCGCCACTTACCGAAGTCATTGGCACTGCTCTGGCCATATGCGATCACATACTCGTTACGGATCGCGCGCCCGATTTTGAGCGCATCCGGCTCGACATCATCGGAGATAACGGCTTTGAAGTTCATGCCGCCGCTTCGCTCCGCGAGATCGCTGAGAAAAGCCAGCCCCCTCGACTGCTCAGTCAGTTCGATGGCTTTCTTTCCAGCGGGAACGTCCGCAATCCCGATTGTATAAATCTGCACATCGGCCTCTTCGACGACTCGCAGCAATTCCGGCTTGGAATAGCGGCTGTTATTATCCATGCCATCGGAAACGACCAACAAAGCGCCGCGGCCTTTCCGCGCCGAGCGCAGCCGGCTTAAAGCCAAATATACGGTATCGACCAAGGCGGTGTCGCCATCGGCACGGGCCGCCACGACCCTGTTTTGCAGTGCCGCGAAGTCGGCCGTGAAATCCGACAAGCTGTGCGGGCGCGAGCCGACGGTGAGCAGAAATACTTCGTCCTCGGGATTTGCCGTCTCGAGAAACGCGCGCACGGCATCGGTGGCGGCCCGCAACTTCGTGCGCATGCTGCCGCTGAGGTCGAGAACGATACCGATGGAGCACGGCGCGTCTTGGTTGCTAAGGGCGACGATATCTTGCGGAACCTTGTTCTCCAGCACCCTGAAATTATCGCGCGTCAGGCCGTTCACGGTAGCTCCCTTGCGGTCGGTCACAACGGCGGGGACCAGGACCAGGTTGACATCCGCCCGGATGACGTGCGTGGAAGCTTCGCCCACTGCGCCTCCGGGGCTTCGAGGGGAGCTCATCGCGAGGGTAAGCGGCTGAGCGAACATACAGCCAGTGGCACAGACAGAGATGGCGACGGCTCGAAGCGCCGGCCAGCCTTTTATCTCACCGATGTTAGTCACGTACCCTCCTTACCCGTCACTTCGAGCATGCGTCAAAAGTTGTGAATAAGGCATAAAAAACCCCGTGTGAGATAGGCGGGCGCCTTTATGACTTTTTTACAAGTTCCCCTCTACACTTGTGATTGGCGGAGTAACTGATCCAGTGACCGAGTTGTCTGGAGTTGGCGCGATGGGTCCGGGTAAGGTCTTAATTATTCATCGGCAGAACCTCGACTGCTCGGCCCTGAAGTCGGTATTGGTGCGTGAGCGCTATGACGTGACCGAAGCGTCGCTCGATAAGAGCAAGGCACCTTTCGACATCGAAGAGTGTTGCCTGATCCTCCTCGGCACACTTACGAACGCGCCCAACTCCCTCCGATGGCTGCCGCCGCCTCCAGGTAACGGGCCGATTGTGCCTGCCCGACCCGCGGACAGCACGCCTCGGGAGTACATGCGACGCAAGCCTCGGCGGATGCCAGGCAAAGAGCGCATGCCGTTCAAGCCGATTCAGATGGGAGACAAAACGGTAGTTTTGAGCGCCCGCTCGGTTCGGGGAAATGCGGGAGAAGTGCGTCTCACGTGGCTCGAATGCAGCGTCCTGACCCACCTGTTGGCTCACACGAATCGGACCGTGCCGTCGGCGAAGCTGGTCCGGAAGCTATGGCCCTGCGATCCAACCAAGGGCGTTCATTCTCTCCGCGCATTTATCAAGAACCTGCGCAAGAAGATCGAACCAGACCCAGCGCGTCCCCAATATATCGTCACCGACCGGGCTATCGGCTACCGGCTTCGCCTGATGCCTCCGAATCGGGAACGATAGTCACATCACACTGGTTATGTGACTTATAGAAATTCCTGATCGGCCCTTTCATACCTTTTTCACGGGTCCTCCCCCACAATCGAAGAACGAGAAAACACTATGACTCGCAAATCGATAATGACTGCTGTTGGATCCGCTGCTGTTGGTTTGGCGATCAGCGCGGTGGCGTCCGGAATTTCCGTTTTCGGGCAAACGGGGCCGGGCAGTGTGGGGGGGGCGGCGCATAACCAAGGACCTGCGGAAGTTCAGCCGATGTTCGGAGCGGTCGCCGGCGTCGTCAAGAGTCCGGCGAAGGTTCCCATCGCCGGAGCGATGGTGACCTTGGCCAAGGCCGACGGGAAGGGGATCTGGACGACTATCTCGGCCGGTGACGGAATATACTCGATCTCTAACGTCGCTCCGGGCGAATACGTAGTAACGTTGCAAGCCGAGGGCTATCCGGACACGGTTTCTAAGCTATGGATCACAGCGGGCCGGGCGACCAGGACCGATGTCATTATGATTGCGAACCTCACTCCTCAGCCGGCAGTCATCACGGCGAGTTCGAGCGCGACCGGCGCGGCTGGCGCTGCGCCTGCCACTCCACCAGCGTCAGGCGACAAGCCGAAGCAGAGCCTGTTGGCGCGGTTGTGGAAACCGCAGCCGTACTCACCGAAAACGCAGACGGCGCCGACGACAGAGGCTACACTGAAGTACCCACCGGTTGCGGCGTTTGGAATGCCGGTGGCCAATACTCCGACTTCCGACGTGGGGGCTCCGCTTCCGGCGCCACAGGACGCACCAGCGCCCCCGCCAGCCGCTCCCGCTGCGCCGGCTACGACTCCCGCGCCGGCTCCCGCGGCCGCCCTTCCGGACGCTCTATCGGCGCCGCCACCCGGTCCCGCAGTCGACAACTTCACGCCTTTCGCCTATGGCGACTTCACCTGGATGAACGCCACCACGCGATCCAAAGACACCGTCCTGGATACGAAGTTCTTCACTCCGGAAATCCGGTTCGACACCAACTACATGGAAGATTTCAACCAGCCCATCGACCACACAATCGTCGGCGCGACCGAGTCCTTCCGTTCGGGTGAAGTGCAGATCGAACAGGAAAGCGTGGGCGGCGATTTCCACTGGCAGAACGTCCGCGGCAGAATCTTGTTCATGTTCGGCATGTTCGCCACGACCACGCCCCGCAACGACGCCAGCTTCGGGATCGGCCAGTGGGACCTCCGCGGCGCGTATAAGTACACGTCGGAAGCTTATGGCGGATACCACTTCAACGTGAACCACGGGCTTAATGTCGACGCGGGAATCTTCGTTTCGTACATCGGATTGTTCAGCTATTACAACTTCGATAACTGGACTTACCAGCCGTCGTACGTGTCATCGAACACGCCTTGGTTCTTCAACGGCGTGCGCGTTCAGTGGTTCCCCACGAACAAGCTGAAGATCGAACCCTGGTTCATCAACGGATGGCAGTCCTACGCCAAGTTCAACGGGCACCCCGGTTTGGGCGGCCAGCTTCTCTGGCAGCCGAAGGAATGGTTCAAGCTGGTCGCTAACCAGTATGGCTACGGTCAGGATAACCTGGGTCTTCCCCACACGGAACGCATTCACACGGACGATAGCATCGAAGTCAGGTACTATAACAAGCCCGATAAGATGGGCATCGATAAAATAGCATATACCCTTACAGCGGACGCCGGATGCCAATATGGCGGCGGCATTCAGTGCACGGGCGCGCCCAGTAAGAACAAGGATTCGTTTGTGGGATGGATGATGTACAACCGGGTGTGGT
The DNA here is from genome assembly GCA_049508735.1 of Bryobacteraceae bacterium. GTDB lineage: Bacteria > Acidobacteriota > Terriglobia > Bryobacterales > Bryobacteraceae > Bog-375. Next base: position 232,890 of record JBELAO010000001.1, on the reverse strand, counting down.
TCCACAAGGACCTGCTCGCCGTCACGGTTGGCGGCGGAGACATGAGCAACTGGGGCCGGTACCTGACACTGCTGCCGCCGATCAACGGGGCCGACGCAGTGACGGGTTCGCCTTACTTTACGCAGCTTCCCGGCCAAAGGGCCCACATGTGGGATAGCACCGTCACTCTTCAATACATGCCCAGAGAGTACATTACGTGGTGGGCAGAGGCGGGATACCGTCACTCCGACATTCCCTATTTCGCTGGACGAGGCGGCGTCACACCTCCGGGCTACCAGCTCGGTGGAACCAACGGTCAACCTGGACAGTTCGCCTGCATGAACGGAGCAGCGTCCGGGGCAAGCGATCTTCCCACCGCGACTACGAATTGCGCCACCGTCGGCGGCGTCTGGTTCCCCGACCTTCGCCGCAGCGAAGCGAAAATCTCGGTTGGCGTAATGGTGAAGTTTTAGAGCCGCACTTGTGTTTGGTAAGCTAGAAGCGCAGCGGCCGGGCGCGACTCGGCCGCTGCTTGGCGTTTACGGAGCAAGGGAATGCGTAAGTTACTTTTACAATCGCTCGGACTGATCGTCGCTGAGGCCAGCCTCATAGCGCAGGTTCCAGTGTGGACGAGCAAGCCGGCCGCCCAATGGACCGACGAGGACGCCCGGCAGATTCTCGATCGATCGCCTTGGGCGAAGGAAATTAGAGCGACTATCACGCGCCGTCTGACCGAGGACCAGCTTAGAGATGGCGGACAAATGGGACAACCTCGCGGCGTCGGTAATGAAAATGTGGATCCGAAGGGCAGCGGAGAAAAGGTCGCGCTGGACATCTTCACAGGCCCCGGAGGCGATGACCGCAGTTTCCGCTCTCTTTCCCACCCAATTTCCTTGAAGCTGCGTTGGGAGAGCGCTCTCCCTGTTCGGCTCGCGGAGTTGAAGTCGCATGAGGTCGCACCTCTCACGCTGGACGGCGAGGGCTATCGCATCGCGGTTTACGGCATTCCCAACGCCAATTTCAAGGGCGATCCCAAAGAACTGGGGAAACCTCTGAAGGGTCTGGCGGCTTTAAAACGCGAGGGGAAAAAGGATGTGAAGCCAAGCAGCGTCGAGGTGTTTCAACTGGAAGGCGGCGTCGTGGTGGTCTATCTGTTTCCTTTGTCGGCGGAAATCACCAGGAAGGATCGGCAAATCCAATTCGAGGCGCAGATCGGCCGGATTGTCGTCAACTACACCTTCGATCTGCGCGAAATGGAGTTCATGGGCAACCTGGAACTTTGACGTTGAGCGATTCAGCGCCTAGCCTTTGGTTTGTTATGCCTTTTTTACTCGCCGCGCACTACGGCTCGGAAGGGACTCTAAAGCCCCTGGAGTGGCCGGCGATGGGCGCGGCAAAGTCGGCGTGCTGGGCCGCGGCCGCAAAGCTAAGAAGGAGCATTGTAACGATGCTGCCATGCTGCCTGGCTCTGGCTGCGGTGGCCGGCTGCACATGGGTTTCCTTTCACATCGGGCAGACTTTTGCGTTCACGGGATTTCTCTATCTTGTCTTGGTAGTGTTGGCTGCGCTCTATGGTGGCTTTTGGCAGGCTACGCTTGTCTCGATTGCAGCGGCCGCCTGCCTGAACTATTACTTCGTTCCGCCAATATTCAGCTTCGCCAACAGCCCGGCAAACTGGGTGGCGTTAGGCGCATTTGAGTTTACCGCAGTGGTGATCAGCCGGCTTTCGCAGCGGGCTCAACTGCGGGCCATGGAGGCCGTCGCGGGCCGGCGCGACATGGAGCGGCTCTATGAAACCTCGCGACGGATTTTGCTGCTGGATAGCTCCCGCGAGCCTGGCAACTTGATCCCCTCCCTAATCCGGGATATCTTCGACTTGCGCGCAGTCCAGCTCTTCGACGCTTCCTCGGCCGCGACCTATCGGAGCGGCGAAGGCCCGTCGGCGGCCGGCCAAAACACCCGCGACGCATACTTCCGAAACACCGACACTTTCGATCCCGAAACACGAACCTGGTATTGCGTAGTCCGTTTGGGCGTGCGGCCCGTGGGGGGCCTGGCGCTAATCGATACGGAGATGACGAAGCTCGCGGCTACGGCACTCGCGTCGCTGGCCGGAATTGCGCTCGAGCGCGCCCGGACGTTGCAGAGAGAGTATCGCGCACAAGCCGCCCGTCAAACCGAGCAACTGCGCACCGCCGTTCTCGACGCATTGGCGCACGAATTCAAGACGCCCCTGGCGGTAGCCCGGACTGCCAGTTCCGGCCTGCTCGCGGTCGGCGGTTTGTCGGAACTGCAGACGGAGCTTGTCACGACGATAGACGAACAAGCGAACAAGCTCGATCACCTTGCCTCGCGCCTGCTCAGGGCGGCCATGCTGGACAACGCGGAATGCAAGCCACAGCGGGAACCGCTGCTCTTTTCCAGCCTGGTGGGCGTGGTACTTCAAAGACTCGATTCTCCGGCGGATCGCGAGCGTTTTCGCGTCTCCGAATCCAGTCAGGAACTGATGGTGATGGCGGATCGGGAATTGATTCTGACTGCGATCGCGCAGCTCGTCGACAACGCGGTCAGATACTCCGAGCCGGGATCGCCAATCGATATCCGGTTCGTGGCCAAGAATGCGGAGGTGATTTTGACGGTGAGAAGCAAGGGAATCGTGGTCACCTCATCGGATCGCGAGCGCGTTTTTGAGCGATTCTATCGGGCGCCGGAGACCCAGCATCTCCCCGCTGGCACTGGTCTGGGGCTTTCGATTGTCAAGAAGATTGTGGATGCCCACCGGGGTAGCGTCTGGGCGGAAGGCGAAGCGAGCTATGGGACGTCGTTCTCTCTGGCGCTTCCAGCGGCCCTTGCGAAGTGAGTTATGATCATGCCTGCTCTCAACGGAAACATCCTGGTTACCGACGACGATGCCGATCTGCGGCGCGTGTTGCGGCGGACGTTGGACGCGCTCGGCTTCGAGGTTGCCGAGTCCTCCAATGGGGAGCAGGCTCTCCGGCAAGTTGAAACACAACAGTTCCAGGCGGTTCTCCTGGACGTCAATATGCCGGGCGCCGGCGGAATTGTGACCTGCCGCGAAATGCGGCGAAAGTACCCTCAACTGCAAATCCTGATGCTAACGGTGCGAGACAGGGAAGCCGACAAAATTGAGGCGCTCGATGCCGGGGCCGACGACTATATCACCAAGCCCTTTTCCATTCCCGAACTGGCGGCCCGCCTGCGTTCCGCGGTCCGGCGCTCCGAGACATCCGAGCCCCAGGTGGGCGCGCCCATCACGATCGGCGATATCGAGCTCGATCCCGCACGCCGAAGCGTTCGCAAAGCCGGTTCGGTTCTCCGCCTGACGCCGAAAGAGTTCGACTTGTTGCATTACCTGATGAGCCGCCCCGGGTTACCGGTCGCGCATGCCAAACTTCTGCAAGCCGTTTGGGGTGGCGACTACGGCCAGGAGTTGGAGTACCTCCGCACATTCGTTCATCAGTTGCGTAAGAAGTTGGAAGATGACCCGGCGTCCCCTGAGTATTTGCTCACTGAACCTTACTTTGGTTATCGTTTCCGGGAACCATCTTAGGCGCGTCTCTTAACACAATCTTTATATCTGCCCCTGTCGCGCGCTCGAAGTGTCGTGCTGGCCGCAGGCCATAAATAGCTTGTATAGCTCGCATAGCGTTTTTGGTTTCCTTTCTTCATGCCTTCCTTATGCCTGTCGTCCTATCCTTTACAAGTGGACCGTATGAGTCATCTCATGGCTTTGGGAATTGAACGACCGGAACTGGCGCACTTCCGGCGGAATGGAGAGCTCTCATGAAATCTAGAGTTATTGACGTCGCCTTGATGGCGCTCGCTATCCCACTCTTGCTGCTCGTGCAGGCTTGCAGCAGCGTCAAGGGAGATACGCCGGACGGAGCACCGCCGCCCGCTAAAGTCGTTCCGTTTCCGGATGCAGCTCTTTTCTCAGTGGACCATCCGGACCAGTTTCCGCTGGCTGTGGCGACCGAGCACCCCTCTACTTCCGAGTTGGTGGTCACTGGGACGGTTACTCCCGACGTTTCCCGCAACGTCCCGGTCGTCTCGCTTGCCTCGGGACGCGTCATGGTCATTCGCACGCGCCTCGGCGACTTCGTGCAGAAGGGCCAGTTGTTGATGACGGTTCGAAGCGACGACGTGTCGGGCGGCTATTCGAATTACAAAATGGCCGTCGCGGATGAAATCCTCGCACGCGCCCAATTGGAGCGCACCAAGGATCTTTACGAGCACGGCGCTTTCGCGCTCAACGACCTGCAAGTCGCACAAGACACCGAAGACAAGGCCAAAGTTGCGGTGGACACGGCGGCCGAGCACCTTCGGCTGCTTGGCAACGATCCCGACAAACTGAACTTCACGGTGGATATCTTCGCTCCCGTTTCAGGAACGATTACCGATCAGGAGGTTACCGCGGGGTCTCTCGTGCAGGCGTACAATACGCCATACCCATTCACGATCTCGGATCTTTCGTCGACCTGGATTGTCTGCGACGTGTACGAGAATGACCTGGCCACTGTCCGGATCGGCGATATGGCGGACATCAAACTGAATGCATATCCCGATCGCGTGTTCAAAGGGCGCGTCAGTAACATCCTGCCGATCCTCGATCCCAATATTCGCACGGGCAAGGTTCGCATAGAGGTGCAGAACCCGGGAATCATGAAGCTGGGCATGTTCGTGACGGCCACTTTCCGCGGTCAGACCAAGGAAATGCACACCATCGTGCCGGCATCCGCGATCTTGCACATGCATGATCGCGATTTCGTCTACGTCCCGGCGCCAGACAACAAATTCCGCCGCGTGGAGATCGTCGGTGGAGACGTCTTGCAGGACCACACGGATCTGCAGGAAGTCAAATCAGGTCTGCAGCCAGGCCAGCAGGTGGTTTCGAACGCGTTGGTTTTGGACCACGTGCTCGCTCAGTGATGCTAACTGGGATGTTCGGGCTCCGGAAAGAGTGCCACCACAGCAGCCATAAGACAAGGAATAGGAAATGATTCGCGCTCTCGTAGACTTCGCGCTTAACAACAAGTTTGTCGTTATGGCCATTGCCGTCCTGCTGGCTGGTTGGGGCGCTATCTCGTTCCACAACCTGCCGGTGGAGGCCTACCCCGATATCGCCGACAACTACGTGACGATCATCACCCAATGGGCTGGGCGTTCGGCCGAGGAAGTGGAACAGCAGGTGACGATTCCGATCGAAATTCAAATGGCCGGAATGCCGCACATGACGTTCCTGCGCTCCGAGTCTATTTTCGGTTTGTCGTTCGTGCTGCTGATCTTCGACGACACTTCCGTCAACGATTGGAACCGCCAGAAAGTGCTGGAGCGGCTCACGCAGGTAAATCTGCCTAACGGACAAAACCTTCAGCCCCAGATCGGAACAGACTGGAGCACCACGGGCCAGATCTATTGGTACACGATCAGAAGCACGAATCCACGGTATGACTTGATGGAGTTGAGGTCTCTGGAAGACTGGGTTCTCCTCAAGGAATTCAAATCGGTTCCCGATGTGGTCGATGTTTCCGACTTCGGCGGCACGGTGAAGGAGTACCAGATACGCGTGGACCCGAACAAGCTGGTGTCGTACGGATTGAGCATCGGCCAGGTGGAGCAGCAACTCGCGAATAACAACATCAATGCCGGCGGCAGCTTCGTGGAAGAAGGCATGCAGCAGATGAACGTTCGCGCGCTGGGCCTCTTCAGCAACGTGCAGGACATCGAGCAGACCATGCTGACCACGAAATCCGGCACACCTTTGCGGGTCAAGGACATCGGTTACGTCGTGCAGGGTCCCAAGATCCGGTTGGGTCATATGGCCAGAGCCAACCACATGGAAGACGGGCGCATTATCGACGAGCCGGATGTGATTCAGGGCGGAGTGCTGATGCGCAAAGGCGCGCAGGAGCAGCCCACGCTCGATGGCATTCATAAGAAAGTTTATGAGCTCAACCATGGCATTCTGCCTCCCGGCGTGACGGTTGTGCCGATGTTGGATCGCACCGATCTTCTTCATTTCACGTTGCACACTGTAATGCATAACTTGACTGAAGGCATGATTCTGGTCAGCGTCATCCTTTTCCTGTTTCTTCTCAATGCCCGCGCCGCTCTCATCGTTGCGCTGACGATTCCGTTCTCGTTGCTCTTTGCCTCCATTTTTCTCAATGTGGCTGAGATCCCCGCAAATCTTTTATCCCTCGGCGCATTGGATTTCGGGATGGTGGTAGATGGAACGGTAGTCATGGTGGAGAACATCATCCGGCATCTGAGCCGAAGCCGGCACCAGACACTTTCTGGCGCTCCGAAAACGGTTGCCGAGATGATCCGCGAGGCTTGCCATGAGGTGCAGCGGCCGGTCTTTTACGCCATCGCCATCATCATCACCGCCTATCTGCCCATCTTCACGCTGCAACGCGTGGAGGGCCGTTTATTCCGGCCCATGGCTTGGACGGTGGCCTTCGCTCTTCTCGGCGCCATGACGTTTTCGATTCTTGTCGCGCCTGTGCTGTCAGCCACGTTCTTCCGTAATGGAGTTCGCGAACGGCGCAATCTGGTGATGGACTTCCTGGTGGAGCAGTACCGCAGGCGGCTACGGTGGGCCGTGCAACATCGCTGGTTTGTCGCTTGCATCGCGCTCGTTTCGCTGGCGGGTACAGTCTATTTGGGCTTTGGCGGGGTCATCGGTGCGGAATTCCTGCCACACCTGGATGAAGGTGCCATTTGGGCGCGCGGCACTCTGGCGAATAGCACCAGCCTTTCGGAAGGGGAGAAATTCACCACTCAGTGCCGCTACGTCTTCGCGTCGTTCCCCGAGGTGACAACAGTGGTATCGCAGGCCGGCCGTCCCGATGATGGAACCGACACCGGGGGATTCGGCAACACCGAGTATTTCGTCGACCTGAAGCCGCACGACCAATGGCGCCCGGTGTTTCACAAGAACAAAGAAGAACTGATCGCCGCCATGAACAAAGCGCTGGAGAAATACCCGGGAGCGATCTGGAACTTCTCGCAGCCGATTGAAGACAACGTGGGAGAGACGATGACCGGCACCAAGGGTTCGCTGGCGCTCAAGATCTTCGGCGAAGACTTGAAACTCCTCGAAGCGAAGGGCGAGGAAGTCACTACCCTCATGGCGAGCATCCCTGGCATGCATGATGTCAAGCTGTTGCGCGATTTCGGCCAGCCGAATCTCGACTTAACCATCGATCGCAAGCAGGCGGCCCGTTTTGGAATCAATGTGACCGATATACAGGACGCCGTCCAGACGGCCGTCGGCGGCAACGCAGTCAGTCAAGTGCTGATTAACGAGCAACGGTACGACGTAGTGGTGCGTTACCAGGAGCCTTATCGGAATACCCAGCAGGCCATCGAGAAGGTCCGCCTGCTTTCCCCTTCGGGAGAACGGGTATCCCTGGCGCAATTGACTAACGTCGAGGTCAAGGATGGGGCGTATGACATCTTCCGCGAGAACAACACCCGCTATGTGGCAATCACGTTCAACGTAAGAGGACGGGATCTGGGCACCACGGTGGAAGACGCCATCAAACAGATTGGTCAAAAGGTGAAGATGCCGCCGGGCTACACCATCGGCTGGTCGGGCGAATACGAGAGTGAAAAACGCGCCGAAGCGCGGCTGGCTCTCATCGTCCCGATCACCATCCTTGTCATCTTCATTATTCTCTACACGATGTTTCGTTCTTACAAATGGGCGCTGCTCATTCTGTTGAATGTCGGATTGGCCCGCGTCGGCGGCTTCCTGGCTCTCCTGATCACCGGAACTTACCTCAGTGTGTCCTCGGGCGTAGGCATGCTGGCGCTTTTCGGTGTATCGGTGCAAACCGGCGTCATCATGCTCGAGTACATTAACCAGCTTAGAGCCAGAGGCCACTCCATCGAGGATGCCGCCGTTGATGGCGCAGTCCTCAGGCTTCGCCCCATCATGATGACCATGCTGGTGGCGACTCTCGGACTCCTGCCGGCGGCGCTGTCACACGATATAGGATCCGACTCGCAGCGGCCGTTCGCGATTGTGATCGTCGGCGGTCTCATCTCCGACCTGCTGTTGAGCATCGTTCTGTTGCCTACGTTTTATGTCTGGATCGCGCGGGATGGCGATCAACTTCCCGAACCGGAAGGTTCTTTCGAGGTCCAATGAGAACTGAGCGCGAGGTATCACTTGTGAAGGGCTGTCGGAGTGTCGTGGTTGCCGCCGTCGTGCTCAGCAGTTTGCCGTTGAATTCGGCGTTCGCGCAAGCTCCCGTCAAGATTACGCTGGACCAAGCCATCGACTTGGCGGTGAAGCACAACCATAACTTGCAGGCCGCGCGGACAACCATTCAACAGAGCCAGGCCGCGGAAATCACCGCCAATCTGCGACCGAACCCGACGTTCTTCACCGACTGGGAATACCTGCCGATCTCCAAGCTGCCAGGCGAGTCGGTGGCAGCGTACCTGCAAGGCTCGACCGAAGGCGACATGGGGTTGAGCTACTTGATCGAACGAGGCAAGAAACGCCAGCGCCGCCTGCAAGCCGCCAAAGACGCGACAGCCGTGACGCGCTCGCAGGTATTCGATAACGAGCGCACCCTGGGGTTTCAGGTCGGCCAGCTCTTCTACAACGTCCTGCTTGCGGAATCGGTGCTTGACTTGGCGAACACCGATCTGAAGAGCTTTCAAGCTACCGTGGACATCAGCGAACGCCAATACAAAATTGGCGCCATCAGCCAGAACGATTACCTGCAGATCAAGCTTCAGTTGGTGCAGTTTCAGACCAATGCGGAACAGGCGATACTGGCTCGGGATCAGGCGCTTTCGGACCTCCGGCAGCAGCTAGGCTACGAATCCGTGCCCGCCGATTACGGTGTGGTCGGCGATTTCGAATACCGGCCGCTGGCAATCAGTCTCGACGAACTCCAGTTGAAAGCGCTTCAGAATCGGCCGGATCTGCGCGCGGCGGTGTTGGGTATTACCGCCGCCAACAGCCAATATGCGCTCGCGAAGGCAAATGGAAAGCAGGATCCCACGATCTCGGGCAATTACTCGCACGTCAACGGCATCAATGCGCTCACCTGGTCGTTCAGCATTCCGCTGGCGATATTCGACCGGAACCAGGGCAATATCGCACAGACACGCGTCGCTATCCGGCAAGCGGAGGAACAGCAGAAGGCGGCCAGCGGACAGGTACTGACCGATGTAAGAGACGCGTATGTTGGTGTGGAATCGAACGGCCGCGTCACGAAAATATATGTTTCGGGCGTCCTCGATGACGCGAAGCTGAGCCGCGATATCAGTGAATACTCGTACCGGCATGGCGCCACGGCGCTGCTCGATTTCCTGGTCGCCCAGCGCAACTATGACGCCATCGAGCTGTCCTACCGTCAGTCTCTTGCCGCCTACCTGACGTCGATCGAACAGCTTCGCCAGGCGGTGGGATCGAGGAGTTTGCAGTGATGAAAAAAGCAGAAGTGCGGGCCCGCATCGAGGAAATCGGCATTATCCCCGGCATTCGCGTGTCTACGCCCGAGCGCGCGCGTTTCGCCGCGGAAATGGTCAACCGTGCCGGGATTCCCATTGCGGAGATCACTATGACTGTGCCTCGCGCGCTGGATGTGATTTCCCACCTGGCCAAGACCCTCCCCGATATGGCCGTAGGTGCGGGAACCGTTCTGGACGCCGAAACCGCCTGGCGCTGCCTGGACGCCGGCGCGACGTTCCTGACCAGCACGGGTCTCGTTCTCGAGGTCGTGGAATTCGCGCTAAAGCACGATCTCGTCGTCTTCCCCGGCGCGATGACCCCGACGGATGTGATTGCCGCGTGGAAAACGGGCGCCGACTTCGTCAAGGTCTTCCCATGCGGGCCGCTAGGCGGTCCGGCTTACATTCAGTCGTTGAAACTCCCGTTTCCCCAGGTGCCGATGATCGCCACCGGCGGCGTCAATCAGCGAACCGCAGGCAATTTTATCCTAGCCGGAGCCACCGCTCTGGGCATCGGGGCCGAGTTGATCAACCCGGAGGCTCTCCCGGTAATCAAGGAAGAACAGGTCCAGGAACTCGCGCGCAGATACTTGGGAATGGTGAAGGCCGCCCGCGCGCAAAAGAGCGCAAGGTAACCAACATGAGAAGCGAACTGGCGATGGTTTTCGGGCTGAGCGTGCTGGGAGCCGCACTGCCTTTGCTCGCGGCGGAAGCTCCCGAGGCGAAAGGCCCCAAGCAGTCGTTTGAAACAATCAAAACGGAGCACGTGAACTTCTTGCCGGGCGGCACCATTCGGCTGGTCGATTCATACGGCTACCTCACCGTGGAGGGTTGGGACGAGCCAGAGGTCCAGGTCACGGTGACCAAGTCGACCGATCGTTTCTACGACCCAGCGGAGAGGCAGGAAGCCGAGCGGCGCTTCGAGCAGGTCCGCGTGGTCACCGAACGGAAGTCGGATAAGGAAGTAACGATTTCGACGATTCTTCCGGCGCGCAATCCGTTTTTCCGGTCGGTCATTCCCTTGGACCGCATCGTTCTCACCAAGCCCTTGGTGCCGAACAACCGGCGTGGCGTGACGGTCGAATACAAAGTCCTGGTTCCGCGCGACTCGAAAGTGGTGGTTCGCCAGGTCACCGGCTATGTATGGGTAAGCGACGTTACCGGAGACATCGACGTCAATAGCCGCACCGGCGACATGATCGTCATGCTGCCGGATACGGTTTCGTACTCGGTCGACGCTCGAACCAGGCTGGGCAGCGTCTCCTCGGACGCCACGGGAAAGGGCCAATACCGATTCCTGGCGGGCGCCCACTTCGCTTATGCAAGTCAAACCCCGGCACGGCGAGTCTCTCTGCGCATGGGCTGCGGAAGCATCACCATCAAGAAGGTCCCGCCATCCGGTCCGTATTGGAAAAACTGAGGAAATCGAGCGTTTGCCATTAGTTGGGCCGGTTTCTGGAGGGGCCCGTTGCTGCCTCCGCACCAGCGCAGCGCCGCCGGCGGGGCATTGTCACATTTATAACTTTTTTATAATCCATGAAAGACCTTTCACGATCCATAAAAAACTCGTGTAAACTGATATTGACGAGTTTAGAGGATTCTTCGGGAGGTCTATCGTGTCTGCTAGGAGCTTTAATTGGATTGGCGTCGTCTTGACACTGGGGTGTTTCGCGGTTGTCTTGACTGGCAATACGGAAATGGCTTGGCGATTCGAGCATACGGCTTTCCCGCTATCGTGGCTCCTCGCCGGTGCCGCCATACTCGCGTTTCTCGCGACTGAGCTCTTCGACACTACGGCTTCTGTTCCCGACGAAGAGGAAGACTCCAGCTCGGAGCTTTCTCAAGAGTGGGAAACGGTCGAACTTCGGAGCTGATCCGGTCCGCGAGAATCTGTTCGATTGAGCTCGCCGGTCCTCGGTTAGGGCGTGGAGAATCCCCACCGCCCTTATTCGTACCTTAGCGCAACCATCGGGTCCAACCGCGCTGCCCGCCGTGCGGGCAGGTAACACGCGATGAGCGCTACCGCGGCCAGCAGTCCGGCGGTCGCCACGAAGATCACCGGGTCGCCCGGTTTGACCTCGCTCAGCAGGCTCTCCAGCACGCGGCCCGCGGCCAGCGCGCCGGCAATCCCTACCACCAATCCCATCACGGCCAGTTGCATGCCCTCCCGCAGCACATCGCCGAGCACGCGGCCACGGCTGGCGCCCAGCGACATCCGAATGCCGATCTCGCGCGTCCGCTGCCTCACCGCATACGCGAGCACGCCGTAAATCCCGATCGCCGCCAGCAGCGCTGCCAGTGCCGCGAAGGACCCCACCAGCACGCTCACGAATTGCTGCCCTTCCGCCTGCTCGCCCACCACCTCGTCCATCGAGCGCACGCTGAAAAGCGGCAAGGTCGAATCGATCTGCCCCAGCGCGCGCCGCACCTGCGCTGTCACACCGGATGGCGGCAGGGATGTGTGCAGCACCAGGAACAGGCGCGAATCTCCATCGAACGCGTCAAACGCCTCCGGCACGGGTTTATGCGTGAGGCTCCATTGCCGCACGTCGCTCACCACCCCGATCACCTGTTTCCAGGGTCCAGTGTCGCTGCCTTGCGAGAACATCTTTCCCAGCGGATCCTGCTTCGGCCAGAAGAAGCGGGCCATGCTCTCATTGATCACGCACGGGTAGACCATGCCGTTGGTCTGGTCCGCGGTTGGCTGGGTACCGGCCTCCCAGATCGGGTTGAGCCGCGAATCGTATTCGAGGGCCGTCTGGATGTCGGCCTGCGTGAATACGCGTCCCTGTAACAACCGCACTCCCATAACGCGGAAGTATTCGGGTGAAGCGGAGTGCCGCTCCACCAGTTGGTTGCTCATCGCGCCCGTCTGCCCGCGCAGCTTGACATAGTAATTGCTGCCGCCTTCGAGCGGCAGATGATCGCTCAGCGCCACCGAATCGACTCCGCCAACTCGCCGCGCGCGCTCGATCAGCGCCTCCGAGAAGTCATACCTCTGCCGGTCGGTTTTGTAGCTCGCCTGGGGCAGTTGAACGGCCGCCGTCCACACGCCGTCGCGGCGCACGCCGATATCCAGGCTGCGCAGCGCCGAGAAATCCTTCAACAGAAGTCCGGCCGAGATCAGCAGCATCATCGAAAGCGCAATCTCAGCCACCACCAGGGCGTGGCTGGTAAACCGGCGCCGCTTCCCGGGGCTGATCGAGCTTCCGGCCCCGCCTTTCAGCTCCTCATGCAGGTCCGGGCGCGACATCTCAAGCGCCGGGAACAGGCCGAACACCACGCCGGTCGCGATCGCCAGCGCAAACGTGAACGCCAGCACCGCTCCATTCACCTGCACCACGCTGAACTCCGGCAACCCGTAGCCCTTGGTCTTCGAAAACAGGCTGACGCCCACCCACGCCAGCAGCAGTCCCACCGCGCCGCCCACCAGCGAGAGCAGCAGGCTTTCCGTCAGCAGTTGGCGCACGAGGCGAACTCGAGACGCACCCAAGGCGCTGCGGATGGCCACCTCTTTCTGCCGTGCCAGCGCCCTTGATAGCAACAGATTCGCCACGTTCGCGCAGGCAATCAGCAGCACCACGCCCACCGCCCCCAGCATCAGGAACATGGTTGGGCGCCGGTCGCCAACCAGATCGTCGCGCAGCGGAGTTACCGCCGCTCCCACCTTCTCGTTCGGTCCCGGATACTGCTTTTCCAGACGCGCGGCGATGATCTTGAGATCCGCCTCCGCCGCTTTTGCCGAGACCCCCGGCTTCATCCGGCCGATCGCATTTGCCCAGTGGCTGCCGCGCCCGCCGTACTGCTTTGGGTCCATCACCTGTGGAATCCAGAGCTGCGACTTCCATGGAAAGCGGAAACTCGCCGGCATCACGCCCACGATGGTGCGCTTTCGCGCATTCAGCTCAATCGATTGGCCCACCGCGTGGGGGTCCCCGGCGAAGCGGCTCTGCCATAAGCCGTAGCTGAGGATCGCCACGTCGTCTTTGCCCTTTTCGTCCTCGCCGGCGGCCCAGGTTCGGCCCAGCAGCGGCGCCACTCCCAGCAGGGAAAAGAAGTTCGCCTCGGTCGGCAGCGCCTGCACATGTTCCGGCCGTCCCGCAGCGGCCAGGTTCATGTCGCTCGGCCACGCGAATAGCGTCATGTCCTGGAACGTGCTGTTCTGCGCTTTCCAATCCACGAAATCCGGCTCGGCGAACGGATACTTTCCCGGCGCCGATTCGGTCTCATTCAGCCGCACCAACTGGTTCGGGTCGCGATACGGCAGCGGGCGCAGCAGGATAGTGTCGATGATGCTGAAAATAGCCGTGTTAGCGCCGATGCCGATGGCCAGTGTGAGAGCCGCAACCAAGGCGAATCCGCGCGCGTTCCCCAGGTTGCGGAACGCATATCGCAGGTCTTGCAAGAAAGTGGCCATATATTTATCTAATACGGTGGCGATGCACTGGTTAGACGCATTTTTGTGGGGGAAGTTTGGTTGAGGACGACGAATTCCAGTGTTTAAACCAGGGGGTGCGACCCACAAGCGCTAACTTGAGAGCATCCGGACCCGGTTGTCTTTGCTCGTTCTTTAAGCCCGGAGGGCGAAAGAAAGTGGCCCATGGCGCAAGCCATGGGTCCGCGGTGTCTGAACACAGCCCCGGAACGGGGCGTAAGAATTCTGCTGGCGAGAAACCTCTCGCCCGTTCCGGGGCTTTCCAACCGTTCCCGCGAGTCCCAAGGCTTACGCCTTGGGCTACTATCTTTCGCCCACCGGGCCTAAAAGGGTCAGTGTCACGTTAGCGCTGATGGGGGCGCGCCTGGCGCAGCGAGATGACCTACGAAAGGTATTTCTCCAGGCGGTCCCAGTAATGCTCGTGCCATCCCGGATCTAAATGGTCGAACTCACCCTCCGGAAAGCCGGTGTGATCCAAAATGACCGTGGTTTCGGAACCCTGCGATTTGAATTCGAACTTAACGATGGAGTAGATGCCCGGGTCCCAGTGCGTTGCCCGCCACGCCTGCACGATCCGCCTGTCCGGTATCAATTCGACGTTTCGTCCGACGATCAGGCCGCCGAACATGGAAAACGCGCCGCCCGCGTGGGGGTCGATCTCGGCCGGCATTCCGCTGAACGCCGCAAACTGTTTCGAATCGAGGAACATGTCATAAATTCGCTGCGCGCTGGCCTTGAAGTGGGCCTCCTGGTGGAGAGATGTGCGCGCTTTGTTGGCCGCCGTGGCCGGCACTTCTTTCATCGATTCCTGCCGCCCCTCCGCCATAAGACCGGAGCCTGCCGCAAGACCGCCCAATGCGGCCGTCGCGCCATTGATGATGCGCCGGCGCGTCGGCACCCCGGTCAGCGTCCTCGTCGCGTTCCTCATCGTTCCCTCCCGGTTGGTGGTCCGCGTGGGCGAACCGTGTTCAAGATCATATCGTAAACGGAGAGCGGCGCAAATCACCGGCGGCAAGACCGCACGGCGTTACCAAAGAAGGAGTACCCGTGCCTCTCTCCGCCGGCCTCCGACCGATATGGCAATTTGCCGTATCTTGGAAGTGCGACGAAACGGGAAGCTCAACCCACCGCACGCATCTAGGCGCGTTCACCGGCGTGCCGGGCGATCGAGCAGACGGAGATCATCCGCCTTTTCGACCGAGGGCCAACGCCAGATCGCCGACGCGATCCTCAATCCGCCGGCGCCTTCGGCTGCCCTCAAGCGCGCCGCCAAGCTGCACCGCCAACTGTTCGGCACGGATTGGCCGCCGCACCCTTTCGCGTTCGGCAGCAGAACAGGCGCCGCCAACCGTGGCGCGGGCAGTCATGCCTGCCGTGTCGTGCCGACATTTCTTGTTGCCCCGGGTCGAAGAAAGGTCGAGACGAGTCTCGACCCTGCACGCAAGACTGCGTGCGCCACGGCGGCAACCGAAGTTATTCCCGCGCGGTGCCTTAGAATAGAAGATCGCGCATGAGAAAGGTCATCAGTCCCGCCTCTTCGTTTTCCGGCACCATCACGCTGCCGGGGGATAAGTCGATTTCGCACCGGTATGCGCTGATTGGCTCCGTTGCCGAAGGCGCCACCCGAATCACGAACTATTCGACCGGCGCCGATTGCCACTCGACGCTCGGCTGCGTCCGCGCGCTGGGGATCGAAGTCGAAGGCTCCGGTACCGAATTCGTCATCCATGGCCGGGGCCTCGACGGGCTGCGGCAACCCGCAGGCGATCTGGATGCCGGCAATTCCGGCTCGACCATCCGAATGATCTCGGGCATTCTGGCCGCGCAACCGTTCGCGAGCCGGCTGATCGGCGACGAATCGCTGTCGCGCCGGCCCATGCAGCGCATCATGCAGCCGCTCGCCCAGATGGGCGCCAGCATCCGCGCGCGCGACGACAAGTTTCCGCCGCTCGAAATTACCGGCGCGCCGTTGCATGCAATCGACTACGTGCTGCCGGTGCCCAGTGCGCAGGTGAAGACGTGCGTGCTGTTGGCCGGGCTATACGCGGCGGGGCGCACCACCGTCACCGAGCCGGTGCGCTCCCGCGATCACACCGAAATCGCGCTGCGCGAATTCGGCGCGGATCTCACCGTGGAGCGCCGCACCATCGCGCTCACGGGCCGCCCCAAGCTCACCGCGCGCGAACTCGCCGTCCCCGCGGATCTATCCTCGGCGGCGTTTTTCATCGTGGCTGCGCTGCTGGTGCCCGGCTCGGAGCTGACCATTCGCGGCGTCGGCCTCAACCCCACGCGCTCGGCGCTGCTCGATTTCCTGGTCGGGATGGGCGCCAACATTCGCATCCCCGAGCTTGAAAGCCACAATGGCGAACTGGTGGGCGATATCGTGGTGCGCCATTCCGAATTGCGCGGCGGCGCGATTGACGGTGCGCTGGCCGCGGCGCTGATCGACGAAATCCCCGTGCTGGCCGTGCTCGGCGCGGCCACCGAGCAGGGGATCGTCGTGAAGGATGCCGCCGAGCTGCGCATCAAGGAGACCGACCGCATACGCGTCGTGGTCGGGAACCTGCACCGCGCCGGCATCGAAGCCGAGGAACTTCCCGATGGAATGGCGATCCCCGGCCGGCAGAAATTCCACGCCGCCGAGTTCGATTCCCACGGCGATCACCGCATCGCGATGGCGTTCGCCGTCGGCGCGCTCGCCGGCGACGGCGCATCCGTCATCGAAGGCGCCGAAGCCGCGTCGGTTTCGTTTCCGGAGTTCTGGGATACGCTGGCGCAATGCGTCGGGTGATGAGGTAGGACAGACCATCGCCTTTCGTGGTCTGTCATGCTTTGTGCGGCAACGTTGACAGACGACAAGAACCGATCGTCCGTCCTACCCGCGCGGCAAGATCGACAGACGACAAAAACCGATCGTCCGTCCTACCCGCGCAGACTCACGATCAGCGAATCGAGCGCGATCGATTTCTGAATATTGCGCCGCACCAGACGCGCGATTTCATCTACCTGCGCCACCGCTCGACGAATCCACGCGAACTCCACTTTCGCAGCCAGCGCTTCCAGTTCGCGGCGTATGTCCTGATTGCGGATTTCGCCGCCGCCCTCGCGCAGAATCAGCAGATCGCGCAGCAGGCCGTAGAGCGCCTCCAGGTGCAGCTCCAGCTTTTCGCTTTTGCTACGCGCGATGGTTTCCGAAACGGGTAGCCACGCGCTGTACGGCGCCGCGCCGGCGGCCACTTTCGCCAGCGCCAGCATGGCCGCCCGCCGCTTGTCATAAGCGTCGAGATCGATCGAGACGGCCACGCCCGGACTGCCCGCCGCCAGCGCCACCCGCCGTTCCGGCCGGTCCAGGCCGCGCGCCTGGACGAATTGCTCCATCTCTTCGCGCCCCAGCGGCGTGAACTGGAACGGCACCGCCCGGGAGCGGATGGTGGGCAGTAGATCGTATGCGTTTTCCGCCGTCATGATGAGGATCAGGTGCGGCGGCGGCTCCTCGAGCGTCTTCAGCAGCGAGTTGGCGGCCTGATCGTTGGCGCGGTCCACATGATCGATCAGGAAAACGCGCCGCGCGCCCTGGTGCGGCAGGAACGGCGCGCGCTCTTTCAGCTCGCGCGCCTGCTGAATGGTGATTTGCCGCAGCGGCCCATCGGGCGCGAAGGTCACAAAATCGGGATGGCTGGAAAACAGCAGCGGATCTTGATTGCGCTTGTCGGCGGCCCACTTTTCGCGCCCGGTCACCGTATCCCGGTTGGCTTCCAGGCTGAGATCGTCCTGCTCGATCGACGCCGGGTGTGGCAGCAAGCGCGCTCCCAGCCGCCGCGCCAGGGTGGCTTTGCCCACGCCTTCCGGTCCGGCGAACAGCAGCGTTTGCGCCAGCCGGTCCTGCGCCACCATCTGCTCCAGCGCCTGCGTCACCAGCGGGTTGCCCCAGAAGTTGTCAAACATAGGGGCACACCAGCCGCCAAATCTCGGCTTCGATCTCATCCATTCCGGCGCGGCCATCCACCAGCTTCACCCGCTCCGGCTCGCGCGCAGCAAGCTCGTGGTACGCGCGATAGACTTCGCGGTGGAATTCGATCGACTGCTCATCCATCCGCGTCTCGCTGCTGGTTTCCGCCTGATTGCGCGCGTGCGCCCGCGCCAGGCTGGTTTCCGCGTCGATATCCACCAGCAGCGTGAGGTGCGGCTTCAGGCCGCGGCACGCGATGCGGTCGAGCGCCATTACGTTCTCCGCGCCCAGCCCGCGCCCGTAACCCTGGTAGACCAGCGAGGAATCCGTGAACCGGTCGGCCAGCACCACTTCGCCGCGTCCCAGAGCCGGTAGGATCCACTCATCCACGTTCTGCGCGCGCGAAGCGAAATAGAGCAGCAGTTCGGCAGTAGGGCAAAGTTCCTGATTGGCGCCATCAAGCAGAATGCGGCGGATCTTGGCGCCGATCGGCGTGCCGCCGGGCTCGGCCGTCTCGAGCACCGTGCGCCCCATCGCGCGCAGCCGGCCAGCGAGCCGCCGCATCTGCGTGGTTTTGCCGGAGCCGTCCATGCCCTCGAAAGTCACAAACAGCCCGCTAGCCGGCATCCCGCACCTGTGGCGCACGGCCAACCAGAGAGAAGACGCGTCGAGATGAGTCTCGACGCTCGACGCAAGAGTGCGTGCGCCACGACGGGAAGGTCTGTTCAGGCCTTATTGGCACACTGTTCGGATTGACGAGAGTCGTGAGCAACTTCCACTATCTCACGGGCTCGCGGTTGGCAGGTCGGGGACCCGCCCCACTGCCCGCTCGTGGGGCAGGTCCCCGACCTGCCAACGCCGGCTGGGTGGGTGATTTGCCCCACAACGAGACTCCCTCGTTGCAAACCGCTGCATTTCTCAACGATTTACCCCGCCCGGCCGTGGCCCATCAAGTGCAACATTCCACTATACTCAACCGGAGGAGCCAATGAATTTCGATCAAGCGCCGATGCTGGTGATCTGGGAAGTGACGCAGGCCTGCGACCTGGCCTGCGTCCATTGCCGCGCTTCAGCCCAGTCCGAGCGCAACCAGAACGAGCTCACCACCGACCAGGGTTACAAACTGCTGGATGAGATTCGCCGCTTCGGCGAGCCGCTGATGGTCTTCACCGGCGGCGACCCGCTCAAGCGGCCCGACCTGTTCGACCTGGCGCGCTACGCGGTCAAAATCGGCCTGCGCACCAATGTCACTCCCAGCGCCACGCCGCTGCTCACCAATGACGCCATCGACCAGTTCAAGGAAGCCGGCATCTCGCGCATGGCGATCAGCGTGGACGGCCCCGACGCCCAAACGCACGACGATTTCCGCGGCATCCCCGGCACCTTCGACCGCGCCATGGAGGCCCTGCGCCACGCTCGCGATATCGGACTCGACACGCAATTTCAGACCACCGTCACTCGCCGCAACATGCATCGGCTGCCGGAGGTGGCGGAGATAGTAAAGGAAGTGCGCTCCAAGATGTGGAGCCTGTTCTTCCTCATCGTCACCGGCCGCGCGCTCGAAGACGACGACCTGGCCGCCGCCGAATACGAAGATGTGTTCGCCTTCATGTACGAGCTTTCGAAGACCGCGCCCTTTGGCATCAAGACCACCGAGGCCATGCACTACCGCCGCTACGTGGCGCAGAAGATGAAGGCCGAGCACGGCGCGGCCGAAAATGAAAACGCCAAGGGCGTGGCTTTCCGCACGGCGGGCGTCAGCGATGGCAAGGGCTTCGTGTTCGTCTCGCACACCGGCGAGATCTACCCATCCGGGTTCCTGCCGGTGAGCGGCGGCAACGTGCTGCGCGAACCGCTGACCGATGTGTACCGCAATGCCGATCTCTTCCGCTCGTTGCGCGACACCGCCCAGCGCGGCGGCAAGTGCGGCGTCTGCGAATACCAGAAGATCTGCGGCGGTTCGCGCTCCCGCGCCTACGCCCTGACCGGCGATTACCTGGCCGAAGACCCGCGCTGCACTTATCAGCCGCACCTGGCCGACGCGATAGCGGGGTAAGCTACCCGATGCTTGACCGCTCCCTTCGGTCGCGGCTCCGATGCGCTTCTGAGCCGTGACCGAAGGGAGCGTCCCGCAGGCCCCCCGAAGAAACGAAACCGGACGCTCGTGGCGCGGCTTGCCCGTGCACCATCCGGGGCTGTCAAGCCTGCTGAGCCGAGAGTCACCTCGGCTTTTCTTCCCGCGCCGCGCCGGTTAGACGATAATGATTCCGATGCTGGAAACCGCGCCGCGCGTCCGCTGGGTTTTGGCGATAGCGCTCTCCGTGTGCGCGCTGTCAGGCCTTCGCGCGCAGGAATTGAACCCTGCAACAGCCCATGCCTTCGATTGCTACGTGCAATCCGCCCGATGCGAAGCCGCGCCAGTCAAAAGCGGCAGGCGTGCGAGGTGGGGAGATAGGGTTCCCAGTTGCTTGACCGCTCCCTTCGGTCGCGGCTCCGATGCGTTCAGAGCTGCGGCCAGAGGGAGCGGGGAGAGTGCTGTTTTGCAACGGGCGCGAAGCGCGGCCCGCGGTTCCGGCGCTCACTTGTGCGGCTTCTTGGCTTCCTTCGGGCGCTCCAGGATCGACTTCAGGAATGCGACTTCTTCGGTCGAATAAGGCGTTCCGTCCTGGCGGAAGATCTCGTGGAACCAGACGGCGGGCTGGCGGTCGATGTAGGGAGTTTTCCAGGAATCCCACGGCAGCCAGGTCTGCGTTTTTCCGGCGACGAGCCCCCAGTTGTATGCGCCGATGTTGTGCTTCTTGGCGATTGGCAGAATGCTCTGGAACGTGCTGCCCTCGGGCCGCGCCATATACTCGGTGCACAGGATCGGCCGGTGCAGCGCCTCCAGCCACGTCACGCGCTTCTCGAATTCCTCCGGTTTCGCGTAGCTGTGGAAGCTGACGATATCGGAATTGTCGAGCTGGATCTTCTCCATCGCGGTCAGCTTGTCCGGGCTCGACCAATCGCCGCGCCACACGCCGCTGGTTAGCGGCTGCTGCGGCAAACCGGCGCGTGCGTACGTGAAAACCTTGGGTAACAGCCCCTCAACCAACGCGAGCTTGTTGGCCGGTTCGGAGACGCTATAGCTGCCGTCGTTGGTATTGTCCGGCTCATTCCACAGGTCCCAGGCCAGCACTCGCTTGTCGTTGCCGAAATCGTCGACGATGTCCTGCACGTAGGCCAGCAGGTTGTCGTATTCCTTGGTATTCATCAAGGCCGCCGCGCCGGGACTTTGCACCCAGCGGGAATTATGGATGCCGGGCTGCGGCGGCCGCTGCGGGCCGATTTCGGGAAAAGGATCCCAACAGGAATCGAAAAGAACGAACAGCGTCTTGATGTGGTGCTGGTCGGCGATCTTGAGGTACACGTTCATCCGCCGCTTGAACCCGGATGCGTCCTTGCGCCAGACCAGGTAGTGAAGAAACACGCGCACTGTGTTCATGCCCAGCCCTTCGGCCAGCCCCAGTTCGCGGTCGATGGTGGTCGGGTCGAACGTGTCCGCCTGCCACATTTCGAGTTCGTTGGACGCGGTGGAGGGAATGAAATTCGCGCCCACCGGCCAAGCTTCCCGCGCGTACCACTGCTCGGCCTCCGCTTCCGTCCAATGCCGCTGCTGCCGATTGCGTTGTTGCCCAAAAAGGCACATCCCGGCAAGCAGGCAGACTCCGATTCGCAATAGTCTCATAGGTGCTCGACTCGATTGTAGCGTAAGGTGAGAAAAACGATAGCCGGTTCACACCTTACGCTGTCGAACGTACCAGACGGGCGCGGCCAATAGCAGCCCGGCGAGCGCCAGATAACCGATCCAGCGGCAAAGGCGCAGTTCCCAGCCGCCGTCGTAATCCATGTGCACCAGGCACGGGCCGTCGCACTCCGGCCGGAACCAGATCAAACCGAGACCGTCCTTCTGCAGTTGCGGGTGACGATTGCCGGCCGTGACGTGCCACCCGGGATGGTAGGACACCTGTACCGAAATAGCCTGGCCCGAATGCGCGGTGGTTTGGATGAGAATCCGGTTGCGCCCCTCCCATTGAAATCCCGCCGGGGGTAAAGAAGGATCATCCAGGGCCGCTACGTACCGTTCGATCTCGGCGTTGTCGGATGGTCCACGCGGCGAATGACGAATCACCGCGGACTCGGGCACCACGTGAGCCAGCGATGCGGTGCGTTGGGGAATCCGGTAGATGGTGGTGTCGTCGGCTCGCCAGAGCACAGGCAGCACTCCCTCGAACTTCCCGGGATGCCGGATGGGCTTCCAGTACTCCGGGCTCTTCGGCCCTGGAACACACACGGCTCCCACACCATAGGCCTTCAACCACGGCAACGAGACGCGCGCGTCCTCTTCGGGCGTGCCGCCGCCCATGAGTTCGGCGTCGAATCCGCGCTGCTGAATGGGATTGTAAGCCATGCTCCAGGAACTGCCGGTAAATTGCGGCACCTGGGTAAACGCATTCGTACACTGCGCAATGGATCCAGGCATCGCCACGCGAACACCGGGAAGATTCCGCGCCGCCCAGGTGGAGGCACGATACTCGATGGTCGGCTGCAAATCCCCGGGCGGAATGATCGCCTTGGCATAGCGGCGGTAACTCGCCACCTGCTCCGCAGCCAGCGCCAGGAACAGAAACAGCAGCGCGGCTTTCACCGCGCGGGGCGTTTTTTCGATCCAATAGCGCGCGCCGAAGACCGCCAGCAACGCGATCGCAAGCTCCATTTCGAGCTTGTAGCGGTTGGGTTGGGGAATCAGGTGCCTGTCGAGGAACGTCGCAAGCATGGGCGGGCTGCTGGTCAGATATGCGAATAACGCGAAGAACTGCAGGCGCCAATCGGAAGTCCAGCGCGGTAAGTAACGCCACAGCACAATCCAACCGAGCACCACGATCGCCAGTGCCGTGAGGGTCCCCAAGCTCCAGTTGCCGTCTTCGCCCCTTCTCGTTGCGATGCGGATGGCCTGAAGCAGCGTCGGGGGAAAGAATCGGGCGCTCAGCGCGTAGGCGTATGCTGCGATTGCCACGGTGAGCAGAATGTTCCTCTTGTAATCCTCCCGGCGCAGCACGAACAGCAGGCAGAAGGCGGCCATAGCGACCATGGCCGGACCGAAGGCGCTGGACAGCGTAGCGGCGGCGATCGAAACCGCGGCAGCCGCATAGTAAACCAGCCGGCGCTTGCGGATCGAGAGGGAAAGGAACAGAATCGCCAGCGGCAGAAAACCCAAGGCCAGCACGTGCGGCGTTTCATCCCAGACAGACACCAGGAAGAAGCGGCGCGCGTCCCAAACGAACCTCCAAAGAAACATGTCGCTATCCGGCACGAGAATCCGCGTGGGGCCGGTGAGCGAGTAAAACAGGCCAGCCAGGAAGCTGTAGCCGGGCGATCGGGTCCACAGCCACGCCAGCAGAAAGAGCGTCACCGGCGTCAGGCAGTAAGCCAGCACGGTCACGGACTGAAAAGCGAGATTGTGCGTCACGTGAAAGACGGCGGCAATCAGCGCGGTGAGAGCGGGCACTACCGGCGCATAGGTGAATTCGAAAGGAATGCCGCAGTCCCAGTAAGGCCACCAGTTCGGTGTGAACCAGCTTCCGTCGGCCCACCTCGCAATCGCCGCCCAGAATCCATGCATCGAGGCCATGGGGGCCGTCTGCGCGAAGATCAGGTCGCGGGAAATGTACAGATTGATCCAGGCCAGTATGACGGTGCACACCGCGGCGAAGAGCGCTTCCTTCCAGCCGATGGAGGTTTCGCCGAGCATGCGTTTCTGGCCGGGCTCGGTGCCAGGTGCGGGACTATTCATGCCGGATACAGCGTATCAGCTCGCCCCACTGGGTAACGATTTCACCAGGGCGTCGATGGCCTGGAGACTGCGCCAGAATTGCGGCAGCAGGTCGAGCCGCAGCGCGTTGGAGCCATCGGAAAGCGCTCTCTCCGGCGCGTCATGCACTTCGACGAAAATGCCGCTCACGCCGACCGCGACGGCGGCGCGCGCCAGCAGCTCGATGAATTGCGGCTGCCCGCCGGAGACCGCGCCGGCGCTCGGCAGTTGCACGCTGTGGGTGGCATCGAACACCACCGGCCAACCCGCGTCGCGCATAATCTGGAGGCCGCGCATGTCCACTACCAGGTTGTTATAGCCGAACGAGGAGCCGCGCTCGGTGATCACCACCTGGGAATTGCCGGTGGAGGCCACTTTTTCCGCCGCGCGATGAATATCGTGCGGCGCCACAAACTGTCCCTTCTTGATGTTGACGATGCGGCCCGTGCGGCCCGCTGCCAGCAGCAGATCGGTCTGCCGACAGAGGAAAGCGGGAATCTGCAAAATGTCGGCCACCGCGGCGGCCGGCTCGGCCTGCGCCGGTTCGTGAATGTCGGTGAGGATCGAAAAACCCTCCGCCTTCAGACCGGCCAAAATTCGCAGGCCTTCGACGAGGCCCGGCCCGCGATAGGCATCGAGACTGGTGCGGTTGGCTTTGTCGAACGACGCCTTGAAAACGAAACCGTCTCCCACGGCGTCGCGAATGCCGTGCGCCATGCGGTGGACGTGCTCCTCGCTTTCAATCACGCAGGGCCCCGCAATCAGCACCAGCGGACGGGGCGCCCCCTGGGCCCGGCCGAAAGCGCTGAACTCAATCGCCATGGGAATACGTAGTTTCCGCCCGGTCGCGGCTCTCGGCGCTCAGCCGCCGCTGCCGGAATTCGTAAGCCGCGCCGATGAACGCTTTGAACAGCGGATGCGGCTCCATCGGCTTGCTCTTGAATTCGGGGTGGAACTGGCAACCCAGGTACCAGGGATGGTCGGCGATCTCGCAAATCTCGACGTAGGTGTTGTCCGGTGTCTCGCCGGTGATGCGCAGTCCGGCCGCCTTCAGCCGGTCTTCGTACTCGCGGTTGAATTCGTAGCGATGGCGGTGGCGCTCCTGAATCTCGCGCGTGCCGTAAGCACGGTAGGCGAAGCTCGATTCCACCAGCTTGCAGGGCCAGCTTCCCAGCCGCATGGTGCCGCCCAGCTCATCCACGCCCTTGAGCTCGCGCAGCTTGAAGATCACGCGGTGCGGCGTGCCGGGATTGAACTCGGTGGAATCGGCGCCCTCCAGGCCGCACACATTGCGCGCATATTCGATCACCATGGTTTGCATGCCCAGGCAGATGCCGAAGTACGGCACCTTATGTTCGCGCGCGTAGCGAATCGAGTTGATCATGCCTTCGATGCCGCGCTTGCCGAACCCGCCGGGCACCAGGATGCCATCGTAGCCTTCGAGCTGCTTCTCCCAATCCGCGCCGAGCACGCCTTCGGCTTCGATCCAGTGAATGTTGACCTTCAACCGGTGCGCCAGCCCTCCGTGCAGCAGAGCTTCCTTGAGGCTCTTGTAGGAATCTTCGTATTCCACGTACTTGCCCACCAGGCCGATAGTCACTTCGTCGCGCGGATTCTTCATGCGCTCCAGCATGGCGGTCCAGCGGTCCAGGTTGCGCTCGCCGGTATTCAGGTGCAACAGGCGGCACACGATGTCGTCCACGCCTTCGCCGGCGAACATCAGCGGCACCTCGTAAACGCTCTTCACGTCGCGCGCCGTCACCACCGCCTCCACGTCCACGTCGCAGAACAGCGCGATTTTCTCTTTCATCTCCTGCGAGATGAAACGCTCCGAACGGCAGACCAGAATGTCCGGCTGGATACCGATGCCGCGCAGCTCCTTCACGCTGTGCTGGGTAGGCTTGGTCTTCAACTCCTGCGCGGCCGCGATCCAGGGGACCAGGGTGACGTGTACGAAGAGGCAGTTGCCGCGGCCCTGTTCATGGCGCATCTGGCGCAGCGCTTCGAGAAACGGCAGCGATTCGATATCGCCCACCGTGCCGCCGATTTCGGCGATCACCACGTCCACATCCTGCGCGACGCGTTTGAGGCCCGCCTTGATTTCGTTGGTCACGTGCGGAATCACCTGCACGGTCTTGCCCAGATAATCGCCGCGGCGCTCGCGGGCGATGATCTGCTCGTAGATGCGGCCGGAGGTCAGGTTGTTGCTCTGCGTGAGCTTGGCGTGGGTGAAGCGCTCGTAGTGGCCGAGATCGAGATCGGTCTCCGCGCCGTCGTCGGTGACAAACACTTCGCCATGCTGGAACGGGCTCATGGTGCCCGGATCCACGTTGAGATAAGGATCGAATTTCTGGCAGGTGACCTTCAACCCGCGGCTTTCGAGCAAACACCCGATGGAAGCCGCTGCAATTCCCTTGCCCAGCGACGAGACCACGCCGCCCGTTACGAATATGTATTTAGCCATATGATTTCACCCGTTGGCAGGTCGGGGACCTGCCCCACAGAAAATGTATTTAGCCATATGATCATCGAGTTGGCAGGTCGCGGACCTGCCCCACCATGACGGAAGCTTCGAAGAGCCGCGAGACCCGCTCCAGGTCCTCCGGCGTATCCACACCCAGCGAATCGTAATCGGTTTCGATTACCCGTATCGAATAGCCGTTTTCGAGCGCACGCAGTTGCTCGAGGCGCTCAGCGCGCTCGAGCGGTCCCACGGGCAGGCTCGAATACGCGAGCAAGAAATCGCGCTGGTACACGTAAAGCCCGATATGTTTGAACCACGCGCCGCCGTGTTCCCGCGCATAGGGAATGGCGCAGCGCGAAAAGTAAATCGCGTCTCCGGCTTGGTTGGCGACCACCTTAACCACGTTGGGATCGGTGATCTCGCGCGGATCTTCGATCCTCTTCTTCAGCGTCGCCATCACCACGCCGGAATCGTGAACCACTGGCAGAATGGCGGCGTCGATGGCGGCGGGATCGATCAGCGGTTCGTCGCCTTGGATGTTGACCACCACGGAGGCCTCGTCGGCCGAAGCAACTTCCGCCACGCGGTCGGTGCCGGAGACGTGGTCGGCGCGCGTCATGCGCACCAGCGCTCCGAAACCCCTGGCAGCCGCATAAACCCGCTGGTCGTCGGTGGCGATGACGACGCTCGACAGGTATCGCGACTGGCAGGCCCGTTCATAGACGTGCTGCAAAACGGTTTTGGAGGAGAGCAGTGCCAGAACCTTGCCAGGAAAACGTGTAGAGCCAAATCGCGCGGGAATCACGCCCAGAATTTTACGGGGCACAGGCGATCATACCATAAAACCCCTGTGATAGACTTAGTTATAGAAATGCTGGCCTGACAGCTATGCTCCTGTCCCGGTGTGAGCTGCCCGTCGTCCTCGCCGCCTTCCTGGGTTTCTCGTTTGGGGCGCAAGCTCAAGAACCCGGTGGCTCTCCCGCTACCATCGCGCCGAGGCCCAAGGCAACCGGAAAAGAGCAGATTCTTCCCAAGGCCAACATCCGCGTGGATTCCACGCTGGTGCTGATTCCGGTGACTGTGACCGATCCCATGAACCGCTTCGTCACGGGTCTCGAAAAAGAGAATTTCAAGGTGTTCGAAGACAAGAAAGAGCAGGAAATCAGCCAGTTCTCGAGCGAGGATGCGCCGCTTTCGGCGGGTGTGATCTTCGATTGCAGCGGCAGCATGGGCCACAAGCTGGAAAAATCGCGGCTGGCGGTTTCCGAGTTCTTCAAGACCGCCAACCCGGAGGATGAGTTCTTCCTGATCCAGTTCAACGATACGGCCAATCTGGTGCAGCCCTTCACGCAGAATCTGGAGGAAATTCAGAACCGCCTGACGTTTACCTTCTCGCGCGGCCGGACGGCGCTGCTCGATGCCGTCTTTCTCGGCCTGCACACCATGAAGCAGGCGAAGAACCCGCGTAAAGCGCTGCTCATCATCTCCGATGGCGGCGATAACAACAGCCGGTACACGGAAGCGGAAATTAAGAACCTGGTGAGGGAAGCGGACGTCCAAATCTATGCGATTGGAATTTACGAGGAAGGCCCGGCGCGCGCGCGTACTCCGGAAGAGAGCGCCGGACCTGCCCTGCTCGCCACCATCGCCGAACAGACCGGCGGCCGGCAGTATGAAGTGGACAACTTGAACGAACTACCGGATGTGGCGGCGAAAATCGGCGTGGAACTGCGGAATCAGTACGTACTGGGATATAGTCCGCAGAACCTGGATCGCGACGGCAAGTACCGCCATGTGGTGGTCAAGGTGATTCCGCCGCGCGGCCTGCCGCTGCTGCGGCCCTTCTGGAGACTGGGATATTATGCTCCTTCGCAATAGCTGGCGGGCGCCGGCGCTGATGGTCGCGCTGGCCGCTTTCGGCCAGGAGAAACCCGCGGTCCCGCCCGGCGCCGAGGACGCGGGCGTGGTGTTCCGCACCGACACGCGCCTGGTGGTCTGTCACACGACGGTGGTGGACAAGACCGGCCACCTGGTGACCGATCTTCCCGAATCGGCTTTTTCGGTGAGCGAAAACGGCGCGCCGCAAGCCATTAAGGCGTTCAGGCGGGAGGACGTGCCGGTTTCGCTGGGGCTGATCATCGATAACAGCGGCAGCATGCGCGAGAAGCGCGCCAAAGTGGCGGCCGCCGCGCTGGGACTGGTCAAGGCCTCCAACAAGGAGGATGAGGTCTTCGTCGTCAATTTCAACGACGACGCTTACCTCGATCTGCCCCGCGGCCAGGACTTCACCAACAACATCGCCGACATGGAAGAGGCTCTTTCGCATCTCGATGCGCGCGGCGGCACCGCCATGCGCGACGCCATACGCATGTCCATCGACCACGTCAAGCAGAAGGGCCACCGCGACAAAAAGGTGCTGGTGGTGGTGACCGACGGTAACGACAATTCCAGTGGCATCAGCCTGGAAAACCTGGTCAAAGCCGCGCAGCAGAGCGAAGTGCTGATTTACTCGGTGGGTCTGTTGAGCGAAGAAGAGCGGCGCGAGGCCGTGAAAGCCAAGCGGGCCCTGGAGGAACTGGCCTCGGCCACCGGCGGCGAGACGTTTTTCCCCAAGGACCTGAGTGACGTCGATCGCATTGCGGCCGACGTGGCGCGCGACATCCGCAGCCAGTACACCATCGAGTACTCGCCGAGCAATGCGGCCATGGACGGCTCCTACCGCGTAATCAAGGTCGCGGTGAATGCGCCAGGGCACCCGTCGGTGCGGACGCGCAGCGGCTATTACGCTACTCCCGACCAAGGTTCGCCGCAGCCCCAGGGTTCCAACGCCTTGAGATCGAAGTAGCCGGAACCCGGAGCGAACTTCCGCTTTGCCCCATGCGTAGTAGCACGCATGAAGCTGTCCATCTGTGCGGCATTGGTGCTGGCGTTGAGTGCATCGGGTGTGGCTTTGGGCCAAGCGCAGCACGCGGTGCCAGTGTCCTTTGAGGTTGCCTCCATCAAGCCCAACCAGACGGGCAGCGAGAGCCGGCGGGCGGGTACGTCTCCTGGCGGCCTGTTCACCGCCACCAACGTAAGTCTGAGGTTATTGATTTCGCGCGCATTCGGCGTCGCGGAGGCCCAGATTGAACGCGGGCCAAGCTGGCTCGACGCGGAGAAGTACGATGTCGCGGCCAGAGCCGCTACGCCACTGGAGATGAGCCGCGAGGAAGTGAGACCCTGTCTGCAGGCGCTGCTGGCCGAACGGTTCCGGCTGAAAGTCCATCGTGAAACAAGGCAAGGGTCCGTGTTTTCGCTTGTGGTCGCTAAGAACGGTCCGAAGTTTGCGGAGCATTCCGGCGGTGGCCGCTCGGGCATCGGTGCTTCCTCCGACTCGGGGAGCGTCAGTATCACGGGCACAAAGGCGACCATGGCGAGGCTCGCCGAGTATCTGAGCGGACAGGTGGGACGCCCTGTCGCGGATGACACCGGACTGAAAGGAGAATACGATTTTAGAGTGGAATGGTCGACCGAGGAGGCAACGGAGTCGTCGGAACCGTCGCTGCCTGCCGCACTTCAGGAACAGCTTGGCCTGAGGCTGAACGCGACCAAGGGACCGTTCGAAGTAATCGTCATCGACAGCGCCGAAAGAGCCTCGGCGAATTGACCCGGGGCATCGCTCTCTCGCTCGCGCGTTCGATCGGCGCTGGAGAGACCGAGCCGCGGCTGCCTCTCTGATTCGGAAGCAGGAAGCCGCGGGTAAATACTGTGGTCTGAATAGCGTTCAGCCGCAGCGGGATCAGTTGTAGTGGGCCGCGTTGGCTTCCGCGAAACTCGCCAATTCCGCCGGCAGATCTTCCAGCGTGTAGATCGAATTGGTCGGGCAGACCGGAATGCAGGCGCCGCAATCGATGCAGTCCGCCGGGTTGACGTAGAGATGCGGGGCATCGGCAAAGCCCGCTTCGTCCTCTTTCGGATGGATGCAATCCACCGGGCAAGCGTCAATACACAACTTATCCTTCGTGCAGGTATCTGTAATTACATATGCCATGCCAACAAGTGTGCAATTGCTCTGCCACTGCGCAGAATCAATAAGTTACGCAGAATCAGTCGCGAAACTCGACAATCCACCTCATTGATTGGGTGAGGTTCCGCACTGGCCGGCAGAAGGGCGCGTGGAATTGCGCTAACCCGCCCGTGGCTACAACAGATCCCCCCGCAGAATGGGCCGCCCAGCCAGCGAAGTCCGGAAGCCATACACCGCCATCAGTGCCACCATCGCCAGCGTCACCAGGTTGAGCGCGGATGGTTCCGCGGTCCATGGCACGTTGCCGAGAATGTTCCCAACCGCGATCATCACCATCAACGCCAGCAAGCCGAATCGAAGCAGGATGAAAGCAAACAAAGCGGCGTAGGCGGCCTGGAACGGCCGGTCGATCCAGTTGGAGCCTGGGCCGCTGATGATCAGAGTGGTGAGCACGACGAACGCGACAGTGGCCAGCCACTGCTTGCGCAGCACCACCCGT
The DNA here is from genome assembly GCA_049508735.1 of Bryobacteraceae bacterium. GTDB lineage: Bacteria > Acidobacteriota > Terriglobia > Bryobacterales > Bryobacteraceae > Bog-375. The sequence goes on along the minus strand of JBELAO010000001.1, from coordinate 202,212 downwards.
AGCACGAAGAGGAAGAAGAAGAACATGATGGAGGTGAAGAGGCTGTCGAAGACCGACTGCGAGATCAGATAGACGCCGTGCAGTACGCCGGTGAGTGCGCCGAAGGAGGGAATGTTCGGAGTGCCGCTTGGTCCGTGACAGGCCACTTGAACGAAGCCGGCGACGCCGAATAGGGCTCCGGCAGCGGCGCCGATCAGCAGATCCCGTCCCACCAGCGGATCGCGGACACCTTTGGCTACATAGCGCGACCACCCGATCATGGTGTGCGGCCAGCGCCGCCGCACCCACGGCTCCAGCGCCAGATAGAGGATCCAGGCCAGTCCGGCGTTGATGCCGGCGAGGGCCACCACTCGCCAGAACGTGTCAATCTCCTCGACACTGGTGGAATGGGGCGTCGCGACGTAACGGCCGCCGGCCATGCAGACGAAGCCGAGCACGGCCAAGGCCAGCGCGCCGCGCTTGTCGCCCTTCCCCTGCTTGTGGTTGAACCAGGCGATAGAGCACGCTGCGGCGAAGATCAGGTAGATCAGCACCAGCACCGGCCACGGCGTATGGTCGCCCGCGGAGTCCTGCATGCGCTCCGGCTTGGTCCAGTCGCCGATGAGGCGAAAGAACACCGGGCGCCCGCGCCAGGCGGCGGCCTCGACGCGTAGCGCGGAACCGGTGATGGGATCGGTGTGGGTCCAGGCGGCGCGCGCGTCCCAATTGGCGAGGGTGGTCCACTCGGCTGGGACGGGCTGCCACTGGGCCATATCGAAACCGGCGGCGGTGAACAAGCGGTTCCAGTCGAATGCGGGCGGGTCGGCCACCGGCCGTTCCTTCTGCGGTGGAACGACGGAGAGATCGTACAGGTGGCCTTCGCGATCGGTGTACATGCGAATCATGCCCGATACATCGAGCGGCGGGTCCATGTACTTCGTAATTGTATTCAGGCTGAGTGTGCCAACCAGGCTCCGCGGACTTTCGCGATACCAGAAACCCACCAGCGGCGGCAAGCCGGCGGTCGGATTTCGCCAGCGCCGCGCCGCCAGATCGGGATGGCTATCCATGTATGCCTTGTAGTCCCAAGGAATGTCGAAGCCCAACGCGGTGTCGGCGGGACGGGTGGTGTAGCCGAAGCCTTCCAGCATCAGGCGCGCCTGGTGCGCCAAAGCGGCGGGCGCGATGTCCAACGGGACTTTGGCGGTAAGCGTGTATTTCGGACCCACGAACCCCACCACGGCGGTGAAGACGAGCGCGGCCGCCAGCCAGGCCAGCGCCACCACCGGCCGCATGCCTTCGGTTTCTCCCGCGGCGGCAACCAATTCGGGCGTTGGTGTCTCGCCCGCCGCCAGCGCAGCCGCCAACGGGTCGCCGCCAGGGAGCGCGGCGGAGACGGCCAGCGCGGAGGACGGCCGCTGGCGCGGGTCCGGATTCAGGCAGCGCAACACCACGCGCTCCACCGCCGGATCCAGCTCTCTCACCAGCGTGGTTAGGCTGGCCGGTTGGGCTTGCTCCTGCAGGCGCATCAGATCCATCAGGGTGCCGGCTTCGAAAGCGCGCTTGCCGGTGAACAACTCATACAGCAGCAGGCCCAGCGCGTAAATATCGCTCTTGATGGTGACTTCGGAGCCGGCCAACTGCTCCGGCGACATGTAAGCCGGCGTGCCGCTGCGTACGTCTCCTTGCAGTTGGGCGGTCAAGCCGGCCAGCCCGAAATCCATGATCACGGCCTGGCCGCGGCCGTCGATCATGATATTGGCTGGCTTCAAATCGCGGTGCAGCACGCCCTTTTCGTGCGCCGCGGCGAGGCCGGCGCAGATCTGCCGCGCGGTTTCGACAGCCTTATCCACCGGCAGCCGGCCGATCCGGCGCAGCAGCACCGACAGGTCCTCGCCATCCACATACTCCATCGAAATGAACTCGAGACCATCCACCTGGCCCACGTCGTACACGCGGCACACGTTCGGGTGCGTCACCTGGCGGGCGATGCGGACCTCGTTGTAGAAGCGCGCCAGTGCGCGTTCGTCGCGCGATGCGGCCTCCGGGAGGAACTTCAGCGCCACCGCCTGCCCCAAGGTCAGATCGGTGGCGCGGTAGACTTCGCCCATGCCGCCGCGGCCCAGCAGGCCGGCGATGCGGTAGCGCGCCGCCAGCAAAGTTCCGGGCAGGAAACGGCCTTCGTCAACCGCGCTCGAAGTCGCCAGCACCGCTTTGGAGGCCGATGGCGGCACCGAAACCGCCGGCGGCAGGATGGCGGTTTCGGCCGATGTGACGTCCACGGGCGTGGCGCACCAAGGGCAGAACTTGCCCGCTTCGGTGAATTCGCGGGAGCACGAAGGGCAGCGCGCCATAGGGTCCTCCATCTTAACGCGCTTTGGGACGCGGACTGAAGGGCTAGGGCGGCGTAAGTCGGATGTTAGACTGGGGGGTGATGGGCGGTTAGCTCAGCTGGTTAGAGCGTCTGGTTTACACCCAGAAGGTCGCAGGTTCGAATCCTGCACCGCCCACCATGAAAGTCAATCGTTCCAATTGCTAGCAGAGATGGAAGGAGACGATGTGCCTGATCCATCGACAGTAACTGCGACGATCCTGGTGTTGGGTTCCGAGCCTGTGATGCGTCTGGTCATCAAGGAAACCCTGGAGAGCGTGGGATATACCGTTCTCGCGACAGAAGACGTAGGAAAGGCTACAGACGTGTTGAATCAGTCTACGCCGGATCTGCTCATAATCCATCCCTATATTGAGGACATGCCTGGACTGGAAGCAGCCAAATACCTGAAGACAAAGTGCCCCACAATGCATGTTCTGATGTTGGCGGGTCTGATCGACGATGACCGCATTGAGAATCCAGCCGAATTGCAGGGATTTCGGGTGTTTCCGAGGCCATTTACGGCCGCTCAACTGCATGCGGAGATTAAGGAAGTGCTGAGTGCGGATCCGCAGCAAACACCCACGGACCAATCGGATATCCGGGAGCGAACAGCCTAGCTAGCTATCGCCCTTGCTAGCGCGCCGGCGGCTCGGGGGCGTCCAGGTTCGCGCCGTCCGGCTCCGGCGGGGCTGGGACGGCCCGCTCGAGTTTCTTGGCGTAGTCGCCGCGGCTGAAGTACTTTTCCAGCCAGCAATAGAGAGCGACAAAAAGATAGCGGCTGCCCATCTCTTTGATCTTCAGCTTGGAAATGCCGGATCGCCGGTTCCGCCAGGTGATGGGCACCACGGTCCAGGAGTATCCGCGCACGATGATCTTCAGCGGCAGCTCCACGGTGAGATTGAAGTGTGGCGAGAGGAAGGGGCGGCAGCCGTCCAGTGCCCGGCGCCGGTACGCTTTGAAAGCGTTGGTGAAATCGTTCAAAGGGACGCGGAACAGGAGCCGGAGAAACAGATTGGCCAACCGGTTGATGGCCAACTTATGCGCGGGATAATCGATCACGCCGCCGCCGCGAACGAAGCGCGATCCGAAGACCGCATCCCACCCTTGTCCCAGCAGTTCCCAGTAGCGAACCACATCGCGGCAATCGTCGGATTCATCCGCCATCATGATCACCACGCCGTCTCCCCGGCTATGATCGATGCCACAGACGATCGCCCGGCCAAAACCGTGATCGCCTGTATTCTGTACCGGCCGCAGGGTGGGCACGCGCGAGACGAGGTCGCGCAGCACGGCCCAGGTGGAGTCGCTGCTGCCGTCATCCACGGCCACGATTTCGTGCTCGATATTGTGCAGCCGCAGCTCGACGTACAGATGTTCCACGGTAGAGGGCGCTGCGCCTTCTTCGTCGCTCATCGGGATCACCACCGAGAGCAGAGTGAGGGGCTCGGGCGACGCGAGGTCCGCGGGAGGGTTCATACGCCGCTCGACTCCAGCCAATCCGGATGCTGTCCGGCGTGGCTCGCGATTTCATCGAGCAGAGCCTCGATCGATGTCTTCGGCCGCCAGCCGAAATCCCGCTCCGCGTCCGAACTATCCATGATCATCCACGGAATATCGTAAGGTCTGGGGCGCGGATCGGGCAGGGGAGCGTGCGGCCCAAAGCGCGCATCGCACCACGCGGTGATTTGCGCCAGCGACATCGCATTTTCCGCGCCGCCGCCGGCCACATAGATGCGCCGCCCGCCCGCCCGCGACGCACCGGTCTGCGCGTCCACCAGCGCCGCGAGATCCCGCGGGTGGAAAGCGTCTCTCACCTGGCGGCCGGCGCCCTCGAAGCCGATATAGCGCAGCGGGCGCCTGCGCAGGTGTGCGTTGACCCAATAAGAGAAAATTCCCTGGTCCGGCGTGCCGAACTGCCCCGCGCCGGCCAGCACACCGCAGCGGTTCACCCACACCGGAAACCCGAAAGCCTCGCCATATTCGAGAGCGATTGCTTCCGCCGCCAGCTTGGTTCCGCCGTACAACGAAACCGGCGGCGCGGTGGAGAATGCCGCGCCAATGCCCCGCGCGGAAACCCCCGCGGGGAGCGGCCCCGAGCAATCCAATTGAAACGCGCTCCCGCCGGTCTTGAGAGGCAGGGAGCAGAGCGCCGGGATCGAATACACGCGGCTGCTGCTCAGCAGGACGAAACCTGCCTTATGTCTCTTCGAATATTCGAGCAGATTGACCAGGCTCGCCAGATTGTGCTCGAACAACTGGCGGCTGCTCAACGGCCCCTGCACGCCCGCCAGCACGCTCGGCGAGGCCGCCGCGTCGATTACCCAATCCGCGGCGGGCAGGTTTTCAAAGTCGCTGGCCGCGCGAATGTCGCCGTGCACGAACTCGATACCCAGCTTCCGGAGGCGCGCGCGGTTCGTCTCCGAGCCCGGCCGCATCAGATTGTCCAGGCCTATCACCGCCAGGCCCTGCCGCCGCTCCACCAACGACTCCGCCAGCGCCCTGCCCACAAATCCGCAGGCGCCGGTGATGAGAACCCTCATCCGCCACCTTTCCCGTTTATCGGCGTTCCATCCAGTTTTGCGTGATCTCCCGGAAAATGTCGTCCAGGCTCTTGGTAATGGCCCATTCCGGATAGTGCGACTTCATCTTCCGCAGATCGCTGTAGTAGCAGATGTGATCGCCGATGCGATTCTCTTCCATGTAGCGCCAGTTCATCGGGCGTCCGCTCGCGCTTTCCGCTTTCGCAAAAGCCTCCAGAATCGAACAGGCGTTTCGCTTACCGCCGCCGAGATTGTACACTTCCGCCACCCGCGGCGCCTTCCAGAATTCGAACATGAAGCGCGCCACATCTTCCGAATGGATATTGTCGCGCACCTGCTTGCCTTTGTAACCGAACACCTTATACTCGCGGCCCTGTACATTGCACTTAATCAGGTAGCTCAGGAAACCGTGAAGCTCCACGCCGCAATGGTTGGGACCGGTGAGACAGCCTCCGCGCAGGCAGCAGGTCGGCATGTTGAAATAGCGCCCGTACTCCTGCACCATCACGTCGCCGGCGACCTTGGAAGCGCCAAACAGGGAGTGCTTGCTCTGGTCGATGGAGAAATCCTCGGCAATGCCGTCCGCGTAAGCCGGATCGGCGTAGTCCCACCGAGTTTCGAGTTCCTGTAGCCGAACCGTATTGGGCCGGTCGCCGTAGACCTTGTTGGTAGACATGTGGATGAACGGCGTCTCCGGGCAGGACCTCCGGGCCGCCTCCAGCATGTGCAGTGTGCCCAGCGCATTCACTTCGAAATCGAGCAGCGGGATGGCCGCGGCGCGGTCGTGTGAAGGCTGGGCGGCGGTATGCACGATCAGGTTGGGCCGCAACTCGTCCATCAGCGCAAACAGAGCGTCGCGATTGCGAATATCGAGCGCTTCGTGACGATACCCGGGTATTTCGCGGCGCAACCGCTCCAGCACCCAGCTTGTATCGCCTTCCGGCCCGAAAAAGATCGCGCGATGGTTGCTGTCAATTCCAACCACGCGGAAACCCCGCCGTGCGAAGAATACGGAGACCTCCGAACCAATCAACCCGCAAGAGCCCGACACTAATACTGATGGCACCGGCATTCGAGAGATATTGTCCGGAATATCCCTTTTCGGAATTCCACTCCTTAGTGTACACTTAGCCGCCATCATCAATCGCGTTGCGAAGCCCGCCTCATCGATGCGACAATCGTGACTGCTCTTAATCTTATGAGCGATTTTCCTGCATTCATGAAACGGCCGGCAAACCGGATTGCGAGTGCGCACCAGGCGACCCCGGGCGTCGAGGATACGTGTTCGATGGGACCGAAGGCAGCCAGATGGCGTTCTGGACCTGCCGGGAAACGGCGGCGTCCGCCGAGCACGTGCATGCCTACGACGAATACATGCTCGTGGTGGAAGGCTGTTATACGCTGTTCATCGACGGCCAACGCATACCGGTGAGGGCGGGAGAGGAATACGTGATACCGCGCGGCGTTGCGCACTCTGGCGAAGTCCTCGCGGGGACCAGGACCATCCACGCCTTCGGCGGACACAGGGCGGACCGGGTCGCCGTGGCCTCTTAAAGCGCGGTTTCATAAACCGGGCCTGGGCGGGATACATCCTGCCAACTTAGTTGGTTCCTATGTTTTCGGTAACGCCGGCGGTCTTTGCCGCCAGTGTTTCCGAAGCTGATCTGGCGGCGCAAAAACACCGGCGGCAAGACCGCCGGCGTTACCGGGTCTCTTACGAAGATGTAGAAACTCGAGGGCGCGGTTTCATAAACGCGGTCTCGTATCGCCGCCCTACTCCCACTCGCAAAGCGAATCGACGTAGGCCGCCGAGCCGTCGCGCAGCCAGCCGTCGAGTTGCGCCGGCTCCTTCAACTGCTGTCCGCGCCGCCGGGAAACCACCGCGAAGCGGCAGCCGGCCGCGGCGAGGCCAGTCATGTCTCCCCAGAGTTTTTCGAATTGCGCCACCGGAAATACGTCTTCCTGCCCTTTGCCCCAGCGCTTCTTGACGTCCTTTAGGGTAATGTAGGTGGGCATGCGAGCGGCCACCGCCCGTACGCCGGCCGCGACCTTAGCCGAATCGGAGAGATCCCGGCGCGTGAGGCCGAACACCTCCAGCAGCCGGTCCAGGTGAATCCACGCGGTAGCGCTGTTGTAATAAGATAAGCCAGCTTCTACTTCTTCGGAAGGCAGCGCTAGTCCTTCCACCAGCCGAGCGCGCCCATCCACCCGCGCCAGGCCGCCGCCGCGATCTTCAAACTGGCGGGCGATGACCTCGAAGCCGAGCGCCGCGCCCTGCTCGATGTGCCAGCCAAGCAGGCCCGGGTCTACATCCGCCCCCAGGGTATCGATGTTGTGCATCATCAGATACTGCAATTCCGGCCGGGCCGTGAGCAGGCGCTCCAGCACGCCGTTGCGGAGCATGTTGGGAATCTCATACCAATGCCCGGTGGGATGCAGACACTGTAGCGGCAGATTGTCGGTATAGTCGGAACCCTCGCCGGCGTGCTGTGCCCACGCAATCAGGGCCGCGTGCAGGCTCTCGCGCACCTTTTGCTTTTGTTCGTCGAGGAGTTGCTGCGGCGTTTCCTCCCAGGCGAACTTCAGGTCGCGCGCCATGGGCACCAGCCGCAGGCCGACCGATCGCCCAGGTGACAGAAACAACTCCGAGCCGCCGTTGTGTTCGCGAGCGGCCCATTCGGCGATGGCGCCGTGCGTCAGATAACTGGTCGTGATCACGTGGGGAAGCGCCGTCCCGCACAGGGAATACGTGCGGCGGCTTTTCGCCAGGTGCACCTCGAGGAAGTTACGGTGGCGGCCGGCGAACCGCGCGAACGGGCTCAGCGCTTTCACCACGCCGGCGCCGCGCGTCCACCGCGTGCCGATACCGCCGGCGAGCGAAATCACGGCCACCAGCCCCCGGCGCAGCGCCTCCATTCCGGTCTCCCGGTAGCGGCTGCTGGCTCCGTCTTCGGCGTGCCACACGTCGCTCGCTTCCACGTCGCGGATGTCGGCGCTGGCCGGCAGCCGGTTCTGCGCCAGGCCAATTCGGCCGCGGCGTAGATCCGCCCGAATCTGTTCGTGCTCGGAGCTGTCGAACCCCAATTCCGGCAACAGCTCGGTGAGCGTCTGGCTCTGATCTCCCGGCGCGCCGGCGCCCCGCGGCAGCAGAACGTCGAACACGTTCTCAACCACGGGACGCATTTCTTCCGTCTCTCGGCACTGCGCGGCCAGCCTGGCCAGTTCGGCTTTGCGTGCCTCGGGCAGCAGACGGGTGTCGGTTTTGACCAGCGCTGGAATCAGCAGCGTATAGTATGCAGCCGGCATCAGCGCCGAGTTTTCCTGAAGCAACCGGGCTTCGGTGCCGCGTTCGTTGATGGCGAAATCGTATACCACGGGCTCCATGGCGAACGGCACCGCCCGTTCGAGCCGCTGCTTGGTTTCCCGCATCAACGCGCCCAGCCGCTCCTGGGCGCGCGGCCGGACCTCCGAGTTGAACATGAATCCCATTCCGCCGCCGGCCATCCCGCCCAGCATCCAGAAGCCATGGAAATCCCCGCCGAATTCCGCGCGGACTCGGTGGATGAGGGTTTCCGTGTAGAGATTGCTGGCCCAAGGGATGATGGTCTGGATGGGTCCGAAGAAATTGCGCTCGGTGGCCGCCCCCAGAGCGGCAATATCGCCGGATTCGAGACAAGCCAGAATCTCGTCGAAGATGGCGATTGCCTGCTGCCGCCCCTGCCACTCCGCTTCCCCGCGCAGCAGATATTTCTCGGTAACCATTTCAAGGATCGGGCCCACGTCCTGCGCCATGCCGCCGTGCACCAGCACCAGGCTGTCTTCCAGCTTCTTCCGCGAGCTGCGCGGCACCTCTTCGTTGGTGAGGACGTGATGGCGCGGCAGCAGACAACCGCGGCTGATGCCGAATTCCGGATCGGATTCCGACGCCAGTACGCCTTGGATCACTTTCATCCCCGGCCACACGCCGCCGGAATCCTGCCAGCCTCCGCCGGACCCGCCCAGCCATTCGCCCAGAATCGCCCGCCCGGCCACCAGGCGGCGCTCATTCTCCTCGAGCGTTCCCGTCAGCGTGCGCACCTGTCCGGTGGCGCGCATCGAGACTGCGATGATGGAAGCCAGCAGATTGGTGGAAACCGCCAGGCGGGAGCCTTTCGGTATCCCGCTCACGTGAGTGACGATCTCCAGGCCGTATCCCGGCACTCCGGTCAGTGCGGCCAGCACTTCGGCAAGAGGCTGCCGCGCTCCTTCCAATCCCGGAGGAACGATGCCGGCGGCGATGATGCCGGCTTTGAGCAGCCCCAGATAATCGCGCGCGAAGTCGAAAACCTCGGCTAATGAAGTGACGTCCGTGCTCGCATTCAGGTCAACGCTGGTGAGACGAAGCACCGGCTCATCGATCGCTCTGAGGAACACATCGATGGGCGGCCGCGGCGAGCCGGCGCCGCGTAGCGCCAGGTCGATCGAGACATTGAGCACCCGCGCCCCTTCCGGGTAATCCATGCCGAGGAAGAAAATGTCGCTCCACCCGCTGTGGCTGAGATCCATGCGAACCGGCGTCGATTCGCGCAGGATCGGAAATGCGCCGCGGCCGCCTGGACGGTCGAGCAGTTCGCGCCGCAGGGTCAGCGGGTAATCGGCCGGATGTCCGATGCGGGACATCCACTGGTTGCCGCGCACCGCCCGCACGCTGCGGCGAACCTGTGCCGCCAGCGTCTGGAAAGCCAGCCCTTGATAGGCCGCGGCCAGGGCGCTCGAAAGAGCCGCCGTCGGGCCGGCTCCGGCTAACTCGAGCAGCGCGTCGATGGCTTCATGGAAACGGCGCCCAAGAATCTGCGCCAGCGCTTCCGGCGGCACGGGTTTTCCGGCCGGCACGCCGCTTTGGTACGGCAGGTGGAAGCGGTGAATCGCGTACAGAAAGAACTGCGCCCTCACCCGTTCGTACAGGTTGTCGCTTTCGCGGCGGAACCGGTCGAGCGCCGCGGCCTCCGCCAGCAATTCGGCGACGCTGGCCTGCTGGCAAAAGCCGTCGAGCGGCCGGTTCCTGCGCTCGCTGGAAGCGGCGGTGACGATGCCAATCAGCTCGCTCATTGCGGATTTGAGCCCACCGGATCTTCCATCACCCGCGTCGCCAACAGCTCCAGCAGGTTGGCCAGCACCTGCTCGCGGTCGCGGCCCGTCAGCGCCAGCGCCATCTGGGCGGTCAGCAGGCCGTAGGGGACCCCCACGTCATACCTGCGGTTGCTCTCTTCGAGCACCAGGTATTGCTCGCGGCGCGCCAGTTGGTTCATCACGCCTGACAACGTGAGCCGGCCGTTCCCGGCCTGCAAACCAGTTTCGAGAAGGTCCATCGCGCCGGCGGTCAAAACATGCATGCCGAAAAAGCACAGGTAATACCCAGCCCGCAACCCGGGGACAATCAAACTCTCTTCAGCCTCGGTTGGGGTCGGTTTCTCCTTCACCACTTCGACGCGGTAGAGTCCGGGCCGGCCGGCCACCGGTTGGCCGCCCACCACGCCATAGTGGCCAATGTGGTTTTCGCGCGCCGGCTGCACCGAGGAAACCGCGCAATTCTCCCGTTCGGCCAGCGCCACCAGCCGGCAAGCGGGACGTCCCTGTGAGCTGCCCAGATAAACGTGGTCGCCCACCAGGTGCAGAAACGGGTCGTTGCCGGTAAATGGGCGGGCGCAGAAGATCGCTTGCGCGTAACCGCCCGGCGTTGGCTGTTCGATGAACTGGACACGTTGAGCCAGGTCGCCGGCCGCCCGCGAATAGGAAGCCCGGTCGCCCGGGGCGACGATCACGCACGCCTCCTCAATCGGCGCGGCGAACACCTCTTCCAACAGAATGCGGAGAATTGGTTTCTCGATCCCGTCGCGGTCAATCAGCACCTGCAACGGCAGCGCCCGCTGGTGGACACCGGCGGCGGTAATCACGGCTTTGCGGACATTCATGGTCTGAGCCGCGCGAGCGGCGCATTGCCTATTGTTTCATGTTTCTCGCCGCACGACGGAGATTTTCCGCCGATGCGAAGCTCGATTCTACCCGGGCGTCCGCGCCAGGTGCATGTCCTCGAATCTCTGGGCAACTCGAAAACTTCGTTGCAAACTCCGGGGCTCCATAGCGACTATACTCAGAGGTTGGTGGTTTCTTCGTTCAGCCGCGGATGACTTTGTCACGAATGCGGATCACAATCGACGCGCTGCCGCTGCTTTTCAGAAGCGCCGGCATGAAGAACTACCTGTATTACTGGATCCAGCATTTGCAACGGGAATCCGGAGCGGATGTGCGGCTTTTCCCCTGTTGGGAAGGCACCGCCAGTCTGGATCATGAAATAGATCCGAAGCGGCGGAGAGCGACCACCTTCCGCCTGGGTCTGTATCTTCTGCTCAATCGTCTGCCGCCGGCATTTACCCAACCGTTCTTTTTCAACGCCAGCGTGTTTCATTCGTCCAAGGTGATCCATCCTCCGCGGCGCGCCAAGCTGACCGCAACCGTTTACGATCTCACTTGTTGGGTGGTCCCGGAGACCCACCTGCCCGCCACTATTGCCGCCGAACGCCTGTTCGCGGAGAGAATCTGGAAACCAGCCGACGGGTTGATCGCGATTTCAGAGAACTCTCGCAACGACGCAGTGCGGGTGCTGCGAATTCCCCAGGAGAAAATCAGCGTAATCTACCCGGGAGTTCCGGAGGTCTATTCTTCCCTCAGCCCGGATCGTGTCGATGCGGTGCGGCGTAAGTACCATCTGACCCGGCCGTACTTGCTGTATGTTGGCACCATCGAGCCGAGAAAGAACGTCGCCCTGCTGCTCGATGCTTACAACGGATTGCCGTCTTCGCTTGCCGGCGAATTCGACTTAGTGGTGGCGGGTCCACGCGGCTGGTCGAGTTCGGAGACGTTGGCTCGACTGGAAAACCCTTCGGGAAATGTGCGGTACCTGGGCTATGTGCCCGAGGTCGAGTTACCCTCCCTTTACGCCGGCGCCACTGCTTTTGCCTATCCGTCGCTTTACGAAGGGTTCGGCTTTCCGGTGGCGCAAGCCATGGTGGCCGGCGTCCCGGTAGTCACTTCGGGCGTATCGTCCCTGCCGGAGGTCACCGGCGGCGCGGCGCTCCTGATCGACCCTCACAGCACGGCCGAATTGCAGGGCGCCATCGAGAAGATCCTCACATCGCCATCGCTGCGGACGCGCTTGAGCGCCGAGGGCCGTATTCAGGCGCGCCGGTTCTCATGGCCGGATAGCGCCCGCCGGTCGATCGAGTTCTTTTCGCGGGTCGTCTCCGGATGTTAGGCCCCTCGAAGTACCGCACGCCTTGACACGGCGGCGCCTCTTGGTTCCGCACTACACCACATCGATCGAGATGTCGGCGAAGACCTCGGCGGGCGGGTCATCCAACCATTGAACAAACTCCTGCACGAGAGTCGCTCGCAGGCGGTATCCGGTCTTTTTCGCGGGGCTTCGTACGAACATCTGGTAGCGCTGCTCGGATTGGCCGGAAAGGTGAGGGTCCAGAGGAGTTCGTTCTCCGTCAAAGACAACGATTTGCGAGGAAGCGGCCTCCAGCCAGTGATACGCCAGGTGCACGGGGTTGGGTGGGAAGCTCTTTAACGATGCGGAGGAGCCGTTCCTTAACATAAGGTCCACGGTGAATGTGGAGCTCGCGCGGACTGCCGAAGGCGCCCTCAAAACCTCAATCGCCAGGTCGCCTTTCGAAACCTCGAAGCATGGTTCCATCCGGAACTCTCGCAGAAGCGCGCAGCGCGGCACGGGCCGTTTGGCCGCAATTGCAAAGAGGTCTCCCGATTGCGCCATCTCGCGAATCGAGAACCGCCGTTGCAGATTCTCGAACGGATTCGAGACACTATGTTCGCTGAACCACACGAGCACGTGAGGGAAGTACTGCCGAAGCTGGCGCCTCAAGACCCGCGGCGATTGCTCATTGATATGCATCAACCGCTCGTAGTGCGAGCGCGGATTCAACGGAAGATACGCGCCGACGGAGCGGGCGATCCGCAGCTTTCTTGCGTGCTCGTAGCGGTAATACCAGGAATTCGGAAACGTGTGAATTACAAAGAGACCGTCGTCGGCGAGTTGGGCGGCAATGCGCTGATAGAGCTCATCCAGTTCCGCGGGGGCGAGATGCTCCACAACATCCGCGGCAACCACCGCGTCGTAGCTTCCGTCCAAAGGCGCGCGGATGAGATCGTCGCAAACAAACTGGACCTTCAGCGAGGGGTCGCCGGTGGCGGATTTGGCTGATTCTGCCAGCGCGATCGCATCCGGAGAATAGTCGATGCCGGTCACCGCAAATCCCAGTTTGGCTAGAGCAATACTCAGTTCCCCACGGCCGCACCCCAGATCCAGCGCGCGGCCGGCCCTCGCAAGACTCGCAATCCGTGCCACGGTTTGCAGCCTGGGATCTTGCAGTTTGACGCCCTGGGTGCGCTTGAAGGAATCGAATCCACCGCAATCGCAAAGATAGTAGCGGTTCGTGTAAGCATCGCGAATATGACTGCTCGACGGGGCTCTTACCGGCGAAGACGTCGTGTTTTCCTTCCTCGCGATGAGCAGATCTCCGGCATAGCCGGGAATGACGCCGTAGAATCGGATCAGGTCCTTGTTGCAATAAAGAAACTCGGAAGCGGAGAGAAAGTTGTCTCTGGTCCAGAAATAACCGTCCACCAGGATATACCGCGCCTGCCGAAGTGCGATTTCCATATCATGCAGGAATCCCTTGTCGTCCTGCTGGCCGTCGACATGGATGAGGTCGTAGTCGCCGCCCGGGAAACGCTCGAATGTCTGGGAGTCGGCAATGATAAACTCAGCCTTGTAATCGCGGGTGTGACTGCGGGCCCATTCAATCGCTCCCTTGGCGCCGCCATATAAATCCGAGTCGAGATCGATTCCGAGGTAGCGAGCGGATGGGCATGCATTCAGAAACGCCAAAGCCGAGTAACCATAGCGGACGCCGATCTCCAGAATGCGGGCCGGCTGAAGATACCGCGCGATCGCCCACTTGCCGCGATAATAGGGCACCCATTCGTCAAAGAGGTGGCGCAAGGGATCGTCGGAACAGGCGCTCAGACGGAAGTCGTAGTCGGAGCGCCCTGCCAGATCGATGATTTCCTCGAGCATTTCCAAATTATGCCATGGGACGGTGAGCCTCTCCCCGATGCGGATCGGGGGCACGCCTGCATCATCGTTGCAGCAGGGCACAACGATTCCGTCGGCGAGCACGGTGAAACCGATCCATGGTTGGTAACATGCAGCGCCAGAGGCGTTGGCGCCGCCGCTTGCCCCTTCGTGCCTTCGTAATCAGTTTCTCATCCTGATTCGCCCTCACGTGAAATGGCTCGAAGAGGATAGTTATGGATTGGACTGAAATAACAAACGGCTCCCATCCTCTTGGAATGGGAGCCGTATGGTCGATCTCGGAACAACCGCTCTATATTCGCTTAACTCTGGAAACGGCGCCGGACCAGGCCCAGCACCAGCAATCCAGCGCCACCGATCAAGCCGAACGTGCCAGGCTCCGGTGTGGGAGTGAAGGCCTCGATATCGTTCGCATAAGCGTCGTCGAGGCTACCACCGCCACCGAGACTCATGGAGGAAGTGGTCACATCATATAGAATGTATTGGATCGGAGTGGCGGGCGATACGGCGAAAGTTGCGGTCCACATCGCGCCGCCAAACTCCTGGACCGGCGTTCCGCCGCTCACGAGTGTTCCGACAGCCGTGTCCGTTGTAGACAAGGATGAATTCGTCCCCACGAAGACCTCGAAATCAATCGATTCCCCACTGCTGCCGACGCCCGTAATGACGATGGAGCCGATGGTATAAAGGCTGCCGAGGTTAACCAGCACACCGGGGCTTGACGTACCGCCGGGCGCAACCCACTTATCGGCGGGGTCTGGATTTCCGTCGATTGTGTCCGCGGCGCCATATGTCGTTCCCGCGATGGTCAATTCGCAGGGAAGTGGCGTGCCTTCGCACACCGCAGTCGCGCCAGGGGCGAGGGCGACGTTGCCCGCAGACGCAGAGCCTGTCAGCGCTAATACAAAGATGAAAACCGCTACGAGAATTCGCATATTACTTTCCTCCGTTTAGCAGCCCTCCATTGGGGGCTACAAAAACCGAGTATACGACTATCCCTGTTCCGTTTCAACAGATCTAGGGGGAAAAAGGCGGGCCTAGTACTGATTGGGGCCTTAGTACTGGGGTGCTCGGGGGGGCCGGCCAGGCCAGCAAAGAACCCGCGTTCGAGGCAAGTCCCCAAAAAGTCCACCATCGCTTGCTGGGGCACGCTTTCACCGTGCAAGTGGCATATTTCACTATGCATTAGCCGTCACAATGGCCCGCGGGGAAGTCCGCAGATCCTCCTGCACCATCTCACGCACCAGGTCGCGGAACGTGATGTGAGGTTCCCAGCCGAGCACCTTTCGCGCCTTGCTAGAGTCCCCAACCAGCAAATCCACCTCGGCGGGGCGGTAGAAGTTCTCATCCACCACGACATAATCCCGGTAATCGAGGTTCACCTCCGCAAAGGCCAATTTGCAGAATTCCCGCACGGAATGGGTTTCCCCCGTGGCGATCACGTAGTCGTCCGGCTCGGGCTGCTGCAACATGCGCCACATGGCTTCCACGTATTCGCGCGCGTGGCCCCAGTCGCGCTGGGCGTCGAGATTCCCCAACCGCAGATCCTTAGCCCGGCCATTCACGATCCGGGCAACGCAGGACGTGATTTTTCGGGTGACAAACTCGAAGCTGCGGCGTGGAGATTCATGATTGAACACCATCCCATTCACCGCGAATGTGCCATGTGCCTCGCGGTAGTTCCGCGTCAGGTGGAAACCGCACACTTTGCTGATCCCGTAACTGGATCGCGGGTGAAACCGCGTCCTCTCCGTCTGCGGCACCTCATCGACCTTGCCGAACATCTCGCTCGAGCCGGCAAAATAGAAGTGGCAGGTCGGGACCAGTTGTCGCAAAGCTGCCAGCAGAAAATGGGTTCCGTTGATATTGGCGTTCAGCGTGGAGAACTCGTCGTCGAACGAATAAGTCACGAAGCTCTGCGCCGCGAGGTGGTAGCACTCATCCGGGGCCACCTTCGCAACTACCTGGACCAAGCTCGCGTAGCTCTCCATGGACCCCGCGTGCAGAGTAAGCCGGTCCCGCACTCCGGCCAGCCGCGCCAGCCGATGTTCGGGATCTTCCAGCGCTACCCTGCGCACAATCCCATGGACTTCATAGCCCTTGGAGACCAAGAGCTCCGCCAGGTACGAACCGTCCTGCCCGGTAATTCCGGTAATGAGCGCACGCTTGGCCATAACCGCTCATGATACTCCAACCCGGCTTCCGTGAAGAGGCTGCGTCTTTTTCATTCGAGATGAGCTGGAAGGAAAGTATCGACCTCCGGCGATTCGGGGCTATAATTGCTAGTCCGGCGCAAACATGGGAACCCCGTCGAACCAGCGTCAGACTCGGTCCGCTCCTCGAACTTCTAACGGCTCCGTTGATCCCGACACTCGACCGCCGTTCGCCGAACGCTGGTTTCCTGTGCTTTCATCCGTCTGCGGACTCCTATGCGTGTTCGCCGTCTTCAGACTGTTTCTCTTGTCACGCTTCGATCGTATCTTGAGCGATCCCGGGGACGGTCGGCTGTATGTGACCATCCTGGGGCACTGGGTCAAGGTTTTTCGTGGGCAGGCGCAAGTGGCGTCACCGAGCTTCTTCTTTCCACAGCGCGGAGTTCTGGGCTACAGCGACACGGTTTTCCTCGATGCAATTCCCTTCGCGGTTCTGAGACTCTTGGGTATGGATCGCTACCTGGCATTCCAAGGCACGATGATGTTCCTTACAGGAATCGGATTCGCTTCGATGCTTTGGCTGCTCCGGCGGCTGCTGAGGCTCAATCCATGGATGCAGATCGCCGGGGCGTCGTTGTTCACGGTATCGAACATTTATTACATACAGATCTTGCACGCCCAATTTGTATTGGTAGCATTCGTTCCCCTGTTGTGCCTATTGGCAATCGAATACTGGCGGGCGGGCGGCCGGAATCTTGCGCGGTTCTATATTACGACTCTGGGTATCCTTCTGGCTCTTCTCCTCTACTCTTCGTTTTACATTGGCTGGTTTACGATTCTCGCTGGCGCGACGGTATTGGTGTTTCTTGGAGTCTGCTCAATCCTAAGTGAGCGGAGTACGTGGCCCGTGAAACGAGGAGCGCAACTGCTCTGGATGCGAAAGTCCGACCTTTTGTTGGGCCTTGGCGCCTTCGCGCTGGCCCTGGTTCCGTTCCTCGCTCTGTACTTGCCCGTGCTCCGCCAGACGAAGGGAAGGAGCCTGGGAGATGCTCTCTTCTACATGCCTGGCCCGTTCGGTGGCTTCGACGTAAGCACGCGTAACCTGATTTGGGGCGGGCTCGCGCGCAGGATCGAAGACGCCTGGACCCCCGGCGGTGTGCGTGAATATCCGACCGGTTGGCCGATGCTCACCGTGTGTGTCTTTGTTGCCTCGGCGTCTTATTTCATCAG
The DNA here is from genome assembly GCA_049508735.1 of Bryobacteraceae bacterium. Lineage (GTDB taxonomy): Bacteria > Acidobacteriota > Terriglobia > Bryobacterales > Bryobacteraceae > Bog-375. The sequence goes on along the minus strand of JBELAO010000001.1, from coordinate 184,782 downwards.
CCGCCTGTATCGCTCACGGCACAGCCCGTATTCAGTCGAGAAGCAGTTGTCGCTCCTGCTGAGCGCTACCTCCTTGGCCTGCACGGCGCTGTGTTTCGGCAGTGTCAAAGTGCATGGGAGTTTAACGGCGTGGGCCATCGTCTGGAAGCTGGTTCCCGGCGCCTCCGCGATCCGTGTACCGCAACGGATCGGCCTGGTTCTCAACGTGGGAGTCGTCCTGGTCTGTGTGGCCGGTGTGAATGCGTTTCTGAAAGCCCAATCCAGTCACCGGGTGCTGGCTCGTCTGGTCGCAGTTCTGTTACCCCTCGCGCTGCTTGCCGAGCAAGTGAACTCGGCACAAACCCATAACATCAGCAGGCTCGCGGAAGCGCAGAGATTCGAGAAGATTCCGCCGCCTCCCAAGGGCTGCTCCTCATTCTTCATTTCCGACGAAGGCACCGAAACCGTGAATGCAATGGTGACACAGACGGATGACATGCTGATCGCCCAGCAGTTCGATATTCCAACTGTTAACGGATACAGCGGCTGGTCTCCAAAGGGCTGGAACCTGTTCCAGGCTGGGGACGACGGCGGTGATGCAGCGATCCGCTGGGCCCAGCGCAGAGGCATCAATCGCGGCCTTTGTGGATTGGATTTTGCCCAGCGAAGCTGGTTCCCGGTGGACCTGCAAAAACCGCGCGGGCTGCTCGCCATGAGTTCCCAGATTATCCCAGGACTCGTGAAGAACCCCAGTTTCGAGGGTGGTGACCTCTCCGCCTGGGGTACCTATCAGTCCGTGGAAATCGGCCTCAGCAGCGCGCACGCTCACACCGGAACGTATAGCTTGATGCAAACAGCCGGCGAAGGCAGTGTTTATCAGGATGTCACCGGCTTGCAGCCCGGGCGCGAATACGGCATTGCAGCCTGGGTGGCGGCCTCTCGTGACGCGACCGCCACGGCGGAGATCGCGGTATGGGACCCCGGCACGAACGTCTCGACCGGTACCGCGCCAATGAGTCCCGAACCGGTCTGGCGGCCGATCGAACTTGCTGTAACGGCAAGCGCGGGAGGAACGCTCCGCATTCATCTGTTTCGGGGCCGAGGTGAGGGGGTTATTTACTGGGACGATGTGTGCGTATATCTCATAAAATGAGATTCTCTGCTGTCGTAACTGGAGACAGCGGGGATACCGAATGGAGTACAAACTCGTGGACAGAGTTCGATCTCTCGCGATACTGAGCGCCACAGTTCTTCTAACGTCGTTGACAAGCGCATGTTGTTGTTGCGCCAATGGAGACCGCGGGGTTTCTGTGGTAAATGGCGGTTTCGAGGATGGCATATTGGAGCCCTGGGCACAATACCAATCCCCGCAAGCCGCCGTGGTTACGGTCCACAGCGGCAATTTCGGTCTTGCGGAGAGTGGGACGACCGGCGCCGTGTTTCAGGATGTGAAAGGGCTGGAGCCCGGGGTCGGTTACACCATTTCCGCGTGGGTGTCCAGTTCGCCGGATGCGACCGCGGCCGCCCAGATTGTGGTTTGGGACGCCGGTAATAACGTTTCGACCCTATCCAATAAGGTGACCCCGAATGGGGGCTGGCAGTTGCTGAAGTACGAATTCAAAGTGAGCGGAAAATCGCGAGGAATTGCACGAATTCACCTGGCTCGCGATGGTGGAAGCGGCACCATATTCTGGGATGACGTCCGGATCGCGCGGACCGACTGATGGCGGCCGATGATGACCGAGCGATCGTATCGCTCCACCAGCCGGGGCGCTTCGAACTGCCTATGCGGATGACGCCCGGGTCCGGATTCGGAGCGGCTTGTCCTCCGGTCGTCGATGCTCCAACACGGATGCCAGTTCGGCGTAGCGAGGGCGATCACGCAAGAGAAGTATCTTGGTGTGCCTCGTGGAATGGGCCGGGAATCGTGGTATACTTCGGGCTCAAAGGCGCTCCAATCCGGGCGGCGGAAGTTGACTGCCCACAGCCACCCGGTAATGGGGAGAGCCGGATTGGTTCTGGACCAGCCTCATGCAGGATTTGGCCGAAATCATCCGCGAACATAAGCTCGCCGTGCCGGTTTATGTCACCCAACCCGTCATGCCAAAGCTGGAGGGCTACGTCGAGCATCTCGCTGGCATATGGGAACGCAAGTGGCTGACGAACGACGGCCCTTTGCACCAGGAGTTCGAGAGGCGCCTGAGTGAGTACGTCGACGCAGATCATGTCAGCGTCTTTTGCAATGCCACAATTGCCTTAATGGTGGCGTTGGAGACGCTTCGTATTGACAGCGGCGAGGTTATTACCACGCCCTTCACCTTTCCAGCCACGTCGCACGTGCTTTATTGGAACCGCGTGCGGCCGGTGTTCTGTGATATCGATCCGGTCACCATGAACCTGGACCCGTCCAAGATCGAAAGGCTTATCAGTCCCGAGACCAAGGCGATCCTTCCCGTTCACGTTTACGGCAGACCGTGCGATGTTGAGACGATCCAGCGCATTGCCGAAATCCACGGACTGCACGTGATCTACGATGCGGCTCACGCCTTTGCGGTTCGTCACAAAGGTAAGTCGATTCTGGCGTACGGTGATATCTCCGTTCTCAGCTTCCACGCCACCAAGCTCTTCACCACAATCGAAGGCGGCGCCCTGATTTCTCGGACCGACGTGCAGCGAAAACGGGTTAATTTCCTTAAGAATTTCGGCATCGCGGATGAAGAGACTGTCGTTGGCCCGGGCATCAATGGCAAGATGAATGAGTTCCAGGCTGCTTTTGGGCTAATGCAACTCCAGCTTGTGGACGGAGAAATCCACAACCGGCGTGAGATCGCGCTGATCTATCGCGAGGCTTTGCGTCATGTCGCTGGGATTACGGTACTCGAGGAACTACCGGACACTGAGTCGAATTATGCATATTTCCCGATATTGATCGAGACGGAGGACTTCGGCATGAGTCGCGATGACCTCTTTGTCGTCATGCGGCACTGCAACGTATTTGCGCGGAAGTACTTCTATCCCCTGATCTCGCACGCATCCTGCTATTCGGCCCTGCCCTCGGCCGCGGCCGTCAAGTTGCCGGTGGCGGAACGAGTTGCGACCCAAGTGATCTGTCTTCCGATCTACGGCTCGCTGGAGCACGAAACGGCACGCACAATTTGCCGTTTAATTGCTGCCTGCGCCGCGCGGCGAGACCGTCATGCGGCCCTCGCGGGTACGCTGTGCTAGGCCATGCAAGGCGCGACGAGGTACTCGGACTTTGCCCGGCAAGCTGGCCGATTACGGTTCACTAAGCCCAGGTCAACGCTGCGATTCACCGGATGTCAAACTCTGCCATGCAACCGACCTTAACCGATTCTGAACCGGCGGAGACCGCTTCTGGGATTGAGTTCTCCGTACTGGTCACGTGTCACTACGAAGAGAGGAGCATAGAGGAGTTTTATAGGCGTCTCGCCGCCACGCTCGAGAAGTTGGGCCGTACCTATGAGATCATCCTTGTCAACGATGGCAGCCGGGATGGTACCTGGGGGAAGCTGAAGGGGATCTTCGCGGCAGACTTGCACGTACATGCGGTCCTGGACCTGTTCAAGAACTCCGGGCAGCAAGCGGCCGTCACCGTCGCGATTAACGAGAGCCGCGGCCGCGCAATCGTCCTGATAGACAGCGACCTCCAGTTGATGCCGGAGGAACTGCCGATCCTGGTGGCCCAATGGGACAAGGGCTTCGACCTCGTCACCGGATACCGGGTCGAACGAAAGGACTCCTTTTTCCGGATCGCGCCGTCTCTGCTGGCCAACATGATCATGCGCCGGGCCTCCCAAAGTACGATCCGTGATTTTGGCTGCACCTTCAAGATCTTCAATGCGGACCTCCTGCGTGCCTTCCAGTTCGGACCAAAACACGTGTTTTCGAACGTCGAGGCGATATCCCGAATCGACCGGATCATCGAGGTGCCGGTCTCACACCAGCCCCGTAGGTACGGCAGGTCTGGCTGGACATTTCGGAAGCTAATGAAATACAACACGGATAACATGGTAGTCCTCTCGGAGCGGCCCTTTCAGTTTCTCGCCCTGATCTGTCTGGTTGTTTCCGTGCTGTTCGGCTGCCGTCTGATTTTCGACCGGATTGCGCCTTTCCGGATACTTCCCTTCGTTTCACATGGGCTCCTCTTAAATGTCATGGTCGCCTCGCTGTTGGCAAATGCCGCGCTGATTTCACTCATTGGCGAGTTCGTTATTCGATCGTTCTTCGCGACTCGCAATGTGCCCCTGTACATCGTGCGGGAGGCTCTTCGGCGGAGTGAACCCAGGTCCGGCGACGCATCCGGCGAGGCTGAGGAAGGCGCTTCGGGACTTCCACTCAAAAGTGCAGGGGGACCTCCATCTCCCTTTTGACGTTCACTTCCGTGTGGATGTCATGGGCTTCCTGTGGAGCGACCTCCCGCACTCGCGGTGCGGCTAGGCGGCGCAGCGTCGGCGGCAACTGCGCCCGCGGCAACGGGCACGGCCGGGTGTACAATAAGTTCGTTCCTTGAGCTGAAGCGGAAACGAGAAATGCCGTGACGGAATGCGCAACTGCGCCGTTGATGAGTGGAAAGAGACTCGTCGGCTTTGGTGCCGGGTTAGGCCTGCTGCAGACCTCACAAACAAGCCCGGTGAATCTGGAATACGTGGTCGACGGCACGCCTGGTTTGGCGGGAAGTTCAGTCGGGGGCTTTACGGTATACAGCCCGGATCGCTTAACCTCGGAGCGCGATCGCGTCACCGTCATCATCTACGCTAACACGCCCCCGTCGGTAGCTGCCATAGCCAAGCAGTTGTCAGCGCTAGGTTACCGGCTCGGTAAGAACTACATCGACTCATCACTGCTCCACTTTGAAACCATCAGCCCTCGCCTTGCTTCCCTTGGCCTCCAGCCTTGCCGCGACCGTTTTAATCGCTGCCGGGCGCTATCTCTCTACAGCAATGTTCCGAACATGACGCAAATCGCGGGCACATGGCTAATGGTGGAGCTCCTCGAGTATTGCCGGTCGATACACGGCGACATTGCTGAGTGCGGCGTCTTTAAAGGCGGCAACGCCTTCGTTGTGTTGAACACTTGCGACGTTGCCCGCCAGCGCCCTTATCATCTCCTCGATAGTTTTGCTGGATTCGACAAACTCTCGGACTGCGACCCGCAGCAGAGAGCCATTGATTTTCGGGATGTGAGCTTTTCTCAGGTCTCCGACATATTTGCGAATTTCCAGAATGTAGTCCTCCATAAAGGTCTCTTTGAGGAGACGTTGCCGCGGTTGGAAGAGCGCAAGTACTCCTTTGTCTACATGGACTGCGATTTGTACGAGCCGACGAAGGCGTTGTTAGAGTATTTCTGGGGCCGCCTATCTCCCGGCGGCTGCGTGATGCTCCATGACTGTTGGCAGCCACCGGCTGGTGCACCCGCTCACGTTCCAACCGCGTTCACGGGTACTCTACGAGCCTTGCGGGAGTTTTTGCCAAAAGATACCGAAGTGCTGAGTTTTCCCGAAACGACGCACGCGCTGGTTTTCAAACGGTGACGGGAATCGGATCAGGTAATTATCGGATGTTCTGGAGGTGGAGGGCCTACAAGAAGAATGCCTAAGTCTCGAAAGTCCCGAGTGAACATCTTGGTTTTTCCGTGTGGTTCTGAAATCGGTCTTGAGATCCACAGAGCCTTTGACGGCATCAAGGGGGTTACTCTCGTCGGCGGCTCGTCGGTTGCCGATCACGGGCGATTTGTTTTCCAACGTTACAGGGAAGGACTTCCCGATGTTGATGACGTGAGTTTCGTTCCGGAACTTAGGAAGCTCATCAGCGAGGAAGACATACAGTTTTTCTTCCCGGCACACGACAGTGTCGTCTTGAAATGTGCCCGGCACGAACAAGAATTGGGTTGTCAGGTCATCGGTTCGCCTTTTGAGACGTGCTCCATTACCCGATCCAAGAGGAAGACTTACCAACGCTTACAAGGAAGTATCCCGACGCCGACAGTTTATTCTCAGGCGAATGCCGAGTTCCCTGTGTTTCTGAAGCCAGATGCGGGGCAAGGATCGAGGGGTACTGTTATCGCTCGCAACCGGAGAGAGTTGGAGTTTTATACAACTAATGACCCCAGCCTTTTGATCCTGGCGTATCTCCCAGGTGAGGAATACACCGTGGATTGCTTCACCGACAGAAAGAGGGAACTCCTGTTTGTTGGTCCGAGGCGCCGCAACCGAATTCTCAACGGCATTAGCGTCGGCACGTTTAACGTGCGAGATGGGGGATTCACGGAAATGGCGGAGAGGATCAACGAACAGCTTGTGTTGAACGGCGCATGGTTCTTCCAAGTAAAACGCTCCGCCAATGGTGTCCTGACGTTGATGGAGGTTGCGCCGAGGATCGGCGGCTCGTCGGGTCTGTATCGCGCCATGGGCGTCAACCTGCCGGCGTTAAGCTATTACAATCAGTTGGGTTTGCCGCTGGCGATTCACTGCAACCAGTTCGACGCAGAAATGGATCGGGCGTGGTCAAATCGATACAGGCTGAAGATCGACTACAAGCAGGTCTATATCGACTTTGATGACTGCTTGTGTATTAACGGTAAGGTGAATCCAACCGCCGTGAAGTTCTTGATCCAGGCCATTAACCAGGGCAAGAGGACCTGCCTTCTTTCGAGGCATTGCGAAGGCCCTCTGGCTGCAAGGCTGAAGGAACTGAGGGTTCTCGACCTCTTCGACGAGGTGCGCCAGATCAGGGACGACTGCTCCAAGGCAGAGTTTGTGAGCGGGGATTCGATCTTCATCGACGACTCGTTCGCGGAGCGACAGGATGTCGCTCGGAAACGGGGCATTCCGGTATTCGCTGTCGATGCGATTGATGCCCTGCTGAACGAATAGCAAACCAAGGCAGCTTGAGTGACGGTGGCGTGACCCGGGGTTGTGCCGATGCCGCTGGGAATCGGTACTCCTGGACCTAAGAGCTCAGTGAGCGAGAACGAGCCGTGCATCATCCCAATAAATCGTCCCTCGGCCCGAGTGCCGTATCAGGTGAAGCCGCATCGTGCCCAAGCCTCCCGCGGTAAACGATTGCGATACCACTTGCCATGCCGGCCCCGGCGTGACAGCCGGCGAGAGAATCGAGGGTCCCGTGCCGGGCTCCCATATGGCGAGCTGCGCCGTGGCGGTGCCGTCCGGGGAACCGGAAACGAACGCCTGAAACGTATATTCGCTGCCAGGCACCAGGCCGGAGACATCCTGATAGACGCTACCATCGCCCTCGGCTTCAGCCAACGCGAACTTGCCACCATGCACTTTGTCGCCAGTGATTGTCGGCTGTGCGGACAAATAAGGGAGCCAAGGCGCCAAAACGCCGGATTCGAAGTCCGAGTCGGGCAATGGGACGAAAGACGCTTCGGGCCAAACGAACGGTGTCTCCCCTGTAGCAGCTCGAAGCTGCCAACGAACGGTCCGCTCGTCATGCGGAATTCGCATGATAGCAATCGCCAAGTAATAATTCTGATCGTAGTCTAGGGATGAGAATTGCGGATATGCCCGTTGCCCTGGAACAAACATCGCTTCGAGAGCAACCAATCGCCCCCGGATTTTCATCAGCGGCGCCTGATCGCGGGGTGTCGAAAAAAATGGGCCTTGCGAGAGAAACAACAAGACAAAACAGCCAGCAGTAGCTTGCGATGGATACTTCTGGAAGAAATTGTGAATACGGGGAAAAACTGTCCAGCGGACTCCAATCAGAAGCACGGCCAGTTCTGTGCCCAGCAGGTATAGATACTTGGTAATCGAATAAACGCTTCCGATGTGGAGACCAAAATACGCGAGAGCTTGAAGACAAATAAGAAGACACACAGCTATCAGACCCGCGTCGTGTGCGAGTCTCCGGCGGCTTCGGGCAAGGGGCTGGCGGCGAAGATACCGAAGCAAGGCTACTGAAAGTGCGCAAAGCACCACGCCGAGGCCAATTGCCAGGGATGTCCCGTGATCCGAAAGTTGGGTGAACCGGATCAGAAACCATCCATTATTACCAGACATGTTAACCATGCCTCCCGCCGCGGCATCCCATAAGAGCAAATTCGTTACGGCGACAAAGACACACTGCACCGATGCCAACCGCCAATTCCTCGACGTCAGCCAAAGGAAGATCAGACCGGCGAGCGTAAACCACACGGCTGGAAGAAGATGAACGTTGGGAAGCACGACGCCACCTAGAAAAACGACCATCAGACTGGCCAGAGTGACATCCCATTCAAGGTGTTGGAGCGCGGCGAGTCCGGCTATTGCGATGACAGTGCCTGCTAACTGAGGAAAGAAGTAGTTTTGCTCGATATGGCTGCGCAACCCAAAGCCGGTGTATGCGCAGGCGGCCAGAAAGACAATCGCGATTGCGGTCCCGAAAAACGAGGGCGGGCCTTTGGCGCGAAAAGTCAATCGCAGAGCCATGACAAAGCAACCCGTGATCAGGAAGATAGCCGTCCAGATCTGCATCGACCGGAGTGGGTCCATGTCGAAGTCGGCGGCTGTGTGAGCGACCAGGGCATGACTCCAACCCGGATACCCGATCATGTATCCCTCGTCCCACGGCTGCTGGCCCGATGACAGCCGGTAGTTGTGGAAGTCCCTCTCGACGAGGATCATGTGCAGAGCCCAATCGCCGCTCGTGATCGGCATGGAATAGCGCCCGAACGACGACGCGATTAGAGCGAAGACGATCGAAAGGACCCAAATGCGAGCGAGCGTCTGCGGCCGAATGAGGGGCTGTATGCCGGTGGACGTGGCACTCACCGAGCTTGTGGGCCCGCCGGACTCAGGAACAGACATTGCGATCGGCTGCTCGGGCCGTTGCATGAACGGTCATTCTAGCACGCGAATCTAGAGTCTCGATCGGAACCGCGCGCTCTGCTAGAATTGTCGATCTGCGGTTTCCGCGAGTTGTGATTCGAGCCGAAGGCGACTCGCAGACTCGCCTCGGCGGTCCGCTGCCAGCGCGCTTTCCGGCAATGAGTGTTCCTTGGGGACGAATTCGGGTGGGCCTTTAAGACTGAAGCGATGCGCATCCTTATTTGTCACGAACGCTTCCTGTTTCGTTTCGGAGCTGACCGTGTCCTGATCCTTCTGGGCAAAGGCCTGGCCGAGCGGGGATACACCGTGTCGATCATGGCAAACCGCTACGACCGCCCCATCCTGGAGCAGTTTGCCGCGCGCATCGTGGACGTACCCGAACCTCCGGGCCGCTATTTCTACTTAAATGAGGACACAGTCGATTGGCTCCGCACGGCCTGGGAGTCCCTGTTTGACGATCGCACGCGTCCGGATGTAATCCTCGTCGGCGGATGGCCCTTCTACGCCGCCATCCCTTTCTTCCGCTCGGTCTGCCCCGAAGTGATTTATGTCGATTGCGGCGCCGTTCCGCTGGAGGGGTACGAGGGCGGCGCACTGCGGACCCAGCAGAAGCTCCGCCAATTGCGCGCTGAGTTTTTGCCCCAGGTTTCCCGTATTGTGGTGAACAGCGATTTCACTCGTAAGACGCAGAGCGTGGTGGATTCCGGTGGCGCGGTTCCGGCGCAGACGATCTTGTTGGGCGCCGATCATGTCGAGAACAGCCTTTGGGCATCGGCACACGTACGGGGCGCCGAGCCGAGCGGGCAGGCCCTGGCCGTAGTGGACGGCCTCAAAGCAGCCGGCCGGAAAGTGATTCTTTCGCTGGGCCGTTGGGAAACCGGATGCTACAAGAACTCGGAAGAAGCGCTCGCGCTGCTCCGCGCTGTCCGTGAACAGATTCCCTACGCCGTCTTGGCGATTCTCGCCCCTGCTGATGTCGAGATCCCATCCGATCTGCGGGAGGCCGTGCATCTCCTGGGCTTTCCGGACGATACGGAACTGGCCGAGATCATGCGCAAGTCCGACCTGGGCGTGTCGCTTTCCCGCTGGGAAGGGTTCAATCTGCCGCTGGCGGAAATGCAGTGGCTCAACCGGCCGGCTTTGGCTTATGATCTCGCGGCGCATCCTGAAGTGATCCTGCACCCGTGGTTTCTGTGTAGCGATTTCGGCGATATGGTCGGGAAGTCTGTGGCGATTCTCTCAGGCCGCGGACTTTCTGGGGAGATTCACGCGGAAGCCCTGCTGCGCTTTCGCCATCGGTTCCGTTGGAGCCGGATGATCGAGGAGTTTCAGCAGTTGCTCACCGGCCGGTCCGACAGCCGCATACATCTGGTGATCGATGTCAGTAACTCCACCAAGGATCCCGCTAATTCCGGTGTGATTCGCGTCACGCGCCGTTTCGGCCGTGCCCTGCAGCGTTGTGAAGACCCCTTGTTCGTGGTCTGGCAAGCCGGCGCGAACCGCTACGTTCTGCCTACCCGGGAGGAATTCGCCCAACTCGGGCAGTTCAACGGTCCCTTACTTTCGAGCCAGAAGCGGCTCTCGCCTTCGGCTTCCGAGCGGGTCGATCTCGAGCAGGCCTTCGATCGGTTTGGCCGGCGCGATCCGTGGCTGATCTCGACCGAAACCATGACGGAATTGCGCTTCCAACAAATCCGCCACTATGTTCGGAGGCTCGACCTGCGCGCCGCGGCCATTTTCCACGACGCCATTCCAGTGCTGCGCCCGGATCTCTGCAACGAAGAAATGCGCGCCAATCATCTGGGCTACATGACGGGCCTGGCGGAGTGCGACGTGGTTGTGCCGATTTCCCGTTACTCGGCGCAGTGCTTGCGCGACTCCTGGAATGCGCAAGGAATCACCGGCTGTATGATTCGCGCCGACGTACTGCCCGGCGAATTCGGTGGATCCATCCGCACAACCTCTCCGTCTCCGGATACGAACGTAGTTCAGATTCTCTGTGTATCGACGCTGGAGCCGCGCAAGAATCATCGGCGTCTGGTGGAAGCGTGCCTGTCAGTCGACGAGTCCCATCCGAACCTGCGCTGGAAACTGACGCTGGTCGGCAACAAGTATCAGGGCGCGTTCGAAATCGCGGATTGGATTCAGGAAGTGAGCCGGCACCACCCGGAAGTGCAATGGTTCGGAATCGTCGATGACGACACACTCCGGCGCCTGTACCAGGAAGCCGCGTTTACCGTTTATCCCTCGGTTATCGAAGGTTTCGGCATGCCTATTCTGGAGAGCATCTGGTTCGGGCGCCCTTGCATCTGCTCGCACGATGGCGTGATGGGGGAACTCGCCCGGGAGGGGGGCTGCTTGACGGCCGACGTCGAGGACGTGCGGGCTCTCGCGGAAGCCATCGCCACTTTGGCCGAAGACCGGCAGCTCCGGCATCGGCTGTCCGGCGAGGCGGCCGCTCGAAAGCTGAAAACTTGGGATGATTATGGAGAGGAATTCATGGGCATTCTTTCAGCGACTCCCCCGCCGGTTCACCCCACTGTCTCCGCCGCGCCACTGCCTTCGGGGGGCGGTCCGGCGCCGCACCGCCCCGTGCCCTGGACCGACATCCTGTATTCGTCCTGCATCTTGCAGAACTGGCAGATGCACGACGGAGAACGGCTCGCGCTGCTGGGTCTGCTTGCCAGGCACAAACCGCACTGCAGCATCGAGGTCGGCACTTTCCTGGGCGGAAGTCTCTCGCTGATTGCGCAGTTCTCGGACTTGGTGTTTTCGATCGATATCGATCCGGCCGTGGTCCGTCGCGTGCCCCCCATCCCCAATGTCACTTTCCTCACGGGTGACTCGGCCGACGTTCTGCCGGCACTGTTCCGGGAGCTTACGGCGGCTCACATCGCCGTGGATTTCATCCTGCTCGATGGCGACAATTCGCAAGCCGCAACCAAGCGGGATATCGGTCTGGTCCTTCAATACGTTCCGCTTAAGCCCCTGTTCGTCGTCATGCACGATTCCTTCAATCCGGAGTGCCGTCAGGCCATACTGGACAGCGCCTGGGCTGATTCTCCCTATTGTCACTGGGTCGAACTGGACTTGGTGCCGGGCAGAGCGGCGGACTATGATGGGCCCATCAAAGGAGAACTCTGGGGCGGGCTGGCGGCGGCATACTTTCAGCCAACTCCGCGAGACGGCCCGCTGAGCTTTAACCGAACGGCCGACAGCACGTTCCGCACGATGGCCGAGAATTTCCAGGCGAAGAAATCCCGAACCGTGTAGATCGATTGGACGAGGTAGACGGAGCGAGAGCCTTCACGGTTAGCCCGTCTCAGCTCCCCGTAGCGCCGCCCACGGAGTCGCTCGGTCCAGGTGGATCAAATCGGCAGACGAGTTTGACCGTCGGTTTAGGAGAGAGGAAGGGGCACTATGGAAGAAGCCTTCAGTGTGGAAGCGATTGTCGCCCAGATTCGAAGTAGGATCGCCGAAGAGAAAACACGGGAATCGAGCCCTCCTCCAGTACGATTGTCAGTGAGCGAAGCTCCGGCCTTGGACGGCGCGGCCTGTCGCCGGCGGATGGAAGAAGACGCCACGCGCTTTGCGGAACTTGACCTGCGGCTCGAAGATATCGCACCAGGCATAGGTCAACAGCCCCCGGCTCCGCCGACCTTCCGAGGGCGATTTGGTGGGTGGATCATTCAGGGATTGCGCAGGCTCCTCTGGTGGCATGCACTGCCGGTCAAAGAGGTCGTCGCTCAAATCGGTCTCCGGAACCGCGAGCAAGCTATCCGCCATAGATGCCTGCAGGGAGACTTGCTGGAATTAGGCGAGAGCCTGCAGCGGGCTATGAGCCGGATCGACGGCCTTGAACATACCCACCGATTCGACGAGGCGCTCGGAGCACTGAGCGAGAGGATTGCCGGTGCCGTTGGCAGCGTCGAGCGGCTGGAACAACTCGCCGGCACGCTGAACGCTAAGCTTCAAGCCGAAGCGCAGGCACGCGAGGTCCTGGCGCGTGCGGTCGACAGCCAAACCGACAAACTCCGGCAACTCACCGGCGCCCTGGAGTCTCTTTCCAGTTCGCGCACCCGCGAGTCCAGCAGCGTTCTCCGCGCAGAGATGGAAGACGCGATTCGGGGGCGCGCGGAGCTGGTTGGAAAGAAGCAACAGGAAGACCTGCGGTTGTTCGGCGCGAGTTTACAGACGGCTGTGAGACGGATCGACAGCCTCGAGCAGAACCCCCAGTTCGGCGAGGCGCTGCCAAGCAAGTTTCCGCCGGGAGCATCGGCCGAGAGACCCTATGCGCAACCGCCGGATAACCCAATTCCTTTTGAAGAATGCTATTGGTATGCCACTATGGATATTCCCGGCCATGGGGTTGTTGAGGGCGAGTGGGATCTCAACAACTTCGATCAGTACATCGGCGGCGTCGATGTTGGCGGCCGGACGTTGCTGGACGTCGGTTGCGCCTCGGGCTATCTGTCCTTCGAAGCGGAGCGCCGCGGCGCCCGCGTGACTTCATTCGACATGGCGTCGATCAGCCAGGCATTCTACCTTCCATTCGCTTGCAACCCGTATTTCCAGGACCGCGACGAGTGGGATAAGCAAGTAGAGTGTGGCTTAACCATGCTGAAGAATAGCTATTGGTACGCTCACCGCCATTTCAACTCCCGGAACAAAGTGGTTTATGGGGATATTTTCCGCCTGGATCGCGTGCTTCCCGAACCGGTCGAGGTCTCGATCGCGGGAGCCATCATGGAGCACCTGAACGACCAGATCAGCGCGATCGGCAGTATCGCGCGTGTCACCAAGAAGACGATCATTCTCGCGTTCACGCCAATCATCGATTCCGATGAGATGATTGCCCGCCCGATACTGCCCCTAACCGACCCGCGGCATAATATCACTTGGTGGAGTTACTCGCGAGGACTCTACGAACGAGTGCTTGCCAACGTCGGCTTCGCTGTCACTGACATTCGGCCGTGCCGCGCACACCATCTTCCCAGTGGCCTGGACGTTCAGAATAGCACGCTCATCGCGACCAGACTCACATAACCGCGGGGCACGGCGCCCAAATGGCGGAGGGCGGAGGACGCCTGGCTGAGCATTCCCAAGCACAAAGACCTGAAATCGCATAGAATCGTTCTTCATGAGTAAGAACGTTCTCTTCTGCTCGATCTTCTACCCACCCAATTTCGTTGGCGGCGCCGAATTAATCGCCGCCCATCAGGCGAAGACTTTGCAGCAGATGGGCCACCAGGCCGTTGTTTTCGCCGGCCGGACTGAAGCCGGCTTGCCCCACTATGCGGTCGATCATGACACGTTTGAAGGTATCCCGGTTTATCGGGTGCAATTGTCACGCGACGATTTTGACTCGCGCTTCGTCAACTTCTACCATCCCGCGGTGGAGCGGGAATTCGAAGACTTGCTGGTCAAGAGCCGCGCTGACGTCGTCCACATGCACAACATGATCGGGCTGTCGCTCGGGGTGATCCATACGGCCAAGCGGCTAGGCGTTCCGACAGTGATGACGCTTCACGACTTCTGGGGCTTCTGTTTTAAGAATACGTTAATCGACGCCCGCGACCGGATTTGCAGTGACTTTTCACGCTGCCACGATTGCCAAAGTGAGATTGCCGACGGCGGGCGCGCGCTCCCCATTCGCATGCGAAACGATTTCATGGCGCTGCAGTTTGCCCAAGTCGACGCCTTTATTTCGCCAAGCCAGTTCCTCGCCGATACCTATGTCCGGGCCGGTATTCCAAGGCGCAAAATGCACGTCATCTCGTACGGCCTGGACGTGAATCGCTTTTCAAGGATTGTCAAGGCGCGCGCCAACGGGCTTGTCCGCTTCACACTGATTGGCTATTTGGGAGAGCACAAGGGAGTCCAGACCCTTCTCGATGCCGCGACCCTGCTGAAAGAGCGGGAATCGCTGCGGGTCAACATCGTCGGAGACGGGCACCTGCGGGCGGGTTTGGAGCGGCAGGTTCAGGAGCGCGGCCTTTCCGGCCTGGTGAAGTTTTGGGGCAAGGTGAAACACTCGGAAATGGAATCGGTGTTCCGGGAAACCGACGTCCAGATCATGGCTTCCATATGGCCGGAGAATCAGCCGGTGTCGATCACCGAGGCAATGGCTTGCCGCACGCCGGTAATTGCGACGCGGATCGGCGGAAATCCTGAATTGGTTCGTGACGGACAGACTGGCTATCTGGTGGAAGCGGGCTCGGCATGGGATCTCGCGCAAGCCATGTGCCGGTTCCTGGACGCTCCGGGAAGCATACCCGCACTGGGCGAGCAGGGGTTTCAGTGCATCCGAGGGAACACCCTTTCCAACCAGGTGAACCGCATCCTGGATCTGTACGAGAAGATTGGAGGCCTGGCATGAGCCCCTTGTCGCCACCGGACGGTCTGATTGTCTGCTTCGGGCGCAACGTGGGCGAGTTGTGCACCAGGGCCGTGCCGCTCGCCGCCGAGAGCTGTTCCGGACTGAAGTTGCAATTCGTGATGAGCGATTGGCTCGCCGAAGACCAGGTCCGCGCGGCGCTGGTTTACTGGGTGATGGATGCCGCCGCCGAGTTGAAAGATATCGAAATCGCGCTCCGATGGGGCGTCCCGCTGCTGGTGCCAGAGCAATCCCAGGTGCTCAGGCGGGCCTGTGTTGAGGGCAACTGCGGTCTTTTTTATGAGAACCAGGAGGAAGCGATCGCTTGTGTGAACTACCTTGTTCACAATCCCGCCGCCAGAGCTGCTCTTGGCGAGAACGCGCGCCGATTCGCGAAGCCGGATTCGCCGCTGGTAGGCAGCCCCGCTATGGCCGGCGGGCGATGATACCGTAATCCTGCGGGCCGTAAAGGTAGTCGTTGAGCCTGGTTCCTATTCCCGCCGGATCTTCCGGAAGCCGGACCGCTGCCGTATTGGGTTGCAGATTCCAAATCTCTACGCCACGGAAGCCCCGAGCTTCGACAAAAAATCGCAGCGTCGGGCTTGGAATCGGCTTGACATGGGTTGGGTCGAGCCAGAATGTGTTGGATCCTACCAGGACGTTTTGCGGATTGGGGGTTTCGAGGATCAGCACACCCCCGGTTCTCAGTACTCTCAAGGCCTCGTCGAGAAGCGCGATCACGATCTCGAAAGGCATATGTTCCACCATGTGGAACGATGTGACTGCTCCGAGGCTGCCATCCGCCAGACCGCGGAGATGGTTCAGGGCGTCGCCCAGGGTCACATCGATGCCAAGCGCGCGGCACCGTTCGACCATGCCCGGATTGGAGTCCACGCCGCCGGCGGCGAGATGATGGTCGGCCAGCAACTCGAGCCACTCGCCCCGGCCGCAGCCTAGATCCAGCACCGGAGCGGAGATAGATCCGGCTTGGGCCTCTCTCAGACAGGGGAGATACACCTGTTGCCGCTCTTTGATCAGTTCCCGCTTTCCCCGAAACGTGTCCTCGAACTGTTCGTAGAGAGCGTCGATGGACGCGTGACTGAGTAAGCTCACGGGAGGTTCCGGGCCGCCAAGGATCTCCCCGTGGTTGCCCGCCTGGCCGTTGACAACCAAGGCAAGCGCCTCGCGTGCTCGCCCCTCGGCCTGAAGCTGCACGTTCAACGTGGCGGCGAGGCGTTCCAGCCGGTCGGCCCTGCCAACGACATCGGCAAGACCCTCGCGCGTGTGCGTCTCAGCCTGAAGTTGCGCGCTGAGCGCACTAGTTACCTGCTGCAGCCCCCGCTCAACGCTTCCGATGGCTTCGGCAATTCTTCCGCCCAGACGCTCCAGCCCTGTCTCCAACTGGCGGTTGTGCTCAAGGCCGCCAATCCGGCTCACTGCCCTCTCCAGACTCTCTCGTAATGCCAGCAGTTCTTCCTGTTGCTTCTCTGTGACCTGCTCCAACCGCTTTCGGCACTTGTCCTCCAACTCCGCGTAGAGGGCACTAATGGCCTCGCGGCCGGGAAGGTTGGTAAAAGACTCCAGAACGCTGTTGACTTGGCGGAGCCCTTCGGTCTGCCTACTGACAAGACCGGCAATGACCTCGCGCGCTTGCGCCTCGGCCTGAAGCTGCACGTTCAGCCCGCTGGTGATGCGCTCCAGCCGCTCGGCCCTGCCGATGGCATCGGCAATTCTCTCCTCCAAACTTCTCAGCGCCTCGTCGAACCGGTGGATCTCCTCAAGGCCGTCGATCCGGCTCATAGCCTTCTGTAGGCTCTCGGTCAGTTTCAGCAAGTCTTCTTGCAGGCGCCGATGGCGGGCTGCTTGCTCCCGGTTCCGCAGACCGATCTGAGCGACCGCCTCTTTGACGGGCAGTCCATACCACCACAGGAGCCCACGGAGTCCCTGGACCATCCACCCACCAAGCCGCCCGCGCCAGGTTGGCGGAGCCAGGGGCTGCTGCCCTATGCTGAGTCCGGCATCTTCGATCCGCGCGTCAAGTTCCGCGAAGCGCGTGGCGTCCTCTTCCATCCGCCGGCGACAGGTGGCGGCGTCCCGGGCCAAGCCGTCGCTCATCGATGACAGTGCTGAGACATCGCTCGGTTTTCGCGCATTTTGTTCGGCGATTCTGCTGCGAATCTGGGCGACAATCGCTTCCACCGTGAAGCCGCTTCCCATGGTGCCCCTTCCTATCTCCTAACTTTGAACCTTGCCTCGCCTGCAGTCGGGCTAATCCAATCGGCCACGCGCGGCACTCGGTTGCGCATCCTAAAGTTCGTCTCGCTCAGCTCAGGGATGAGAAAGCACCACTCGCCGTTCAACATAAGAATGACGTGCTCGCGGGACCAGGAAAAGGAACCCGCAGTATAACATGCCGATCAAGTTGATCGTCCGAGAATGAAACGCAAAGTCGCGGCAAAGTGATAATGTCCTATTTGGGCAAAGTAGAAATGTCCTATTGACAGGGTCCAGCCTGGAGGGTGGACAAAGGACAACTACTGATGACCCAGGCCGAGCGAGACCGGCTGGTGGCCCTGAAGAAGGCCAAGAAGAAACTGATCACTCAGAAGCAGGCGGCCGAGGAGATCGGCGTCACGGAGCGGCAGGTCCGGCGGCTCCTGCGCAAGCTGCGGCGGAAAGGGGACCAGGCGGTAATCCATGAACTGCGTGGGCGAGCGTCGAACCGGAAGCTGTCGGCCGAGGTGGAACGGCAAGCCCTCGCGGTTCTTTCCGACCCGGTGTACCGGGGATTCGGGCCGACCTTGGCGGCGGAGTACCTGCACAAGCTGCACCGGATTACGGTGAGCAAGGAGACGCTGCGGCAATGGATGGCGAAGGCGGGTTTGTGGAAGGCCAGCCATCTCCGGGTGGTGGAGGTGCACCAATGGCGACCGCGGCGAAGCCGCTGTGGCGAACTGGTGCAGTGGGACACGAGCACGCACGACTGGCTGGAAGGGCGCGGCGAAACGATCTACCTGATCTCGATGATCGGCGACGCCACCAGCCGGCTATTGGCACGATTCGTGCGGCACGACAGCAGCGGAGAGAACATGCGCCTGCTGTGGGCGTATCTGGAGCGGTTCGGCCGGCCGCTGGCGTTCTAAACGGACAAAGCGGGCATGTTCCAGGTTGCCGTCAAAAGCAAACGGCAGGAGCGGCGCGAAGGGCTGGACCGGCAGCGGATGCCGCCGACGCAGATTGCGCGAGCGCTCGGCGAGTTGGGCATCGTCTGGATTCCGGCACATTCGCCCGGTTTGACTGGGGGTTTGGCGCCATCTGCTTCGGAGCCAGCCCCGTCGCAGCGGTCTTCGGATCTGCCCCAGGGAGCGCGACTCCCCCGGAACATCGAACCTACGCTAACCCCAACCCTCCGACCGGCCCCTCAAAACAGGACATTTCTACTTTGCTGGGAATAGGACATTTCTACTTTGCCTTGACAGTGGCGCACGCACGAGTGCGTGTCGCCACGCCCGAATCCTCAATGATTGACGACCGGTGGAACCATGTCGATCCGGCCGCCGCCGTCTACGCGGATGCCCATGCTCCAAACCGGGACCGGCCCGCTGACGTAGAGCGTCCCCTTCTGCCCTCCAAAGACCGCGCTGCTCTTCGACATTGCGACGGCGCCTTGCTGGAGAGCGGAAATGACGATTTGGCCGGTGCCGAGCGTGGTTCCAGCGCTGTTATAGATGGTGAGTCCCAGCGTCACCGAGCCGGCCGTTGCCGGATTGTAAATGTAAAGCGTGGTGGTGTTGTTCGAGGTTGCGTCGAACGGCATCACAAACGGCGGCGTCAGAGCGACGGATGGCGAGACCAGGTCCAATCCAACCTGAGCCATGGCCGCCAGGCGTTTGGTTGGATCGCCGGTCTGTACCATGGCGAAGCCTTGTTTTTGCGGGCTCGAGCTGCCGGTAGTAGCGATGGTGACGGCGCCATAAGCGGGAATCGTCAGATTCTGCCACGCTGCGGCAGCGGCCGTCCCGGTCGCGATGGAGATAGGCGATCCCGCCGCCGAGAGGAACGAAAGCGAAGCCACCGTTGGCGACGGGTAAGGGTTCAGCAATGTGAAGCTGGTGGCCACACCAGCGCCATCCTCGATGAGAGGAATCAGCGTCGATTGGCCGCCGGTAACCACCGTGGGCGCGGCGTTGACGCTCACTTGCACCGGAATGGAAACGGACACGCCCGTGCCGGTCAACGTGATGGAACCGGTGTACGTTCCGGACGCGCTGTAAGATGCCGTGCTCAAGGTGACCGACAAGCTCGCCGGTTTCGATTGGCTCACGCTCAAACTCGCCGCCGCGAGCCCGATCCACGACTGGCTCGCTCTGGCGGTGAGCGCAACCGCCGACGCCGATGCGGTGCTCAATTGAATGACCTGCTCCGCCGGCGCGGGAGTCCCGATCGTCCAACTCACGCTGAGCGACGACGGCGCGGGTGTCACGGTCACAGTCGGGGCCGGAGCGGCGGAGACGTTCACCTGCACAGGGATGGAGACCGCTACGCCGGTGCCAGCCAGGCTGACGCTGCCCGTGTATGTCCCGGCCGTGCTGAACGAAGCGGTGCTCAAGGTGATGGACAAACTGGCCGGTTTCGATTCGCTCACGCTCAAACTCGCCGCCGAAAGCCCGATCCACGACTGGCTCGCCTTGGCAGTGAACGCAACCGGCGACGCCGACGCGGTGCTCAATTGAATGGTCTGCAGCGCTGGCGCGGCAGCTCCAATGGTCCAACTCACGCTGAGGGACGCCGGAGCGGGCGTCACGGTCACGGCGGCTGCGGGTGCGGGCGAGAGATACTGGCTCAAGCTCGGATAAGCGACGGCGAAGCGGGCATAACCAGCGGTGAAGGGACTGATTGAACACGCGTTTCCCGTCGGGCCATACGTCAAGGTCCCGACGATGGATTCGTCCGGTGTGAACAGTGGAGAGCCAGAAGATCCCGGCTCAATGACGCCCGCGGTGGCCTGGATCTGATAGAACATGGTGGCCGGAGCGGTGACAGAGCCTACCTCAACGGTGGCATCCGGGCTGCGCGATCCGAACACGATCCGCGTGTAGTCGCCCTCCGGATGGTGCATGCCGACCACCGGGCCTCCCACCGCCAGCGCGGTGGAGCTCGCATTCCACCCGTAGAACGTCAGGCTCGAGTTCGGCAACTGGGACAGCAGAATCAGGCTGTAGTCGCCGCTCGGAATCGGCGCACTGGCCAGGTATGTCGCGCCCAAAGTAGTCGGCAGCGCCGATAGACCGGGCGCCGTCCCGTTGCAGGTGGCAGTTTGGTACTTCCAAAACACCTCGACCGTCTGCGCCATGGCCTGGGTGGAAATGCAGTGATTGGCGGTGAGAAAGTAAGGCTTAGAATCGTAGTTGCTGTTGTTGACCAACGCCCCAGAGCACTGGTAGCTGGCGCCCCCGCTCTCGAAAATGTACATCCCCACGCCGCTCGCCATCCCACCCCATGGCGAATAACAAGTCACGTCGAGTTCGCAAGTGCCGGCCGACATGGGCTGCTCAGAGGCCATCAGGTGAGCGATCCGGGTGATGGAGAACGGGACCGCCTCCGCCCGCTGGTCCGCCAGATACTCGACGACCACGGTGTCGGCAAAGACGGTGTGGCTCCAGAAATCTCCGCTCTCATCGATCCCCGAGCCGGTGTAAGGTCCGAAGATCTGGCTGCGATCCTCGCTGTACACCCAGACGGCGCCGTTGCCCACCGCGAAATCGTGAAAATGAACCCGCACGCCGGAGGCGCCATCGGACTGAATCGCCATTCTCCACACGGCCCTGCCGTCGTCCAACGCCAGCCATTCGCCGGCGGCCTGCGCCGCGTCGTCGAGCGGCCGCTCGATTCCCATCAGCGGCAGTTGCGGCTGGCGCACCACCGCGTCCAGTTCTGTCCGCCGGATGGCGCCGAGCCGGTACGGAGCTGGTGTGGAAATTCCAAGCTGGAAGCTCGCGGGCAGCGCCGCCGGCGCTTCGACTCCAGCGCTCGCCAGGCGGTGCAGCGCTCCCAAACGGGTCAATGGCTGGCCGGCAGCGGGTCCAATGAGCAGAACGGATAACAGGGCAGATTGCAAGGGGCGCGTTGGTCTCATGTCGCTCTCTTGCTCTTCTCATCGCATTCGAGCGACCAGGGCTGAGAGCGAAGTCGCCTTAGAAGTGCCGGGTCAATTACTGAGTCGGTGAGCCGCCAGCCAGGGTTCCGAACAAGAGTACTCGGAGGGCCTACTGTTGCGGCTCGCGGGCGATGTTGCCCAGACCGGCGTACTCTTCTTTCACCTTCACCACCTTATCGCCGTTGAAGGTGACAAACGTAATTCTGCCCGGCGGGAGGCCGTACACCCAGTCTTCCAGTTCCACGCCGTCGGTGGTTTCGCGCGACTTGTGCACCGGCCGGCCGAGCGCCATCACCACCTGGTCCCGAGTCATGCCTTCCAGCGCGCGCTTCTCCGTAATAGCTGCCTTCACCACCGGCGTCAGGGTCTCCGCGTAGATCTCGGTGGCGCTGTGTTTTTCGAAATCCAGCACCGGCGCCAGCATCTTCTTTACCTCGGACGCCTTGATCGGTTCCAGCGGTTTGTGAAACAACAGCACCAGAGTAGTTCCGCTCTTGGCGTCGGAGTCGCCCTTGGCGATCGGGGTCATGGTGGGAGTGCTGGAAGGGCCCGCACCAATCTGCCCGTTGTTGTACCAATGGTGCCCGCCCGCGTAGCCGCCATTGATATCGAGCAGCAGACGGTCGGATTCGATCGTCACCTTGGTGATCTGCACCACGTCGCCCTCGCGCGCGGCCGGCCCGGCGTGCGCTGCAACAGCCGCCCAGGCGGCCTTGTCCCACGTGCCATCGGCGTTGAATTCGAGCGGCTTGCGGGAATGCGGCAGCAGCACCTTCACGTTGGCATATTCGAACACCAGCCCACGGTCGATTTCCACGCGGTCCTGCCAGGTGAGCTTGTCGACGGCCCCCAGTGCCGGCGCCAGCGTCAGAATGCCGAGGGCGAAGATGGTTCGCATATGCTATCTTCCGCCGCTGGGCCATCGAGCGGCGAGGTTTGCCGGCGCACGGGAACTTTCCACAGATACACGCACAACGCCACCAGGGCGGCGGAGGTAAGCACGCTTGCTTCCGGACCGTAATCGCCGCCGCTCCACAGTCTGCCGGCAGACCACGCCATCGCGTAGCCCGTCACATTCATTGTAAGCCCACTCAGATTCACGCCGAACAGCGGCAGCGTGAGGTTCCATCCGAAGTGAAGCCCGATGGGCAGCCACAGGTCGCGGCTGCGCCAGTAAGCATATCCGAACAGAATGCCGAACCCGGCGGTATTGGCGATGCCGAACCAGGTGGCGTGCGGGTTACCGCCGTGGAGCAGGGCGAAAACCACGCCGACAGGAAGAATGGTCGCGAAAGCACCGATCGCCTTGAGCAACACCTGAAATCCGTAGCCGCGAAAAAACAGCTCTTCACCCGCCGCACCCATGGCCAGCACGATGGCTAGCATCACGGCGCTGCTCCAGGCGCCTGGATCGGCCGGCGTTCGCTCAATCCGCGCGGCCCCCACCAGAAGCGGCGGAACCAGCACCAGGCACGCGGCCGCCACGCCACCGGCCATGCCCAACCCCAGATTGACGGCCGAAGCGCGACACCACCATAGCCCAGCATCCCAGAGCCGGTAACCGTGGTGGATGCGCAGCGAAATCCAATTGGCGAAAACCGCCGCGAACAGCATCGAAGCCGTCTCACCCACCAGGTATAGGCCCAGCCATTGGGACACCGTCGCCAGCGAGAGCAGCGCCAGGTAATACAGGGCTACATAGAGCAGAACCTGCAGGACGATTCGGAGGGGATCGGAGCGCGCGGGCATCGGCACTTCAAAGTCTAGCGCGATCCAAAGCGAAGAGGTATCCGCGCCGAGCACGGACACGGACGCGTCGTGCATCGGAGGAGCCGCGCTCGCTCAAGGGTCGACGATAGCCGGCGGAATCGGCCCATTCGCTTTGACCGCGATCACCGTATCCGAGAATCTGCCCCGGTAGACAATGATCAGCTTCTCTCTCTCGATGAAGCTCCGCTGATTCACTCGACTCAGGACATAGATCGATTTGTCCGCGGGAGGGTTGGGAGGCTCCGGATGAAACTCGGCGAATGTTTCTCGCCCCGACAACACCCGATAGTAGTTCAACGAAGGGAAGCACAAATCGAACATCCCGACATCAGTGACACCGTACTGATGGTTGTACCGCGCCAATACGGAATAGACTTCCTTCGCATCCGCGTCCCATTGATATTCTTTGAAATAGGACAGGCGCAGGCAGAGCACAAAGTACAGAGCCAGGCAGAGAGAGACAGCGATTAGGCTTCGGCGGAGCCACTGGGAGACGCGCGACCGCGCCGGCGATGCCATGATGACGCCTCCCAGAAGAGTACACAAAGGCAGCAGAAAGATCCCCGCCCGGCCCAACGGCAAAGGCACTTTGTAGAAACGGAATGCCAGCCAGTGCATCAGCACGCATAGTGTCACGATGCCGGCGAGCGCGGCCGCGAATTTCGCCAGCCATCGTGCGCGCGTGTCCTCACGCCACGAACCGTCGAGCCTGGTTGCCACGACCTGGCAAGCGCAAAGAACCACGAGAAGAGGCGGCAACAACGGCCGCAGAAAACTGATCGCCTTATACCATGCGGCCGCCCGAAATCGCGGGTCCAACTGGTAGAGCGAAGCCTGCACCAGGCTCTGCCTCATTTCCTTGAGCGTGTGCGCTCCTATGCCATAGTCATAGCCCCACCAGTGCATCATCGGATAACCGCACATCGCGAGCGCGACGAACAGCCCGGGCAGCGCGCAGAATCCCACAATGTAGAGCGCCGGCTCCCGTTCGCGCCGCCGTATCGCCCACGCTGTAATGGCGAGGAAGACCGCCAGACCTACGAAAGCGAATGAGTAATTCGCGGCGAACGATAGCCCCAGCGCCAGCGATGCCAATGCGCAGGACTCGCGCAGCGAAGGCCGGCTCTTCACTCGATGCCACACTGGAACCGCAATCGCCGCCAGCAGGAAGGCGTTCGCTATGCCGTAGCCGCGCGCCGCCACCATGTAGTCGAAGAGAAACGGATTGTAAGTCAGACAAATAAAAATCGGGAGCTGAATGCTGAACCGTTCGGTGATACTCCGGCAGAAGAAGTAGCAGATACCGATGTAAATAGCCGCACCGATGAGAGCGGGCGTCCGGATCGCGATGATGGACGGGCCGAATGCATGAGTCGAGACCCACATCAGCAGTGTATTCAAGATGTGGTTATTCGAGAAGGGATACCAGACGTTCGACGTCGCGACGAACCAGGCATAAGTGTCCGCCTCATCCATCGTGATCGATTGCACCGAAGCCCGGATCACCGCCCACACCATGGCGAAGAGGGCCGTCAGTATCAGCAGCCATCTCTGAATTGCGCGGAGATCAACGGGCTTCATTGAAAATGAGCACTCCGCGATGGAGAGCAGCGCGGCGAGGGCGCCAACGGAGCCGCGACCAGAGGGAGCGGTCGTTTGGATGACGAATGCGCAGCCACTCCATCGCCTCGCTCGTCGGACGGTGTGTGGCCCGACCCCTCCCTATGGTCGCGGCTCCGTTTGGAACCGAAGGCTTGCGCGCGGCTGCGCAGTCTTATCACTTTCCCGCTCCAACGTACTGCCGGTAAGCTTGCTCGGCTTCGGGGTCGGGTGCGTGCGGATGATCGAGATACTCACCTAGCCAGCGCCGCGCGCGCGGGAAATCGCGAATCTTGGCGAAGGTCTGCGCCAGGCTGCGGGCGCAGCGGGGACGGCCGGGCTCGCGGTCGAGGTGCAGGCCGCACTCGTCTTCCATCTGGCTGAAGACTTCCATCGGATTGAGCGGCACGACGCCGGCCGGCGGGCGCCGCATCCACACCAGCGCCTGCGGGTCGCGATACACCAGCTTCCATTCGCTTTGGTTGGAATAGGCTATCGCGGGAGCCAGCAGATACACCGTGCCGGTTGCATACTCGAAGGTGTTCATCACGATCACTTGGACGCCGTAATCGTCGAGTAACTGCCCGGCGCTCTTGCCGCCGGAGTCATCGTGATTGTAAAGGATGCGGGCGTAATCGTCGAATACCTTCTCGCTCAGCGCGCGGCCATCGATGAAAACGCGCTCGCGCGGCCACAGCCGCCACATCAGATAGCCGCCGTATTCGTAAGTATTGAACATGCGGCCGGTGACCTGGTGCGATGAGAGAAACTCGGCCGCCCCGATTGGGTAGCGCCATTCCGCCGCGCGCAGCTCGAAGAAATCGCCCGCCGCCGTTCCCCAGACGATACCGGCGGCCAGCGCAGCCGCCGCGGCCCAGCCCACCAACGCCGGCAGCCCCCGCTTCCAAGGCAGATAGCTGACGAGAAAAACCGGCGCGAAAAAGCCGATGAAGATGGTGTTCCGTTCGGCGGTGAACGCGGCTGCGGCAAAGGCGGCCGCGAGCAGCCAGTCGCTAATTCGAACCGTGCGCCGCGCCCAAACCATCACGCCCACCGCGGCGGCCAGCAGCAGGGCAAACAGGGGCGGAGGCCACAGCGCCGGCCGCGCCCACTCGAGCAGGTAAGATTGCATCGCGCTTGATCGATACAGCAACAGAACCTGCACCGCGCGGAAACCGTTGGGATTGATTCCCGAAGCTAATACCGCCGCGGCGGACCATAGCCACAGCGCGCGTGCGTCCTCGAGCGGCCTATCCCGCAAGCGGGCCACCAGCGCGTCGGCGCAATACGCCGCCAGCACCACCCAGCCCAGGACGAATCCGCCGTGGCAATTGGCCCAGATCAAAAACAAAGGCGGCAGCAGCCACAATCGCCGCCGCGATTCCAGAATCGCCACCGTGAGCGCGAGAAACAGATAGGTAAAAAGCTGCGGCCGGTCGAGCGCGAACGGAACCGCGATAGCGGCCACGATGAGACCGGCCATCCACCCTCGGTCGAGCACACCCGATCGCCGCCACACCACCAAACCGGCAAGGCCGCAGAACGCCGCCAGCAGCAGCGCCCGCAACACGACAACACCGGGAAAGCCAGCCACGCGATAAGCCGCGTAGAAGAACACCTGCGCCAGCCACTCATGAGTCAGATTGAAGTGCCGGACGGCATCTTCGCCGGGGTAGGCCGATGGAGCCGCCGCAGTGGTGTAAGCAAACGGGTCGGGAACGGGCAGTGAGCGCGTTTCCACAATGTACTGCCCCGTCCGCAAGTGCCACCAGAAATCGGAATCGCGAATCTCCGGCGAAAGCAGGCCGAGACAAAAGACGCTGGCGAGCACGGCCAGCAGCAGTCCCAGGCGGCGCGGGCGGGAGGTTTGCGCCGGCAAAACGGGCGCAGGCTGGGCGCGTTTCCGGCTCCGGAGTTGGGTCACGAACCCCCATCATACATGGACGCACGCCGGCAGGTTGGGCAGGCGAACAAGCGGCGAAATAGCGGATCCTTGGCCATGAGACTAAGCATTTGCTAAAATAGGACTTACCCGCAACAGGAGCCAACTTGCCAGACCAGGAACTACCGCCTCAAGGTCCGCCTCCGCCGCCATCCGGCGGGACGCTGCCTTTGCCCGGAACGCCGGGCGGCGACGGCAACAAGAATCTCGTCCCGATCAACATCGAAGAGGAGATGCGGCGCAGCTATCTGGATTACGCCATGAGCGTGATCATCGGCCGCGCCCTGCCCGATATTCGCGACGGGTTGAAGCCGGTGCACCGGCGCATTCTTTATTCGATGCAGCAGATGGGCCTGGCGCCCAACAAAGCGACGCGCAAGTGCGCCCGCATCGTGGGCGATTGCATGGGCAAGTATCATCCGCACGGCGACATGGCCATCTACGATGCGCTGGTCCGCATGGCGCAGGATTTCTCCATGCGCTATCCGCTGGTCGATGGGCAGGGTAACTTCGGCTCGGTGGATGGCGACCCGCCCGCCGCCTCGCGGTACACCGAGGCCCGTCTGTCGTGGGTAGCCACCGCGGTGCTCGAAGACATCGACAAGGAAACCGTCGATTTCAAGCCCAACTACGATGGCAGCGAGCAGGAGCCGGAAGTGCTGCCGTCGCGCATTCCCAACCTGCTGGTGAACGGTTCGTCGGGCATCGCGGTCGGCATGGCAACCAACGTTCCGCCGCACAACATGACGGAAGTGGTCAACGCCGCCATCCAGTTGGTGCAGCATCCCGACACGCCGCTCGCGAAGATCCTCGAGATGGTGCCGGGACCGGACTTCCCGACCGGCGGATTCATCCTGGGCCGGCAGGGAATCATCGACGCGTATACCAGGGGCCGCGGCCAGCTCAAGCTGCGCGCCAAGGCCGCCATCGAACGCGTTGGCAAGGACAAAGAGCAGATCGTGGTCACCGAAATCCCTTACCAGGTGAACAAGTCGAAGCTGCTCGAACAGATCGCCGCGATGGTGAACGAAAAGCGCATCGAAGGCGTGGCGGACGTGCTCGATCACAGCGATCGCGACGGCATGCGCATCACCATCGAGCTCAAGCGCGGCGAGCAGGCGGAAGTGGTGTTGAACAACCTCTACAAGCACACCCAACTGCAAACCGGCTTCGGCATCATCATGCTCTCCATCGTCAACGGCCAGCCGCGCGAGCTGGGACTGGTGGAGATCATCAAGTGCTTCATCGACCATCGCGTGGACGTGGTGCGGCGGCGCACCGAATATGAGCTGCGCAAGGCGCGCGAGCGCGAGCACATCTTGCTGGGCTTCCAGAAGGCGCTGGACAATCTGGATGAAGTCATCCGGCTGATCCGCGCCGCCAAGGCGCCGCGCGAGGCGCGCGATTCGCTGATGGTGCGTTTCGAGTTCAGCGAGCGGCAGGCGCAGGCCATCATCGAGATGCAGCTCCAGCGCCTCACGGGCAT
Organism: Bryobacteraceae bacterium; assembly: GCA_049508735.1. Lineage (GTDB taxonomy): Bacteria > Acidobacteriota > Terriglobia > Bryobacterales > Bryobacteraceae > Bog-375. Next base: position 156,625 of record JBELAO010000001.1, on the reverse strand, counting down.
GGAGCGGCAGAAGATTCTCGATGAGCTGGCCGAGATCCAGCGCCGCATCACGGAGTATCTCGAGATTCTGGGCTCCGACAAAGTGCTGCGCGATCTGATCGTCAAGGAGTTGAAGGAAGTTCAAAAGGAATACGGCGACGAGCGGCGCACCGAAATCATCGACGACGCGGGCGAAATCCGCCTGGAAGACCTGGTGGCCGTGGAAGACACCGCGGTCACGGTGACGCGCGGCGGCTACCTGAAACGCACTTCGGTCGACACTTACCGCCGGCAGACGCGCGGCGGCAAGGGCCGAATCGGGATGGGGACACGCACGGAAGATTTCGTCGAGCACCTGATCATCGCCTCCACGCACGCCTACCTGCTGATCTTCACCACGCGCGGGCGCGTGTATTGGCTGAAGGCCTACGAAATCCCCGACGCCACTACCACCGGCAAGGGCAAGCATATCTCGAACCTGATCAGCCTGCAGCCGGATGAAACCCCGAAGGCATTTCTGGCGGTAGCGGACTTCGTGCCCGACCAGTTCATCGTAATGGTGACGCGCCACGGGGTGATCAAGAAATCCGAGCTGACCGAGTTCGACAATCCCATGTCGCGCGGCATCATCGCGGTGTCGCTCGATGAAGGCGATGAGCTGATCGGCGCCAAGATCACCAACGGCGGCAATTACATTTTCCTCGGCTCGCACCAGGGGCAGGCCATCCGCTTCGCCGAAAGCCAGGTGCGCGCCATGGGCCGGACAGCGCGCGGCGTGCGCGCGATGCATCTGCCGGAAGGCGATTTCCTGGTGGGCATGGAAGTGGTCGAAAAAGACGGCCTGATTCTTTCCATCGCCGAAAACGGCTTCGGCAAGCGCACCAAGTTGGAAGCTTACCGCCTGACCGCGCGCGGCGGCAAGGGCGTCATCAACATGAAGACTACCGCCAAGACCGGCAAAGTGGTCGCGGTGCTTTCGGTGAACGAAGACTCCGATTTGATGATCGTCAGCCAGAACGGCAAAATCATTCGCATTGAGGCTGCCACCATCCGCCAGGTAGGCCGCTCTTCGCAGGGCGTGCGCCTGGTGAGTTTGGAAGAGAGCGACAAGGTGGCCGCCGCCAGTGTGATCCCCGATACGGAAAACGGCAACGGCGGCACGCAGGAGCTGCTGCCCGTCCAGTAGACTGGAATCGGAGCCGCGACCAAAGGGAGCGGTCACCGCCGAGGGAGACAAGTTTATCTCATGACCGATCCGGAAGGCTTCGCGTGGTAAAGTGGGGCAGGTCCCCGACCTGCCAACCGTTGGAACCCATATGCCCGCTCTAGTGGAACTCACCAGTCCGGCCCGCTTGCGGGAAAAAGAAGAGCGGCTCTTCGAAATCCTGCGGGGCATGGGCCGTATGCTGGTGGCTTTTTCCGGCGGCACGGATTCGGCCTACCTGGCCTGGGCGGCGCACCGCGCGGTGGGCGCCGGAGCGCTTGCCGTCACAGCCGATTCCGCCTCCATACCGGAATCGCACAAGCGCGACGCGGAAGCCTTCGTGGCTCAATTCGGCATCGCCCACGAATACATCGAAACCCGCGAGTTCGAGAACCCCGATTACACGCGCAACGCTCCCGACCGCTGCTTCCACTGCAAGGATGAGCTGTTCACGCGCCTCGAGCAAGTGGGCCGCGAGCGCGGCTTCGCGCACATCGTCTACGGCGTGAACGTGGATGACCTGGGCGATTATCGCCCCGGCCAAACCGCCGCTACCGAACACAGCGTGGCCGCGCCGCTGGCCGATGCGGGCCTTTCCAAAGCCGACATCCGCGAACTTTCGCGCGTGGCCGGCCTGCCCACCTGGGACCGGCCGGCATCGGCGTGCCTGAGCTCGCGCATTCCTTACGGGACGCCGGTGACCATCGAGACCGTCAGGACAATCGAGACCGGCGAGGAGCGGATCAAGGCGCTCGGCTTCCGCCAGTTTCGCGTGCGGTTCCATGGCGACGTGGTGCGCTTGGAAATCGCACCCGAGGAGTTGGCGAAGGCGCTAACCCTCGAAATGGCCGCCCGCTTCACCGAAATCTTCAAATCGCTGGGCTTCCGGTATGTCACGCTGGACCTGGAAGGCTACCGGCAAGGCTCCCTCAACGAAGTGTTGAACCTCAAGAAGTAGGGCGACGGGCGTCGCCGCGCTTCACTCTTCCACCAGGCGGTGGCTGGCAGTCGCATCCAAGTCCAGCTTGTAGACCCGCTTCAGTTCCACGATCAGCTTGAGATTCTCGCGGCTGAACGGAGCCTTGCCTTCGAAGGCGTGCAGGACGATGCCTTCGAGGAGATCGCCGAGGGTGAGGTCATGATACTCGGCCAGTGCCTTGAGAACCTTGAGCACCCGCTTTTCCATCCGCACGCCCGTCTGGACGCGCTCGATCTTGAGTTGAGGCTGTTTTTCTTTCATGTTTTGATTGTACCACGGTACATTGGTACAGCGGGCAAGCGGAAGCGCCTGCCCCACCAGGAAGAGAGGACAAAAAAAGCCGAGAGGACTCTCGGCTCTGCAGCCTTGACAGGCCGCGCCACGAGCAAATCGCCGGCGACAAGATCGCCGGCGTTACCGGAGTTATTCGAGCAGCACTTTCAGGACGCCGCGCTGCGCAGCACACTCGAAGGCTCGGGCGGCATCGCGCAGCGGGAAGCGGGCGGCGATCATGTCATCCGTCCGGATCAGCGCGTGATCGAGCAACGGGATAGCTGCTTCGAAGCGGCCGCAGCGCGAACCCACCAGCGTAATTTCATTGACGATGATGGGCGCGGTGTCGACTCCCACGGCGCCATGCACGGTAGATTTCAGAATCACCGTGCCGCGCGGGCGCACCATCGCAACCGCTTGCCGCAGGCCTTCGGGCGAGCCGGTCGCATCCACCACCCAGTCATACTCCGCGACCGGCAGCTCCCCGTTCGCCATTTCCGTGGCTACGCCCGAATCGGCCGCGATCCGCAGCTTGTCTTTGTGGCGTCCGAACAGCCGCACCGGGTAGCCATACGCGCCGAGCACCTGCGCCACCAACAGGCCCAGCTTGCCGTCTCCAAGGACGGCAACGGGCTCGCCGCACGGAATAGTAACCTGGTCGAGAATCTCGCACGCCGCGGCCAGCGGTTCGGTGAAGACCGCGCGCTCGAGCGGAATGCCCTCCGGCAGCACGTGGAGGTTACGTTCGGGCAGCGTGAAGAATTCCTCGAACGCTCCCGGATGGTGGACAATCCCGAGCACGCTGCGATTGGGACAGTGTCGGCCCAGGCCCTTGCGGCACCACTCGCAGTGCGCGCAGGCGAGATTGATTTCGCCCACCACGCGCTTGCCCACCAAAGCGCGGTCATCCGCTTCCACCACCTCGGCTACGAATTCATGACCGGGTGTGCCGCTGAAGCCGTAGTAGCCGCGCTGCAATTCCAAATCGGTATTGCAAATGCCCGCCACCAGCAGGCGTAGCAGCGCGTAGCCCGCGGGCCGGTCGGGCACCGGCGCCTCGGTGACCGAAACCACGCCGTTTTCCAGGTGCACGCGAAGCATTCCTTTATAATAAGGCTTCATGCCAGCGGAACTTGCCTGTTTCGAGGAGCGCTGCCGCGCGCGCTTCCCCATAACCGAAATCATTTATAATTGCCCGCGCTGCGGCGGGTTGCTGGAGGCCGTCTACCCGACTCCCGAAGGCCATCCGGGCGATTGGAAGCGCATGTGGCGCGATCGCCGCATGTCCAACGCGCCGCTCGATCAGAGCGGCGTCTGGCGCTATCGCGAGTTGATCGGTTTCCTCGACGATTACCGGCAAGTGGTGACGCTGCGCGAAGGCAACACGCCGCTGCTCGATGCGCCGCGCGCCGCGCAGTATGGCGGCCTGGACCGCATCGCGTTCAAGCACCAGGGCTTCAATCCCACCGGATCTTTCAAAGACAACGGCATGACCTGCGGCGTGGCGCAGGCCGTGCGGCTGGGCGCGCGGCGCGTGGCGTGCGTCTCCACCGGCAATACCTCGGCGTCGATGGCGGCTTATGCGAGCGCTGCGGGCCTGGATCCGATTATCTTCATCCCGCACGGCAACATCTCGTTTGGCAAGCTGGCGCAGGCGCTCGAATACGGCGCGCGCACCTTCCAGGTTGAGGCGAACTTCGACCAGATTCTGGCGCTGGTGCGGCAATTAGCCGAGCGCCTCGGCATCTACCTGCTCAACTCCATCAACCCGTTTCGCATCGAAGGACAGAAGACCATCATGGTCGAGATGATGGATCAGCGCGACTGGCGCGTGCCCGAATGGGTGGTGCTGCCGGGCGGGAATTTGGGTAACACGTCGGCGTTCGGCAAGGCTCTGCGGGAGATGAAAGCGCTCGGCTTGATTGGCCGCTTGCCGCGGCTGGCGGTGATCCAGGCGGAAGGCTCCGCGCCGTTTTTCGACTTATATCGCGCCACCGACCGCTCTCGCCTCAACGCCGTGACTCACCCGGAGACGCTGGCAACCGCCATCAAGATCGGCGATCCGATCTCCTGGCCGAAGGCGTTGCATGAGGTGCTCACGTCCGGTGGCGTGGTGGAGAAAGTGACCGAGCAGGAAATCGCCGACGCCAAGGCCGTGATCGGCCGCTGCGGCATCGGCTGCGAACCCGCCTCCGCGGCCACTCTGGCAGGCATCCGCAAACTCACCGCCGCGGGAACCATCGCGAGCAGTGCGGACGTGGTCGCCGTGCTGACCGGCAACCTGCTCAAGGACCCCGATTACATTCACCGCTATCACACCGGAGCTCTGACTGCGCCGGACGGCACGCCGCTGCGCTGCACTTATGCCAACCCCCCGGTGGTGGTGCCTGCTGAGGCGGATCGGATCGCGGCGCTGCTCGGCGAATAACTCAACAGCACCCCACATCTGCGTGCGATGTGACCCCTGTCTTTGTTGGGGCACCACTCCCTTATTTCCTGCGATGTCTGGTCAGGTGCACTGACTATAGGACATGCTTCACCGCAGTTTCCGCATTCGCAAAGCACACGAAAAGCGACTAGCCGCTCTGTGTGTCCGCCGCGCGGCGTTGGCGTTGGCCATTCGCCGACTGGAGGAATACCGGCGGCTGCGCGCCAAACGAATAGCTGCCGGGGTTCTGAAGGTGGCCTGAATCATCGCTACCGTTTGGGCAAAGCCTCAATCCGCGCGGCAAGTTCCGCCTCGGAGACCGCGCCGGGATGATAGAAGCGGACGATGCCGTTCGAATCCAGCACCACTATCGTCGGCGTGGTGCTGGCGCCATAATCGACAAAATTGGCTGCGCTCACCGGCACTGCCATGTCGGACAAACCCGAGTAGAAGTGGCGGCGAATCTGGTCGATGTATCGCGTTTCCTCGGCGGGAGTGACGGGTTCCCCCTGCGCCGCGTAGCCGTAAAGCCTGGTGGGTCCGATTACGACCAAGCCCTTGGGACCGTAGACGCGCTCGATTTGGGCCAGCACCGGCGCTTCCCCTTTGCAATCCGGGCACCAGTGAGCCCAGAAGAACAGCAGCACCGGGTGGCCGCGCAAGGCAGCCAGGCTGGCGGGTTGAGGGCCCAGCCAGTTGGCTTCATCGAGCGCCGGCGCCGCTGTACCAATCAAGCCGAGCAGGTTGATGTTCTTCTGAATGCGTTCGGCGAGGCCGGTTCTGGCAAAGCTGGTGAGTTCGCTCCGTAGGTATGCCACCGCCTGAGTGCGCTCGCCGCGCGCAGCGAGAACCTGCGCGTGGACCTCGATCGCCGCCCCAATCGCGGTTGCCAGCCTTTGGTCCCGATCCGGCTCATGCGCGCCTGGCAGCTTGCCGGCTAACCTGCGCGCCTCGCCGGCGTAAGCATCCGCTTCTTGGTACCGGCTGGCGCCAAGCTCCCCGCGGGCCAGCCAGGAAAGCGCCGCGGCCAGTTCCGAAGTCTCTCCGTTTTGCGCCTGGTACACACGCACGGCCCGCTCGGCGGCTGCGAAATCCCGGTGAGCGGCCAATGTCCGCACGTCATCCACGAGGGACGCGTACGCGAGAAGGGCGCCAATTGCAAGCGGTGCCAACGTCACAGCAGTGAGCTGACGAACTGGGCGAAGCGCGGGTCGTTCCAGTCGGCCCCCTCGGGAATTTTCATCTGCACTTTGCCCTTCGCATCGATAATGTAAGTCTCGGGATAGATGAAGGTGCCGTAATCGGCGTGGATTGTGAAATCGCGCGCGGTGAGGAAGGCCGGTTTGTATTTGTTCAGGAATGCGCGGTAAGCTTTTTCGTCGCGATCCACGCTCAGCGCCAGCACCACCACGCCTCTGTCCTTGAATTGCGCGGCGAACTGGCTGAGCGAAGGCGTTTCCTCCACGCACGGCGGGCACCACGTCGCCCAGAAGTTGAGCACCAGCACCTTGCCGCCGAAATTGGGAACGCCGATGGTGGCGCCGCTATCGGCGACCACGGTGAAAGCCGGCGCGGAATCGCCCTGCGCGACCACCCGTTCGTCGATGCCGGCGTAGATGACGTACACCAGCGCCGCCACGAGCGCGGCGATGGCGATCTTCAGAAAAAGGTCGGTTTTGACGCTCTGCATGGGGAGAAACTATAATTAATTGTATCTCCAGGCCGGCGCGGACGTCGAATACTTGTCCCATGCGGATTACCCGGAAGGTTGAATTCTCGGCCTCGCACGTTTGCCGCAATCCTCGGCTGTCCGACGAAGAGAACCAGCGCGTTTTCGGTCTCGCCGCCAACCCCAACGGCCACGGGCACAACTACGTGCTCGAAGTCAGCCTGGAGGGCGACCCAGACCCCGTCACCGGCATGGTTTTCGACTTGAAAGAAATGAAGGACGTCTTGAATCGCGAGGTAGTCGAGCCCTTCGACCACCGCTTCCTGAATCACGAAGTGCCGCCGTTCGACCGCGTGATTCCGACGCCGGAGAATATCGCGCGCGACATCTGGCGCCGCATCGAGCCGCATTTCGCGCATCCGCGCCCTCGCCTGCATTCGGTCCGGCTGTATGAAACGCCGGACCTGTACGTCGACTATTTCGGAGAGCAGCCGTGTTCCACGTAACCCGCCGCTACCAGTTCGCCGCCTCCCATCGCCTCCACGCAGCCGGCCTGAGCGACGAGGAGAACCGCCGACTCTACGGCAAATGCAATAACCCGTTCGGGCATGGCCACAACTACGTGCTGGAAGTGAGCGCGCGCGGCCCGGTGGATTCCGATACCGGTTCGGCGGTGGACCCACGCCGCCTGGATGAGTTGGTGGCGCGCGAGGTCTTGCAGCCGTTCGATCATCGAAATCTCAACTGCGACGTCGAAGCGTTCCGCGAGCTGACACCGACTTCCGAGCTCCTGGCGGTGGAAATCTGCCGCCGCCTGAAAAGCAGTTGGCCGGCGGCGTTTCCCGGCGACTGGCCCAAGCTCGAAAAGGTCCGCATCGCCGAAACCGCTCGCAACATCTTTGAAATGGATGCTTATGAAATCCAATAAGGCGCTGGTCAAAGTGATGCCGCCCAAACGGCCGGAATCGGACATCGACCCCAGCGCCGATTTGAGCATTGCTCCGCAGATTCGCGAAATCCTGGGGAAGCTCGGCGAGGATCCCGGCCGCCAGGGCCTGCGCCGCACGCCGGAGCGCGTGGATCAGGCGCTCAAGTTCCTCACCAGCGGCTACCGCACAGACGTCCAGAAAGTCCTCAACGGCGCGCTGTACGAAGTGAAGTACGACGAGATGGTGGTGGTGCGCGACATCGAATTCTTCAGCATGTGCGAGCATCACCTGCTGCCGTTCTTCGGCAAGATCCATGTCGCCTACATTCCGCGCAGCAGGGTGATTGGCTTGAGCAAGATCCCGCGCATCGTGGACGTGTTCGCGCGCCGCCTGCAAATCCAGGAGCGGCTGACCCAGGAAGTCGCGCAGACGATTAACGAAGTAATCGACCCCGTAGGCGTCGGCGTGATTTGCGAAGCCCGCCACTTCTGTATGATGATGCGCGGCGTGGAGAAGCAGCACTCCGGCGCCATGACCAGCGCCATGCTGGGCGCCTTCCGCGCCCGCAAGAAAACCCGCGACGAATTCCTGGCGCTGGTGAATCACAGAAGCAACGGGTACTAGGGACCCGAGTGATTTCTCGACCGCGTCGTATATACGTTAATCGTATATACTGAGATCGTGCTGGCCAAGATCGAAGGCTTCGATTGGGACGCCGCCAACGTCGGTCATATCCTGCGCCGCGCGGTTACGCCCTCCGAGGTTGAGGAAGTCGCCGGCAGGACGCACGTGATCGTTCCGGCAAAATCGATCAATGGCGAGAATCGCTGGAAGCTCTTCGGCAGAACGGCGGCCGGCCGCTATCTGGTAGCGGTGTTTACCATTCGCCGGAAGCTGTTCCGCACCGTGACTGCTTACGAGATGAATGCCGCAGAGAGGAGCAAGTATGCCGCGCAAATCGACTGACGTTCCGAAGTCCAAGTCCGAGGTGGAGGAGGCCGGCTGGTACGCGACTCCGCAAGGCCGCCGGCAGACCGAGCGCGAGTTTTCCCGCGCGCTCAAGGACGGGACTCTGTTTCGCTCGACCGGATTGAATATCGGGAAGACCGATCCGAAAGTGCTGCAACGCCTCATGCGGCAGGCCAAGCGGAACGCGACCCGCCCCATATCCATACGCGTCCCGATCGCCGACCTCGAACACGCGCAGCAGATTGCCGAGAAGGCCGGTGTCGGCTACCAGACCGTGCTCAAGCAAGCCATCCGCAAGGGCTTGACGAGAGCTGGCTGAGCACAGAGCCTCCGGGGTAAGGGGGATTCTTCATCTGCATGGTTTGGGCGCTCATGGCCTCGGCGTCTCGCCTTCCGACGTGAATGGCGATGCGGGCAATCCGTCTGCGTTAAATAGGTTGACCGTTGGCGCGTTGGCCCAACCGTAGCGGACGTACTTAGGGCTGGCGATTTGCTCGCTACTGGCGACCACGGTCTCGCCGTCTATGCGCGCGGTCGCATTCACAAAGCGGCCATCTTCTCCGGCGATCTCAAATCCCTGCAGAGCGCCTCCCTGGGCAACCAACCCACGCGTTGTGTGATCGAACCAGATACGGATGCCGTCACCGTCGGGCGCGGCCTGCCGGTACAGCGGACCGGAATACTCCACGTTTTCGCCGTAGGCGACGGCCCGCGCAGCCAGGGCCAGTCGCGCGCCGACGGTCTGCTTATCGGGTGGATGGACATTGGCCGGATCGCCGATATCAATCGTCACGGCCATGGCCGTGTTCGCCACAGAAAGGCTGCGGCGCTGCGCTTCGCGAATGACGGCCCAAGCTTCGGTCGCGTTCGAGGTGAAGCTGGAGATTTGCACGAAGAGAAACGGAAAATCCCCTTCATGCCACTGCGCGCGCCAGTCTTCGATGAGGGCCGGAAAGATCTTGGCGTACATCGGGGCCCAGGCCAGCCGGCTATTGGATTCGCCCTGATACCAGATCACGCCCTTGATCGCGTACGGCGTAACGGGCGCGACCATTCCGTTGAACAACGCGGCCGGAGCCCAGGACTCGGGAGCTGGGTGCCAGGTGTGGTCCGGCGGCGCCTGGCCCGCCTGCTTGGCGGCCGCGTCTTCGCGTTTTTCCCTCGCCAGGATGGCCGCCATGTCGCCTTGCGCCTGCATCATGTGGGCGCGCGTTGCGAAGACGGGCATCAGAGCCGCATCGGCCGAGATGGCTTCCAGGCTCGTCCATGCTTCGGCCACCGTACCGCCCCAGGTGGAATCGATGAGTCCGACGGGAACGCGCTCGCGCGCCGCAATTTCGCGTCCGAAGAAATACGCCACCGCTGAGAAGTTCGCTGCCGTTTCGGGAGTGCACACAGTCCATGACGCGGCACTGTTCCGGAGCGGGAAGTCGGCGGCCTTCTGAGGAATGTGAAGCAGCCGAATCTGCGGTTGGCCGGCGTGGGCGATTTCCTCGGCCGAGTTTTTCAGCGGGGCGCCGCCAAAGCCTTTCAGCGGAAACTCCATATTCGATTGGCCTGACGCGAACCAAACATCGCCGACCAGGACGTCATCCAGAACGATTTTGTTGCTGCCGGTCACGGTCATCTGGTACGGGCCGCCGGAAGACTCGGGGGAAAGGAACAGGCTCCAGCTCCCCAGACTGTCGCCGGCGACCGCCCGGCTGATTCCGTGGAACGTGACCGAGACTTTCTCGCCGGGGTCCGACCAACCCCAGATGTGAATCGGCTTATCTCGCTGCAACACCATGTGGCTGCTGAGAATCCCAGGCAGCCTGGCTTCGCACGTTGCAGTGCGCGGGTAGCCGGCCATGAGCAGGGCGAGAGCCAAGACGCGAAACGTAGCATTGACGGGCATAAGTACATTTTGATGCAAACAACACGCTGGTTGGGGAATATGGTGGGGCGGACGCCCGCGTCCGCGCCGGACCCCCTGGTCCGGCTCTCCCAAGAGCCCTAATCGGATCTATCCGAAAATGAGGTAGCCCAGAACATTTTCCCCCGCTATTGTTTCGTTTGTGCTTTCGGTGTATGGTAGAGAAGAAAAGGCGAAGCTTGACACCGATCGCCTATCCTACCAATGCTATGAGCCAGTCGCTGGGATTTCCCGAATTCTCGAATGAATTGGCGCTCGCCTCGAAGCAGTCGCTCGATGCGGTGGTCTCGCGCTTTCAGGCGGCGCATGCCGATCCCGAATCGCCCGTCCGCGCCATCCATCACCAGCGTGCAGCCGATGGCGTTTACGCTGACTTGCCCGCTGCCATTCATCCCGCGTTGCGCCAGGCGCTAGAAGCCCGCGGCATCGCACGCCTCTATTCGCACCAGGCGGAGGCCTTCGACGCGCTCGAAGCCGGCAAGAACGTGGTGGTGGTGACGCCCACCGCCAGCGGCAAGACACTCTGCTATAACCTGCCCGTCACCAACCGGCTGCTGGCCGATGACGGCGCCCGCGCCATGTACCTCTTCCCGACCAAGGCGCTGGCCGAAGATCAGTTGCACGAATTCCAGGGCGCCGTGGATGCGATGGGGTCTTCCATCCGCGCTTTCACTTATGATGGCGACACGCCGCAGGACGCGCGCAAAGCCATCCGTCAGCGTGCCAACGTGGTGCTGACCAATCCGGACATGCTGCATTCCGGCATCCTGCCGCACCACACCAAGTGGGCCCGCTATTTCGAAAATCTGCGCTACATCGTGATCGACGAGCTGCATTATTACCGCGGCGTCTATGGCAGCCATCTGGCCAACGTGCTGCGGCGGCTGAAGCGCATCACGGAGTTCTACGGATCGCATCCGCAAATCATCTGTTGTTCCGCCACGATCGCGAATCCGCGTGAGTTGGCCGAGGCGCTCACCGGCGAGCCGTTCGAGCTGGTGGAGCGCAACGGCGCGCCGCGCGGCGAAAAGTACTTCGTCTTCTACAACCCTCCGGTAGTCAACCGACAGCTCGGCATCCGCCGCAGCTACATCCACGAAGCGCGGCGCGTAGCGATGGAATTCATCGAACGGCGCCTGCTGACGCTGGTCTTCGCCAACAACCGCCTCGCCACGGAAGTACTCGTCACGTATTTGAAGGATGCCTGCGACCGCGGGCCGGCGCCTTCGGAATCCGTGCGCGGTTACCGCGGCGGCTACCTGCCGCGCGAGCGCCGCGAAATCGAGCGCAAGCTGCGCGATGGCGAGATCCGCGCCGTGGTGGCCACTAACGCGCTCGAACTGGGCATCGATATCGGTTCGCTCGATGCAGTCGTGATGGCCGGTTACCCCGGTACCATCGCTTCGAGCTGGCAGCGCGCGGGCCGCGCCGGTCGCCGCCAGGGCACCTCCGCGGCCGTGCTGGTGGCTTCGAGCGCGCCGCTCGATCAATACATCGTCGAACACCCGGATTACTTTTTCGGCCGCTCGCCCGAGCATGCTTACATCAACCCGGACAATCTGGAAATCCTCATCGCCCATCTGAAGTGCGCCGCCTTCGAGCTGCCGATTCGCGATGGAGAGACTTACGGCAAGCACGCGACAGCCGACGTTTGCGCTTTCCTCGAGGAATCCGGCTTCCTGCATCATTCGGCCGGCGCCTGGCATTGGACTTCCGATACTTACCCGGCCGATGCCACCAGCCTGCGCTCCATTTCAAGCGATAACTTCGTGGTGGTCGATATTACCGGCGAAGCGGAAATCATCGCCGACGTGTCGTTTACCACGGCGCTCACTACGTTGCACGAGAAAGCCATCTATCTGCACGAAGCCCGCCAGTATCATGTCGAGCGCTTCGATTACGACGAGCGCAAGGCTTACGTGAAGCGCGTGGACTCCGATTACTACACCGACGCCATCGACTACACCGAAGTCAAGGTCCTCGAAGAGTACGAAGCCGACGCCCTGGCCGGCGCGCGCCGCGTGCATGGCGATGTGCGCGTCAACCGGCAGATCGTCGGCTTCAAGAAAATCAAGTTCTACACCAATGAAAACGTCGGCGCGGGCAAGCTCAACATGCCGGAGCAGGAAATGCACACCACGGCTTTCTGGCTGCACTTCCCGGCTGCCTTTCTGGCGCGCCTGGCGGAATTCACGCCGGCCGAAAAGCAGAGCGGCATCGGGGGCCTGGGCAACGCGCTGCGCACCGTGGCCGCCCTGCTGCTGATGTGCGACCCGCACGACCTGGGGGTGGCGCTGAGCGAGGAAGACACGGCGGGTCTCACTGCCTTCGAACCCAATCTCTATCTCTACGACGCTTATCCCGGCGGCATCGGCCAAAGCGCGCCGCTCTACCGCCTGGCGCCACGCCTGTTGTCCCAAACCGCCGAGCTGATCGTCGCCTGCCCGTGTGAAGCCGGCTGTCCCTCCTGCGTCGGCCCGACAGGCGAAACCGGCGAAAGAGGCAAGCAAGTGGCAGGAAGGATACTAGCGGAGTTGCTCGCAAGCCCGGCGGAGTGATGCCGCAGCCGTCGGAGGACCGCCCAATCCGCTAAACGCGACAAAATCGGGCCGGAGGCACGGGCAAGCTGAATAAAGCGCGCCCTACCTAATTCACGCCGGACATCAGCCGCTTGGTCGGCCGAACCAGCAGCGCCAGTACTAGCGCGGCGACGATGGTGCAGGCGGCCACGATGCCGAACAGCGACGGCAGCGGTATCGAGCTGTACAGCGACGCGGCTTTGCCCGCCATCCAGTTGCCGATGCTGATCGAGAGGAACCAGATCCCCATCATGAAGCCGGCCGCGCGCGCGGGCGCCAGCTTCGTCATCGCACTCAATCCAACCGGGCTCAGGCACATCTCGCCGAGGGTCTGAAGAAAATACGTTCCGGTGAGCCACCATGACGATACCAGCGCGCCGTGCGCCGACATCATCGCCGCCGGCACCAGAATAGCCAGCGCCAGACCCGCCCACAGCAGCCCCATCGAAAACTTGGCCGGACTGGACGGCTCCGTATGGCGGCGGCCCAGCCACAGCCAGAGCCACGCGAACACCGGAGCCAGCGCAATCACGAAAATCGGTTGGACGAACTGAAACCAGCTCGCCGGGAATTCGAACCCGAAAATGTGACGGTTCGTGCTGCGCTCGGCGAAAAGGCTGAGCGATGAGCCGGCCTGCTCGAAGGACGCCCAGAAAATCGCCGACGCCACGAACAGCACCAGGATCGCCGCCGAGCGCTTGCGTTCCTCCGCTGTCCACGTTTGCGAGAAAATCAGCCACGCAAACACCACTACCGAGATGCCCAGCAAGGCCCAGCCCAGCGAATTGGAGATCAGCGATGCGGTGAACGCGATCACACCGGTGGCGCCCAGCGCGCCCAGCACGGCAAACACCGCCAGGCCTCCGCCTACCGCCCATATGGCGTTGCGCCGCTGACGCGCGTCGCCCGCTGCGCTACCTGTCGATGCGGGGCGCACGCCGGCATCGCCCAGGTACTTGCCGCCCAACACGTATTGAATCAGACCGGCCAGCATGCCCAGGCCCGCCAGCCCGAAGCCCAGCCGCCAACTGATCCGCTCTCCCACCCAGCCGCAGAAGATGGGGGAAATCAGCGCGCCGATGTTGATCCCCATGTAGAAAATGGAAAAACCGGAATCGCGCCGCGGATCGCTCTGCCGGTAGAGTTGTCCCACAATCGTGCTGACGTTGCCTTTGAGCAGGCCGGTGCCCGCCATCAACAGCACCAGCCCCAAGTAGAACGCGCCCTGGCTCGGTCCCATCAGACAGAATTCGCCAGCCGCGATGAACAGGCCACCCAGGAACACCGCGCGCCGCTGGCCGACAATGCGGTCCGCCGCCCATCCGCCGCCCAGGCACATCAGGTAGACCATGGCGGTATAGAGGCCATAGACCGCGCCGGCCTTGTCGTCGTTGAAGCCCAGGCCGCCCTTGACGATTCTGTCGGTCATATAAAGGATGAGAATGGCGCGCATGCCGTAGTAGCTGAAGCGCTCCCACATCTCGGTGAAGAACAGCGTGGCTAGTCCGCGCGGATGGCCGAAAAACCGCGTGTCGTACTGGGCTTGGGGAGGTTGCGCTTCGGGCGGCGTAGTGATCATGGAAAGGTCTTAGGGGCCAGTGTAACAGGTGGGGCAGACCCCCTGGTCTGCGCGGGACGCCCTTCGTCCCGCTCCAGAGGGCCGACGAGGGCGTCGGCCGCGGACCAGGGGGTCCGCCCCACCAAGAAATCGCATCCACGCTTTGGCCTTTGCGGCAGTTTATCTAATAGAGGATGAAAACCCTGGCACTGGCAGCGGCTGAACTGGGCGACCAACCGGAAGGCCGGGACGCCACGCTCGAAGCCGCGCGCGCCGGCGACCCGGCGGCTTTCGATTTGCTGATGCGCCGACATGAACGCCTGGTGCTGGGGACGGCCTACCGCCTGGCTGGCAATCTCGAGGACGCGCAGGACGCTTCGCAGGAGGTGTTCCTGCGGCTCTACCGCAACCTCGCGAAGCTCGATGCGGGCAATCTGGCGGCCTGGCTTTACCGGGTGACGGTGAATGTATGCCACGATGCGCAACGGCGCCGGCCAAGCACGGTTCCGGTGGATGAAGCGCCGGAGCTGGCCGCCGCCGGCGATCCGCAGCAGACCGCTGGCGAGGCCGAACGGAGGGCGCTGCTGCGGCGCAGCCTGCGCGTGCTCTCCGAAAAAGAGCGCGCCGCCCTGGTGCTGCGAGACCTGGAAGGGCTTTCCACCGCCGAAGTGGCGGGCGTGCTGGGATCGAGCGTCGCCACCGTGCGCTCGCAGATTTCCAAAGCCCGGTTGAAGATGCGGGATTTCGTGGAGCGCAGTTCGCGGAGGCGCTTATGAGTTGTGCGATTTGGGAAGAGCGGGTCGCGCTGTTTTCGGGCGGCGACCTGGGAACCGCCGAGGCGGGCGCCGTGGAGCGGCATTTGAGCCAGTGCGCAGCGTGCAGCGCTCTGGCGGCGGATTTGCGGTCGGAGCTGGATGAATTGCGCCAGGCACACCGAGAGCCGCTAGCACCGGAGCACTATGCGGCCGTGCGGGCGCGGGTGCTGGCGGAGTTGGCGGTACCGCCTCGCCGGAGTGTCGCGTGGCCGTGGGCATGGGCGGCGGCGCTGGCGGTCGCCGCGGCGGGTGCGTGCGTGGTGTGGGTCATCATGAAGCCAGCCGCGATACCAGCGCCGGAGCTGCCTCGCCTGGTGGCTGCTGCGCCGAAACAGAGCCGGGCCCAGAGGGCACCCCGTCAGGGAGCGGTCATTTCCACTCATGTGCGGCGCCGGCGAACGGAGCGGGCTGCCCCATCCGTCAACGAGCGGCGGAGGTCGGAGTTGGCAGAAGTCGTTGTGCCGCCACC
Source organism: Bryobacteraceae bacterium (assembly GCA_049508735.1). Classification (GTDB taxonomy): domain Bacteria; phylum Acidobacteriota; class Terriglobia; order Bryobacterales; family Bryobacteraceae; genus Bog-375. The sequence goes on along the minus strand of JBELAO010000001.1, from coordinate 140,859 downwards.
GCCAGCTCCGCCTGCCGCCGAGGATCCCCCGGTACGCATGGTGCAATTGGCGACCGCCGATCCGAACGTAGTGATCTATTGGCTATTCGAAGAAAAGGGAGAAGAACGATGAAGCGAATCGCTGCCGTATTGATGCTGGCCGCCATGAGTTTGGCGGCGCAGGATAACAAGAACGAACAACCGAAGCCACCCGCCTCCAGGGCGCAGAAGCTCTTCGTGCTGAAGTACGCCGACCCGGCGCAAGTGTCTTCCCTGGTAGGAGCGCTTGGAGGCTCGGCCATGCAGAGTACGCAGCTGCGCGCCGTCGCCGTGACGGCGGAGAAAGGCGCGATGGAGGTGATTGAGGATGCCATCAGGCAGTTGGATGTGCCGTCGGCTGCGCCCAAAAACATCGAGCTGACGGTCAACCTGATCGTGGGTACGGACGCCGAAAGCAGTCTCGGCAGCCCCGTGCCAAAGGAAGTGGACAGCGTTGTGGCGCAGCTCAAGGGCGCATTCCCATTCAAGAATTACCGGCAGGTAGATCAGATCGAGCTGCGGACCCGCACCGGTGAACGCGCGGCGACCAGGAGCGAGGGCGCCGTGGTCACCAAGGATTCTCTGCCGCCGTACGTACCGGAATCGGGACCGATGAGACCCCAAGCCACAACGATCATAACCAACTTCAACATTCGCTCCGCCGGGCTGGCGCCAGATGGATCGACGGTGCGGCTGGACGGCATGGAGGCATCGATCAGTTGGGCCGGTATTGGCAACGATCTGAAGCTCAATGCCAGCGTGGACGTGAAAGAAGGGCAGAAAGCCGTAGTCGGCCGCATTGGCGTGGCGCACGACCAGGCTTTGTTCGTGGTGCTGACCGCCCACGTCGTCGAGTAGCCCCGCGCGGTGACGCAGGCGGTCTTGCCGCCGGTGCTTTTTCTGCCGCGGCCTCGGCGGCGTATCCCGGAGAGTGATCGAGTCAACCGCGAACCAGATGCACGGCACCGGCGGCAAGCCTGCGTTACCACGCAAAGCAGAGACTCTAGCTAGGGGCCGCGGCCACTACCGGCTATTGCGCCGCCGCGGGTTGTGATACAGTTCAGGATAAGATGGCATCTCGAAGCGTCAACAAAGTCATATTGCTCGGCAACCTCGGCAAGGACGCCGAGACCAAGTTCACCGCCAGCGGAATCTCGGTCTCCAAGTTTTCGGTCGCCACGGGCCGGCGCCAGAAAGACGCGCAGACCGGTGAGTGGAAGGATATCACCGATTGGCACAACGTCGTCATGTGGAAGACGGAGAACGTCGCCAACTTCCTTCTCAAAGGCAAGCAGGTCTACCTGGAAGGCCGCATCGAGACCCGCAGCTATGAGGATAAGGAAGGCCAGAAGAAATACATCACCGAAGTGATCTGCGACGCCAACAGCCTGGTGCTGCTCGGCGGCGGCAGCCGCGAAGGCGCGCCCGGCGGCGATTCCGAGCGCGTGGTCTCGATGCCTCGCGCAGCCGGCCGTCAGCAATCCGCGCCCTCCGCCCCGCCCGACGATATGGGCCAAGGCATCACCGACGACGACGTGCCGTTCTAAGGTCTTCGACCGTTGTGATGCAGTGCTCTATACTGGAGCACGGCCGCTAACCCCGCGCTCCCGAACGGAGCCGCGACCATAGGGTGTGACCACAGTTCGGCCCTCCCAAAGAGATGAAACTGAGCCGCCGTGGCGCGGGCCGTCAGGCCTGCAGAGCCGAGAGTCATCTCGGCTTTTCTTCCCGCCGCGCGCGAGTTTCGACGGAACGTTCCTTTCGATGCAACTGAATCTGCCGGTCAAAGACCAAGGTTTGGCTTTTGATCGCTTTCGTATACGGTGAGAACTCGGCGGCCGGTCCGCACTATGAGAAGTGATGGAGGTTTTTCGCCATGGCTCTGCCGGCTCAAAGCGACCCAACCGCGGGCGATCTTGCCCGATTTGATGAAGACTGGACGAAGGCGACGGCCCCTTCGGCCGACCTATATCCAAATGTTCCGGACGGAATCTACGATGCGGTGATTGAAGACGCGCAATTGACGGAAACGGTGTCAACCGGCCGTCCGATGGTCATTTGGAGACTGCGAATCCTGGGGCCGCAAGCGGTGGATCGCGTCGTCACGAAGAATCGAGTGATCACCGAGAACACTCTCCAGTACCTCAGAGAAGAACTAGATAAGTGCCGGTTGGCGGTATCGCGGTTGTCCGAGTTGCCGACCCGTCTCAGCGAACTGGCGGGCCGGCCCATCGGTATCGAAAAGCGCACAAAGGACGGACGCTCCAATATCTACTTCCGGCGGCAGGCTAGCCGAACGAACCAGGGCATCACTGACGACGATGTGCCGTTCTAGAACCGGACGCGCCGAGATGGCATCTCCGCGATCTCGCCGGCTGTGCCGGTGTTTCCAGACGTTTTCGGCATAGGCTTGCTCTTCCCCCTTGGTCGCTCTTGGCTGCGCCTACCGCTTCTCGAAGAACAGATAATACTGGTAGGGGAGAATCTCCAGCCGCTTGGATAGGGCGAAGCCTGCCTGTTGAAACTCGGCGATGACTTGCTCGTCTGAAAGCTTCATTTCCCGCGGCGGTCCTACCGGCAGATCCTTTTTGTAGAAATCGATCACCACGATGCGCCCACCCTTCTTCAGCGCGGTGGCCAGCTTCGCATAGTACACCGGGCGGTTTCGATGTGATGCAGCACGTCGCAGAAGAACATCGTATCGATGGAATTGGCCGGCAGCCGCGGGTCATCCGGCGCGGATAGCACGGTTTCGAGATTTGCCAGAGCCTGGTCGCGGGCGATGGCGAGCAGCTTGGCGTCGATATCTACGGCGTAGACTTTGCCGGCGTGGTGGGCGAGGCGCCGCGCGAAATAGCCGGTGCCGGCGCCGATATCGGCGATGGTTTCCGTGGGCTTCAAATCGAGAGCCATCACCACCTCGTGCGGCTTCTGCCACTCGTCACGCGACGGGTCTTCCAATACCTTGGCGTACTCTTCCGAGGAGGGCGGGTGGTGCTGATGCGGTACCTGTCCCGCTGTCACCGCGGCAAAGAACGCCGCTGCGAGGAATAATCTCATGGTCCTGATTCGCTCCTTTACCGGAGAGACGCGCGTGTCCGAGGGAGGTCCCGAATATTCTCCCAGCGGCCTACTGCATCACCCACAGCATGACCAGGAAGAACAGCACCATCACGACGCCGATGGCGAGCCACACAAACACGTAAAAGCGTTCTTGTTCGGGAGGCGGCATGCTGATGCCGATGGTGCCATGCAGCCCTCGCATCAGACCCACCAGGAATCGCATCAACAATGCACTGCTCCTTTGCTACGTGGCGCACGCACTCGTGCGTGCCGCGTCGGCACTCGTGCCGACGCCGGCTTCGCTCGCGCGAAGTGTCGAGAAGAGTCTCGACACGGCACGCTGGACTGCGCGCGCCACGGCCACCGTTACGGTTTCTTGAACAGTTTGTCGAAGGCGCTGCGCGCGTCTTCCGGGTTGCGCGGCGCGGGTGGACCGGCCGGCCCCGCATACTGCGCGCCGGAGCCGTTGGAGGTTCCTTCGCGCGCCACCGTCACACGCGGCGTGAACAGGCTACACTCGTTGGCTGCGTCTTTCACCGGAATGCGCAGCGGGATCGGCTTCAAACATTGAAAACGCGTGGACGGCTCGAAGTGCGAGCACTGCTTGCAACAGTGCAGCGCGCGGTTACACTTCGGGCACGCGCCGTTGAAGTCGGTACCCTCCGGCAGAGCCGTCGAGCAGTTATAGCAGCGGGAGGCCGCCACATGTTGTACCAGACGCGGCAAGCGGGGGCCGGTCACATCGATGGGCGGACGCGGACCTTGCGGCTTGGGACTACCGTCCCGGGGACCCCTGCCGTCGCGGTCCGTGTCCATGTACCCGTGTTGTCTGTATTTGCGATCGCTGTCCATGGAGGTTTACTCCGTATCTGCGGGAGAAGAGAGCCTTCGATTGTCGAATCAGCTTTTTCCGGGCCTTGACAAATTCCGACACAAACCACGTCTGCCGCAGGCCGGTCCATGGGCCAGGTGGGCGACGTGGGATTACTAGAAGGGCTGGGGCGGGCATCCAATTGCGTGCCGAACGGGCTCGGCATCCCGCCAGTGCCTAAACTCATACATACCACGGAATGGGGTCCAATTGCACGCCCCCTCACGATAAGAGTAACCAGTGAGTAATAGTATTGTTGCCGGATTTACCACGTAATCTCGCTTCGCTAGCCGCCCGTACTCCACTTCAGCAGGTTGGTGCAGGGCCGGGTCAGCGGGTCGTCGAAGTGGTTCGGGCTGACCCGCAGGGCGTAGCCAAGCCGGCCGGTGCGGTCGGGCATGATCTCCTTCCCGAATATGGTCACACCACCCTGCTGCTCGAACAACGGCAGCACCATCACTTCGGTTTCCTCCAGATGTCCATTGGCGCCCACCCGGCCCATCACCAGCTCCACTCTCACGTCCTCCGGCTGCAACCCCGCCAGGTCGATGGTGGCGCGCACCGGCACGGGGTTCCCGCTGACCCAGGAGCCGGTGGGGCCGTCGCCGGAATCCAGGAACCGCACACGGTCCCAGACTTCCCGCACGCGTGCGTTCCAGCGCGCCCTGTCGTGGGTGAGGCTGAAGTGCCCGGCCACCGCGCGGAGGTGCTGCTCGTGAGCCGGCTGGTACAACTGATCCATATATTCCCTCACCATTCGCCGGCAATCGAACTGCGGGGTAATGTACATCAGGGATTGTTTCATGCGCCGCACCCACTCGCGCGGCGCCTGTTCGCGCCGCTCGAAGAACATCGGCACAATCTCGTTTTCGAGCAGGTAGTAAATGGCGCTGGCGTGCAGCGCGTCCTGGTCCTCGGAGTATGGTTCGCGTTCGCCGATCGCCCAACCACCCGAGTGTTCGTAGGCTTCGTCGAACCAGCCGTCCAGAATGCTGAGGTTGAGCACGCCGTTGATGGCGGCCTTCATGCCGCTGGTGCCGCACGCTTCTTCGCCGCGGCGCGGGTTGTTTACCCACAAATCCACGCCCTGCACCAGTTCGCGCGCCACCTTCATGTCATAGTCTTCCACGAAGACCAGGTGCTTCCACAGTTCCGGGTCGCGCGAAAGCTGGACAATCTCGCGAATGAAGCTTTTGCCCGGCTGATCCTTCGGGTGGGCCTTGCCGGCGATCACGATCTGCACCGGCATGTCCTTGTGGAGGAGTATCCGCTTCAGCCGCTCGACGTCGCGAAACAACAGCGTGGCGCGCTTGTAAGTGGCGAAGCGGCGGGCAAAACCGATGGTGAAAGCGTTGGGGTCCAGCACTTCGCTCGAATGCCGGACCTCCGCTACCGCGGCCTGCCGCCGCGCCGCCGACAAACTCTGCCGTTCCCGCACGAACGCCACCAGGCGCCGCTTGCGCCGCCGGTGCGTTTCCAGCAGTTCCTCGTCGGGTATGTCTTTCACCTGTTCCCAAATCGAGACATCGTTGAACCGCTCCCGCCAATCCGGCTGCAAATACTGGTCGTACAACCCGGCCAGGTCGCCATTCAGCCAGCTTGGCGCGTGCACGCCATTGGTGACCGAGGTAATCGGGACTTCCCAAACCGGCAGTTGCGGCCACAGGTCGTGGAACATTTCCTGCGAGATGTGCCGGTGCAGCCGGCTCACCGCATTACGGTAGGCCGACGTCTTCAGCGCCAGCACGGCCATCGAAAAGCGTTCGTCGCGGTCGAGCGGGTTGCGCCTTCCCAGCCCCATCAACTGATTGAAGTCGATGCCGATCTCGCCGCAGTACGGGGAAAAATAGTGGTACATCATGCCGGGATCGAACAGATCGATTCCCGCCGGCACCGGCGTGTGGGTAGTGAACACGTTGCTCGAGCGGGCCGCCTCCAGCGCCTCCTCGAAGCTGAGCCTTTCCTCCCCCATGTAACGCCGCACCTGCTCCAGCACCAGGAACGCCGAGTGCCCCTCGTTCATGTGGAACACGGTGGGCTTCAGACCGACCGCCTTGAGCGCCCGCATGCCGCCGATGCCGAGCACGATCTCCTGGCGGATGCGCGTATCGATATCGCCGCCATAAAGCGAATCGGTGATGTCGCGATCCTGCGGCAGCACGTTCTCCGGAATGTTCGTATCCAGCAGGTAGAGGGTGATCCGTCCTACATCCAGCTTCCACACCTGGATGTACACGTCCCCGGTGGGTAACTGGACGGTGACTTTCAGGTCTTGGCCATCCGCGTTTTTGACCGGTACCAGCGGCAGGGTGTAGAAGTCGTTGGTCGGGTAACGCTCCTGCTGCCAACCATCCGGATTGAGCATCTGGCGGAAATACCCTTGCTGATAGAGCAGCCCTACGCCTACCAGAGGGTAATCCTGGTCGCTCGAAGACTTCAGATGATCGCCGGACAGAATGCCCAGGCCGCCCGAATAAACCGGCAGGCATTCGGTGAGGCCATACTCGGCGGAAAAGTAGGCGATCAGCTTGCCATCGGCCGCCGGCGGCCCCTTCTTGACGCGAGCGTCGAAGGTTTCGCAGGCCAGCTTGTACAGCGCCAGGTAGCGCGGGTCGGCAGCAACCCGGTCCAGGGTCGCTTGCGATACCCGGCCCAACATCAGCACCGCGTTGTATCCGCAGTCCCGCCAAACAGCCGGGTCCAGGCGCCGGAAGAGGGCGCGTTGCAGCGGCTCCCAGCTCCACAAAATGTTGTAGGCCAGTTCCGTCATTCGGGAGAGCGAGGGTGGCAGCGCCGGGCGGACCAGAATCTCCCGAATCGGTTGGATGTAAAATGGCATAACGCCAAGGCTCCCTCTACGATAACAAATCGGAAAAAAGCTCACGAAACTGCACGCCGGCAGCTTCGCTTGCGTCAATATATAAGAAGGTCATGCGTTTTGCGCTAGTAATCTGGATGCTTGCGGCCACTACGGGGTGGGCGGGGGAATTCGCCATCTTCGCCAGCGGTTCACGCTTGCACGTGGACGGCCATCAGATTGCCGGTTCACAAGTCCGGCTGTATTCGGGCAGCGGCTACACGGAATTGTCCACCTCTGCCATCGTCGGCTTCGAACCCGACGGCGTGGCCGCACCGGAACCCGCGCTCCCGGGCGAACCGCAAAAGCTTGAATCCATTACCCAAATCGCCCCGCGGCAACTGGCGGACGACGCCGCCGACAAGTACGGACTGCCGCGCCAATTGGTTCGCAGCGTCATGGCTGCCGAGTCCGGTTTCGACCCGCTGGCCTTATCTCCCAAGGGCGCCGTGGGCTTGATGCAACTCATGCCCGTCACGGCCCAGTACCTGGGAGTCAATCCGGCCGATCCGGCCCAAAATGTCGATGCCGGAACTCGCTACCTGCGCGACTTGCTCCTGAAGTACGACGGACTGCTCTGGCACGCTCTGGCCGCGTACAACGCCGGACCGGAGGCCCTGGAGAAATATCATAACCAAATTCCACCCTACCGGGAAACCATCCGCTATATCGAAAAAATCGATCGGGATCTGAAGCGGACCGGCGGCGTTTCCCAATAGCCGCGCGAGCTGGGCCGTTGGCCACGGATCAACGCATATAAACCGATAGAGTTTTGGGGTTCTTAGCTTATCTGTGTCGATCCCTGGTGCTTGGTTGAAAGAAGAAAAGCCGAGATGGCTCTGAACTCTGCAAGACTGACAGTCCCGGATCGTGCACGGGCAAGCCGCGCCACGGTGGCCGGCTATACGCTCACTGTCAGCACTTCTTCGCCCTTGTGCCAGTTGCACGGGCAAAGCTCGTCGGTCTGCAGCGCGTCGAGCACGCGCAGCACTTCTTGCGGATTGCGGCCCACCGAAAGATCGTTCACCGCCACGAAGCGGATCATGTTGTGCGGATCCACCACGAACGTCGCCCGCTGCGCCACTCCCTCCTGCGGGTCCAGTATTCCCAGCGCCGCGCACAGCTCGCGCTTGATGTCGGCAAGCATGGGAAACGGCAAAGCCTTCAGGTCCGGGTGGCGCTCCCGCCAGGCCAGGTGGACAAATTCGGAATCTGTGCTGCCGCCCAACACCTGCGCGTCGCGGTCGGCGAAATCCTTGTTTAACCTGCCGAACGCGGCGATCTCCGTCGGGCAGACGAAGGTGAAGTCCTTCGGCCAGAAGAAATAGACCTTCCACTGATCCGGATAGTCCTCGTCGGTGATGGTGCGAAACGTCTTGCCTTGCTGCAGGCTCACCGTCGCCTGCAAAGAGAAAGCAGGGAACTTCTGTCCAACTCCCAACATGTCTTGTGGTTCTCCTCGTGTTCTTAAACTGCGAATACCGTGTCGATCTTGGCCGCCAGAATAAAATCGCTCTCGGTCAGGCCGTCGATTTTGTGGGTCCAGATTTTGGCTTCCACGCGTCCCCAAGCCAGGTACAGGTCCGGGTGGTGCCCCTCGCGCTCAGCGAGTTCCCCGACGCGGTTGACGAAAGCCAGCGCGGCCCGGAAATCCGGGAACGCAAACATCTTCTGCAAATGGTGTTCTCCCACCACTTGCCAACCCTGCAACTGCGCTTGCAGGCGGGCCAATTCCTCGCCCTTTAGCGCCGGAACGCCGCCCGTGCACGGTTTGCACTGCTTTGCCGCCAGACTCATGCCGTCTCTCCTATCAGTGGTTGCGCACCACCGCATTTCTCACAAAGACCTCGGAACACCACCTCGAAACTGCGCACCTGGCGAGCTCCCAGCAGCGGTTTTCCCGCCGCCGGGAGTTCGAACCAGGGCGTGTCTTCCACTTCCCCGCAGTGATCGCACACAAAATGGTGGTGCGGATGCAAGCTCGAATCGAACCGAGCGGCTTTCCCCTCCGAAATCACTTCCCGCACCAGCCCGGCGCGGGTCAGCGATTTCAGGCTGTTGTAAACCGTGGCCCGCGACGCACGCGGGTCCTGCCGGTTCACCGCGCGGAAGATCTCTTCCGCCGTGGCATGGACGCCCGGCCGCGCCAGATGCTGCAACACGGCATAACGCTGCACGGTAGGCCGCACAGCCGCCGCGCGAAACGCCTCCCGCAACTCGATGCTCATACTAGACACAATTTAAATTTAGAATATATCTAATATCAGCGTTCGTCAAGTCCCAGCGCGATCCCTGTGCGCGGGTCCACTGGTAAGATGTTTAAGAGTGGATTCCGAGATTACGCCCGAGGCTCCGCCGCCTGAACAGCACCCTGCGTGGAAGCGCGTCCAACTGGCCCGCCATCCCAAGCGGCCGCACTCGCTCGACTACATCGAGCGTCTGTTCACCGATTTTCAGGAACTGCACGGCGACCGGTCGTTTGCCGACGACCCCGCCATCATCGCCGGCCTGGCGCGTTTCGAGGGCCAGCCCATCGTCATCGTGGCGGAAGAAAAAGGCCGCAACACCAAGGAGCGGCTGCAGCGCAACTTCGGCATGCCCAAGCCTGAGGGATACCGCAAAGCCCTGCGGGTGATGCAACTGGCGGCCAAATTCGGGCGGCCGGTGATTACCTTTCTCGATACGACCGGCGCTTACCCCGGCATCGACGCCGAGGAGCGCGGCCAGGCGGAGGCCATTGCCCGCAATCTGCGCGAGATGGCGAGGATGGCCATCCCGGTGATCGTGGTCGTGATTGGCGAAGGCGGATCGGGAGGCGCGCTCGCCCTGGGCGTCGGCAACACCGTGCTGATGTTCGAGAACGCGGTCTATAGCGTGATATCGCCGGAGAGCTGCGCGTCCATCATCTATCGCGATTCGGGAAAGGCCGAGCGCGCCGCCGCCGCGTTGCGCCTCACCGCGGAAGATCTGGATCAGCTCGGTCTCATCGACGGCATCATTCCCGAACCCGAGGGCGGCGCGCAGGAAAACCCCGAAACCGCCGCCGAGAGCCTGCGGCAGGCCCTTCACCACAGCCTGCGCGAACTGGCAGGACTCACGGGCGAGCAACTGGTGGAGCACCGCTATCTCAAGTTCCGCAAAATGGGCAACTTCTTCGCGTAGCGGACTCCCCAAGAGCCATTGAGCCACAGATGAACACGGATCGATAAAGACTGGGTTTTGCTTATCGGTGTTCATCGGTGGGCTAATCCTGTTTGCCCTTCGCTAACATTTCCCCTTCTCCGGCGTCTTTCGGATGGCTCCTTACGTTTCCGCCGTAGGACCGGCTGGCGAGTTGTAAAATAAAGGGTGAACTCCCACCTGCAAATTTGCGTCTAAAGCGGTGATAGGACATCGTCGTGAAAACTAAGTGGAAAATAATCATCACATTGGCGGTCGTGCTGGTAATCGCCGTCGGGCTGTACGCGAGCACGGTCTATAGCAAGCGCGGCGTGGTGACGGTGCAGACCGGACAGGTGACGCGCGGCGACCTGGCTGCCATCGTCACTTCCTCGGGGGAAATCAAGCCCAAGAACTACATCAACATCGGCGCCAACGCGATGGGGAACATCACGGAAATCCTGGTCAGGGAAGGCGACCACGTCCGCAAGGGCCAATTGCTGGCGCGCGTGGAAAACACCCAACCCACCGCCGATGTGGCGGCGTACCAGGCTTCCGTCAGCTCCGCGGAAGCCGACACGACCGCTTCGGAAGCAGGGCTCAAAGCGGCCGACGAGAACATCCACACCATGGAGGCGGGGCTCGAGCACGACAAAGCCGACCTGGATCGCATGAAGGCCGATTATGATCGCGCCCAGGAGCTGTTCAACGAAAAGCTGCTCGCCCGGCAGGATTTCGAGCTCAAGAAATTCACCTACGAGGCGCAGAAAGCGCAGATCACCCAATCCGCAGCCCGCATCGTGCAAGCCAGAGCGCAGCGTGAGCAGAACGCGGCGCAGCTTTCTTCCACCCAGCGGCATATCGCGCAGGCGCGCGCCAACCTCAATCGATTCGCGGATGTGCTGCGCAAGTACGACTCCGTGGCGCCGCTCGATGGCGTGGTGACCAATCTGCCCGTGCGGGTTGGCGAATCGGTGGTACCCGGTATCCAGAATTCCGAGGGCAGCGTGATCATGACCATCGCCGACATGTCCGTCATCACGGCCGAGGTCAAGGTGGATGAGACCGATATCGTCAGCGTGCACCTGGGCCAGACGGCCGACATCACCATCGACGCCATCCCCAACAAGACCTTCAAAGGGCACGTGACCGAGATCGGCGATACCGCCATTCTGCGCTCCACCGGACTGGCCGCTTCCCAAAGCGCCATCTCCAGCCAGGAGGCCAAGGATTTCAAGGTGGTGATTGCGATGGACAATCCGCCGGACGAGATTCGCCCCGGCCTTTCCTGTACCGCCAAGGTCACCACCGCGACACGCTCCAGCGCGGTGACGATTCCGATTCAGGCGCTGACCATTCGGCAGCGCGGCGATCTGGAACCGCCCAAGCCCAGTTCCACTTCCACTGCGCAAGCGGCCACCAAGCCGGACCCAGCCGCCGAGAAGGCGCGGAAAGAGGAAATCCAGGGCGTCTTTGTAGTCAACGCGGGCAAAGCGGAATTCCGCAAAGTCGAGACCGGCATCACCGGCGCGACCGATATCGAAGTCCTCAACGGGTTGAAGCCGGGCGACCAGATTGTCACCGGTTCCTACCAGGTGATCCGCACCATCAAGAACGGGACCCTGGTTAAGATCGATAACAAGGCGCCGGTAGCTGCGACGACCAGTTAGGATTCGAGATCCCTTATGTCAACCGCCGTCGACAACTCGTTATTGGAGCGCGCCGAGCAGCTCAAGCGGGATGGTGTGGTCATCCGTACGTACGATCTCTGGAAGACGTACACGATGGGCGATCAGACCATCCACGCGGTTTCGGGCGTCGATATCGAAATCAAGCGCGGCGAATACGTCGCCATCATGGGGCCTTCCGGCTCCGGCAAATCCACGCTGATGAACCTGATCGGCTGCCTGGACACGCCCACCAAGGGGCAGTACTTCATCAACGGCAACCTGGTGAGCGAGATGACGGATGATGAGTTGGCCCGCATCCGCAACAAGGAAATCGGCTTCGTCTTCCAGACCTTCAACCTGCTGCCGCGCGCCACGGCGCTGCACAACGTCGAGCTGCCTTTGATTTACGCCGGCATGTCCTCGACCGAGCGCCTGGAGCGGGCCAAGCAGGCGATGCGGCAAGTGGACCTGGAACAGCGCATGCTGCACAAGCCCAATGAGCTGTCCGGCGGCCAGCGCCAGAGGGTCGCGGTGGCCCGCGCCCTGGTCAACAACCCGTCCATCCTGCTGGCCGACGAACCCACGGGTAACCTGGACACGGCCACCGGCAACGAGATCATGGCCCTGTTCGAGCGCCTCCACGAGCAGGGCAACACCATCATCCTGGTCACCCACGAGCAGGATATCGCGCTGCACGCCTGGCGCGTGATCCACATCCGCGACGGCAAAATCGAAAAGGACGAGAAGATCCGGTAGTGGGGCAGGTCCCCGACCTGCCAACCGGGCGGAGCCCGGAAATCTTCTTGAGAGCGGTCTTACGCAGGCCGGGGGCCTGCGCCACATTGCCTACTTCGTGTAGATCGTCACGTTCACGTTCATTCCCGGCCGCAGCACCACGCCTTCATGCTTGTCCACCAGGATCTTCACCGGGATGCGCTGCACCACTTTGACAAAGTTGCCGGTGGCGTTCTCGGGTGGCAACAGGCTCATGCTGGCGCCGGTGGCGCCGGCGATCGAATCCACGTGGCCGCCGATGGTGTCGCCATACATGTCCACGTGAATATCCGCGCGCTGGCCCGCATGCACTTGAGCGAGCTGGGTCTCCTTGAAATTGGCGGTGACCCAGGTATCGCTCAGAGGAATCAGGGTCATGATGCCTTGGCCGGGCTGCAACATCTGGCCGATTTCCACACTCTTGCGTGTCACTACGCCATCGATTGGCGCGAAGATGGTCGCGTAGCTCAGTTGCAGTTCGGCGGCTTCGAGGGTTGCCCGCGCGGACTCGACAACCGCCTGCGCGGTGCCCACATCGGCCGTGCGAATGGCCACCTGTTTACGGTTAGCGACCGATGTGGAGAGCATCGCGTTCGCTTGCGCCACGCGCTCGACCGCGGCCGCGAGCGATGCTTTCTTGATGGCCGCATCTTTGGCGGCCGACGCCAGTTTCTGCTGCGCCTCGTTGAGCTCGCTCGCCGCCACCTTGGCCGCCGCCACGTAGGCGTCATACTGAAGTTGCGAGATTTCGGCTTTGTCCACCAGCGGCTTCATACGCGCCAGGTCGGCTTGAGCGCGATCGTTGCTGGCTTGGCGCGAGCGCACGTTGGCTTCGGCATAAGCCAGGTCGGAACTGGAGGCCTGATCATAGATCAGACGGGCGCGGTCGAGCTCCGCTTGCGCGTCGCCCACGCCGGCCGAAGCCGAGGTCTGGCCGGATTCGGTGACCAGATCGCTCAGCGGCACACCCACCTGCGCCGCGCGCAACTTGCTCTCATCCTCCGCCAGCGTGCCCTTGGCCTGATCCACGCGCGCCTGGTAATCGCGCGGGTCGATGCGCACCAATACATCTCCCGCCTTCACCGGCTGGTTGTCCTGCACCAGCACGTCGATCACGTTGCCGCTGATCTTGGGTGCGATGGCGCTGACGTGCCCGTCCACTTCCGCGTCGTCGGTCGAGACGCGGTCGCGATAGTGGAAGTACGCCCACAACCCCGCCCCAACCGCGACCAGCACCAGGATCAGCACCACAAACCGCACCTGCGATTTCTTTTGCGGCTCCGCCACCGCGGGCCGTTCTTCCGTTTCGGGCATTGCGACTTTCGATTCGGCCATAACGTTACTCCACCGCCAACGGGCCGTGCATCGGCCCGGTCCGCTTCATCAAGAACATCAAGGGAATAATCAAAACAAACAGCACCGCCATCACCCAGAACGCATCGGCGAAGGCCAGCATGGCGGACTGGCGCAGCAGGCCGCCATACAGGAGTCCGCCGGCCTGCCTGGCCGCATCCGGCACGGTGGCGCCATGCGCGTGCAGCAATTGCGTCGTGTGCAGCATGGCGTCCCGATACGCCGCGTCATAAGGAGTCAGATGCGATACCAGCGCCTGCTGATGCATCTGCGAGCGCCGCGCCAGCAGCGTGGTTACGGTGGCGATTCCGGAGCTGCCACCGATGTTGCGCGCCAGGTTGAACAGGCCGGTGGCGTAATTCATGCGATCGCGGGAGACCGTCGCCACCGTCGCCACGCTGATCGGCACAAACAGGAAAGCCATCCCCGCGCTCTGCACCATGCGGCTCCAGACGGCGGTCCCGTAATCGATATAGAGGTTGAACCTGGACATGATGAGCAGGCCAGTGGCCGACACCAGTACGCCGAAGATCACCAGCCAGCGGGCCTGAAAATGGCGCAGCAGAGTGCCTACCAGCGGCATGCAGACGATCACCACCAGGCCCCCCGGCGAGAGCACCAGGCCGCTCAGCATGGCGGTGTAGCCCAGCAGCGTTTGCAATAGCACCGGCAGCAGCATGGTGCTGCCATAGAGCACGAAGCCCAGCACCAGCATGGATAACGTGCCCAGCGCGAAATTGCGATTCTTGAGCACGCGAAAATCGATCACTGGGTGCTCGTGCTTCAATTCCCAGAAGACCACCGACACCAGGCACACAGCGGCCACGATGGCGAACCCGACGATGAAGTTCGATCCGAACCAGTCTTCCTTCTGCCCTTCATCGAGCACCACTTCGAGCGAGCCCAGCCCGAGCGCCAGCAGGCCAAAACCGGTGTAGTCGATTTTGAGGCCGTCGCGGAAGCTCTTGCGCACCAGGTACGGCGGATCGAACACCAGCATTTTGGTCATCAGCAGGGAGAGCACACCCACCGGAATATTGATGAAGAAGATCCAGCGCCAGGAGAAATCGTCGGTCAGCCAGCCGCCCAGCGTGGGGCCGATCACCGGCGCCAGCACCACGCCCATGCCGAACACCGCCATCGCCATGCCCTGCTTTTCGCGCGGGAAGGTTTCCACCAGGATAGCCTGGGACATGGGCTGCAACGCGCCGCCGCCGATGCCCTGCAGCACGCGAAAGAATATCAGCGAGCCCAGCGTAGGCGCCATACCGCACAAGCAGGAGCTGATGGTGAACAGCGCCACGCAGATCATGTAGAACCGCTTGCGCCCGAACATCATGCTGAACCACCCGCCCATCGGCAGAATGATGGCATTGGCAACCAGGTATGAGGTCAGCATCCAGGTGGCTTCGTCCGTGGATGCCGAAAGGTTGCCCGCGATGTGCGGCAGCGCCACGTTCGCCACGCTGGTGTCCAGCACCTCCATAAAGGTTGCCAGCATCACCGTGAAAGCGATAATCCACGGATTGATTTGTCTACTTGGCGTAGAGCGTCTCCATTTGCCCGGCTGCGTGCGCCAGGTCGGCCCGCGCCTGGTTATAGCTGTAAAGCGCCGCGATCTGGTTATCGTGGGCGCGCGCCAGCTCATTCTGCGCGTTGACTACCTCGATATTGTTGGCAACTCCCGCCTGGAAACGGTCGCGGGCCTCGTCCACTTCCTGACGTGCCAGATCGACTCCCAGGTTCGCTACGTCGACTTCGTTGCGCGACGCCAGGAGCTGCGCGATCGCGGTCCTCACTTCGAGCGCGATCGAGTCGCGCGCGGCCTGCTCCTGCTGCTTGAGCTGGCGGAGGGCGATTTCCGCTTTGGCCCGCTCGGCCTGGATCCGCCCGCCGGTGAAGATCGGGACCTCCAGGCTGGCCTGGTATAAGTACACCGGAATGACGGTGTTGGGAGTGAGGCCCTGCTCCGACCAGTTGCCGGTCAGCGTCAGCTTCGGCAGCCGCTCTTCGGAGGCGGCCTTCAGCCCCAGTTGCGCCTGCGCCGTCTGCGCGGCAATCTGGCGCAGCTCTGGACGCGTGGCATAGGCGTGCTCCAGGGTCCGATCGGCGGAAACGTCGGGGGTTTGGAAAAATTGCACCTGGTCGGCCAGCTCGATTTTCCGCTGCGGATCGACGCTCAATAACCGGCCTAGCCCGAACAGGCCGGTTTCGAGTTGGGTACGCGTGACGATCACTCGCTGCTTCTCGTTTTGCAGTTGCACATTGGCGCGGAGCGTATCGATGCCGGTGCCCACGCCGTTCTTCTGCAAATCGGCCGCCTGGTCGTAGAGCGCCTGCGCCAGCGTCTCAAGCGCCTGCGCAGCTTCCACGTCGGCTGACGACCGCTGGCAGCCGAGGTATTGCGAAACCACCAGCAGCACGCTTTCCTCGCGCGCCGTCATCTCCTGCGCGCGCGCCGCTGTGACGCCGGTCTGCGCAGCCTTGTAGCGCCGCCACAGCGTCAGATCCAAGGGTTCGCTAAAGCGGACTCCGCCTTGCGCCACCCAGAACGGCCCGATGTGTTCCGGAATCCCGGGGAACGGCTCTCCGAACAGCGCCTCGACGTTCAACCGCTGGACCGCCTCGCTAATCCCAGCGCCCACCTGCGGCAACAGGCCCGAACGCGCGACGCGGCTGTCCTGGGTGCTCTGCGCCACGTTGAGATTGGCCAGGATCACGCGCGGGTTTTGGCGCAGGGCCAGAACCACCGCATCGTGCAGCGTGAGCTTGAGCGGCGCCGAATCCTGCGCCATGGCCAATGGCGCAACGGCGAGCCAAACGAGAACCCGAGATCTCATATTCATCCAGCGCGTCCTGTCAGTAATTTTAAAATGCAGCGAATGGGCCATTGTATTCGGCTGAATTCATTGGACTAGTAAGAATTTGCACTGCCCACATTTCGGCACCGGCCCAAATGGCGGCGGTAACGCCGGCGGTCTTTGCCGCCGTTGTCTTGTTAGTTTGGGGGCGCCGCCGTTTCCGGGAAATGGAGACGAAGAGAAAGAACCGGCGGCAAGACCGCCGGCGTTACCGCCGCCCAGCCACGCCGAGCTTGCGCATTTTGGCTTGCAGGGTGGTGCGCTTCATACCGAGCCTCGCCGCGGCGCCATCCGCGCCACCCACTTTTCCGCCCGATTCGCGCAAGGCGCGCTCGATGGCTTCACGTTCCGCCGCCGCCAGCGTTACCACCGCGGCGCCGCCGCCCGATGCGCGTTTCAATTCGCGCACGGGAGCGTGCAACACCGAGCCGGGAGAGAGAATCACCGCGCGCTCAATGAAATTGGCCAGCTCACGAATGTTGCCCGGCCAGTGATAGCGGGTCAGCGCCTCCATGGTCTCGGCGGTGATGGAAGTGATGCGCCGATTCATGCGCCGCGCGTTCTGCTGCACGAAGTAACGCACCAGCAGCGGAATGTCCTCACGCCGGTCGCGCAGCGGCGGCACAGTGATGGGAAACACGTTAAGCCGGTAATAGAGGTCGGCGCGGAATTGCCGCTCTTCCACCATGGCGGCCAGGTCGCGATTGGTGGCGGCCACCAGGCGCGCATCGGTGCGAATGGTGCGGGAGCTGCCCAGCCGCTCGAACTCGCGTTCCTGCAGCACGCGCAGCAGCTTGGTTTGCAGCTCGAGCGGAATCTCGCCCACTTCGTCCAGAAACATGGTGCCGCGGTGAGCTAGCTCAAAACGGCCGATGCGCTGCGCGATGGCGCCGGTGAAGGCGCCTCTTTCGTGGCCGAACATTTCGCTCTCGAGCAGCCCGGTGGGGATGGCGGCGCAATTCAGCTTGACGAACGTGCCCTGACGGCGCGAGCTCAGGTTATGGATGGCGCGCGCCAGCAATTCCTTGCCTGTGCCGGTCTCGCCGCAAATCAAGACCGTGGAATCGGTGGGCGCGACCGTTTCCACCTGCTTCAGATTGGCCCTGAGGGCGCGGCTCTGGCCGATGATTTCCTCGAATCGGCTGTCGGTGCGAATCTCGTCTTCGAGATACACCTTTTCCTCCGCCAGCCGTGAGTTCAGTTCCTCGATCCGCCGGTAGGAAAGCGCGTTATCGAGCGCAATCGCCACCTGCCCCGCCACTTGCGTATAGAATTCCATGTCGCCCTGGGAGAAGAACTCATCGCGCCGGGAGCCCACGGTTAGCACGCCGAGCGTCTCGCCATGCGCGATTAGCGGCATCGCGCAGAACGTCCGCACACCCTCCACTGCCATTACCTTCGCGGTGGCTGGCGCCAGGGCGGCCATTTCGTCGAAGCTTAATATGCGTCCCTGGCGGGTGCGGAACACGTGGCCGGCCACCGAATCGGCCATCGGGACCAGCGTGTTTTCCTGGAGCTCGCCCGCGCCGTCCGGAAAATCGAGCGCGGCCACGCGCAGATCGCCGCTTTCGGCATCGAGCAACAGAAGGCTGGTGTAATCCAATCCGAAGACGTGGCGTAGCGAAGCGGATGCCGAGCGGAACATCTCCTTGTCGGCCACCGCGCTCACCACCGCGTTGTTGATTTCGAGCAGCGCGCGCAGCCGGTCGCGCTCGTGCGCCAGCGCCTGTTCGTAGTTCCGGGCCGTTTCGAAGTTCAGCGCGTTATCCACGGCGACGGACACCTGGTTCGCCACCTGCTGCATGAACTCGATGGTTTCGGCCGAGTAGGCGTCCGGCTTCGTGGATCCGAAGGTCAGCCCGCCGATCTGCCGTTGCGCCGTGCGTAGCGGCAACACGCAGAAGGATTGGACGCCGTTGACCTCGAGGATCGCGCGCAACCGCACAAAAGGCAGCTCGGGTCCCACGCGCGGGATGTAGTACGGGCGGCCGGATTCGAGCGCCACCATGGTCGGCGTCTCGGAAAAAGGCATCGGGCCCAGGGGCGCTCCCGTGACCGGCTGATCGGTTTCCAGGATGTGTACGCGCACCAGACGCTCCGCGAAATCGGCCAGGGTGAGGGTGATGTAGTCGAACTCGACCAGGCGCTTCAGCGAGCGGCTCAGCTCGCTGAACAGAGTGGCAAGCTGGTGCTCGTTGGAAATCGACTCGGCAACTTCCAACAGCGCTTCGTAACGCGCCTTAACGGTCGCCGGACTTGTGGTGGAAGGAGGAAACATGGGGGCTGCCAGCCGGCTGTTCTTCAACCGTAGCACAGCCCGCTCGGCCGATGCCTTCTTCCACCAGCGCCTGTATCAGCGGGGTCGCCGCGTCGAGCCGCACGTTTTGCCGGTGCATCTCCGAGAGGAGCGATTGCCCGTCGGCATCGACGAAATCCACCTCGCTCAAGTCGAGCGAGGTGATCCGGCCGGCGGTGGTCGACGATGCTGTCCGCCAGCATTGACGCAGCTCCTCCACCCACGGCCCGGAAAGCTTGCCTTCGAGCTTGATCCGCAGCTCGCGGGCGCTGTCGTGAATCGTAATCCGTAGCATGGCCCGGGGTTGTAGGGTGCACGGGACCTGCCAGATAGTCAGTGTACGCGGTTTCAGGTGGTTAGCCGGCGGGTGGCGGACCGAGTTTAGGCGAATTGCCGAAATACGGGCAATTAGGCCGGCCGCAGTTGTCTTGACATTGTCTGGCGTGAAGCGCTATCCTCAAGGTGAAGGGATGGGGCCATGCCGACACGCGCCGGGCGAACCGAGAAGTTGGATCTGCGGATCACGCTGCACTCTAAAATGACGCTGCGGGCGGCAGCGGCGGCGACCCAACGTTCCGTGAGCGAGTTCGTTCTCGAAAGTGCGCTGGCCCGTGCCGATGAAGCGCTCGCGGACCGCCGGGAATTCGTTCTCAACGCTCCGCAGTGGAAGGCGTTCGTCGCCGCGCTCGATGCCCCTCCGCGCCCCCTGCCTCGATTGAAGCGGCTGCTGAATGAACCTGGATTCTTCGACGCCGGCACCGCTCAGTGACCCCTCCCCGGCGCATTGAGAAGCTACGGCGCGATCACCCGGTCGAAGACTTCGACTGCGGCCGGGAACAACTGAACCGGTACCTGACCCGATACGCCTGGCAGAATCAGCAGGCGGGCGCTGCCCTAACGTACGTCGGCTTGGACGGTGACATCGTGGTTGGTTACCACACCTTGACGGTGGGCCAGGTGAGCCACGAGGAGGCGCCGCGGCGCCTGGGCAAGGGCCTGGCACGGCATCCGGTCCCAATTATGTTGCTGGCGCGCATTGCGGTGGATCGCCGATGGCAAGGGCAGGGCGTGGGCAAAGCGCTCTTAAGGGACGCACTCGAACGCACCTTGCAGGCCGCCGACATCGCCGGCATCCGGGCGTTTGCGGTCCATGCCAAGGATGATCAAGCCCGGGTCTTCTATGAGTACTTCGATTTTGTCCCGTCGCCCACCGATCCACTGCACCTGTTCCTTCTGCTGAAGGACGTGCGGCAGGTCATGTCCGGGCGATAGTAGGTGCGCCCGCAAACGGGCGTTGGCAAGCTAAATAGAGCATGCCCAGCCTGAGAGCTTACGCTTCGTCCGCCGTTCCCCGCCCGGCCAACTTAGCTATCAGAAAATCGCGGTTCATTCTGGCGATTACTTCCAGCTTGATTTCCTTGGGGCAGACGGCTTCGCATTCGCCGATGTTGGTGCAGGCTCCGAAGAGCTCCTGATTGGCTTGCGCCACCATGGCCACGGCTCGTTCGTGACGCTCGGGCTGGCCTTGCGGCAACAGGCCCAGGTGCGAAATCTTGGCGCCCAGGAAAAGCGACGCCGAGGCGTTGGGGCACATGGCGACGCAAGCGCCGCAGCCGATGCACGCGGCCGCATCCATCGAGCTATCGGCATCTTCCTTGGACACCAGGGTGGCGTTGCCGTCGGGAGCGCTGCCGGTCGCTACCGAGATGAAACCGCCGGCCGCCATAATGCGGTCGAACGCGCTGCGGTCCACCACCAGGTCTTTTACGATGGGGAACGCGCGGGCGCGCCACGGCTCCAGGTACAACTCGTCGCCATCCTTGAAGAACCGCATGTGAAGCTGGCAGAGCGTGGTGCCGGGCTTCGGCCCATGCGCCACGCCGTTCACCATCGAACCGCACATGCCGCAGATGCCCTCGCGGCAATCGTGGTCGAATGCCACCGGCTCTTCGTCCTTGGCGATGAGGTCCTCATTGAGGACGTCGAGCATCTCCAGGAACGACATGTGCTCGTTGACGTTGGGCACTTCGTAGCGCGCCATGCGGCCTTTGTCTTCCGCGTTCCGCTGCCGCCAGATGTGGAGGATGATTTTCATTACTTGTAGCTCCTCTGCGCCGGATGCACATATTCGAAGGTCAGCGGCTCCTTATGCAGCTCGGGCGGGCTGCCCACCCCGCGGAATTCCCAGGCCGCTGCGTAGGAGTAATGCTCGTCGTCGCGCGCGGCTTCGCCTTCCGGGGTCTGGTATTCCTCGCGGAAATGGCCGCCGCAGGATTCGTTGCGCTCCAGCGCATCCAGGCACATCAATTCCGCCAGCTCGAAGAAGTCGCCCACACGGCCGGCCTTTTCGAGCGACTGGTTCAGCTCTTCGCCCGCGCCCAGCACCTTCACCTCGCGCCAGTATTGTTCGCGCAGGCCGGGAATTTTCGAGAGCGCCAGCTTCAGCCCTTCCGCGGTTCGCGACATGCCGCAGTAGTCCCACATCAGCTTGCCCAGTTCGCGATGGAAGCTATCCACCGAACGCGTGCCCTTGTTGCTCAATAGCTTGCGCGTGGCCCCGATCACCTGCTCTTCGGCATCGCGCACCGCGGCGTGGCTCGCATCGACCTTGGCGAGTTTTGTCGAAGCCACGTAGTCGTTGATTGTGTTCGGCAGCACGAAATAGCCGTCGGCCAGGCCTTGCATCAGTGCGCTGGCGCCCAGGCGATTGGCGCCGTGGTCGGAAAAATTGGCCTCGCCAATCACGTACAGTCCGGGAATGGTGGACATCAGGTTGTAATCCACCCACAGGCCGCCCATGGTGTAGTGGATAGCCGGGTAGATGCGCATCGGCGACTGGTATGGGTCTTCGCCGGCGATGCGTTCATACATATCGAACAAGTTGCCGTAGCGCTCTTTGATGGTGTGCTTGCCCAGGCGGTCGATGGCGTCGCGAAAATCGAGATACACCGCGAGTTTGGTCTCGCCCACGCCGCGGCCTTCATCGCAGACCGTCTTGGCGTTGCGCGAAGCAACGTCGCGCGGCACCAGGTTGCCGAAACTCGGGTAGCGGCGCTCCAGGTAGTAATCGCGCTCGGCTTCCGGTATCTGGCTGGCGGGACGCGCATCGCCCTTCTTCAAGGGCACCCAAACGCGGCCGTCGTTGCGCAGCGACTCGCTCATCAATGTGAGTTTGGATTGATAATCGCCGGAAACCGGAATGCACGTCGGGTGAATCTGCGTGAAGCAGGGATTGCCGAACAGCGCGCCGCGCTTGTGCGCCCGCCAGATGGCGGTGGCGTTGGAGCCCTTGGCGTTGGTGGAAAGATAATACACGTTGCCGTAACCGCCCGTGCCGAGCACCACCGCGTCGCCCAGGTGCGACTCGATTTTGCCGCTCATCAGGTTGCGCGTGACGATGCCGCGTGCGTGGCCGTCGATCACGATCAGGTCGAGCATCTCCGTGCGCGGGAACATCTCCACCGTGCCGAGGCCGATCTGCCGTTCGAGCGCCTGGTAAGCGCCCAGCAGCAACTGCTGCCCGGTCTGCCCGCGCGCGTAGAACGTGCGCGAAACCTGCGCGCCGCCGAAGCTGCGGTTATCCAGGTAACCGGAGTACTCGCGCGCGAACGGCACGCCCTGCGCCACGCACTGGTCGATAATGTTGAGGCTGATCTGCGCCAGGCGATAGACGTTCGATTCGCGGGCGCGGAAATCGCCGCCCTTTACCGTGTCATAAAACAGCCGGTACACGCTGTCGCCATCGTTGTGATAATTCTTGGCCGCGTTGATGCCGCCCTGCGCGGCGATGGAGTGCGCGCGGCGCGGCGAATCCTGGAAGCAGAAGCACTTGACGTTGTAGCCCAGCTCCGCCAGCGAGGCGGCCGCGCTTCCGCCGGCGAGGCCGGTGCCCACCACCAGGACGGTGTACTTGCGCTTGTTGGCCGGGTTCACCAGCTTGAGGCTGAAGCGGTGCCGGTCCCAACGCGTCTCAATCGGACCTTGCGGACATTTTGAATCGAGTTCCATGTGGCCTCCTTAATACTTCAGCAACCCGGTCAGCACCGCGATGGGGATCGAACAATTGCCCACCGCAACCGCTATCGCCAGCACCGCCGCCGCCTTCTTGACGATGGGCGTATAGCGCGGGTGACTGATGCCCAGCGATTGGAACATGCTCCACATGCCGTGATACAGGTGCAGGCACAGCAGGATCATGGCCAGAATGTAGAATCCGGAAATCCACGGGTTGGAGAAACCGGTGATCACGTTGTAGCGGACGTCCGGCATGTTCGGCCCTAGCTCGTGCAGCTCCAGAACCTTCCCCGCCGTGAGATGCAGCACGTGGAAGATCACGAAGGCGCCGACGATGGGGCCGCTCCAGATCATCGTGCGCGCCGCGTAGGACGTGGGCAGGTCGGCCTTCTTCACATAGCCGATCGGCCGCGCCGCGCGGTTTTGCAGCCAGAGCTGGGTAGCCGCGATAATGTGCAGCGCCACCGCCAGCAGCAGCACGCTACGCGCCGCCCACAGCGCCGCCGCGTTGGCCGGATTGTGCAGAAAGCCGGCGTAGCGGTTGATCTGCTCGGCGTCGGCGGAATAGATTTGCAGGTTGCCGAGCAGATGGGCGAAAACGTAGCCGACCAGCATGACGCCGGTGATCGCCATGACGGCTTTCTTGCCGATGGGCGCTTCATAGAAGCGCACCGCCCGGTTGATGGGATGGATTGCGAGAGTACTCATGCGGATATCCTGATTGTCGCGAACCGCGTTCGCGGAAATGGATGGTAGCCCTCCATGCGCAGGGAAAGCCCCAGCAGACTTCTGGGTGTCAATGCCTTATATTAACCGGTTTCAGGGGAGATGGGAATTGCGGAGGCTGGCGTGCACATTTCTTTCGAGAAACCAGGCGCTGGCCGGAGACTACGCCTTTGGTAGGACAGACGATCGGGTTTTGTCGTCTGTCATGCCGCGTTGACGCACGAACATTGACAGACGACGAAAACCGATCATCTGTCCTACCACGATGGCCTTCACGCGCAGACACCTGCCTCACTGGATTCCGGAGGAGGCGGCTGTGTTCGTGACGTGGCGATTAGCCGGCTCGTTTTCCGGTGGTGAGTGGGACAAACTGGCGTCTTCGCGCGAGCACGCCGGCTTGACAGACGACACAAACCGATCGTCCGTCCTACCGCACTTGTTGGAGCAGGACGAGCAACTCGACCGTGGGAATTGCGGTCCCGTCTGGTTGCAGGATCCGCGAGTCGCTAGCGTTGTTGTGAACGCTCTTCTCTATGGTGAGGCGGTTCGTCGCTTCTATCAACTCCACGCCTGGGTGGTCATGCCTAGTCATGTCCACGCGATCTTTCAGCCGCGTGCGGAATTGGCTGCAATCATGCGGTGGCTCAAAGGGAGAACCGGCAGGGTAGCCAACCAGATCCTCGGCCGCACTGGGACTGCTTTCTGGCAGAACGAGTCATTCGACCATTGGATACGGTCTGCGGAGGAACTCCGGTATCTGATCGACTATGTGGAGAACAACCCGCTAAAGGCCGGTCTGGTCGAAGCAAAAGAGCAGTGGTGCTGGTCGAGCGCAGGCTGGGTGCCGGGCTCGGCGGGCGTGGCCGATGCGGCGGGCTTGACAGACGACAAAAACCGATCGTCTATCCTACCTCGCTGGTAGGAACGGGCCATCGGTTTTCGTGGCCTGTCGTGCCGGGCTGCGTCTTATTCTGTACGCACATTACGTGCACACGCTAATTGTGGTCCATGAAAGACCGCTACGATTTCAGCAAGGGCAGACGGGGCAGGGTTCTCCCGCCGGAACCGGAGCCGGAAGGCAAGACCAGAATCACGATCCGGCTCGACCAGGACATCGTGGATCGCTTCTTTGAAATGTCGGAACGATCCGGGGGCGCGACCGGCTATCAGACACTCATCAACGCGGCGCTTCGGGAATACCTGGAGGGAAAGGCGCCGCGGCTTGAGGACACGCTACGCCGCATCATTCGCGAGGAACTCAAGTCAAGCGCGGCTTGATTGGGAGGTCTGGCTGCTGTCCGTTGTCGGGCGGTAGAATGGAGCGCATGCAAATGCCCGGCTGGTGCCGCTCTCCGTATCTGTTAATTCCGGCGCTTTGCATCTGGGCACTCGTCCCCATTTGGGTTTCGCACGCGTTTCCGCAGCGGCCATTTGAGCGCATTGGAGCGGAAATTATCCTAGGCGGCGCTATGCTGATGTACTGGGCTTGGCTTCAAGGGTGGCGGAAGACCCTGACGGAGACGGTGCCGTTCTTCGTCACTATGTATGCGGCCATCACGATTACTTACCGGGCCCCCTTCTCCGACCACACGCTCAGCGGCAGCTTCTACTCTCTGCTGGTTGTGACTGCGGCAGCCACGCTTTACGTCCTCTATCTGAGCCTGCTTGGCGCCGCGCTCACGAGGAAAAGCACCGGCAGACCATACTGGGCCGAGGTTCGGGCCGGCCTTCGAGCGAGTTGCGTGGCCGAGCGGTCCTGGGCTGAGATACGGGCAGAGCAACGGGCGCGCCGGCCACCCAGGCGGTCCTGGGCTGAGATACGGGCAGAGCAACGGGCGCGCCGGCCACCCAGGCGGTCCTGGGCCGAGATACGAGCCGAGGTACACGCCCGACAGCAACGCCCGAGGATAAGCGTCGCCTGGGTCAAGGCGCCCGATCTGGCGGGCACGGTGGAATACGACTCGATGCATTTTTCCGGCATGCGAGTGGAAGAATGCACTGCAGACTGGGCAACGCAGCTTTCCGAAGTGAAAACCGATGACAACGGCTATTTCGCGTTGCCGAGCACATCGGACGACCCGGTCCACTGGGTAAGATTCTCTTGGCCGGGAACCGAGACGGTCCATCTACGGGTAGAACTCTCTCCAACTGCCCAGCCGCTGCTGGTCCGCTTGAAGTACTGGAAACCGCCTTCATACACGGGGTACTGGCCAAGCCGCACCGTCTGACATCGCCATTTACCATCGCGGTGGCTAAGCCACGGCTGAGCAGCCGCCCGTAGCCCCCCTTACACGTCCAAATTCTTCACGTCCAGCGCGTTGTCTTCGATGAATTTGCGGCGGTTCTCTACGTCCTCGCCCATTAGCGTAGAGAAGATCTCTTCGCACTTCACGGCGTCTTCCAGGCGGACGGAGAGCAGGGTGCGCTTTTCCGGATTCATGGTGGTCTCGGCAAGTTGCTCGGCGTTCATTTCACCGAGGCCCTTGTAGCGCTGCACGTCGGAGCCCTTCTTGCCTTCGGTCATCACGTAATCGAGCAGCGCGCGCCAGTCCTTGCGCGCTTCGCGGTTTTCGTCCTTGACCACCACGAAGGGCGGATCGTTATAGCGGGCGATCATGCGGCCCAGCGCGCGATAGCGCCGGAATTCTGGCTGCGCCGCCAGCGCCAGGCCGACCGAACGCTCGGCGCCGGTTTGGTCGTGGTAGACCACCGCATAGGAGGAATGCTCTTCGTCGTGGCGCATCTGCGGTTTGAGGCCCAATTTATCGAGCGCCTCGAACACCGGCTTGAGATTGGCTTCTTCCTGAAACTCGCCCTTGTGATCCACGTGCAGATCGATGTTGCCCAGCACTTCCACCACGCGCGCGTCGCGCAGCCGGCGCTCCACTTTGTGGAACATCTTTTCGTACTCGTCCAGATTGAGCAGAAACGCGCGCAGTTCGGTGCCTTCGAGCACCGCCCGCGGCCCGCTGCCGTTGCCGGTCGCGTGGATCTCGAGCGTCAGGTTTTCGGTGGCCCGCCGGGTCAGCTCTTTAGTCAGGTCCTTTTCGTCCTTGATGTACTTCTCGCTCTTGCCCTTCTTGATGCGGAAGAGCGGCGGCTGCGCGATGAAGACGCGCTCGCGCAGAATCAGCTCGTTCATATGGCGGAAGAAAAACGTGAGCAGCAGCGTGCGTATGTGCGAGCCATCCACATCGGCATCGGTCATGATGATGATCTTGCCGTAGCGCAGCTTCAACGGGTCGAAATCGTCCTTGCCGATGCCGGTGCCGAGCGCGGTGATCATGGCACGGATTTCCTCGTGGCCCAGCATCTTGTCGTAGCGCGCTTTTTCCACGTTGAGGATTTTGCCCTTCAGCGGCAGAATCGCCTGGAACCGCCGGTCGCGCCCCTGCTTGGCGGTGCCGCCGGCCGATTCGCCTTCCACGAGAAACAGCTCGCAGCGCTCCGGATCGCGCTCCTGGCAATCGGCCAGCTTGTGCGGCATGCCGCCCGATTCCAGCGCGCCCTTGCGCCGCGTCAGATCGCGCGCCTTGCGGGAAGCCTCGCGCGCGCGCGCCGCGTCAATCGCCTTAGCGACAATGCGGCGGCCGATGGTGGCGTTCTTGTCGAAATACTCGCCCAGCTTCTCGTTGACGAACTGCGTCATGTAGCCGCTGATGTCGCTGTTGAGCTTGCCCTTGGTCTGGCCCTCGAACTGCGGCTGCGGAACCTTCACGCTCACCACCGCGGTCAGCCCCTCGCGCACATCGTCGCCGGTCAGCGTCTCTTTGTCCTTGAACAATTCCTGCTTCTGGCCAAACGCGTTGATGGTGCGGGTGAGCGCGGAATAGAAGCCGCGCAAGTGCGTGCCTCCATCCACCGTGTTAATCGCGTTGGCGAAGCTGAGAATATTTTCCGAATAGCCGTCGTTGTATTGCAGCGCCACTTCCATGGTCAGCGTGCCGCCGTTGGGCAGTTCACGTTCGGCCTCGAAGTGCATCGGCTTGTCGTGCAGCACCTGCTTGCCCTTGTTGAGCAGCTTGATGAATTCGGCGATGCCGCCGGTATATTGGAACTCTTCTGTCTTCTCCGGCTCGGTGCGCTCGTCGGCGAGGGTGATCTTCAGGCCTTTGTTGAGGAACGCCAACTGCCGGAGCCGATTGGCCAGCGTGTCGTGATTGAACTGCGTCACCTCCATGATGGTGGAATCCGGTTTGAAGGTGATGCTGGTTCCGGTCTTGCGGCCGGCCCTGCCGGTCTTTTGGAGCGGGCCTTTGGGAACGCCGCACGCATATTCCTGCTGCCAGGTGAAGCTGGGACCGGTTTCGCCGTCCGGATGCCAGATCTCGAGCTCCAGTTTTTCCGAGAGCGCATTCACCACGCTGACGCCCACGCCGTGAAGGCCGCCCGACACCTTGTAGCTTTTCGAATCGAATTTGCCGCCGGCGTGCAGCTTGGTCATCACCACTTGCGCGGCCGAGACGCCTTCTTCTTCGTGAAGATCGACGGGGATGCCGCGGCCGTTGTCGACCACCGTCACCGAGTCGTCGTCATGAATCGTGACGTTGATCTCGGTGCAGTGTCCCGCCATGGCTTCGTCCACGGAGTTGTCGACAACTTCGTAGACCAGGTGGTGCAGCCCCATTTCGCCGGTCGAGCCGATATACATGGCGGGCCGCAGACGAACCGCCTCCAGCCCCTCCAGCACCTTAATACTCGTCGAATCGTAAACCGCCGATTGTTGCCCGTTGGTCAGTTCTTCCATGGTTCTAAACTCAAATTCTCATCGGCATCACGACGTACCGGTATTGATCCGGTGTCGCATCGCCGGCCGGCCGCAATTCGCCGGCGCTTTTTTGATCCTTCAACTCGAACGCGACATGATCCTGCGCCACCACCCTCAGGAAATCCAGCAGGTACTGCGCATTGAAGCCAATCTCCAGATCCGGTCCCTTGTATTCGCTGGTCACCGTCTCTTCGCTTTCGCCCATCTCCACCGACGACGAAAACACCTTTACTTCACCCTCGGTAAATTGCACGCGGATGGCGCGCGAACGCTCATCGGCGAACTGCGCCACGCGCTCAATGGCGGCGCGAATCTCGTCCTTCTGCAGTTTCGCGATGTGCGTATGATCCTTCGGCAGGACACGCTCATAGTCGGGAAAATTCCCGGTCAGCTTGCGCGTGATCAACAGCCTCTCACCCACTCTAAAGAACAGGTGGTTGTCGTCGCCCGCGAACTCCGCTTTCGCTTCCGGGACGGCATCGTCGGCCAGTTTCACCAGTTCGCCCATGGCTTTTTTCGGGATCAGCGCGCGAAACTGCTGGCCTACGCCGGCGTTTTCAGCCGGAGTCTGCACATAGGCCAGACGATGCCCATCGGTCGCCACCATCGTCATGCTATCCGGCCGCAGCAGGAGCAGCGCACCACTGAGAGTGAATCGCGACTCCTCCATGGAAATCGCAAAGGATGTCCGCGCAATCAGCGAAGCCAGAGCCTTCACGGGGATCTCCGCAATCGGGTCCGGCATTTTCGGCAGCTCGGGAAAACTGTCGCGCGACATGCCGGCAATGCGCGTCTTCGACCGGCCGCACGTAATGCTTACCCAGTGATTCTCGAGAAACTTCATGTGCACGTCGCCTTCCGGCAACAGCCGCACATAATCGAGAAGTTTTCGCGCCGGCACCGTTCCGGCGCCCTCCTTCTTCACGGTGGCTTTACAGGAACAACGCACACCCAATTCCAGATCCGTTGCGGTCAGCGTGACACGATCTCCGGAAGCCTCCAGGAGAACGTTGGACAGGATCGGAATGGTGGTTTTCTTCTCCACCACGCCTTGCGACAGACTCAACTCTCGTACCAAATCGGCCTTGCTGACAGTGAATTCCATGCGCTACGGCTCCTAACTGTTCTGACGGTATTAGATGAGCACTAAATAGAACCGTTTTCATCGGGTCTGTGCAAATGTTGAAGATCACCTAAATTATACTAAATTCAGCCACTTTTCGCTACGGCAAACTGTGGAATTAGGGGCGCGGCTCGAGGCAAAAACAGGCCTGGCCGGGATTCTTGCACAGATATCCTGCCCGTCTTCAACCAGCCTGTGTGGAAAAAACCATAAGCTCATTGTAATGTTTCCATTAGGCTGTGGATGAGCCTGTTCAATTCCGGGTTAGCCTGGCGTTCTTTGTCAATTTTGCGAATCGAGTGGATCACGGTGGTGTGATGCTTGCCGCCAAAGGCGCGGCCGATCTCGGGCAGCGAAGCGTCGGTGAGCTCTTTGACCAGGTACATTGCCACCTGGCGCGGCCGCACCACCTTTTGCGTATTGCTCTTTTCCTTGAGCTGCGATGGCTTGATCTGGAAGCGCTCGGCAACCGCTTTCAGAATCGCATCGATGGTGATCTTGCGGTCCTGCACGTGGACGATATGCCGCAACACCTGCTGTGCCATCTGCAAATTGATCGGCGTCGAGGTGAGCGAAGAGTAAGCCACCAACTTCACCAGCGCGCCTTCGAGTTCACGCACGTTCGATTTGGTCTTGGAAGCCATGAAAGACCGCACGTCATCCGGCAGTTTCACACCCTCCACTTCGGCCTTCTTATCCAGAATGGCCATCTTGGTTTCCAGGTCGGGTGGTTGAATATCGGCCAGTAAGCCCCATTCGAAGCGCGACCGCAGCCGCTCCAGCAAGCCCGGTATTTCCTTGGGCGGCGAATCGCTGGAAATCACAATCTGCTTCTGGTGATCGTGCAACTCGTTGAAGGTATGAAAAAACTCCTCCTGCGTGCGCTCCTTGTTGCCCAGAAGCTGGATGTCGTCGATCAACAGCACATCCGCTTCGCGGTAGCGCTGCTGGAACTGCTGCATGCGTTCGGTGCGGATGCAGGCGATCATCTCGTTCATGAAGCGCTCGCTCGATGTGTAGATGATCCGCATGGAGCCGAACTTGTCGATCAGTTCGCGCCCGATCGCGTGCATGAGATGCGTCTTCCCCATGCCCACTCCGCCATAGAGAAACAAGGGATTGTAGCTGCGCGAAGGGTTGGTGGCCACCGAACGCGCGGCGGCATGCGCAAACTGGTTGCAGGCGCCCACCACGAAGGTCTCGAAGGTGAATTTGGGATTCAACGAACTGGCCGCCGGCTCGCCTTCCATGGCGCTTCGGTTCATCGTTTCACGCGCTCCGCTCGAGGCGCGGGTTTCGAAGCCGATCTGGCTGACCGGCAACCGCAGCTCGCGAATTGCCTCACCCAACTGGACCCCGTATTCGTTTTGCATCCAGGCGCGGGTTTCACCGTCGGGAACCGACACCAGCAGGGTGTCCCCGTCCACGCCCAGAAAGGCAGTGCCCTTAAACCAGTTGTTGTAACTCTCCTCGCTGACGCGCGGTTGAATATAATGACGAAGTTGATCCCATAAGTTCATTGGTTTTACACACAAATCCCACAAGTTTTCCACACCACTTCCTTGACAGTCTTTGGGGACGCGGATGGCCTGCCGGAAGAACCCCGGCAGCAGAAGACTTGCCCTGTGCACGGCTGCCAGGCACCTCCGCTTTGGTCAACCGAGACTGTAGTCTAACACAGAGGACTCGCTTTGCTGCAAGTTTCTAATTGCTTTAAAATCAGTTACATATTCGCAACGTTTGACTTTGAGAATGTTCTGAAGGAAAATTGGTACTGCTGTTTTGCGCGGGAGTAACTCAGTTGGTAGAGTGCGACCTTGCCAAGGTCGATGTCGCGGGTTCGAATCCCGTCTCCCGCTCCAGACCTTTTCCTCCGAGGGGCCAATCCATGCGTCTTATCTTCGTGCTCGTTTCCCTGCTCGGAACCGCCTGGGCTCAGGATTATAAGGTCGAGGCCGTTTCCAGCGCGCCGGCTGGCCTTCCGGCGGCTTACACTTCTGTCATCCAAACGCAAGGCTATCGTGTTGTTGGCCCTAACGGCGCGTGGTGCGAAATCTGGTTTCGCTCGAGCGTTCCTACGGGCGCGAAGCCTACCGACGACGCAATTGTATTCCCGATTCCCCAGGGCGCTTTAGTCGGCGTTCTCCGCTTCCCGTCCGAGGGCGCCGACCGCCGCGGCCAGACCATCAAGGCCGGCGTCTACACCATGCGCTACAGCGATTTTCCAGTGGATGGCTCGCATCAAGGCGTGGCCCCGCAGCGCGATTTTCTGCTGCTGACCCCCATCGCCAATGACGCCGATCCTGGCGCAACGCCGGGCTTCGAGCAGTTGGTGCAGATGAGCACCAAGGCTTCCGGCACGCCGCACCCGGCGGTGTTCTCGATCGAAAAACCCAGCGCGGCGAAGTTCCCCTCCATCACCGCGGAAGGCGATACGCCGGACCAGGTGCTCAACGTCAAAATCGGCGATCTGCAACTGGGCATGATTGTGGTGGGCAAGGCGCAGAACTAGGCGACCCGAGCGTGGCGGGGGCAGTCTTGCCTGCAGCGTCGGGATTCGTGCCGACGTTCCTTAGAAATGTCGAGATGAATCTCGACGCTGCAGCCAGGACTGGCCGCGCCACGTTTTTTCCAAACCACTCAAGCGGATTCTTGCCGGACGCGACATAATATACGTGTGCCCCGCCGATTCGGGATCGCGCTTCGGGTGGCGGCCGGCGTCCTGCTGGCGGCTCTCATACTGCCCGCGCAATCCCAGCGCACCGAAGATCTGGCGGTCGGCAAGCTCCTGGTAACTCCGCGCGACGCCCCCGATCCGGCGTTCGCGGAATCCGTCATCCTCCTTGTGCATTATGACCGCGAATCCGCGGTTGGCCTGATGATCAATCGCCGTACCACCATCCCGCTCTCTCGTGCATTGCACAACCTGAAGGGAGCCGGGCAGCGTTCGGATCCGGCTTATATCGGGGGACCGGTGGAAACCGGCACGGCCATGGCGCTGTTCCGCTCCAACATCAAACCGGATGCGGGCGCGCGCGTGCTCGAGAAGATCTATCTTATCCCGTCCCAGCCAGCGCTCGAAAGCGCGCTGGCCGGCGGCAGGAACGCCGAGGATCTGCGCGTGTACGTGGGATATTGCGGGTGGGGCCCCGGCCAACTGGATCACGAGACGCGCCTGCGCGCCTGGTACATCCTGGATGGTGACGCCGGGCTGGTCTTCGACGCGAACCCGGATACCATGTGGTCCCGTCTGATCTCCCGCACCGAATCCCGCGTGGCGCTGGCAGGGCCCGCCGCGCGGCGGCTGCCGTGATATGCTGTTTCGGCGTCCATGAAGATCTCTAGCGTTCGGTCTTTCCTGTTGTCCTATCCGTTTCCGGAGCCGCTCCGGCTGCCATTTTGGGGCGGTGAGCGCACCATCCTGAAGCGCGACGCCATGTTCATACGCGTGGAATCGAGCAACGGCCTGGTGGGTTACGCGCCCGGACCGGCCAGCGAAACGGCGCATCAGACCATCCAGTCGACGGTCGCGCCGTTTCTCGAGGGGCGGTCATTGGCCGATCCTGACGCGCTCCGCGTGCTCTTCCTGGCCGGTCCCGGCACCAACCTGGAAGTCGCCAAGGTTTACTGCGCCGTCGAGATAGCGCTCTACGATCTGGCCGGCAAAGCGCTTGGTGTGCCGGTCGCCGAGTTGCTCGGCGGCCGCGTGCGCGACCATATACGGCTCTACGGCAGCGCGGGAATGTACATGCCGCCCGAAGCGTTCGCCGCCGAAGCCGCAGCCATCGCGCAGATGGGTTTTAGGGCCTACAAGATGCGTCCCGCGCTCGGGCCCGAGCAGGATGTGGAATCGGTGCGGTTGATGCGTCAGGCCACCGGTCCCGATTTCGACCTGATGGTGGATGCCCACGGCTGGTGGCGTATGGGCGACCGTTCCTACAGCGCCGCCACCGTCGAGCAGGTGGCCCGCCTGATGGCCGCGCACCACATCGCCTGGTTGGAAGAACCGCTGCCGCCCGCCTTGCACGCCGACTACGCGCGGCTCAAGGAGAAGGACATTGTGCCGCTGGCCTCCGGCGAGCATGAGCCCAGCGAAGGCAGCTACTTCGATTTGATGGATAGCCACGCCGTCGACTACGTGCAGATGGACGTCTGCTGCCAGGGCGGTTACGCGACGGGGCGCCGGCTGCTGGCCGAAATCGCGCGCCAGAACCTGCGCTTCGCTTTCCACAGTTGGGGAACCGCGCTCGAAGTGGCGGCCGCGGCGCATCTCGGCATCTGCTGGCCGGACACGGTGGTCGAGTGGCTGGAGTACCCTTGCTACTCGAGCACAGGGCGGGCCGGCATGTATCCATTTCCGCTGGCCGCGGAGATTCTGAAACAGCCGCTCGCCATCGAAGCCGGCGACCTGCTGGTGTCGCGCGAACCCGGCCTCGGCGTGGAGGTGGATGAATCGGTCGTCGATCGTTACCCGTGGATTCCGGGCCCCTGGTCCTTCTTCCGCACCGATTCGCCCGCCGAAACCCGCGCTGTCCTCTCCGATCACAGCATCCCCTGGGTAGGGCAGGTCCCCGACCTGCCTTAGGCCAGGCTCTCGCCACCGGGCGGCTGCTTCCACAAGGACCGTTTGGCAGGTCGGGGACCTGCCCCACTAGAACACCGCGAAACAGAACACGTGGTTCGACCCGCTGGTCAGCAGCGCGTATTCGCCCGGGTCCAGGCCGTTGTACGGCTCAATCCTGGAGAGCGTGCCGCCCAGCTTGGTCACTTCGATGCGGATCGGCTCTCCGCTCTTTTCCACGGCAAACTCGCGGTGGCCTTCCTTCGATTCCAGCCGGAACAACTGCAGATTCTCCGGGTTGATCCTGGCTCCCTCGAAGAGCAGGATGGGAGCCGCCAGTGGCGTCTTGACGGGCGAGTTGGCGCCGTCGACGATGTACAGCGTGTCGTCTTTCTTCTTTTGCGTCTTGGCCTCCACCGATTCGGTGGCGAGCAGCGTGTCGGCGTGCTTAATGTAGGGAAGGTCCGGCTTCGGCGGCTTTGGACCGCGATATTCCTGGGCGGTGGCCGCGCACGCCGCGACAATGATCGGGAGAAGCACCCGCAGCGACATAGCTATGTAACATTTTACTGCTGGAACCGGCTTTCGATCCGAGCGATTCAAGAACGCGAAATCCTGCGGGCGCGCAGAAAGGAGCCGATTCCATACCACGCCATGATCGCGGTGGCTACCCCGGCAACAGCCGAGCGCATGGCATCGTGCGACATCATGTAGCGGGCCGTCCGGAGTCCGAAAATCGCCCCGAAAGACAGGAAAAGAAAGCCGATAACCTGGTTCCAGAGAGCGTGAATGGGTTTCACGACGGCCGGCACGACGTGTCGCAAGAACTGGACGCCGTGTTGCCAGGTGACCTGCTTCCGCACGTCTTCATCGTAGCAGGCGGGCGCACCAGACAACCCGGCCGTCATGTTCGGCTGATAAACTGTCGATAGAAGAAGCGGTTTGAGCTTGTGAACTAGCCTGAGCGTCCACTACAATCGAGTTGGGGTGGATGCTAGGTCTGTTAGCGGAAACGCCGGTCGTCTCCGGCGCGTCGGCTAGCCTTAGGAGTATCTGTGGACGAGCCATTGAAGCACCTCATGCAGGAACTGGGGAATGCCATCAACGATTCCCTGTCCGAATCCGACCGGATCGCGGAAGCGATCGGCGAAATCAAGCGGGCCGGGTATGACGTGTTTCTTGTCTTGGAAGCCACCATCGGCTTCAATCGGCGCGACGAATCCGGCGACGAAGAGGGCGAGCTGGAGGAGAGCGAGGCGGAGGAGCCTAAGCGCACCTTCGAAACCACCGGCAAGATCAAGCTCACCACCCAGGACCATCGTTTCCTCCGCGCGCTGAAAATCGCCGTGGACGAAGAAAACCGGTAGCCGCAGATTCCTGACATGCGTGGCGCGGGCCGTCCGGCCTGCAGAGCCGAGAGTCATCTCGGCTTTCTTTTGTTGACTGCTCAACCTCAGTGGCGCCGAACAACTGGGACACGCAAGCGTTTGCGGCAACGGCGAATCGCCGGCGCACACAAGAAAAGCCGAGATGACTCTCGGTTCTGCAGCCTAAAAGGCCGCGCCACGGAGCAGGTCGCGGTAAACGTCCCAGGTTTCGCGGACGGCTTTGTCCCAAGTGAAAACTGAAACGCGCGCTTTGCCGCGGCGGGCCAGAGCTTCCCGCAATTCGGCGTCACTGGTCAGCCGGCGTAATGCGGCCGCCAATTGAGCGGTGTCTTCCGGATCCACCAGCAGCGCGGCATCGCCGGCCACCTCCGGCAGCGCGGACCGGTTCGAAGTCACCACGGGCGTACCCGCAGCCATCGCTTCGAGCAGCGGCATGCCGAAGCCTTCGTCGAGCGAGGGGAAAGCAAACACCATGGCGCGGGCGTACCAACCTGCAAGTTCGGCCGGCGTGACGTAGCCCGGTAATTCGATGCGGGAGCGCGCGGGGCTGCGCGCGATGCGCTCCAGAATGCCGGCCGCGCCGAAGCCCGCGGCGCCGGCCAGCACTAACCGCCAGCTCCCGTCGAGCGACTCGAACGCCTCCACCAGGCGGGCGATGTTCTTCCGGGTCTGCAACGCTCCGACGTGCAGGATCACCGGCTCACGCGCGACATTCGGGAAGGATAAGCCCCGCGCTCCATGGTGCACCACGCGCACCCGCGCTTCGGGGACGCCGAGCAGCCCCACCACCTGGCGCTTGGTGAATTCGGAGACCGCGATGATCAAGTCGGCTCGTTGCGCCGCGTCCCGCGCCTGAGCGGTGAAGCGGGCGCGGAATTCCGGCGTCGAATAGTCGCCCGTCATCACGAACAGGTCGTGAAAGGTAACCACTGCCGCGCGCAGACGCATCGCCGGCAGCCGCTGATTCAGGCCATGGAAGAGCGCGGCTCCACGCGGCACCACCGGCCCGACGAGCAGACGCCGCCGCGCATTCGGCCTGCCGGCCAGACCGGCCGCGCGAAAGAAACGGTGCGGCCGCATCCAGTATTCGAATCGCACCTCCGGCCGCAGCGCCGCCAACCCATCGAGTATTTCGCGTGAGTACAGTCCGACCCCGCTTAGCTCTTCTCCAATGGCGTAGGTGGCGTCGAGCGCGATTCTCAATCCAGTCCGTATTCTTTCATCTTTCGATACAGAGTGGTGCGGCCCATGCCGAGCAGCCGCGCGGCGCTGCCGCGTCCGCCGTGGGTAGCGGCCAGGGCGCGCTCGATGGCGTTCTTCTCACTCTCCACAATCGTGAACACGGGCGACTTCGGCCGCACCACGAATTCGCCGCCAGGCGCGTCGTCCACTGCGATGGCGGCCGAAAGCCGCTCCAACTCGAGCGATCGGCTCTGATTCACTAGCGCGGAAGGCAGGGCCGCTTCGGGATGGTGTTCGGAATGCATTGCCGCCATGCGCTCGATCGCGTTCTTCAACTCCCGCACGTTGCCGGGCCAGTCGTAAGCCATGAGCCGGGCGCGCGTATCCGGGCCGGGGTCGAACCACGGCAGGCCGGCCAAGCGCGCGCTCCCCAGAAAATGATCGATTAGCAGCGGGATATCCGCCTTGCGGTCGCGCAGCGGCGGCAACCGGATGGTGAACACGTTGAGCCGGAAATACAGGTCTTCGCGAAAGCGCCCTTTCACGATTTCCGCTTTCAAATCGCGATGCGTCGCGGCGATGATGCGCAGGTCCACTGTCCGCCATTGCAGCGCGCCGACCGCGCGGAATTGCCGCTCCTGGAGCAACCGCAGCAGTTTGACTTGCATCTCGAGCGGCAGGTCGCCGATCTCGTCGAAAAACGCCGTCCCTCCGTCGGCAACCTCGACCAGCCCCTTTTTGTTCTCCTGTGCGCCGCTGAACGACCCCTTCACGTGGCCGAACAGGTCGCTTTCCACCAGCGTGCCCACCAGCGAGCCGCAGTCGATGGGCACGAACTGGCCGCGCGGATTGGCGTCATGGATGGCGCGCGCCACCACCTCCTTTCCCGTGCCGCTCTCACCCAGCAGCAGCACCGGCAGCCGGTTGCGCGACGCCTTCTCGATCAGGCGGCGCAGATTGTCGATTACGGGTGTCTGGCCCACTATGGGCCGGGCTGCGCCCGGCACAGGCCGGTTCATCCCGAATTCCGAAATTGGACGCCTCGTATCAGGGCGCGGCTTCAGCCGTGCCGCCGAAAGCGCGCTTTCCGAGGGCTTTAGCCCCTGGCCGCTTCCCAGGGGCCGAAGTCCATCAGGTTCGTCCCGTTCCGGCACGGCTGCAGGCGTGCCCCGATACAAGACCTGTCGTTTCATGGTGCTCTGTGGGAAGCCACTTCGTCGAGGTGCCTTCTCCGCGAATGAAAGGGGGCTTTGAAGGCGCTATTCGGAATCTAGTCGCACCACGAAGCCGCTTTTCTCACCCGATTCGGCGTGAATGCGTTCGGCGAGGGCGGCGGCGCCGTCCGGTGTCGTCTCCGCGCCCACCAGCACTCGCCACAGGTCCGGATTGCCCGATCGTTCGACCACGCGGGCCGCGCCATAGAGGGTGGCCATGGCATCGCGCAACCGGTCCGCGTTCTCGCGGCTGCGGAACGCGCCCACCTGGACGGCGAAGATGGACAGCTCCATGGCCTGCGGCAGGCCGATCACTTCGAGCCGCACGGGTCCCACTCCCGGACCCAGCAGGTCAATGGCACGCGCGGCCGCGTGCGACAAGTCGATGATCCGCCCGTCCACGAACGGCCCGCGGTCGATGATGCGCACGTCCACGGTCTTGGAGTTGGAAACGTTCACCACTCGCACCCAGGTGTTGAACGGCAGCGTGCGGTGCGCCGCCACCAGCGTTTCCATATCGTAGATTTCGCCGTTGGCCGCCGCGCGCCCATGGTAGGGATGGCCATACCAACTGGCGAGCCCCGTCTCGGTGTCGCCGATCTTGGGCGCCGGCGCTGGCGCGGCCGGCGGAGCTGGCGTCCTCGAATGCTTCTTGTGGGCGCAAGCACTGAATAGGGCCGCTGCGAGGGCGATGGCCAAGAGCCCGTGGCGCAGGCACTCGTGCCTGCCGCGTCGAGACTCGTCTCGACGCGTCTTTGATTGAGCCACTACCATTTTCACACCAGGTCAAAGCTCTCGCCCGGCGCGGGCGTCGCGGTTTCCAGGTTGTAGTGCGTGTGAAGGTGCTTCGAGAACGCCGCCGATTGCTCCGGCTCGCCGTGCACCAGGAAGACCTTTTTGAGCGATGGCGCCATCGGCTTGATCCATTGGAGCAGCTCGCTGTAATCGGCGTGAGCGCTCAATTCATCCAGGCTTGCAACATCGGCGCGCACGCGCATCGGCTCGCCGAAGATTTTGACTTCCGGCCATTTTTCCACGAGCTTCCGGCCCAGCGTATCCTGCGCCTGGAAGCCGGTGATGAGGATGGTGTTGCGCGGGTCCTCGATGTTGTTGCGCAAGTGGTGCAGGATGCGTCCCGCCTCGCACATTCCCGAGGCCGAGATCACCACGAAGGGGCCATGCAGGTCGTTCAGCTTCTTCGATTCGGACGCCTCGCGTACGTATTGCAGGCGGGAGAAGCCGAAGGGGTCCTCGCTGTGGAGAAGATACTGGCGCGTCTCTTCGTTGTAGCACTCGGGGTGGTCCCTGTGTACCTGGGTAACATTGAGCGCCAGCGGGCTGTCGACGAAGATCGGGATCTTGGGGATGCGCTGCTGGTTGGCGAGCTGGTGCAGCAGCAGCACCAGTTGCTGCGTGCGGCCCACCGCGAAGGAAGGGACGATGATGCGGCCGCCGCGCCGCGCCGTCCGGTTGACGATATCGGCCAGCTTGTTCTCCACGTGGCTGACGTCCTTGTGCAGGCGTCCGCCGTAGGTGCTTTCGACGATCAGGTAATCGGCCGCGGGCATCGCTTCGGGATCGCGAATGATGGGCAGGTTCGGGCGGCCCACGTCGCCCGAGAACACCAGCCGCACATGCGCCCCGTTTTCGTTCTCGTGCAAGATCACGCTCGAGGAGCCCAGGATGTGGCCGGCATCGTACGGCACGTAGCTGAGGCGCGAGCCCAGGATTTGCGGCTGGTGGTAGGGCACCGGTTGGAACAGCGGCAGGGTGCGCTCGGCAGCCTCGGTCGTGTAGAGCGGCACCGCGTGCCCGTCTTCCAGGCCGATCGATTTGCGGTGCTCGCGGCGCTTGTTCAGAAACTCCGCGTCCTTTTCCTGAATGTGAGCGGTGTCGCGCAGCATCCAGTTGCAAAGGTCGATGGTCGCCGGGGTCGCGTAGACAGGGCCGGTGAAACCGTTCTTCACCAGCATGGGCAGTTTGCCGCTGTGATCGATGTGTGCGTGCGAAA
The DNA here is from genome assembly GCA_049508735.1 of Bryobacteraceae bacterium. Taxonomy (GTDB): domain Bacteria; phylum Acidobacteriota; class Terriglobia; order Bryobacterales; family Bryobacteraceae; genus Bog-375. The sequence goes on along the minus strand of JBELAO010000001.1, from coordinate 100,950 downwards.
GGACCACCGCATCCACCGACGAGCCGGCGACGGGTAACTGGCGGTTCTTCGCGTCCGATTCCTTGCGGCGCCCCTGAAAGAGCCCGCAATCGAGCGCGTACAACCGGCCGCCCGATTCCACCAGGTGCATCGAGCCGGTGACCGTCCCTGCCGCGCCCGAAAATGTTACCTTCATCGGCCCGCTGCCCTCACATCAACCACGGATGCCTCCAAAAATGTTGATAATAGCGCAAGTTGCGGAGTCAGTCCGCTCCGGCTCCCCGCTTCCGTTCATCTTCATCGCTTGACACGTATTCTCTGCTCGATCAGGTACGCGCCGTGGACAAGACCCGGCTGGTGAAGAGACTGGGTGTGGTTTCCGCAAAGACGCTCACCGCCGCGTTGCGGACACTGCAAGAGGTATTTGCGGAGTGAGATTCCTCCGCTGGAGTTGGCTTCCCACACCGGGGCATCAGGCTACTGCTTTAAGCTCCATGGTCGCCAGGATCGTCGGGTTCGCGCAAAACCCGAGCGCCGCCAAGTCCTCGCCCTCCAGGTGCAGCCCGATGGCCTCGCGGATATTGGACACCAACTCATCGAGCGTCGCTGCCTGCGTCGCCACCGGGAGGTCGAGGCACTCGGCCACAAACTGCCGGTCGCCGCGGCTGATACGCACCTGAATCGTCCTCTTCATCGGTGTGCCCGCCTTGGCCTCCAGTATGCGCAGAACTACGTCCGCCCCAAAAGGCGGAGGCGGCGCCCGTGCGCGAAATATGTCATATTGGACATAGGCGACAGATGGCTAACTTAGGGAGCAAGCCGCTGGTCTGGTTAAAGGGCGAAGTGAAAACCCCTCCGTTCGGTAATCAGGCTCGCCTGGAGGCCGGGCTGCTTCTCAGGCGGCTCCAGCAAGGACAAGGTTTGGGTCTGCCCCATTCGCGGCCAATGTCCCCAATCGGTCACCGCTGCCATGAGCTGCGAATCGGCGATCGTGGCCAAACGTGGCGAATCGTTTACCACGTTGCGCCGGACGCGATCGTTGTTCTCGATGTCTTCAGCAAGAAGACCCAGGCTACACCGGCTCAGATTGTCGAAGTCTGCCAAAAGCGCCTGGCCGCCTATGTGCGAGCGATTTCGGATAAGGAGGAGACATGAAGCCTATCAAGAAGCGACGTTTGGAACGTGCAGGCTGGGTGGTTGGCGACAGCGCCCAATTCCTGCAACTGAGCGTGGAAGAGAACCGCTTTATCGAATTGAAGCTTGCGCTCGCCACCGGAGTCCGCGAGCTTCGCGAACGAAAGGGGCTGACGCAGGCCGCGTTGGCGCATCGGCTGGGATCGAGTCAATCGCGCGTCGCCAAGATGGAAGCCGCCGATCGCTCGGTGTCGCTCGACTTGATTATGCGGTCACTTCTTACCATCGGAGCTACCGCCCCTGACATCGCCAGGTGGATCAAGCGCGCCGGCACAGCGAAGGCTGCCTAGAGACACGCCGCAGGAGCGCATTCGAATGCCAACCAAACGATCTGCGAAGCGGGCCGCTTTCGGAGCGGACCTGATCGAGGGAATGAAGCTGGTTCTCGCGCATCAGCGGCAAAATCGAACTCGATCAGGTGTGGCCGAGGCCTGTCGACGTGAAGGCAATTCGCAAACGGGTCAAGATGTCGCAGGCTGAGTTCTCCCGCGCTTATGGCATCAGCAAGCGCGCCTTGCAGGAGTGGGAGCAAGGCGGCCGTCAGCCGGATTCGGCCGCCCGTGCATACCTGACCGTCATCGCGAAAGAGCCGGGCATAGTGCGGCGGGCACTGGCCAGCGAATAAGGCAGCGGCACAAGACGCCCTTTGCAGGTCTCGGCTAAAATGGGTCCGTCCCCAAAATGCGCCCAGGCATCGCGGCCGGCGCAACGTGGGCGGCGGAGCGCTAGAATAGCCGACTGTGGCAAACATTTTTGACGAACTTGTCCGAAGTGAAGTAGAGCGGTTTCAAGAGAAGATCGGACTGAGACCCGGAGCAGACCTCCAAATGATCCTTTTGAAAGCTCATCTTCTGATCGAGGAGGAACTTCAAGCGTTCATCGACCGTTCAGTCAGAGATGCACGTCTGCTCAAGAAGGCGAGGTTCACGTTTGCGCAGCGGTTGATCCTCGCAGAGGCGATCCACCCGCGCCCAACTGCTTCGGGTATGGCTGGGTGTGGGCGGCGACAGGCGAGCTAAACGCCCTCCGAAACCAGATGGCACACAATCTGGAGCCGAAGGACTTCGCGACCCGGATCGCCGGGCTGGTGGAGCATATTCACTGCAACATCCTGTTCCAAGGTAACTTGATGTTAATCAAGCCCGGCGACGGAGCGGAGTACGAAATGGCGACGTTCGGCTTCATGGTATCCCTGCTCAACGTCTGCCTGGCTCGCCTACTGCACTTTGAAGCTAACCCAGCCGTGCGGGAGTATTTAGCCAGCGCCAAGAATACACCTCCAGACGATGGCTAGACGTGAGCGGTCGGGCGACGTCGGCGCGTATCGCAGGATTGTGGTGGTGTCGTTCCAGGCCCGTGGCGTCCAGCGCCCGGAGAGCAGGGGTGCGCAGGCGGCGCGCGGTTGACTACGACAGCACAAACTCCAGAACGGCCAGCACGAGGTTGGGCACCCGGGTTCGAAACATGTCCACGACGGGGAGCCAGACCACGCGGTCCTTACTTCGCCAACTCCCTCAACACATACGGCAGTATCCCACCGTTCCTGTAATACTCCACTTCCTGCGGGGTATCCACGCGGACGGTCACGGTGAAATTCGTCTCTGTGCCATCGGCTGCCACGGCGCGAACCGCGGCTTTCTTCGGGCCGCCGCTCAACGCGGCTGGTACACCGGTAACTTGGTACATTTCCTTCCCGGTAAGCCGCAGGCTTTGCGCGTTCTCTCCGGCTTCGAATTCGAGCGGCAGCAGGCCCATGCCCACCAGGTTGGTGCGGTGTATGCGCTCAAAGCTCTCGGCGATCACGGCCTTCACGCCCAGCAGCATCACGCCCTTAGCCGCCCAATCGCGCGACGAGCCAGAGCCGTATTCCTTGCCGGCCAGAATCAACAGGCCCACGCCATCGGCCTGGTATTTCACCGACGCGTCGTAGATGTACATCTGCTCGCCATCCGGCAGGTGCACGGTCCAGCCGCCCTCCGTGCCGGGCGCGAGCTGGTTGCGCAGGCGGATGTTGGCCAGCGTGCCGCGCACCATCACCTCATGATTGCCGCGGCGTGCGCCGTACTGGTTGAAATCCTTCGGTTCCACGCCCTGCGCGATCAGGTAGCGGCCGGCCGGCGTATCTTTCGGAATCGAGCCCGCCGGCGAGATGTGATCCGTCGTCACCGAATCGCCCAGCATGGCGAGCACGCGCAGGCCGGCGAGGTCGTGAATGGAGGTGGCCGGGTCCACCATCTTCTCGAAATACGGGGGCTTCTTGATATAGGTGGAGAGTTCGTCCCATTCGTAAGTGTCGCCGGTCGGGACCGGCATCGCCCGCCAGTTGGCGTCGCCATCGAAGGCGTGCGCGTATTCGTGCTCGAACATGCCGCGGTTGACGGCTGCGCGGACGGTGGCTTGCACTTCCTCATTTGTCGGCCAGATGTCGCGCAGGTAGACCGCGTTGCCTGCGCCATCGGCGCCCAGCGGGTCGTTGGCGAGATCCACGTCCACTGTCCCTGCCAGCGCATAGGCCACCACCAGCGGCGGCGACGCCAGGTAATTGGCTTTCACCAGCGGGTTCACGCGGCCTTCGAAATTGCGGTTGCCGCTCAACACCGCAGCCACGACGAGGTTTTCCTTCTGCACCGCTTGCGCCACCGGCTCGGGCAGCGGCCCGCTGTTGCCGATGCAGGTGGTGCAGCCGAAACCCACCAGGTGAAACCGGAGCTGCTCGAGATACGGCAGCAGGCCGGCTTCGCGGTAATAATCCATCACCACTTTCGAGCCGGGCGCCAGGCTGGTCTTCACCCACGGCTTGACGGTGAGGCCGCGCTCGACGGCTTTCTTCGCCAGCAGGCCGGCGGCCAGCATCACCGAAGGATTGGAAGTGTTGGTGCAGCTTGTGATGGCGGCGATCACCACCGCGCCGCTGCCGATGGCTGCGGCGTGGCCGTCGATTTCAGTCTGCGCGCTCTTCCCGTTGCCGGGGAACGCGGCGTGGAAGTTCTTCTTCACGTCGGCCAGTTCAACGCGGTCCTGCGGGCGTTTCGGCCCTGCCAGCGAGGGCGTCACTCTCCCCAGATCCAGTTCGAGCGTGTCGGCGTACACAGGGTCCGGCGTCGAATCGGTGCGGAACAGGCCTTGCGCCTTGGTGTAGGTGTCGACCAGCGCGATCAGGTCTGCATCGCGGTTAGTGAATCGCAGATACGCGAGCGTCTCCGCGTCCACCGGGAAGAAGCCCATGGTGGCGCCGTACTCGGGCGCCATATTGGCCACCGTGGCGCGGTCCGCCAGGCTCAGCGCGCTGAGGCCGGTTCCATAGAACTCGACGAACTTTCCCACCACGCCTTTCTTGCGCAGCATCTGCGTGATGGTGAGCACCAGGTCGGTGGCCGTACAACCTTCGGGCAGCTTGCCGTGAAGTTTGAATCCCACCACCGGCGGTAGCAGCATGGAAATTGGCTGGCCCAACATGCAAGCCTCGGCTTCGATGCCGCCCACGCCCCAGCCCAGCACGCCGAGACCGTTAATCATGGTGGTGTGCGAATCGGTGCCGACCAGCGTATCTGGATAAGCCTGCCCATTGCGGCGGAACACGACCGATGCCAGGTACTCGAGATTCACCTGGTGGACGATGCCGGTATCGGGCGGGACCACGCGGAAATTGCGAAACGCGGTTTGCCCCCAGCGTAGCAGTGCGTACCGTTCGCGGTTGCGCTCGAATTCGAGCACCGCATTGATGCCGAAAGCTTCGGGCGAGCCGAAGCTGTCCACCTGCACCGAGTGATCGATCACCAGGTCGGCCGGCATCAGCGGGTTGGCGCGGCTGGGGTCGGCGCCGGCCGCGGCCAAAGCGTCGCGCATGGCCGCCAGGTCCACCACCGCCGGCACGCCGGTGAAATCCTGCAACAGGACGCGCGCCGGCATGAAGCTGATCTCCTTGCCCTCCGCGGCGGCCTGGCCGCGTGCCACATACTCCACGTCGGAGGCCAGCACGCGGCGGCCATCCTCCGCGCGGAGCAGGTTTTCGAGCAGGATTCGAATCGAAACGGGCAACCGCCCGACACTGCCCACGCCCTTTTCTTCCACCGCCTGAAGCCGGAAGTACTCGTACTCGTCCGAGCCCACGCGCAGCTTCGCCTTCGCGCCAAAGCTATTGGTTTGCATCAACTTGATTATACTGGCGCCCAGCCTATCGCGCCGCGTGGGCCAGGCCCGGTTGGGCGGGCCCCCGATCTGCCAATGCAGGCCAAACACTCTAAAGTTTTAAGGGCATTGACCGATTTATTGAATGTGCTGCCATATACCACCAGCAGCAGGAAGACAGGGGACGTCACCCCGACGGGCTTCGCGGCCCTGGTGACGAGTGTGTCGTCCGGCGACGCCGCGGATCAGCAACGCATCGAAGAGCTGCTGAGGAGCGATCCCGATCTGTTCTATCGCGGCGCGCTGGAAGCATTGCGTACCCAGGAGGAATCCCGCGGCCTGCGCTTCCTGGTGGGCTTGCTGGTCTCGAACGACCTGTTCGAGACCATGTTGTGCGAAGAGTCTCTGCGCATCGACGAGGCGGTAGCAGCCGCGCAGGTGGCGATCCAGCTCGACCCCATGGTCGAAACCGGATTGGCCCGGCACCTCGCCGAGGGCGTAACGGCGGGCACGCGCCCGCTCCTGGCCGCCCACGCCTCGCGCCTGCTCGATATCCTGGCTCGAGTCTCGGATGGAACCCGCATTCTGCCTTCGCTGGCCCGGCTGCTGCACTGGACGGATGCCGGATTGCGCTCCAAGGCCGCGCTGATCATGGGGCGCAGCAACCGCAGCGCCAGTTGGGTGCGAAGCCATATGAGCGACGCGGACCCCCGGCTGCGCGCCAACGCGGTGGAAGGGTTGTGGGGCGTGGAAACCGCGGAAGCGCGCGAATTGATGCTGGCGGCCCTGCGCGACTCGAGTAACCGCGTGGTGGGCAACGCTCTCTATGGGCTTTATGCGATGGGGGAATCCGCGGCTCTCACCGAGACCATCAAGGTGGCCGGTCATCCGGACGCGATCTTCCGCGCCACCGCCGCGTGGGTGATGGGAGAGACCGGGGATTCGCGGTTTCGCGAACCAGTGGCGCAGTTGCTGCGCGACCCGCACCCGATGGTGCGATCGCGGGCCTTGCGGTCGGTGGCGTGCATCAAGGCAGCCACTGCTCGGGCGGCCACCGGGCAGCCCTGGCGCCTCTCCAGCCTGATGCTCGGAACCATGGCCGCCGCTTCGGCTGGCGGGCCCAAACCGACGCGCCATCTGCAAGTGGCGGTGGGCGCCTTAGGCGGCGCGCCGCCCGTGCTGCGTGCCATCCACTTTGTGCTCTCCGAGGACGGGCTGCCGGTGCTCGACTACCACGTAACCATGCGCCCCAGTCCGCCTCCCATGTCCGTGGTCTTCCTGTTCCCCCGCGGCGGCGAGGCGCAGGAGCCTCCCTGGGTGACCGGCGCGCTCGGCTGCCTGGCGGGAAAGCGGCCTTCGGATTTGTGGGCGTACCTGCCCTGGATGGCTGCTGGCGAGGGCGCAGCGGCCGCCCCGGCGGCCCAGGCCAACCAGGAGTTTCCTTTCACTCCCAATCAGGAAGTCCTGGCCGATGCCTTCCGCCGCATGACGCAACGCGCCGACTGCGCCGATATGTGGCAAACCCTCTGGCGCGCGCTGCGAGCCGAATCCACCTTGGCGCGCGGCAAACGCCACGTCATCGTCTTCGCCGCCGAGCAAGTCCGCGGCGTCGCCGGGCCCGGCCTGGTGGCCACCGTGGGAGCGGCCCGCGGCATTGTCCAGGTCATCTCGGCGGTTTCCAACCCCGCCCTGAAGGAGCTCTGCAACAAGGCCCGCATCGGCTACACCCATGCCAGCTCGCCCGAAGACATCATCGCCCGCATCGAGGAGGCTTATCTGAATCTGAACGCGCGCTACGAAATCGGCTATCAGACCCTGTCCCCGGAAGCTCGCGAGTTGAAGATCAGAATCCAATGCCCGAGCGGATGGGGAGAGACCAGCGTGGCGATTCCGCCGCCAGCGGGGTGAAATTGAACAGAGGGGTTTCAAACCGGCGTTTCGAGCCAGTTCTCACGGGCGACCCTCAAATAGGTAAAGCCACTAGCTTCATTCGGTCCCTCCCGCCCCGCCCGCGTCGTACGAGGTCCGCCTTGATCTTCTCAAGCGGTATCCCCTTTTCCTTGCGGCGCGATTCTGAAATCAGCCCGTCCTCGATGTCTTCCCAGAGCGCCTTGTGCTTCTTGAGGTCGATTACCGCCGCTGTCCTTCGGCCCTTTTCGTCAGTGAGAAACTGAATTCCGGTCATGGCCTGTAGTCCCCCTCGATTTCCGTTCCCACCCTACCCCACCGTGCAGGCCGCCGTCAAGCAAGAAAGCTGGGAGGCCATCGCCTTGGGTGGTCTGTCGTGGCCCGCGAAGGACGACGCTTTGACAGGGTCGAAAAAACGCCTCGAAGGTCCGGGAATCTCGGGCAAATCACCAGCGACAAGATCGCCGGCGTTACCGGGTTTTTCATGGAATTCCCCGGGCCGTCCGCCCATCCCAACAGACGACAAAAACCGATCGTCCGTCCTACCTCCTATAATCGAAATCAGTGCCCCGGTTCCGCGAAGCTTCCAGGACGGCGGCTGCCTGCCTGGCGCTTTTCTGCATTAATGCCGGCCAAGTGTGGCGGCTGTTTCGTATTCCTTACACCCAGCACATGGGGTCGATCGAGGCTGCTTACATCGGCCTCGCACGCTACATCGTCGCCCATTTTCCGCATCTCAACTGGTTCCCGCTCTGGTACGGCGGCATCCCATTTCCGGACGCATATCCGCCGCTGCTGCACTTCATGGTGGCGGGCGTGGCCGGGGCGGCGCGCATTTCGCCAGCGCTGGCGTATCACATCGTCACCGCCATGGTGTACGCTCTGGGGCCGGTGACGGTGTTCTGGGCCGGCTGGCGATTGGGCGCGGGCCGTGTGCCCGCCTGGCTGGCCGCGCTCGGCTATTCGCTGATTTCGCCGAGCTGCTTTCTGGTGCGCGAAATCCGGTCCGATGGCGGCTGGTTCGAGCCGCGCCGGTTGACGACTCTGCTGCTCTATGGCGAGGGACCGCATCTCGCCTCGCTCCTGTTCCTGCCGCTCGCCATCGCGCTGTTGCACCTGGCGCTGACCAAGCGCCGCCCGGTTTATTACGTGCTGACCGGCCTGGCGCTGGCCTCGACCGTGCTGAGCAATTGGATCGGCGCCTTCGCGCTGGCGCTGGGCGCGGGCGCTTATCTGTTTGCCGGTTTCGATGCGCGGCCGGTCCGCCAGTGGCTCACCGCCGCCGGCCTTGGCTGCTACGCCTATTTCATCGCGCTGCCGTTCGTAGTGCCGTCCATTGTCGCCACCATACGCGCCAACGCTCCGCTGGTGGGCGGCAAGTTCGAATCCGGCCCAATGCATGTGGCGCTAGTCGCGGTCTTCGCTACTGTTTTCCTGGCACTGGCCTGGGCGATGCGGCGCACGCGGCTGGCCGCGCCGGGGCGATTCGCCATTCTGTTTCTCTACGCCATCGCTTTTATCGCGCTGGCGGGTTACTGGTTTCATTTTTCCCTGCTGCCGCAGCCGCAGCGCTATCACCTCGAAATGGATCTGGCTTTCTGGCTGGCGGTTGCGCTGATCGCCGGTCCCGCTTACCAGCGATTGCCGCGCCGCGCGATGGTGATCCTCGTTTCCGCAGTGGCGCTCGCCGCCGCGCCGGTCTGGATTCATCAGCGCCAGCAAGCGCGCGCGATGGAGAAGCCCATCGACATCCAAACCACCTCCGAATACCACGTTTCGCGCTGGCTGGGCGAGCACCTGCCCGGGCGGCGCGTCTTCGCGCCGGGAACCATCTGCTTCTGGATGAACGCCTTCAGCGACACGCCGATGCTGAACGGCGGCTTTGACAACGGCATGCGCAACGCCCTGTTGCAGCACATCATTTTTCAGATCTATTTCGGAGACTCGCCGGAGGTTGCGCTCGGCTGGTTGAAGGCCTACGGCGTGGATGCCATCGTCGGCGGCGACGCACCCTCCCGCGAGGTTTATCATCCATACGCGCACCCCGGCAAGCTGCACGCCTTGCCTGTGCTGTGGCGCGATGAGACCGAGGTAATCTACGCCGTGCCGCGCGGTTCCAATTCGCTGGCGCACGCTGTGCGCGCGGCCGACCTGGTGACCGAGACGCCGGCCGCTTACGAGCTGAAGGTGGCGCGGACCTATCTGGCGGCGCTCGATGATCCCACCCTGCCGCCAGCCGATTTCCGCTGGACCGGCACTGGCTCGGCGCGCATCGCGGGCAAGTTGCGGCCGGAGCACCTGCTCAGCGTGCAGGTGACCTTCGACGAAGGATGGCACGCCAGCGTGAATGGCGAGCCGCGCCGCATTTGGGGCGATAAACTGGGGCAGATCGTAGTCGAGCCGCGTTGCGATGGAGCGTGCACGGTGGACCTGGACTATGACGGAGGATTCGAAATGCGGCTGGCCCGCGCCGCTAGCGTGATGGCGCTCGCGGGCGGCGCATTGTGGATTCTGCTGGGGAGCATTCGATGGCGAAAGCGTTCGGATTTAGCGACGACGAACTGAAGCTGCTGCTGGTTGCGGTGCGTCACATGCGCCGCACGTTCGCGGAGGCGCGCGACCGCGATCCCGCGCTCGAAAGCTACGCGGTTCTTTATGACAATCTGTTCGACAAACTTCGCGAGATGACGGGCCCGCTGCCATCGACGGTGGAAGGGTTGATCGAGTAAACCGCGCTCGCCACTACGCTTCTTGGTAACGCCGGCGGTCTTTGCCGCCGGTTCCTTTCCAGCTCGATGGATCTTTTCCCTCGCGAACAACGTATATTCAAAGGTATGAAAACCATTCTCCCGGCAATTCTCGCGTTTGTAACAATCACGGCTTTTGGCCAGACTGCGCCGCCGCCGCAGTTCGAAGTGGCATCCATCCGGCCGTCGGCTCCCACCTCGCTTGGGCAGGTTGGCCTGGGTTTGCATATTGACGGCTCGCAGGTCAGCATTCGCCAGTTCGCCTTGAGAGACGACCTCGCGATCGCATTCAAGCTCAAGCAGTATCAGATCTCCGGACCGGATTGGCTGGCCACCGAGAAGTTCGATATTGTAGCCAAACTGCCGGATGGCGCACCGCGCACCCAGGTGCGGGAGATGTTGCAGGCTCTGCTCATCGACCGGTTTCAGATGAAAACACACCATGAGACCAAGGATTTCTCCGTGTATGCGGTGGTGGTCGCCAAGGGCGGGCTCAAGATGAAAGAGTCGCCGGCCGATCCGGCGGACCCGGCAGCCGACCCCGACAAGAAGACCGACAGCGGTGACGTCAATGTCGAGGTCAGCGGCGGCCGCGGCGGGGTGGTGGCCAATTACGGACACGGGTCGTTCTTCACGTTGGGAAATAACCGCATCGACGCCCAAAAAATGCAGATGAACTTTGTGGCCGATATGCTGGCGCGGTTCGAGGACCGGCCGGTGGTGGACTTCACCGAGCTGAAAGGCAAGTACGATTTCACGCTCACGTTTACCGAGGAAGATTATCACGCCATGATGATCCGGGCGGCTATTTCGTCCGGAATGGCGCTGCCGCCGGAAGCCATCCAAGCCATGCAGAACGCGTCCGGCGATTCGCTGTTCAGCGCTCTGCAAGCGGTGGGACTCAAGCTGGAACCGCGCAAGGCGCCGCTCGACGTGCTGGTGATCGATCACATCGAAAAGGCCCCAACCGAGAACTGACGTCCGCCAGCATACGACGATGCCAAATCGTGGCGAACGATGTGGCGCACGCACTCGTGCGTGCCGCGTCGGCACTCATGCCGACGACCGGTGCCCCCTTGGAAAGAGGTGTCGAGAAAAGTCTCGACACGGCACGCACGAGTGCGTGCGCCACGTCTGAGAGGGTGTCCCCTGTTACGGCATCTCGGGACTGGCGCTTTTGAGGCTCTTCGCAATCCACTCGGCGTGGGGGAGACCGCATTCGGAGAGATTCCTGAGCTCCCTGTCCAGGTCATACTCCACGCGGCGTATGGCCGGCTTCGACCCATCCAGCAGGAGGTATGCGGCGCGGCAATCGCCGTCGTAAGAAAGACCGACGCTGCCCGTGTTGGCGACGATCATTCCCGCAACACTGCGAATGTAGGAACGATGGATATGCCCGTAAATGGCAATCGGCTTGCCCAGCGGGGAGTAAACCGACTCCAGTTCGGCATCGTTCGCTTCCGGCATCGGCGCCCGCCAAGGACTGTCGGGACTGGCGTGCATGAGCGCCATCGGACCCTGAAGCTGGATGGGTGGCAGACCGCGCAACCAGGCGAGCCTCTCTTCTCCCAGGGCTGCCCGTGTGGCCGCCGCCATCTCCCCGATCACGGCGAAGAGGGCCTGCAGCCTGGGCGCCTGGCTCGCAACCTCCGTCAATGACTCGGGCCTGAACAGCATCTCATCGGTGTTGCCAACCACACCATACCAGCCGAGATCGCGAATCCGGTCGACGATCTCAACCGGGCTCGACCCGCTGTCGGCCAGATCGCCGCCGTGGAGAATCAGGTCGGGAGAGGTTTGCCGCAGATCCGCCAGAACCGCCTCAAACGCGGTTCGGTTGCCGTGGATATCGGATAGGATCGCGATGCGCATCTAAGCCTCCGTGCCGCGGCGTCATCGCCGAGGATGCGGCGCGCGGGGCGATCTGGCGCGCAGGCCATTCCAGTTCTCGGCCAGCACGATCGAATTCGCGGGATTCTTCGGATCGTACCGCACCCATACCGGGCCGGCCAACGACTCCTCGGACGGGAAGAACTCGCGGATGGACGACAAATCCTGCGAGGCGGTGTACTCCACGCCGCGGATGGCGTAGGAGTAAACCACCATCTCGCCACTCACATCCACCAGGGAGGCGTCGCCCACTTTGCCCCGCGCCGCCAGCGCAGCGCGGCGCAACCGTTCGCGTTCTTCCGGCGTGACGCGTGAACTCTTCCACGCCCGGTATCCGGCCAGCGCCCCCAGCGCCAGCAGAATCACGGTTAAAACGAGCACGACGGCTTCAACCGGTAACGGGAAAAACGGGGCACCATGCATTGTGTTGCGCTTATCCGCCTAGGGCTGCGGGCTGAAATGCCTTGTTCCAATCCTTCAGGAATTGATCCAGGCCCTTATCGGTCGCCGTGACGAGAAAGAACTTCATTTTCGTCTCCCTCCAGCTCAACCACAGTTTACCAGGGGCCGCGCGGCGGCACTACCCGCCGGCTAAAGCCCATCGTTCAGCCCGGCTAAATCCAGGATTCGGATCTCCAGCGCTTGACAGCCGGCCGCGCCGGATCATAACTTGGAAAACTGCCGTGGCATCGGCAATTATCGCAAGCGAGGTTCATAAGAAGAGCATGGGTCAACCTTTGAGTATTCCCACGGAGGGAGCGCTGGACCTGGTTTCGCTCGGCGCTTTGGTGCACCGCCTGGATCCGGGCGTTATTCCATTTCGCAAGGCCACCGAGTGCCACATCCACGTCAGCGGCGGCGAATTCAACGTGGCGGCGAACCTGGCCGACTGTTTTCGCTTGCGCACCGCGATCGTCACCGCCATGGCCGATTATCCGATCGGCGACCTCATCGCGGAACGCGTGCGCGCCATGGGCGCCAAGCCGTTCTATAAGCACTTCGCGCACGACGGCGTCACCGGCCCCAACATGGCCACTGTTTTCAGCGACCGCGGCTGCGGTGCGCGCGCGCCGGTGGTGTTCTATAACCGCTCGAACGAAGCGGCGGGCCGGTTGAAGCCGGGCGATTTCAACTGGAGCGAGATTTTCTCCGGCGGCGTGCGCTGGTTTCATTCGGGCGGCATCTTCGCCGCTCTTTCCCCCACCACCGCCGAGGTTGTGATCGAGGGCATGCAGGCGGCCAAGGCGGCCGGCGCCATCGTCAGCTTCGACCTCAATTATCGGCAGAAGCTATGGAATATCTCGGGTGGCGAAGCGCGCGCCGCCGAAGTGCTGGGCCGAATCGTCAAGCATGTCGACGTGCTGGTGGGCAACGAGGAGGATCTGCAGAAGGGCCTCGGAATCGCCGGGCCGGAGGTGGCGGCTAAATCCAAGCTGGATCCTTCCGCGTTCGTTGGCATGATCGAGCGGGCGGTGGCCAAGCATCCGCAGATCCAGGTAGTGGCGACCACCCTGCGCGAGGTTCACTCCACCAACCGGCACAGTTGGAGTGCGGTGGCCTGGGTCAACGGCGAGGTTTACAATGCGCCGGTCGCGGAGTTGGATGTCTACGACCGCGTGGGCGGCGGCGATGGCTTTGCGGCGGGGTTCTTCTATGGCCTGCTCAGCGGCGCGGGACCGGCCGAAGCCGTCAAACTGGGCTGGGCCCATGGCGCCCTGCTGACCACCTTCCCCGGCGACACCACCATGGCGACGCTCGACCAGGTCCGCGCTTTCGCCAAAGGCGGCTCCGCGAGAATTCAACGGTAGGTGCGGTGGGGCAGGTCCCCGACCTGCCAACTTTGAAAGCACGGCAGGTCGGGACCTGCGCCACTGCCTATATCGTCATCGCGCCGAAGCCGCCGTCAACTCGCACAATGCTGCCGGTGACAAACGAGGACGCCTTGTCGGAAGCCAGGTACACGGCCGCGCCGACCAGCTCGGAAGGCGCACCGTATCGGCGCATGGGCGTGTGGTTCATGATGGATGCCACGCGTTCTTCGGTGAGTAGTTTGCGGTTCTGCTCGGCCGGAAAGAAGCCGGGCTGAATGGCATTCACGCGCACGCGGGCCGGCGCAAATTCGCGCGCGAGGAACTTGGTGATCTGATTGACGCCGCCCTTCGCCACCGAATACGTAAACACCTTCGATAGCGGAGGGTCCGACGACGCCGAAGAAATGTTGATGATGGACCCGCCCTTGCCGGCATCCACCATGGCCTTGCCGAACACCTGGCAAGCCAGAAACACGCTGCGCAGATCCACGTCGAGGATGCGCTGCCATTCGGCTTCCTCGATTTCAAAAAACGGCGTGCCGGAATTAATCCCAGCCGCGTTCAGTACGATGTCCACGCCGCCGAAACCGGCCAAGGTGGACTGGAGCACGCGCTCGATGTCCGCCTTCTTAGTGACATCCGCCTGGCACGCCAGCGCCTTGCGCCCCAGGGCGCGGATCGCCTCGGCCTGGCGCTTCGCACCGTCTTCGTTCAGATCGGCGATCACGACATTCGCGCCCGCTCCGCCGAGTCCCATGGCCATCTCACCCGCCAGCACTCCTCCCCCGCCGACAACCACCGCGGTCTTCCCCGCCAGCGAAAAAAGGTCTTCAATCAGGGTATTCGTTCCACCACTGCTCATGGCTTATACCAGTGACTCCTCGCACGCGTCCGTCGACTGCCATTCTGGAATATATCAGGTTTCACGAAGCACGGAGCGAAAAGCTCGGCGCGCGCGCCATTTTGATCTGTGATACCTTCACCTGCACAGTCCCAGGTTATGCCGAAGCTTGTCTTGGTAACGGCTTCTTCACCGGAAATCCGGCAAGTGAGGAGGCCGCGGGTTCTCAACTTTCAGCAGATAACCATGCCCTATCTCGCCTCGAGGGTTCCTCCTGGTTGGGAGGTCGAGCACATTGACGAGGAAGCTGAAGAAATTGACTGGAACATTCGGGCGGATGTCATTGCAATTACCTTTCACACGCCGAGCGCCCCTCATGCTTATGACATTAGCGCGCGGTTCCGGTCGCGCGGCACGTGCGTCGTCATGGGCGGCCCGCATGTAACACTCGTGCCGGAGGAGGCTGCGCAGCACGCCGACGCGATATTTGTGGGAGAGGCGGAGGGTTTGTGGGAAGACTTCTTGAACGGCTTTGTAGCGGGATCCTATCTTCGTGTGTACCGGCAAAGCGCTGCGCCGTCTCTTGAAAAGAGTCCCAACGCCCGCAAGGATCTGTTCCACCGGCGCGATCACACGAATGGAGTCTTGTTTGCCACTCGCGGATGTCCCGGCCAATGCGATTTCTGCACGGTCACCGCGATGTACGGTCATAAGTTGCGTAAGCGGCCGGTAGGTGAGGTTGCGGCGGAATATGCTTCTTTCAAGGGGAAGGTAATTATCTTTTGGGACGATAACATCGTCGGAGACATGGACTATGCCAAGAGACTATGCCGAGCTATCGCTCCTTATCGAAAGTGGTGGAGCAGTCAGGCCAGTATTCATGCGGGCCGGGATGACGAATTCCTGAAGGCCGCGGCCGAGAGCGGATGCAAACAGTTATTCCTGGGGCTGGAGTCGATATCCCAGCCAAGCCTCACCGAAGTGAATAAGTCGAATCGGGTGGAGGACTACTTAAGGATTGTCGGCCGCATCCACTCGCATGGAATCGCCGTGCAGGCCGGAATTGTGTTTGGATTCGATCACGATACGCTGGAGATATTTAAGGACACCATCGACTTCCTGGAAAAGGCCGGGGTCGAGAATGCGACGTTCAACGTGCTGACGCCATTTCCGGGAACGCCGCTGTTTCGGAGGATGGAGGCGGAAGGACGCATATTGACGCGTGACTGGCGCAGATACAACAGCCGCGACGACGTGGTTTATCAACCGAAGCACATGAGCGGAGCGGAGCTATTAGCCGGTTTCCGGTATGCGAACGATCGTTTCTATTCTCTTCGCAGCACGGTGAAACGCTTGTCGCGGTCGCCGGTTCAGTTGTGGTGGACGCTGCCGCTGAACCTGGCTTATGGTTACCGATGGCGGCAGGCTGGCGGGCTGGGCAGACCTTGCGATGTTAGGTTCGATATGTAGCTTGCGCCGCTCCGCTAAGAGACACGCCGGGGGAAGAAGAGTCGAGACGACTCTCGACTCAGCAGGCTTGACAGCCCGCGCCACGTTGGTCGCTTGTGCGATGCTTGTTTGGGAGGCGCGATGGAGGTCCGGCAATTACAACTGTTCCTGGCGGTGCTCGATTGCGCCAGCGTCACACGGGCGGCGGAAAGGGTCAATCTGACTCCAGGGGCGGTCAGCTTGCAGCTCCACAGCCTGGCGGCGGAGCTGAACACCGAGCTGTTCGTGCGCGCGGGAAAGCGGCTGGCGCCCACTGCCGCGGCGTGGCGCCTGGCCGAACGCGCGCGCGAGGTGATCAACCAGCTCCACTTGATCGAGCAGGAGTTCGAAGGCGACGCCATGGACGACCGGCATCCATTCCACTTCGCCACCGGCGCGACGGCTCTGATCCACCATTTGGGGCGGCCGCTGCGCAAGCTGCGCAAACAGTATCCGCACCTCGTCATCGATATTATGGTCTGCCCCACGGAGGAGATGGTCTCGGGCCTGCTCGACCGCCGATTCGACCTCGCGCTGATCTCGCTGCCCTATCCCGCCGACAATGTGGATACCGTCCCCCTGTTTGAAGAAGAGCTGCTGGTGCTGAAACCTTCCCTCGACCGGATTAGCGGCTGGCATGTGGCTCCGGCCGAACCGGCCGAGCTGGCCAAGGCTTCCTTCGTCCTCTATCCCAAGCGAAGCAATATGCGGTCCATGATCGACAGCTTCTTCAAGGAGATCGAAGTGACGCCGCGGGTGGTGATGGAAGCCGACGATACCGAGGCGCTCAAGAAGCTGGTCGAGACGGGATTTGGATACTCCATCCTGCCGGAATACGCCTTGCATGGGCACCCTCACTATTTCCACGCGCTGCGCGTCAAGGGCCACCGGCTGGTCCGCGTGCAGGCTCTCGCCATGGCGCGCTCGCCGCACCGGCGCGCACTCACCGACGCCGTCGCGCGGTTCCTGCAGATGTCGCTCGCGATGCCGAAGAAGTAGGGGCTTTCGCCGCGGGTCCTAAATTCACTGGTTGGCAGGTGGAGGACGTCGGGGACTTGCCCCACAAGCGCGTTATATTAGTACTTCCCATGCAAATTGAGAAGGTGTACGAGCCCCAGCGGTTCGAGCCGCACTGGGCGCAGTGGTGGATCGATTCCGGCATCTTCCGCGCCGCCGCGACTTCCCCCGCGCCCTCGTTTTCCCTCGTCATTCCGCCGCCCAACGTGACCGGATCGCTCCACATCGGTCACATGCTGGAGCACACCGAAATCGACGTCACCATTCGCTGGCACCGCATGTTGGGCGAGAATACCCTCTGGCTGCCGGGCACCGACCACGCCGGCATCGCAACCCAAATGGTCGTCGAACGCAAGCTGGCCGAAGAGGGCATTCGCCGCCAGGACCTGGGCCGCGAGGCCTTCGAGAAGCGCGTCTGGGAATGGAAGGCCGAGTACGGCGACAACATCAAGCGGCAGATGATCCGCCTGGGCGCTAGCTGCGATTGGTCGCGCGAGCGCTTCACCCTCGATCCCGGCCTCTCGCGCGCCGTGCGCGAAGTCTTCGTGCGGCTCTACGAAAAGGGCCTCATCTACCGCGGCGAGTACATGGTCAACCGCTGCCCGCGCTGCCGCACCGCGCTGTCTGATCTCGAAGTCGCTCACGCCGACGTGCAGGGCCACATGTGGCACCTGCGCTACCCCGTCCACGGCCTGCCAGGCCGCTTCGTCACGGTGGCCACCACACGGCCGGAAACCATGCTCGGCGATACCGCCGTCGCCATCAACCCGAAGGACGAGCGCTACTTTGACCTGCACGGCCGCACCGTCGATCTGCCGTTGATGGATCGCGAAATTCCGGTGATCCTCGACGAACTCGCCGATCCCGCGTTCGGCACCGGCGTGGTGAAAGTCACCCCCGCGCACGACCCCAACGATTTCGAAGCCGGCCGCCGCCACAACTTAGCCAAGATCCAGGTGATCGGCGAAGATGGCCTCATGTTGCCCGCGGCCGGGAAATACGCCGGCCTGGATCGGTTCGAGGCCCGCAAGCAGGTGCTGGCCGATCTCTGCGAGTTGGGCGCGCTGCTCAAGACCGAAGACTACGCGCTCAACATCGGCAAGTGCGCGCGCTGTGGCACCGTTGTCGAGCCGCTGGTCTCCACGCAGTGGTTCGTCAAGACCAAGCCGCTGGCCGAAAAGGCCATCGAAGCGGTGGAAACGGGCAGCATCGTTTTTGTTCCCGCCAATTGGAGCAAGACCTATTTCGAGTGGATGTACAACATCCGCGACTGGTGCATCTCGCGGCAGCTTTGGTGGGGCCATCGCGTTCCCGCCTGGCATTGCCAGGAGTGCCATGAGATCATCGTGGCGCGCGAAGCGCCGCCCAAGTGTGACCGTTGCGGCTCGGCCGAGCTCACGCAGGATACCGACGTGCTCGACACCTGGTTCAGCTCCGGCCTCTGGCCGTTTTCCACGCTCGGCTGGCCGGACCAGACCGAAGACCTCAAGACTTTTTACCCGACCTCGCTGCTGATCACCGGCTTCGACATCCTTTTCTTCTGGGTGGCGCGCATGGCCATGCTGGGCATCGAATTCATGGGCGACGTGCCGTTCCGCCAGGTGTATATTCACGGCCTGGTGCGCGACGCCGAGCGGCAGAAGATGTCGAAAACCAAGGGCAACACCATCGACCCGCTGATCGTGACCGAGAAGTACGGCACCGACGCCGTGCGCATGGCCCTCCTGCAAGGCGCCGCGCCGGGCACCGATATCGTGCTCACCGAAGAGCGGATGGAAAGCTCGCGGGCATTTGCCAACAAAATCTGGAATGCCGCGAGGTTCCTGCTTGGCAAGATGGAATTCTGCGGCGTCGAGCCCTGGCTGCCCGCGAAGCTCGAGGAATTCCGCCCGGAAGCCGACCCGGCAACCGGCGTGGTGCCCATCGAGGATCGCTGGATTTTCAGCCGTCTGAACGCTTGCGCCGCGCAGGCCAACCGCTCCATCGAAACCTATCGCTATCACGAAGCCGCGCAGACGCTGTGGCACTTCTTCTGGCACGAATTCTGCGATTGGTACCTGGAGCTGAAGAAGCTCGAATTCCGCGAGAACTCGGGCCTCACGCCGGGTTGGCGCAACGCGCTGGCCGCGTTTGAGACCGCGCTGCGCCTGCTGCATCCCGCCATGCCGTTTCTCACCGAGGAGCTGTGGCAGCGCCTGGCAACCGATCGCAGCACGCGTCCGCTTTCCATCGCCCTGGCCGGCTACCCGCAGTTCCATGAAGACGCGACCGATGCCGAAGCCGAGCGAGAAATCGGCATCCTGCAAGAGATCGTCACCGTGGCCCGCACGCTGCGCACGGAAGCCAAGCTCGATCCCAAGCTGCAAGTCGCCGGCGTGCTGTACTCGCTCGGGCCCGCGCTTGACGTGGCCCGGCGCAATGCCGAGGCCATACGCAAGCTGGCGAACGTGAACCTGGAACTGAAAGCCGAAGCCGCTCCCAAGGCGCCCGGCATCCGTTCCGGCCCCGAGTTCGACCTGGCGCTGCATCTTCCCAAGGCCCAGGAAGAAGCGCAGCGCAAACGCGACGAAAAAGAGCGCGAGCAGCTTCTCAGGAACATCGCCAACCACGAGCGCCAGTTGAGCGACGAGAAGTTTCTCGGCCGCGCTCCCGCGCACGTGGTTGACGGCATGCGCCAAAAACTGGCCGAATATAAGACGCAGCTTGGCAAGCTCGATTCGAGCGGCGTATGAGGCTCGCACTTTGAGCGACAGTTCCCATAGACTGCGCGACGCGGCGCAGGCTTCAGCCTGCCGGGTCGAGACTCTTCTCGGCCAGCGGCCGAAGAGCGTCGGCACGAGTGCCGACGCGGCAGGCAAAAGTGCCTGCGCCACGTCGTGACACCGCTCGATATCGGCGGCCTGCGGCGCGAGTTCCCGGATCGCCGGATCGATTACTACCCGTCCATCGATTCCACTATGCGCGTGGCCGCGGCACTGGAACCGGGCGCGGTGGTCCTGGCCGAAGAACAAAGAGCGGGCATGGGCCGCCACGGCCACACTTGGCACTCCGAGGCCGGCAGCGGAATCTACTGCTCGCTGGTGGTGGCTCCGGCGCCGGTTCTCACTCTGGCACTGGGCTTGGCGGCGCAGGATGCCATCGCCAAATCCACCGGCATCGCCTGCGATCTGCGTTGGCCCAACGATGTGATGATTGCCGACCGCAAAGTCGCCGGCATTCTGGTGCAGTTGTCCGGCGCGAAGGCCATCGCCGGCATCGGCATCAACGTCAATCACAATTCGTTTCCACCGGAGCTGGCGGGCGAAGCCACTTCGTTGAGCCGGGAACGAAGTGGGGCAGGCGCTTCCGCCTGCCAACCGCTCCAAACCCGCCAACCTATTCCGCGCGAGCCCATCATCGCCGCGCTGCTGCGCGCCGCCGACGAGTATCTCGCCTACGACACGCCCGCCATCCTGCGCCTCTTCACTCGCAGCTCCAGTTATGCCGCCGGCCGCCGCGTGGAGGTGCAGCAGCCGGGCGGCGTGATTCGCGGCGTCACTGCCGGTCTCAATCCGGAAGGCTTCCTGGTGGTGCGCCGCGACGATGGAACGGATACCCTGATTATTGCGGGAGGCGTACGTGCTGCTGGCTCTTGACGCAGGCAACAGCAACATCACCATCGGCGCTTTTGAAGGCAGCAAACTGCTCTGCCAGTGGCGGCTGCGCACGGTCCATGAGCAGACCGCCGATGAGTGGGGCATCCTGCTCCACAACCTGTTTGCGCCGGTGAACCTCGATATCGATGCCGTCGACGGCATCATCATCTCGAGCGTGGTCCCGCCCATCGATTCCACGCTGGCTGCCATGACGCTGCGCTACTTTCACACCGAAGCCGTCTTCGTCGGCCCGAAAACCGATCTGGGGATCGGCATCCTTTACGACAACCCCAACGAGGTCGGCGCCGACCGCCTGGTGAACGCCGTCGCCGGCTTCCGCAAGTATGGCGGCCCGTGCGTGATCGTCGATTTCGGCACCACCATCAACTTCGACGTGGTATCGCGCGACGGCGATTACCTGGGCGGCGCGATCGCGGTAGGTGTCGGTCTCGCCGTGAAGTCCCTCTTCGCCAGGACCGCGCGCCTGCCGCTGGTCGAGTTCCGGCCGCCGAAAACCGTGATCGGCACCAACACGGTGGCCAGCATGCAGTCGGGTTTGTATTATGGCGCGGTGGGAATGGTGGATGGCATCCTGGAGCGCATCATCAAGCAACTCGGCCCGGATACGAAGACCGTCGCCACCGGTGGCCAGGCCGGCCTGGTAGTCTCCGGTTCGCGCTATTTGAAGGTGGTCGATGAGCATTTGACACTGGAAGGCCTGCAAATGATCTGGGAGCGCCTGCACCGGCCGTGACGCCCGAATCCGATTTCCTGCGCAACTATTTCAACTACTTCACCGAAGTGGAGGAGCATTTCCAGCGCGCCCGCGGCTCCGCGCTGTTCCTGATGTCGCCGCTCGATTGGGCGCTGGTGGAAAGCTGGAAGAATGCAGGCGTCCCGCTCGAAGCCGTGCTGCGCGGCATCGATGCGGCCTTCGAGAAATGGCGCGGCCGCCGCGTGAAAACCCAGATGGTGAACTCGCTCGCCTTCTGCGCGCAGGCGGTGCTCACCGAGGCCCAGCTCATGGCCGCTCAGCCCGGCCCGCGCGCGCGCCGCGAAACCCCGCCGCCGTTTCCTCTCGACGATCTGCGCGCGTATCTCGAATCGAACGCCGCCGTTTTGCGTGAGCCCTATCCGGAAATCGCCGCCACTCTTGCACGCCTGGCCGCCGAAGCCGAGGCGCACTACCAGGATCTGGAAGGACTGGAGCAGCGCTTGACGGTGCTAGAAGAGAAGATGATCGCCGCCGCCCGCGCCAGCCAGAGCGACGACGACTTACTCCAATCCCGCCGCGAGTTAGACGCCCAGTTACGCCCCTACCGCGGCAAAATGACCGCTGACCAACTGTCCATGTTAGAGCGCCAGTACCTGGAGCGGAGTCTGCTGGAGAAGTCCAGGCTGCCGAGGCTGAGCTTGTTCTATATGAGGTAGGCCAGTCCCGGCCGCCACAAGAACCGGCAGGCAACACCGCCGGCGTTACAAGAAAACACTGCGCCCGGTAGCGCCGGCGGTCTTCGCCGCCGGTTCTTATCCTCACCGCCAACTCGAATCAATGTTCGCCTGGGTTGAGGAAAGCGGTTACTTAGTCCCCCGCCCCCGCCACCACCGCCCTTGCTTCATCCGCTGCGATCTCTGCGTTCACCTTGCACATATGGTCGTACCAGGTGAACTTCAGAATGAGGCTCGCCACTAAGACCGTGGCCAGGCAATACCAGATGGCGGGAATGTTGGTGCGGATCACAATATAAATCGGCAGCGCGACCAGCGCGATTTGCCAGACTATGCCGATGACGATGTTGAACATGTCGCGTCCGAAATCCTGGTTCGGTTGGAAGCTGGGATACTGCGCCATCACCTTGGCCTTAACCGGGCCCCAGAAACCCCACGGACGCACGCGGCGGTAGAACTCCATCAGAACCGCGTCGTCCTCGGCCGGGGTGAGCAGCGTGCCGACCAGGCAGCCGATCATGCCGATCACGAACACCAGGCCGAAGCCGAGCGAGACGTCCAGGTTCAACTGATGCAGAGTGGCGAAGCTCTGCAACGCGGGGATGCGGCTCAGGATCCCGGGAATCGTCAGCGAGGCCGTGATGCCGGTGACCATGCCCCAGAAGTAACCGTAGCCGTTGAAGCGCCACCAATACCACTTCAGGACGTTGGAGGCCGTGTAGCCTCCCCATAAGCCGGAGACAATCCAGATCACCACCGAATTCACCGAAGCGACGAACCAGCCGATCAGAACGCCGATCACCACCACCATGAAGGAACTGAGATAGCTCAGCCGCACGTAGGTGCGTGGGCTGGCGTTCGGATTGATGTAGCGCTTATAAATGTCGTTGACGAAGTACGGCGGCGCCGCGTTGACGGTGGCGGCGAAGTTCGACATGTAAGCGGCCAGCAGGCCGGCGATGAGGAACCCAAGCAGGCCGACCGGGACGAAATGCTCCAGCGCCATCGGTAGCACAAGCTCGAAATCCACCTTCGGCCCCATGCCCCTCAGTTGATCGCTGAAGAACACAACCGCGAGAATGGTCAGCCCGGTGATGAGGAAGTAGCGCGGGAAGGTCAGCACCACGTTGACCCAGCCGCTCATCATGGAGGCCTCGCGCGGGTTTTTCGAGGAGAGCACGCGCTGCATGTCGTAATTGGGCGCCGGGCCGGCCGCGCTGATGAGCACGCCTTTGCACAGCAGCGCCATCACGAAGAAGCCGAACAGGCCGTAGCCATCGGCGGCGATCTTGGTATTGGCGGCCGGCAGCAGCGTGGACCAGTCCAGGTTGAGGTGCCAGCCGAAAAAGAGATTGTCCCAGCCGGCCGGAACGAATTTGGCGAGCGCCCCGGGCGCGATCTTCATCATGGCGATGATGCCGACCGCGAAGGAGGCGATCGAGAGAATGCAGAACTGCAACACCTCGGTGATCACCACGCTGAACATGCCGCCCTTGATGACGTATACGGTGGTGATCGCGATCAGGATGAGTGCGTATTGGTTAGGGCTCAGATGCCAGGGCAGGAAGTTGGCGGCGAATTTACCGATGCCCTTGAATCCGTAACTGAAGAAGCCGATGATGCCGAGGAAGGCATAGACGACGACGATGATGTGCGCAAGCTGCGCGCCGCGGTCCTTGCCGAACCGCGTCTGAATCCAATCGGCGCCGGTCATGGCGTTGGAACGGCGCAGCCAGCTCGAGAGGAATACCATCAGGAAGATCTGGTTGAACGTGGGCCACAGCCACGGGATCCAGACGCTTTTCACGCCGTAGACGAACGCCCAGTACACCAGCAGCATGGTGCCGCTCACGTCGAACATGCCGGAAGCGTTCGACACGCCCAGCACGTACCACGGCATGGTGTTGCCGCCCAAGAAATAGGCCTTCATGTCGCGCGAAGCGCGGTGGGAAACCCAATAGCCGACCACTACCGTGGTGACCAGATAAAGAACGATAATCGCAATGTCGATAACTCGCAGGTGCATCCGGGACCTAGCCTATTCCGGCCCGTACCCAGCCGTTACACGTGGGTACAGGCACACTTCTTGCGGCCCGCGCCAGAGCCGCTCATGAACCAAGCATCATAACAGAATGGGTGGTGGAGAAATGGGCCTGTTTGTGCGGCTGCGACCGCGTGGGCCGGAAACAGCCTTGGGAAGCTACCGGGCGGCGGGCGCCGCGGTCATCTTCTCGGCCTCCGCCAGGCGCGAACGCGCGCTGCCGGCATCGTCGGCGTCAGGCGCCAATTGGAGGTAGACACGCAGGTGAGCGGCGGCGGCGGCGTAGTCTTTCCGTTCGGCCATGATGACGCCCGCCATGTATTCGATCTCCGGAAAAGTGTGCCGCGAATCGAGCGAGCGCGCCCGCTCGATGTTCCGCGCGGCCGTCTCCGTTTTGCGCAGGTTGTAATTGGCCATGGCGGCGTAGAGGAAAAGCTGCGGGTAGTCGACCGGATCCAGATCGAGCGCTTTGGCGCTCAGGTCCGCCACCTCCTGCCACTTCCGGTTCCACAGGGCCATGGTCGCCAACTGCAAATACGGGTCCACCAGGTTCGGGTCGGCGTGGCGCGCACGCTCGAAGGAGTCGCGTGCGGCATCCAGACCGCCGCTGGCTGCCTGGAGCTTGCCGAGTTCGCACCACGCCTCGGCAAATTCCGCGTACATCGCGACGGCCTTTTCCAGGTTCAGCCTGGCCAAATCGGTTTTTCCGGTCCTGAGCTCCGCCTGCGCGCGTTCGAAGAGCCTGCGAGCCTGATTGGGGACGGCCAGCGATTGAACGGTGACCACGGCGCCGTCGCTTTGCGCCCCGTTGGGCCGGATAACGATCGCGCCGATATCCGGGTTCTCCATCAAATGCAGTGGCTTGAGCGGTACGCTTTGCGAACGGTAGCCGGTCAGCACGGCGCGCAATTCGCAATCGAGGAACTTCTTGTCGGATGCGGTGGATGCGCCCGCCTCCACGCTGCTGGCGGAAGGCGCGAGCTGCGTTGGCTCGGCGACGGAAGGCGAAAGCCGATCATGCTCATCGGCGTCCTGCGACACCGCGGCGGCCGAGCCGCCGAACTGGATTCCGAAATTACCCTGCGTGTCGGTGAAGCCCTCGGAGTGGGCGATGGAATTGCAGACGAGTTCGATCTTGGCTGGGCTGGGCGGCGGCGATCCATTCTCCAACAACACGCGGCCCGTGAGCAGGATGGGCGCTTGGGTGGTGGCTAGAGGAGCTAGTGCCTCGTTGGGGGCTTGACCGGCAGCGGGCGAAGGAGCCTGGCTCCACGCCGGTCCGTACGGCGACAGCGCCGCGAGGAGCAACACGAGCATCCGCATTCTTGCGACGCGGGTCACCCGGCACGTCCCTCCTTCAATCAACTCGCTGTCGATATTATGTCACGAACGGCGGCCGCTGGATATGGCCCTGGGGACGTGTGGGCGAAACGGCCAGGGAGGACTACTTGGCGGCGGTCTGCGCGGTCATTTTTTCGGCTTCCGCCAGGCGCGTCCTCGCAGTGGCGGCGTCGCCCGCGTTGGGCGCCAGTTGCAGATACGTCCGGAAGTGCCCAGCGGCGGCCGCGTACTCTTGCCGGCTGGCCAGGATCACGCCCGCCATATGTTCGATCTCCGGATAAGCGTGCCCCGTATCGAGCACTTGCGCCCGCTCGATATTCCGCATCGCTATCTCCGGTCTGTGCAGGTTGTAATTGGCCACGGCGGCGTACAGGAACAGTTGCGGATAATCGAGCGAGTCCAGATCGGTCGCCTTGGCGGTGAGCTCCGCCACCTCCTGCCACTTTCGATCCCACAGCGCCACGGTCGCCAACTGCAAATACGGATCCACCATATTGGGGTCGGCGCGAAGCGCGCGCTCGAAGGATGCGCGAGCGGTGTCCAATCCGCCTCCGGCGACCTGGAGTTTGCCGAGTGCGCACCACGCGGCGGCAAATTCCGGATAGACCACGACCGCCTTCTCCAGATACTGCTTGGCCCGATCCGTCTTTCCGGCCGCAGCTTCCTGCTGCGCGCGCTCGAAGAGTTTTCGAGCCTGCTTGGGAACCGCCAGCGATTGGGCGGTAACTGTGTCGCCGCCGCCATGCGCTCCGTTGGGCCGGATCACGATCACGCCGATATCCGGGTTGTCCATCAAGTGCAGCGGCTTGATCGGAACGCTTTGCGAATGATAGCCGGCCAGCACGGCGCGCAATTCGCAGTCAAGCAGCCTCGCGTCGGAGGTCAGAGATGCGCCAGCTTCGCTGCTGGCGAGAGTTTGCACCACCTGTACGGGCGCGGCGACGGAGGACCCAAGCTTGTCCTGCTCGTCGGCCTCCTGCGAAACCGAGGCGGTCGAACCGAACTGGATTCCGAAGTTGCCCTGCGCGTCGGTGAACCCCTCCGAATGGGGAACGGAATTGCACACGCGCTCAATCTTGACCGGGTGCGGCGGCGGCGATCCATTCTCCAGCAGGACGCGGCCGGTGAGAAGGACTGGCGCATGGGTTAAAGCGGTCGGCGCGAGCGCAGCGTTGCCGGCGGCGGTGGCGATCATCGCGCCAGTAGTCGCATTGCCGCCCCCCGGTGGCTGGCACCACGCCGGCCCGAGCGGCGACAGCGCCGCGAGGAGCAACACCAGCGTCCGCGTTCTTTCGAAGCGGGTCACCCGGCAGTTCCCTCCCTAGATAGCTGCCGGTATTATGTCATGAACCGAGCCCGCAGGATAGGCCAATCTTGACCACATTTGTGAATCATGTGAGGCGGGTCCCCGATCTGCCAACTGGCTGTTTACGCTTGTGAGGTCGCCCGCCGCGCAGCCCATCAATTCGTTGCCACAATCACCGCGCCCGCACCACCGAAAGTGTGCGGTTGAAAACCAACTGAAACGTGCTGGCGGCCCGCTCGGCGCCCCACTGTTCCAGGTCGATATCGCCATTCGCGTGAACCAGCAGCGTCACCTCGCCGTTCTGCATCCGGCAGGTCAGGCTCTCGATCCGCCGCTCCGGCCCGCGGACCATGTTGTCCGCCAGCCGCAGCAGCGGGATCATCGTCGTCAGCGCGCGCTTTTCCTCCGGCGTCAGCGATTGAAACGCGGCATGCATCGGGTTCGGCAGCGCTTTGCGGTGATACCGGCAAAGCGCCGCCACCAGCAGGCGCTCGCGCTCGGTGAAGCCCGGCATGTCCGAGTTCGCCACCACATAATAGGAATGCTTGTGATGGCTGGAACTGGAAATGTAGTGGCCCACGTCGAGCAGATTCGCGGCGGCTTCGAGCAGCTTTCCCGCCGCCGGCGGCAACCGATGCAGTGGGTGCAGCGCGGTGAACAGCAGACCGGCGATGTGGGCCACGCTGCGCGCGTGTTCCACAGATACGCCATAGCGCCGGCCCATGTCCTCCACCTCGCGGCGTTGCTCGCGGGTGAGGCGGGAAAGCTCCGAGCCCACGTTGCGCGCCGCCAGGTCCGCAATCACGCCATCGCGCACGCCCGCACGCGAATAGTAAATGGCCGGCAGGTGGAACCGCTCCAGGAAGGTCAGCAGCACCGCCATGCCGGGCACGATGATTTCGGCGCGCCGCGGGCCGATCCCGGTCACCTTGCGGCGCCCCGCCAGGCTCAACCCGGCCAGCTTCCAATACAGCTTTCGGACCTGCGCCGTGGAAATGCGCAGACGGTCGATTTCGTCGCGCCGCGAACGCGGCAGCCTCGCCACCGCCGCCGCCACTGCCGATGCCGTGGCCGAAGTGCCGATCGCTCGCTCCCACTTCGCCGGTCCCAGCCGCCGCACCACGCTCGAGAGCTTGTCCTCGATGAACTCCTGCATCTGGTGCAGTTGCCGCGGCGACGGCGGATCGTCCTTGAGGAAGATCTCGCGCAGCCGCACCGCGCCCAGCGGTTTCGAAAACCCCGTGTGCAGGCCGCCCTCCCGGCTGGCCACGATTTCCGCGCTGCCGCCGCCGATGTCGCAGATCAGCACCCGCCGCCCGTTCTGCGGCCACACGCTCTCCACGCCCAGGTGAATCAGGCGCGCTTCCTCGCGGCCGGAGATGATTTCCACGTGCGTCCCCGCCGCTTCCGAAGCCCGCTCCAGAAACTCGCGCTGGTTGCGCGTGTCGCGAATAGCGCTGGTGGCGACCGCCCGCACTCCCACCACCGCCAGCTTGCGGTAGAGCGCGGCCATCCGCGCCAGCACCGCGCAGGTCGCCTTGATGGCTTCCTCGCTCACCGCGCCGTTGCGAAACACGCTTTCGCCCAGCCGGGTCACTTCGCGGTCGGAGGCCAACACGCGGGTCGGCTGCCCGCCGGTAATCTCGGCCGCTTCCATGCGGATCGAATTGCTGCCGATGTCGATGGCTGCGTAGCGGGGCACTCCTCTTCAATCTAATCGACAGCGGCCTTTGGTGGGGCACGCTTTAGCTTGCCGGTTTGTTTTTTCCTCGTAACACGAACGTAACAGCAGAACGGATGCCGCTCCTCGAAAGTGGGGCAGGCGCTTCCGCCTGCCAACGCCCGCTAGCGGGCGCATGTGTTTTTGCGGAGCCGCCCACCCGCCATCGCACCCCCGTTTCGGACCCTGCGCTCTGTTAAGCTCATCTGCGGAGGCTTCTCATGCAGCCTTTTCGTTATCACATATTTGTCTGCGACCAGCAGAAGCCGGAAGGCGCGCCGAGTTGTAGCGCCCGCGGCGGCTTGGCCGTAATCGAAGCCTTGAGGCGCGAGGTCGTCGCGCAGGGCCTGGAAAGCCAGGTGCAGGTGACCGCGTGCGGTTCGCTGGGGCTGTGCGAAAGCGGTCCCAACGCGGTGGTGTATCCGGAGGGAACCTGGTATTGCGGCCTGACGCCGGCGGATGTGCCGGAGCTGGTGGAAGAGCACTTTGGCTTCGGCCGGCCGTTGGCGCGCCTGGAACGCGGCGACGTCGACCAGGTCCGCGCCGAAATGGCCGTCAACCGCGAGAAGCGTCTGGCCGTCATGCGCGCGCGCGAAACCGCCGGCGCCTTGCCGGACGATCTGAACGACCGCCTGCGCGCCTTCCAGCAGAGCCGCGTCATTTTGACCGCGCTCGAGCTCGATCTGTTTACCGCCATCGGCGACGGTGCCACGGCGGCCGATATCGCGGCGCGCATTCAAGCCGATCCTCGCGCCACCGAAATGCTGCTGCACGCGCTGGCATCGCTCCAACTGGTCTCGAAACACGGCGGCGTGTTTCACAACTTGCCCGCCGCCGCCCGCCACTTTTCCGCCGCCTCGCCGCACAACGCGCGCCCGGCCCTCATGCACACCGCGGCGCTGTGGAAGAACTGGTCCACTCTCACAGAGGCCGTGCGCGCCGGCACCAGCGTGATCCACCAGGAGATGGCCGAGCGCTCGGGCGACTGGACGCAAGCCTTCATCGCCGCTATGCACCGGAACGCCACTGAGCGGGCCGCGTCACTGGTGGCCGCGGTGGGCGTCGAGGGCGTGCGGCGCCTCTTGGATGTGGGCGGCGGCTCCGGCGCTTATTCCATCGCCTTCGCCGCCGCCAATCCGGAATTGCAGGCCTACATTCTCGACTTGGCCGCGGTGGTCCCGCTGGCCCAGCGCCATATCGAGCAGGCTGGCCTCACTGCCCGCGTCCACACCCGCACCGGCGATCTGCGCACCGACCACCTCGGCGAAGGCTATGACCTGGTGCTGGTCTCCGCCATCTGCCACATGCTGGACGAAAAGGAAAATGCGCGCCTGATCGCGCGCTGCTACGACGCGCTCGCCGCCGGCGGCCGCTTGGCGATTCAGGAGTTCATCCTCGAACCCGATAAGTGCGGCCCGCCATCCGCCGCCCTGTTTTCGCTCAACATGCTGGTGGGAACCCGCGCCGGCGCAAGCTACAGCGAGCCCGAATACACCGCCTGGATGCAATCCGCCGGCTTCACCGCCATCCGCCGCGTCCGCATGCCCGGCCCCGCCGGCCTGATCATCGGGACGCGCTCCGCCTAACCGTGGTGGGTTCGTTGGGGGCAAGGAGGTTAATGCGAATAGGCCAGAACCGCGGCCGTCTCACTTCGGAGTTTCGTGGCCTCCCCGAATACCTGGAATACCTCGTGCCGATCTGGAATCGAACGGTCAGCGATCGCTAAATCCCACGGCGGCTGAACGGATCGTCAAGACGAAAAAGAAAACCGGTGACCAGGCTACCCGTTTCCACTTTCCCGTCCAAGTGCAAGTGATAACGGGTCTGTATGGCGCCCGGCGACGACACAGTCCCCATTGCTCTGGGTGGCGGAGTATTTGTTAGCTCATGCCGATCTGGCAGTGGTGGGATAACTGGCGCCCGGGTTCGCTCTCCTCACCGCGCGTCGTTGGGGTGGACTCGACCGTCCTCGCGCGACTGGTTGGTCGCGCCCTGCCCCACCCGCTGTGTCAAGTTGACTCCGGGTGTGTACTATCTGCCTATGTGCGGAGGGGTCTCCATCATGGCAAGCAGGAGGCAAATCACCACTAAGACCCCAAGTCCGGCAGCCACCATCATCATTTCCACCTCGCTCTGCATATCGGCTGAGCAATTCAGTTGCCTTAGCCGGCTGGTCGATAAATCCTTCCATCAACATAGTGGGGACGCACCGCCGATCGTTTCATTCGGCGGCGCATCCGCCGCCACATCCCGCGCGTTCACCGGTGGCCCGCCGGCGTTGGCCGATTGGCAAGTGCGCCGCGCCGCGCCACGCCGTACGCTGAGGCCATGACAACCCAAGACAACCAACCAACCCCACAGGAAGGCGTGCCTGCCCAGTGGATTCCCGCCTTGATTCTGATCGCCGTCGGAGCGATCTTCTTTCTCAATAATTTGAACATCATCCGCTTTCACGACATTTTTGAGTACTGGCCGGTGGCGCTGATCGCCTGGGGCATTTTCAAGACGGTCGATCAGCCGGACGCGAAGGACAAGGTGGTGGGCGGAATTCTGATCGGTATCGGCGGTGTGCTGCTTTCCATCAACCTGGGCATCCTCCATATGGGGTGGGGCGACCTGTGGCCCCTGATCCTGATTGCGGTGGGCGTGTTGATGCTGACCGACCGGCTGGCAGGCACGGGCACGGACTGGGGCGCCATGTTCAACCGCCGCGCCAACAAGCTGAACGAATCCGCCGTCTTCTGGGGCGGTAAGCGCGTAATCACCGACTCCGACTTCCAGGGCGGAAAAATAGAGTGCGTCTTCGGCGGTTTCGACATCGACCTGCGCGGAGCCACCATGTTGGGCGATTCCGCCGTGCTCAAGGTGGACGCGGTGTTTGGCGGCGCGGAGATCAAGGTCCCCACCGATTGGGAAGTGGTGATGAAGGGCTCGGGCGTCTTTGGCGGCTTCGTGGACGAGACCAAGCACCCGGACCGCAGGCTGAACCCCAATCCGAAGCGGCTGATTGTCAAGGGCGGAGCGGTATTCGGCGGCGTGGGCATCAAGAACTAGCCGCCCATGCACCCCATTCTCGCGCTGCGTCGCCTGCTGTTTTATCTGCTGGCCTGGCTTCCGGCCGGTGCGCTGCTCACCTACCTTACCTGGGCCGGAGGCGGCTTCCGCCTGCCGCAAGCCGCGGCGGTGATGGCTCCGGCCTGTTTCGTTTACGCGTTTGTCTGCCTTTCGCCCTGGTATTTGTGCCGCAGCCGCCCGTTCAGCCTGTCCGTTCTGGCGGAGCTCGCCCTGACCTTCACGGCCGCCGCCGCTGCGGGCGGCTTGCTGCTGGCCGGCATCGCGTGGGCCATGGCTGCGGAGTTGAAGCTCGACGCCACCGGGCACTTACCGCTCTGGTTTGGCGTCGGCGTGCTGCTCTATCTGCTCTCCACCGGATTGCACTACGCCGGCCTGGCTGCCGAACAATCGCGGCGGTCGGAGGCCCGCGCCGCCGAAGCCCGCACCCTCGCGCGTGAGGCCGAGTTGCAGGCCCTGCGCCTCCAGATCCATCCCCACTTCCTCTTTAACAGCTTGCATTCGATTGCCGCGCTGGCCTCCGTCGATGGCGCGCGCGCGCGAGAAATGTGCATCCGTCTGTCCGATTTTCTGCGCATCAGCCTGGGTCTCGGCAGCCGCCCGACCATCCCGCTCGGCGAGGAATTGGACTTAGCCCGCAACTACCTCGAGCTCGAGCGCGTGCGTTTCAGCGACCGGTTGCGCGTCGAAATCGAAATCGAACCCGGCTGCGAAGCCTGCGCCGTCCCCGCGCTGCTGTTGCAGCCGCTGGTGGAGAACGCCGTCAAGCACGGCATCGCCGGCTTAGTCGAAGGCGGCACCATTCGCCTGGAAGCCCGTCGCGACGCCCCCGGAGTCGTCATCAGCGTGACCAACCCGTTCGATCCCGAGGCCCCACCCCCCGAACGCCTGGGTGTAGGCCTGGCCCAGGTCCGCCGCCGCGTCGAGGTCCGTTACGGAGCGGAGGGGCGTCTGGACACAGGCACCGCGGACGGCCTTTACCGCGTAGTCTTGCGGCTGCCCTGCGAGAGGGAGTAAGCAGCGCTGCCGCGGCCTGTTAGTCCCCCGTGCGGCTCGATGCCCGCCACCCGCACCAAGCCCGTGGCGCGGCCTGTTAGGCTGCAGAGATGAGAGTCGTCTCGGCTTTTCTTTGCCCGGCCGATTCGGTCGGCCCGCTACCCGCCCTCCGACCCCTCCATTGCCTCCACCAGCCGCGCATAGCCGGCGCGGCTCACCGGCAGGCGGGTGCCGTCGGTCAAAATCGCCAGCCGGCTCTCTTTGCCGTATGGTTCGATGCGCGCCACCCGCTCCAAGCTCACGATCACCGAACGGTGGATGCGCACAAAGCGCTTGGCGTCGAGTTGCTGCTCGATTTCCGCGATCGGCTGCTGCTTCAGATAGCTTTTACCGCCGCTGTGCAGGGCGATGTAATCGTCCTGCGCTTCCACGTAATCGAGCTTGTCCAGCGGGATCACATGCACCCGAGCGCCGTCGCGCACCACGATGCGGTCCACCCGTTGCTCGGCCGGCCGCGCGACCGGTGGCGTGTGTTCGCCCAGGCGAGCGCGGGCCCGGTCCAGAGCGCGCTCGAATCGCTCCGCGCCGAACGGCTTCAGCAGGTAGTCCACCGCATGCGCGTCAAACGCGCGCATAGCGTACTCGTCGTAGGCGGTGACGAATACCACCGCCGGACCTGGGTCGATCAATTCCAGCACTTCGAACCCGTCCAGCTTGGGCATCTGAATATCCAGAAAGACCAGGTCCGGAGCGGTTTCTGCAATTGCCTTGACGGCTTCGAAACCGTTGGCGCATTCGGCGGCGATTTCGATTTCCGGATGGGCCCGCAGCATCTCGCGCAGGTACCCGCGCGCCAATGCCTCGTCGTCCACGATCACAGCTTTGAGCAGTGTAGCCTGCACCTTACATGCAACTGTAGCAGCCCTGGCGCGCAATGTGGCGGCGCTCCTCGGTGTTTGCATCCCATGGCCGTTTCAGAGCTCCTTCGTCGACCGTATGTAATAGTTCGTCTATGTCGGTCGTGAATCGACTAGAAGTTATTGAGCACATGGATGGTATCTATTCTTGTGAACTTATTAAGCTACTTAAATTTAATGGTCAATAACGTAGACTGCGAGTTTATCGAGGGGTGCTGGCCTAGTCGGCCCCGTGGACCGCCTCTAGGAGATCCGCATGAGCGGCAGGGTGAATGGGGTGGGACGCGCCGAGGTTTTCGGGTCGGCGGCGGCTAAGGATTTCTCGAACGCCGCCGATAATTCCAGTAGCCATGGAGCGCGTACAAGTTAGGGAGGGCTTGCCGACAGAGTGGAGTCCCAATAGCGCAGGTGCGGACGAGAGGTACGACTGGAGCGATCTGCTGAAGACCTGCGCGGAACGAACGGAGGAGATGCACGCGGATGAACGGGGGTGGGTCGGCCTGGATGAAACCGAGGAGGTTGTTTTCGCCCTCGCTCGAGCCGTCGAGCAACGCGACGCCAATACCGCCGGCCATTGCGAGCGTCTGGCGTTCATGGGCGTGTCGTTGGGTATCGCGTTAGGGCTGGATCGGGCCAGTCTGCTGGCTTTGTATCGCGGCGGGTATCTGCACGACGTGGGCAAAGTCGGGATTCCGGATCGCATCCTCTTCAAGCCTGGCAAGCTGACTGCCGAAGAATGGGCCATTATGCGCTGTCACACTGTCCGTGGAGAAGAGATCTGCCGCCATCTGAAATCTCTGTGTACCGTGCTGCCGATCATTAGGCACCATCACGAGAAGTGGGATGGCTCTGGGTACCCGGACGGACTGCGGGGCGATCAAATTCCCCTTCTCGCGCGTGTTTTGCAGGTCGCCGACATTTATGACGCGCTCACCAGCGAGCGGCCCTACAAAGCTACTTATACGGCGGCCGAAGCGATTGGCATCATGCGGCGGGAGACCGAGAATGGCTGGCGCGATCCTCGCATCTTCCTTCTGTTTACGCGTTTGCACCACTTCCTTATTCCGAAAGTGGGAGGTCCCGGTGGCACCGAGTCCAGCTTGCTTTCCATGCAGCAATCGCTGGTCAGCCTTCAGCACTCTATGGCTTCGGAATCGGCTGCGCTCACCCGATCAGAGCGCGCCGTCGCGTGAATCGGGAGCGCCCGTGGTCACGCCACGGTTGCGAGAATGAACTGTTTCACGTGAAACGGATCGGCGAGTGTTTCACGTGAAACTCAAGCTCCAGTCGTATCGAGCTTCGTGTTAGTATGGCCGCTTGAGCCGGGTATTTGCAATCGCAAACCAAAAAGGCGGCGTTGGCAAAACGACAACCGCCATCAACCTCGCCGCCGCGCTAGCAGCGAACGATCTCAGAATCCTGGTCATTGACTCCGACCCTCAAGGCAACGCCACAAGCGGTCTCGGCATCTCCAAGGATCCCAATCGCCCCAGCCTTTACCACGTCATCCTGGGCGATGCCTCTCCTAAGGACGCCACGATAGCTACCGCCTTTGATGGCCTCTACCTCATTTCCGCCGACAAGAACCTGGTCGGTGCCAACTTAGAGTTGGTGGACATCCCTAACCGTGAGTTCCGTCTCCGAGAACGCATTCAGAGTATTCGCGATCAGTACAACTTCATCCTGATCGATTGCCCTCCCGCCCTCGACCTCCTTACCCTGAACGCACTCATTGCCGCAGACTCCGTCCTCGTCCCTATTCAGTGCGAGTTCTTCGCGCTGGAAGGTGTCTCAGAGCTCATGGATACAATTGATCGAATTCGCGATGCCTTCCAGCATCCACTGCAGGTCGAGGGCATACTCCTCACTATGTATGACGATCGCACGAACCTCACCCGCCAGGTCGCAGCCGATCTCAGAGAGTTCTTCCAAGATGAGGTCTTCGACACTATCGTCCCCCGCAGCGTTCGCTTAGCCGAGGCGCCCAGCTTCGGCAAACCCATTCTTGCTTACGACCCCCGCTCCAAGGGCGCCGAAAGCTACATCAGGCTGGCTAAAGAGATCCTCGACCATGAACAAAACAGAGAATCCTCGCAAGGCGCTCGGTAAGGGTCTCAGCGCTTTGCTGCCCACCCGCCCGACGAACCAACCTGCGCCTCCACCCGCAACAAATGAGGAAGGGGCGATTGGCATCCCGATCGACAGTATCGATCCTAACCCCCTGCAACCGCGACGCACGTTCCAAAGCGAGCGCCTATCCGAACTGTCGCAATCCATCCGCGCCAATGGCATCATTCAGCCACTTGTGGTCCGCCGGTCCGGTGAACGCTACCAGTTGGTTGCCGGTGAGCGCCGATGGCGTGCGGCCAAACTCGCCGGCCACCAGTCTGTGCCGGTTGTTATCCGCGAGATCCCCGACGACCGCCTGCTGGAAATCACGCTGATCGAGAACATCCAGCGCGAAGACCTGAACCCCATCGAAACCGCCGTTGCCTTTGACCGGCTGGGCCGCGAACTCCTCCTCAACCCCGATCAGATCGGACAGCGCACTGGCAAGGACCGCACAACTATCGCGAACTTCCTCCGCCTCCTTCAACTTCCCGCCGACATCCAGCAACTCGTTGCCGAGCGCCGCCTGTCCGCCGGCCATGCACGCTGTCTCTGTTCGCTTCCTAACGTCGATCTCCAACGCGAAGTGGCGGAAAAGGCCGTCGCGCAGGGATGGAGCGTGCGCCAAACTGAGCGCACCACCCAGCGTATGCTCGAGGGACGAAAGCCGAAACACCTCGATGAGCTCGAGACTGACCCCAACGTTAAGGCTGCCATTCAGGAACTGGAGCGCGTGCTCGGCACCAAGGTCCGTATCGTCGAGAAAGCCAAGCAGAAAGGTCGCATCGAAATCGACTACTACTCTCCCGAAGATCTGGATCGCATCTACACAGTAATCGTCAGTCCCTCGTCCTGACAATAGAGCAAATGCGCGTGCTTTCTGCGCAATTCGGGTGACAGCTTGGACACTCCTCGGCCCGCTTCTCGCTGCCGACGTGGATCCTTCCCGAGCCGTTGCTTCGCGGGTCTCATTATGCTATTTATGAGTCAAGCTGAAAATCGAACCCAACGACAAAGCCGCTCTTGTTGTGCCGGGAAGCGGCTGTCAATCAGATTCTCTTCATAAGGATGGCATTCAGTGGAGACCGTCAATCGCAAGCTTATTCGTCCGTCGCTGAACGAGATCAAGGAGCAGATCAGTCCACCCCGCCGCCCGGCTCTCCAGTCGCAGAAGAAACCGGTCCCGCCGGACCAGACCAATGCCGAGAATTTCTATTACGTGAAACAAATGCAGGCGAGGACCCCCATGGTCTTTGTCCTCCGCGATGGCGAAACCCTGCATGGCATCATCGAGTGGTATGACAAGTGTTGCCTCAAGGTTAATCGCGAGGGCCAGCCCAACGTGGTGATCTATAAGCCCGCCATCAAGTATATGTACAAGGAGGGATGATCGCCTTCGTAGGCGCGTTCCTGTTAGCTACGAAGCCCGTCACGACTACATCTCGTAGTCCAAAAACATAAACTCTACAAAATGTCGTGGACTGTTACGCCTGGCGCTTTCCTCCGTAATATCGATCCAACCACTCCGCCCCGCGAGCGAATCGTGCGATTCGGTACACCATCCCGACCTCCGCAATTGTATACTGCCAGAAGCTCAGAGCTGAGAAGAAGACTTCGGCATAGGCCGATACTCAAGAGGAGGAGCTCATGCCCGATACCTTTCGCGTGGTCGCCACCGACCCGCTTGTCACCAGGTACAACCGCGGTAATTTGATCGTCCAGGCGCAAGTGTCCGCGAACTTCGTTTTTGAGTTCCACGGCGGACACGAAACCGGCAATCCCGTCTACGTTCGAGTGGTAGGCAACAAGGATAACTCGAACGTCCCCAAGTTCGACACCAAGAACAAGACCGCCGCAAACTACACTTCCTATTCCAAACTGGCGAACGCCGGGAAGCTCGACCAGGCCAAGAAGGACAAGGACCTGACGGCTGCCGATCTGACAGAAATCACGAATCTCATCGTCCAGAATTTCGCCTTCTTTCAGCAACTCGCGAGCGACTATTACGGAAAATAGACGAGCGGGAATCAACGAACGCCAGCGCGAGCGGCGGTTTCCATCACCAACAGGCCCATCTTGGGATGCGTTGGTTCCAGGTTCGGCCGGATGTCGAATTCCTCCAGCGCTTCGGTAGTGACAGGGCCGATGGAGCCGATCAGGCAGTTCCGCAGGCCCTCCAGCATGGCGGCCTCAATGCCCAGTTCAGCCGCCACTCGCGCCAGGTGCTCGATCTGCACCGCTGTGGTGAACAAGGCTGCCTCGAACTCACGCACGGCCAGGCGGCGCGCGGCCTCCCGCAACGGCTCGAGGTCTTCCGGCAAATCGTACCGATACACGCGGACTGCGGTAACCTCGGCTCCTCGCGCGGCCAACCCAGCCAGTAACTCCGGATTCGAGCGGCCGTACTCCTGCACAGCGATGCTGCGCCCGTTGTAGGCGACGGTGGCGGCCAGCAACTCCCGCCAGGTATTGGGCTCCGGCGCCACAATCGCCGGCGTCAAACCCATCTCGCGCAGCGCTGCCACCGGCTTGGGGCCGCGTGCCACCACCGTGATGCGACGAAGCGCTTCAGCGAAAGCCCCTTCCGGATAGCGCGACGAGATCAGCCGGTTGAGCCGCCGCGTGCCGGCGCCCGTCAGCAAAATCATCGCGTCGAACTCGCCCGAGAGAAGGCGCTCGGCGAAGCCGAACATGGCATCTGTGTTCTCGGCCGGCGCCTCGCGCATCGCCGGCGCGACAAACGGATGCCCGCCCTGCCTGCGAACCAGTTCGGCAATTTCCGCCGCGCGCCGGCTCTCAAACGCCACTACCCGCATGCCCTGGAACGACATAATTTCATGCCCGCAAACGACCCCTGCCATCGTTCAAGTTGGAAGCGTCGCCTTCCGTCATCTGAACTCGCGGGGTTCCCGCCTCTGACGGATCCCTCCTAACAATTTAGCCTGTCAGACTCACGGAACGATACCGGCCAGCCACTCGATTCGCCGGTTGCCCGGTCGGGCCATAAGACCGGCGCACCCAGCAACGCGCACGACTATACTGGGGTTGATCGCTTCTCCATCGAGCGGCGAACGGGCCTTCACCCGCGATGCGGATTACCATAGACGCACTGCCGCTGCTTTTCCGAAGTGCCGGGGTGAAGAACTATCTGTACTATTGGACCCGGCATTTGCAACGGCAGCCGGCGGCGGATGTGCATTTGTTTCCCGCCCTGGGACAGGCTACCAGTCTGGACCACCGCCGGGCGCAGGCGGGACACATCCCGACGCTTCTCCGCCTCGGCCTCTTTTTCTTGATGAACCGGTTGCCGGCTGGTTTCTCTCAGCCTTGGTTTCCCGCCACCGACGTGTTCCATTCGACGCGAATACTCTACCCGCCGAGGCGCGCGAAGCTGACTGCCACCATTCACGATCTAACCTGCTGGCTACTCCCGGACGCTCATCTGCCGGCCACCGTGGCTTTCGACCAGCGCTTTGCGGAACAAGTCTGGAAGCGCGCCGATGGCTTGATTGCGGTCTCGGAGAGCTCACGGGACGACGCAGCGCGGCTGTTGGGCATTCCGCGGGAGAAAATGGAGGTCATCTACCCGGGCGTTCCGGAACCGTATTTCTCGATTGACCGGCCGGAGGTGCGGCGGGTGCGTGACGAACTGCGGCTCCGGCGTCCTTATCTGCTGTATGTGGGCACCATCGAGCCGCGAAAGAACGTCGACTTGCTGCTGGATGCATACGGTGACCTGGCGAGCTCGATTTCGGATGAATTCGACCTGGTAATCGCGGGCTCGCACGGATGGGCCAGCCGGCCGACGATGCGGCGGCTGAGGTCTTCCCCGCCCAATGTGCGCTACCTGGGCTACGTGCCGGAAAGCGATCTGCCGGCGCTCTTCGCTGGCGCCGCGGCTTTCGTTTACCCCTCGCTCTATGAGGGATTCGGATTCCCGGTGGCGCAGGCCATGGCGGCCGGCGTACCGGTGATCGCGTCGGGCGTGTCGTCGTTGCCGGAAATCACTGGCGACGCGGCCGTGCTGATCGACCCGCGCAGCCGGACCGAACTGCGGGATGCGATCGAGCGCTTGCTGACGTCGCCATCGCGGCTGGCCGAGTTGAGCAAAACCGGCCGGACACAGGCGCGGAAATTTTCGTGGCCCGCCGCCGCCACCCGGTCTTTGGATTTCTTTGCGCGCGTGGTTGGCGGATCTTGCGCGTGTTAGCACTCGGGCGTACGCTCTCCCCGCAGGTAGACCGCAAGCGAATGATGCCGCTGGCGCTCGATTTCGGCTGCGCTGCCGCGGACCTGGTTGCGCGGAGTCTGCTAGGTCCATAACAACGCGCCACCCGTCAAGCGCTCGCGGTGCTGAAGCCTTTGTATGCGTCCATCACTTCGGTGAAGGGGCCGCTCATCATCACCTCTCCGTGATCCAGCCACAGAGCTTTGTCGCAGAGCTCCTGCACCAGGCCGGGTGCGTGCGAGACACAAAGAAAAGTCCTGCCCTGGCGCCGGGCCGCGAGAATACGCTCCAGACATTTCTTCGCAAAGGCCTGATCTCCCACCGCCAGAATCTCATCCACCAGCAGGATATCGGGATCCATATTCGTGGCGACGGAAAACGCCAGACGCATGACCATCCCGCTCGAGTAGGTGCGGACCGGTTCGCCGATGAAGTCGCCAATATCGGCGAAGCCGACAATAGCGTCGAACAGCTCAGCCGTCCGCCGGCGCGTGAGACCGATCAGCGAGGCGTTCATGCGGATGTTCTCGGCACCGGTCAAATCGGGGTGGAACCCGGAGCCTAACTCGAGCATCGTCGCCATCCGCCCATTCACCCGAATGCGGCCGGTATCGGGTTTCGCCAGTCCGGCGGCCAAACTAAGCAGCGTGCTCTTGCCAGCGCCATTCGAGCCGACCACCACCAGCCCTTCACCGGCCTCCAGGCGGAAGCTCACGTTCTTCAGGGCGTAAAAACGGTCTCTCGCCGAGGCCCGCATCCAATGGAGGAGCCGCTGCCGCAGCAACAAGCGGCCGGCGTGGCGGCCGAACGACTTCGATACTCCTTCAAACTCAATGGCCGTCATGCTGGTCACAGGTAATCGTAAAAGCGATCCTGAACGCGCCGGAAAACCAGCCAGCCGATCGCCAGCATCGCCACCGATGAACCGGTCAGCTTGAGCAGGAGGACGGCATGCGGAGCCGAGTCCTGCAGCAAGATGTTTCGCAAAGCCATCACCAGCGCGGCCACCGGGTTCAGCTCATACAGGTTCTTGAATCGCGGGGGAATAATATCGAACGAATAGAAGATCGGGACCAGCCAGAACAGCACGACGTTGGTGGATTCCACGACGTATCGCACGTCCCGCACGAAGACGTTCAGCGCGGACGTAATCAGACTGATACCGCACACGAATACGATCTCCATGACCCAGATAAACGGCAGCAGCAGCCAATACCGGTTCGGGCGGATGCCCGACAGGAATGCGACCGTGAACAGCAACCCGATCTGGATCAAAAGGTGAATCACATTGGAAAGGACCGCCGCGATCGGAATCGTCTCGCGCGGCACACTGACGCGCTTAATCAGACTATAGTTATCGACCAGCGAAGTAGTTCCGCAAATCCACGCTATGGTGAAAAAGTTGTAGGGCACCAGGCCGCAGAGAACAAACAAGGCAAAGTGCGGCATGCTGTTCGCGAATACCTTGGTGAACACGAAGGTGATCACGCCCATCATGACCAGAGGATTCAGCAGCGACCAAAAGATGCCTAAAGACATATTCCGGTAGCGGATTTTGAAGTCCTTTTGGACGAGATTGGGTAAGAGAAAGCTGTATTCTCCGGTCCACATGACACGGGCGTCTGCTCGTTCGAAACTCGATTCTAGCATGTGCGCCGCGTACACCCGTGCGAAACGTCAGCCGAAAAGCGTCCGGTAAGCTTCGCGGGCGCGGTCCAGGTCATACTGGGCGGCGACTTTCTTTCTGCCAGCCTCCCCCATTTTCCGGCGAAGGCCGGGGTGATTCAGAAGCCGATCGATGGCCGCGGCGAAGGCACACGCTTCACCGCCATCCGGGTCGATCAGAACGCCGCAGCTCTCGTCGACCGCCTCCGCCAAGGCTCCCACTTTCGACGCAACCACGGGCGTCGCGCAGGCCAGGGATTCGAGCACGATTAGCGGCACGCCTTCCGACCGCGAGGGCAGCAGCACGATATCGGCGGCGGCAATCAGCGGCGGCATGTCTTCCACGTGCCCCAGCAACTCGAAGACACGCTCGAGACGATTGCGACGCACCAGAGCGCGCACCAAAGAGGCCTGCGGCCCCTCTCCGGCTACGGCAAAAACGAAGTCCGCCTGCTTGCGGAGACGCAATAGTTCGCTCGCAATGTCAACCAGCAAAGTAGGGCGCTTGATGGGGTCGAGCCTTCCGGCAAAGAGAATCCGCCGGCGTTGCGGCGGCGCGGTTTCCCGTGCCGGACGGAATCGTCCGAGGTCTACGCCATTGCGCACCATCGCAATGTGGTCTTCGGGCGTTCCGCAGGCCAACAGGCGGGACCGCACGGCGCCGGAAACCGCAATCCGCACGTCGATTTGCGCCGCCAGGCCGGCGGTGACCGAAATCAGGTCCCAGTCTTCGTCGACCGAGTGAACCAAGTCCATCAATTTCGCGTGAGGCAGGTCGCGCTTGATGGGAGGCAGCGCGGAATAACCGGCCAGGCTGTTCTGGACGAGGACGGCGGCGCACTTCCAGTTGGTGACAATCGAGTATATGGCGGCGACGGTTTTTCGAGCAGGAACGATCCGGGCCAGGTCGTACACGTGAGCCACCGACTGGCTCCAACGCCCGCTCCAGCGATTGTCCGTCGAATGAGTAGCCAGTAGCAGGACCTCGAATCGGTCCGCGGGCAAGGCGCCGGCTATCTCCATGAGGACCGCTTCCGCGCCGCCGTCGCCCAGGTGGGGCGTAATCAGCGCCACGCGAATCCGGCCCGGAGATACGCGGGGGCAATAGCGGAGCGGTTGAATCGGAATGTTCTCGATCCATAAACTCCGCGGTTGAAATCGCAGGTAGAAGGTCAAATCGAATACCGGGCGTCCCAACCCGGAATTGACTCGTTCCTTGACGCGCAGGGGAATCAGCCGCAGCGCGCTCCGCAGCGGGTGGAAGGCCCATGCTTTCACCGACAGAAGGTCCGCGTTGGCGAGATTGCGATGGAGGGTGCTCCAGTACGAGGTTCCGCCGGAGGCGGGCTGCGGCGCCAGACCGTCCCACCGAAAGCCTGGCTCAAGGCGGCGTTTATGTTTGACGGCGTATTCCCGCGACACAGCCATCGAACCGTCCGGCAGGCGCAGCAATCGGCGCCCGGCCCACACGGCCAAAGCCGCCAGCTCGCCGCTCTGCCGGTCCAACTCGCCCTTTCCAGGCACCAGCCAAGCCGGCGCCTCGGCAGCTCCGGAAGGCGGCGTGGTTTGGGCCGCTTGAGCAAAGCATATATCCTCAATTGTCTGTGGCTCCGCCGGAGGAGGGCCGGCGAAACATACCGCCGGCGCCCAAGCGGCTTTGATGCGGGCGCGCCGGGAAGCGTCATACAACTCAGGATGTTTGCTCTCGATGTAGGCGACAATCTCAGCGTGATGGGCAAGCGCAACATCGTAGAGCGACCCTTTCCTCTTGCGGTAATGAAACAGAGGTTGCGGCAACCGGCGCCCGAAGCGGTTGGCGGCGCCCAACCGCAACCAGAATTCCCAATCTTCGTAACCGAGCCGCATCGATTCGTCATAGCCGCCGGCCCGCTCCCATTCCTCCCTCGAGATCAAGGCCGCATAGGAGAGGAAATTGCGGTCGAGTAAGCTGTACAGACTGTATTCAGGCAGCGCGTCGACATACTGCCGCTCGCCGAACACACGGCAGTCGCTATAAACGAAGGCCGGTTCGGGGCTGGACATCGCCGCGACGCATTCGGCAACGTAGCGCGGATCGAGAAGATCGTCGGCATCCAGCGGAAGAACGAATCGGCCGCCGGCAGCTCGCATTCCCGCATTGCGAGCCGCCGGCAACCCGAGGTTTGCCTGTTGCAGAACTAGATCGACCCGGGTTGCGGCCACTCGGATGTAATCGAGACTGTCCGCCTGGACGGTTCCGTCGTCAACCAGGACGATTTCGATTCGCGAATACGTCTGTGCCCGCGCCGAAGCGATGGCGTCGAGAAGCCATTCGCCGGGGTTGTAGCACGGGATGACGATGGAAACCAGGTCCACTCAA
Source organism: Bryobacteraceae bacterium (assembly GCA_049508735.1). GTDB lineage: Bacteria > Acidobacteriota > Terriglobia > Bryobacterales > Bryobacteraceae > Bog-375. The sequence continues at coordinate 57,109 of JBELAO010000001.1, read as the reverse complement.
GCTCTCTAAGGATGTCCTGAAAAGAGCAATTATACGCTCCGCAAGCGGGGTCTTGCGCGTTCTTCTAAAACCGCTCCCACAGGACTCAAATGTGCTGAAATGAAATCTCGTGAAAAGAATCGGGCTGGTCCTGGCCTTGCTGTGGTGCTGCCGGCTGCCGGCGGCGGACACGTACACGCCTCCGGTTGCCCAGAAGTTCCTGGCGATGTTCCAGGATTTTCGCGACGCCAGGGCGCAGCGGGTCTCCCACCCAAGGCATGTCTCGTTCACCCTATCCGACGAAGAGATCAACGAGTATATGCGCTACGCTTTGCGCGCAGTGCCCAGGCCCGGCTTGGATTCGGTGAGCTTCAAAATCTTCCCGCAAAACTACGTTTCCACCTTCACCGTCATCGATTTCGACGCCATCGAGCGTTGGAGACCAGGCACCATCCCGGCATTGTTACGGCCCATTCTGCGCGGCAAGCAATCGATATGGGTAGACTACCGTTTCGCAGCCACCAATTCGACAATCTCTCTTACCGTGCAAAAGGCGTACTACGACAAGATTTGGCTACCCGCGCTATTTGTGGAAAAAGTGATCCAAATCGTCGCCGCCCGCCAACCGGAGCATTACGACACCAGCAAGCCGATGCCACTGCCCTTCGGCATTCGTCAGGCGTGGACCGAAAATCACATCGTGAAGGGCAATAACTGAAATCGGGAGCCTGGTGGCCGCGCTGCCGTTGGGCGAACACTCTACCGTTTTTTGACCGCCGCGGCTAAAGTCCAATCGGGCATCCGCCGAATGATGGTACAGGAGCCCGTATGAGACTTTCCGTCATTTCGATACTCGTTGCCTTCGCCGCCGGCACGCCCCCGCCCGCCTCCGCCACAGCTTGGACGCTGGGTTTCAGCACGTACTTTGGGGGGAGCGACATGACCACCGCTACAGCCGTAGCCGTGGACGGGTCCGGCAACATATACGTGGCGGGATGGACGGATTCCACGACTCTGCCGGGATGCACTCCGGTACGGCCCAATGCGGGTGGCGTGGACGCGTTTGTCGTCAAATGGGATGGCGCCACGCACCATATCGATTACTGTACCTTCCTGGGCGGACGCGGCGACGACCGCGCTTTCGCAATTGCCGTGGACAATGCTGGATTTGCCTACATCACCGGTCGCACCATGTCGGTGAACTTTCCCCTGAGCGGAGCATTGCAAACGGTGTTGGCGGGATCCGAGAACGCCTTCGTGGCCAAGCTCAATCCGCAGGGCGGCCTGGTTTACAGCGGCTATTTGGGAGGTTCGGGGTCCGACAGCGGCAATGCCATCGCCGTTGACGGCAGCGGCAGAGTGACGGTGGTCGGCGATACCACGTCAGCCAATTTTCCTCTGTTAAATCCAATTCAAAGCAGCCTGAACGGCCAAACCAACGTTTTCATCACGCGCCTGAGCCCGGCCGGAAACTCGCTCGTGTATAGCACCTACCTGGGCGGCAACGGCAACGACCGTGGCGCGGGCGTTGCCTTGGACAGCACGGGGGCGGCGTACCTGACGGGAAGCACAACCTCGACGAACTTTCCCGTGGTCTCCGCTTTTCAACCCAAGTCGGGTGGCAACCAGGACGCATTTGTCGCGAAGATCGCCAGCACGGGAAACACGTTGGTCTACAGCACATACCTTGGCGGCACCGGGGGTACGGTTGGCTTTCCCGAGACGGGATCCGCGATTGCGGTCGACAGCGCGGGCGATGCGTACGTTGCTGGGATCACCAGTTCCCCGAATTTCCCCCTGACAAATGCTCTGTTCTCCAACTCAGCGGGAGTCGGCATTCACGCTTTCGTGACCGAACTGAATGCCGCCGGCAACGGCCTGGTGTACAGCACGTACCTGGGCGGCAGCAGCGTCGATGAGGCTGCGGCGATTGCAGTCGATTCCGGCGGCAACGCCGTAGTAGCCGGTTTCACGGCCTCGCCCGATTTTCCGCTGGCCAATCCCACGCAGGCGTCTCTGGCAGGCTCGTATGACGCCTTCGTCACCAGGCTAAACTCCACGGGAACGGCTTTGCTCGAGAGTACGGTCTTCGGCGGCAGCGGCTCCGACGCCGCAAACGCAGTGGCTTACAGCGCCGCCGGTGCAGTCTGCATTGCGGGACAGACCCAGTCGTTCAACCTTCCCATCCAAAACGCGACGCAACCGGTTTTAGCTGGGGCTCAAAATGCGTTCCTCGCGATGTTTACGCTATCTACGCAGGCGAGCGCGCCGACGGCCCCAACGGGCTTGACGGCGACAGCCGGGGACTCTTCAGTGGCGCTGAACTGGACCGCATCGGCTGGCGCGACCTCCTACAACGTCTATCGCGGCACAACGGCCGGGGGTGAGAGCGCAACGGCGGTCGCTACGGGCATCGCCACGACATCGTATCGGGACACCGGGCTCAACAACTTGACGAAGTACTACTATGAAGTCGCGGCGGTCGACTCTGGGGGCACGAGCGCGTTGTCCGCCGAGGCCTCGGCTACGCCTGATGTGAACGGGGATTTCGACGGCAACGGCCACCCCGACCTCATCTGGCAAAACAGCAATGGCACGGCGGTGCTTTGGTACATGGGCGGCGCGGATGGGAGCACCAATCTGAGTTCGACCTATATATCGGGCGCCGAGCCAGGGTGGCAAATCGTGGCAGTGGCCGATCTGGATGGCAATGGTATACCGGATCTGATCTGGCAGAATACCAATGGAAGCGTGGTGGTTTGGTACATGGGCGGCGCTGGCGGGAGCACCTACCAGACCGCGAAGTACCTCGCTGGCCCCGTGTCAGGGTGGCGGGTTGCCGCCGTGGCCGATCTGGACGGCAATGGCCACCCGGATCTAATCTGGCAATACACCGACGGAAGCGTAGTGGTTTGGTACATGGGTGGCGCGGATGGGAGCACCAACCTGAGCTCGAAGTACCTCTCGGGCGCCATGCCAGGGTGGCTCGTCAAGGGAGCCGCCGATCTGGATGACAATGGCCACCCGGACCTGATCTGGCAATACACCGATGGAAGCGTAATGGTCTGGTACATGGGCGGCACGGATGGGAGCACCAATCTGAGCTCGAAGTCGCTCGCCGGCGTCACGCCTGGGTGGCTGGTCGTGGCGGCGGCCGATCTACCTGGCAATGGCCACCCGGACCTGATCTGGCAGAACACCAATGGAAGCGTGGTGGTTTGGTACATGGGCGGCACGGATGGGAGCACCTATCTGAGCTCAAAGTACCTCGCTGGCCCAACGTCAGGGTGGCTCGTGCCTTCTATGTGATGTTTCGCCGCTCGGCTGAACCCAAAGCGATTGGGCGTTCCGCCCGGAGCCAGCTAGCTGTAAAAGTGGGATCCGATGCCGCTCGGTGACTTGGCCGTCAGCCGCCTGTCAATAGGACATTTCTACTTTGCCCAAATAGGACATTATCATTTTGCCGCGACACTCGTGCGTGCGCCACGGCGCGAGGCGCGTGGGCTCTGGCATACTGAAGGTCGGTTTCCATGAGCCCCGCGCCATCTCCCACTTTCCAGGCCGCCACTTTCCGCGCCGCCGGTTGGCTGGCTTTTGCATCCGCCGCATCCATTGTCTTCTCCATCGCCGTTTCGCAGATCCTGCTCGGCGCGTCGCTGGCGGCTTTGCTGATCTCCCGCCAGCGCCTGCGGCTGCCGGCCATCAAATGGCCGTTGGCGGTGTTTCTGTTCGGCACGCTGCTGGCATGGGTGTGCTCGGGACATCTCGCCGCAGGCATGCCGCAGATCAAGAAGATCTACGTGTTCGCCGAATTGCTGGTGGTCTTCACTTGCCTGCGCAATGCGAAGTGGATTCGCTGGCTGTTCCTGGTCTGGGCGGCGATTGCGGCACTGACGGCCGTTTGGGGATGCGTGCAGTTCGCCGGAAAAATCCGCGAGGCGCACGCGCTGGGCCTGAGCTTTTTCAGCCACGACTTTTACCACTTCTACGTGGGGGAGCGAATTAAGGGCTTTACCAGCCACTGGAACACGTTTTCGGCCGAGGAGATGTTCGCTCTCATCATGCTGGCGGCGTTCCTGCTGTTTGCCCGCGCACCGCGACGCTGGATCTGGCTTAAGGCGGCCTGCGCGTTTCTGATTGTGCTGGCAGTGCTGCTGGCGGAAACCCGCGGCGTCTGGTTCGCCAGCGCCGCTGCCGGCTTCTACCTGTTGTGGGTTTGGAAGCGGAAGCTGCTGCTGCTGGCGCCGGTCGCGATCGTGTTGGCGGTGGTGGCGTCCCCGCCTGCCATCCGCGAGCGCTTCCAGTCCATCGTGCAGCCGAAGACAGTGGACTCGAACGAGTTCCGCATCGTGGTGTGGCGAACCGGCCTACGCATGATCGAGGCTCACCCGTGGCTGGGCCTCGGCCCGGAGCAGCCCCACATACAATTCTGGAAATGGCTGCCCGCCGACATTCACCCGCCGTTTCCCCCGGGCTACTATGGGCACCTGCACAACGTGTATCTGCAGTATGCTGCCGAGCGCGGCATCCCCACCACGCTGGCGATGCTGTGGCTGCTGATCCAGATCATAGTGAATTTCCGGCGTGGGTTGCGAAGCCTGCCGCCGGGCCGCGACGACCGCCGCTTCCTCTTGCACGGCGGCATCGCGGTTGTGCTGGCGGTGCTGGCCGAAGGCTTCGTCGAGTACAACCTCGGCGACAGCGAGGTGCTCACCATGTTCCTGGTGGTCACGGCCTGCGGATATCTCGCGCTGGAGAAGGATGTGGAGTGGGAATAGGTCGTGGCGCGGGCCGTCCGTGCACCATCCGGGGCCGTCCGGCCTGCTGAGCCGAGAGTCATCTCGGCTTTTCTTTGTCGGTGCGAGCCACGCTCTGCCGTTGCTAACCTACCTAACTAAGAAAAGACGCCACGACTGGCGGCTCTGCAGGCCTGACGGCCCCGGATGGTGCACGGGCAAGCCGCGCCACGGGGCTATTTCAGCACGACTTTGGCCACTCCCGTATTATTCGCGCTGTCGGCGGCGCGCAGCGCCACCAGGTGCTCGCCGGGGGCGAGGTTGGCGAGGTCGAGCACGAACTTCTCGCGCAACGAATCGATCACGCCATCGGCGGCATCCATCGGCACCCAGCCGGCGGCATCCACCGAGTACTCGGCGCGCCGCAAGGGCGATGCGGCATCCACGGCTTCCCACTCAATGTGCGCGGTGGCGCCGGCGCGGGTTGCGCTCAGCACACTGACGGTTGGCGGCGTGTTATCGATCATCACCGGCGCGCTCACCAGTTGCGCCTCGCGCGCGCTGGCCGGCGGATTGACCTCGCGGTCGGAGGCGATCACGCGGAAGTAATACTGGCCATCCGCCAACACGTCGGCATCGAAGGTGAGGGAGTTCTCGTGCAGGTCGGCCTTCAGCAGCTTCCACTGGGTTTCGTCCGCGCCGCGGAAATAGACGCTGTACACCAGCCGGTCGCCATCCGGATCGTCGGCCTGCCACATCACGGTGATCTGCTGCTGGCTGGCGCGCTGGAGCGTTTGCGTGGTGGTTCCGGCCGCGGCGGCGGAGCTCGAATCGCCCGAATCCGTGACGGTGACGCTGTACGGAGCATTGCTCGACCCGGCGGCCGGCTTGGCGTTCTGTGAAACCGCCGCCATCTGCGTCACTACGTTGATGCCGTGAACCACCGGCGGCGAGTTCTGCGGCAAGTACGCCAGCGTGACGCTGTTGATGGCTGGGGTGGCGCCGCCGCCGCCGGACATCTCGGCCTTCCATTGCACGTAGCGGGCGTTGGGGCTCAAGATGCGCGAGCCGGCGCGATCGCGCAGCGGCTCGGACCAGTCGCTCCAGGTGCGGTCGGGCTTGGCCGCGTTGCCGGAGCGGGTGCGGAAGGCGAGCGCGCAGCCGGCTGGCTGGTCGGCGCGCCAGCTTAAAGTGCCCCAGCGCGAGGCGGTGCCGGCATCGTGCACTGGCGCTTCGTACTCGCCGGCCGCGCCGGGCGTGTCGCCAAGGCGCAGGATGCGGCCCATGTTGGCGGTGGCGGCGAGAATCGAATGGTCCGATGGCAGCAGCCGCAAGGTCTCGCCTTCATTAGTCTGGGTGACGAGGGTAACGCGGCGGTCGGGCGCCACGCCGTAAATGCGGCCATCCAGGTCGGTCGAGAAAAGAACCTGCTTCTCCAGCGCGAGCACGTCGTAGACGTTTTCTTCCTTCGAGCTCCACAGCGTTTCCACGGTGTTGTCCGGATTGATGCGATAGACCGCCGATTTCTCCACGTTGCTGAGATCGACCGCGGGAGTGAATTGCGTGCTGACTTGCGGCGCCGCGGCGGCCGGAGTTTGCGGCTGTCCCGCCTGCGCGGCGGTGGGCGGTTTGATTTCGCCGCCCGGCGGGGTGGATTGCGCCTCCACGGTGATGCTGGTCGAAACCGCGGTTCCCGGCTGGCTGGCGCCCGGGTTCTGCACGGCCTGGTTGGCCGCCTGCGCCAATTTCGCCACCGAGCCTCCCAGCGCGGCGGCATACACGGAGCCATCCGGCATGGGGACGATGGCGCGAATCTCCGGCAGGCTGGCGTTATACAGCACGAAGGCTTTGTCCTTGCCGGAAATGCGGTAAAGGATGCCGTTGGGCTCGGTGCCCGCCAGCAAACGGCCCTGGCCATCCACCGCCAATCCGGTCACGTGCGATTGGCCGGTATCGTAGTACAGCTCGCCTTTGCCGGCAGCCTCCACGCGGAAGATCTTGCCCTGGTCGCCGGTGCCGACGTAGAGCACACCATCCGGCGCAACCGCGAGCGACCAGATGTAGCGTGTGTGCGGCGCGAAGTATTCCTCGGCTTGGCCGTTCCGGATACGGTACACTTTGCCGTCCGGCGAGGAGCCGGCGTAGAGCGCGCCGTCATGACCGGCGGCGATCGAGAACACCTCGGGCTGCTCGGCGGTCCACAGCAGGCTGGAGGCGCCGTCGCGCCCGATGCGGTAAACCCGTCCGCGGTTGCCTGTGGCGGCGTAGAGCGTGCCATCGGGCGTCTCGGCCACCGACCAGATGACCGGTTGATCGGAACTGAAAACAGTTTCCACTTTGGGCGCCAGCGACAGGCGCCCCTCGCGGCTGAGCGAGACGCCCTGGAACCGGCCGCGAATGAAATCGCTCCAGGAGCCCATTTCCCAGGCCGTGGTGCTGCTCGCCATGGCCGCATAGGGAAGCAGCAGAGCGAGGACCGCGAAGACAGTTCCGCAGCCGCCGTGGCGCGGCTTGGCCGTGCACCATCCGGGGCTGTCCAGCCTGCTGTGTCTAGAGTCGTTGGCAGGTCGGGGACCTGCCCCACGTTGAGCGTTGGCGGGCGGAAGCGCCTGCCCCACTTGGAACCCGGTTCCAGCCATCATGGTTTCACTTCCACTTGAATGGTTTTGACGCCGGAGATCACCATGTCGCCGCCGTCGATCTCCATCGAGGCGATTTTGGAATTGCGCACTTGCGTGATGCCGGCGACGTTCGCTTGCGCGCCCTCCAGCACCAGCGCCACCGAAGCGGGCGGAGCGGGCAGGTCCGCGCCCTCGAGTTGAAACGCGGCATCGCCTCGCCAAACCCGCACGTAAGCCTTGTTGTTGACATGCAGGTTGTTGGCGGTCGAGATCAACTGGCCCGGGCTGCGCGGGTTGGTGGCGATGATCTGCCGGAAATCGTTCACGTTCGCGGTGGCCGCATCCGACACGGTGAAGTATAACGGCCCGGCCTGCGCTCCGATCGGCACCTGGTAATCGACCGTGCGTGCCGATTCGGCGCCGTTTTCGCCGGCCAGCGACACGCGCAGCCGCACCGCCTCGCCGGGCCGCACCTCGCGGCGCGAGGCGGAAACCGAATCGATGGTCCATTCCTTTTTCTGCTCGAAGGTCTCGACGGCCAGCGCCACGCTCTTGAGCTTCATCGCGTCAAAGCCGCTCTGCATCACGTAGGCCAGGGGAATCGCCGCGCTGAGCGAAACCTGTTGCGCCGTGCCGGTGTCGCTCGAAAACACATTTTGGATGCGCAGCGGCGCTGGCGCGTTCTGGAACTGGATCTCTCCGCTGATGCGCACACTGGAAGCGCCCACCGAGCGCTCGGTCGAATCGATCGCGGAATAAACCGCCATTTGCAGCAGCAGCGGGGAAAGCAGCGGGTCGTCCACCATCTGCATGCGATAGCTGTCGATGGCGCGGCCGGCGCGGGAGACGGCGATGGAAACCGGAACCATGACGGGCAGCTTGCCCAGGTCGCCCGAAATCGCCGTGTCGCTATCCATGCGGATGGAGCCCATCCACTCTTTCGAGGTTGCCAACTTGAATGAAGTATTATTGCTGGCCACCACGGAGACCACTTCGGCTCGCGCAAACGGCAGCGCCGTGGGACCGAGATCGAGAAACCGGTGGCCGAAGGCGAAGACGCGGTTGCCTTCGATGAGGGTCACGGTGCCTTGCGCGCCCACGCTGTAATCGCCCGCCAGCAGCAGCACGCTGATCATCGAGCCCGGCTGCAAGTCGGCCGGATTGCCCATCGCGGCCGCCGTCTCGCCGCCTCCCGAAACCATCTGCCGCGGTTCCAGGCCGAGCTGCCGTAGTTGCGGTGCGAAGGCCTCCAGAGTGGCGCGGCTGAACCCTCCGAAGCCGAGCGGTGTGGCGATATCCACCATCCGCGCATCGCCCGCCATGGCCGGAGACAGCTTGGCGAAGATGTGGGTGAGGTCGGCATCGGCCAGCGCAACCCGGCCGGCCGGCCGCGCGGCGGCCACGGAGGCGGGCCGCACCATGTCTTCGATGGGCCGAATGGCGGCAATCGGATCCTTCGCGTATGGGAAAGCCATGGCCACCGCGCCGGCCAGCTTGCCGCCGAGGTAAACCGGACTGCCGCTCATGCCTTCCATCACACCGGTATGGTCCAGTGGTCCGCCCGAAAGCCGCGCCAAAATCAACGATTGCTTGGGCCCGACGCCATCCAGCACTCCCAGAATCTCTACCTGGAACTCCTCGATTTTGCCGCCCGTGAACACCGTGCGGCCGGTGCCGTGCATGCCCGCGCGAACGTCTTTGAGAGGGAAGAACGCGGTCTGCGCGGCCAGTCCCGCGACAAGCGCGAGCACGGCCGGAACTGCGCAACGAAGCACCTAACTATTGTAGCCGCGCCGCTCGCTGCCCTTGCGCGCGCCGCGGTCGATGGGCTCGCCTCAGTTCGCCTTCGTGCGATGAAAAATGCTCTTGATATCGGGCCAGTACTCGCGTGCGAGATTGCTCACCGCGAAGGTCCCCATGCCGGAGCTGCCCCATTCCACGATCGACGCGGCCGTGCGATACTGCGGCGGGCTCCACAGCGTGGCGATGCCCCAACTGCCGTACGCATTGGCGGCCAGCGACCACGCCGGCGTCCGCGAGCCATCCTGCCGCCGCGCCGTCACCGTGTCGGTGATCACGTGCGCGGTGCGCCGGAAGAAGTTGCCCTGACCCAACCGGCGGTAGCGCGTGTCTTCATAGTGAATGGCCTTGACGGTTTCTTCCAGGCCCACTCCGATCACGAACTGCCCGTAAAGCGATGCGACCCGCTTCTCGAAGCCGAGGCGATCTTTGCCCCACTGATCGGGCCAGTCGTGGACCTGCTCCACTAAGGCCGCCGGCAGAGTCGAGGTGAGCGCGCGTACGCTGTACAGCCGCTTCACAAACGTGTGGAAGGAATGCACTTGCACGCTGTAAACCGGCTGCGCTGGGGTGCCGGCCTGCACGGCTGACGCCGCCGGCGCGGCCGCGTCCACCACCGGTGCGGGCGCCTGCTCCTGCGCGCGGCAACAGATGGCGGCGAGAGCGGCGGCGAGCATCAACGGAGCGGTTCTGCGCAAGTTCATCCCTCTTGTGTGGCGACTCGGAGCGCAGCCTCGGCAAGGCGGCCGCGCGGAAGGCCGTTTCTCTAGTGTATTACGGAACACCTAGGGCATGGTTTCGCTTGCCCCTTTACTCGTCGCCGGCAATCTAATGAAAGCATGCCCTACCTTGTAAACTCTCGGGGCCAGGCAGCCGGCGTCAGTGACGCAAGCACAGCGCTACCCCGTATCCCGCCCGGCGATGTCCCGCTCGGCGATTGCCCTCATCCCGTCTCCCCTGTTAGACTTAACTATTCAAGTCTTTTCCGGCTCGGGGTATCAATTTTGAAGGTCTGCGTTTTTATACCTGTTCTTTTTCTTGGTGCTGTGGCGTTGGCGGAAGAGTCTTCCGACGGTGCCGAAGCGATCGTGCGCAATTATTGCGCGGCGGCCCAGAACCAGGCGGATTTCTCGCGGGCTTCGACGATGGAAGTGGAAATCCACGGCGCTCTGCCGAAACTCAGCAAGACCGGCAAACTACGCGCGTTGCGCCGCATCTCGAGGCTGGGCCGGATCACCTACCAGGTGGTCGGATTCGAAGGCGACGGAACGGTGAAGCGCGACTTGATTGCCCGTTACATGGCCGCCGAAATCGGAGTGCAGCAGGATCGCAAGGCCGCCATGGCGGTGACGCCGGATAACTACCGCTTCCGCTTCAAGGGCCGTTCGGAACTGGACGGCCGCGCGGTCTACTGGTTCCAGGTGGCGCCGAAGCACAAGGCCGAGGGTCTTTTCAAGGGGGACCTGTGGATCGACACCGTCACTTATCTTAAGATGCGGGAATCCGGTTATCTGGTCAAGAGCCCTTCTTTGTTCGTGAAACGGGTCGCCTTCACGCGAAAATACGAAATCCGCGACGGCCAGGCCGTGCCACTGCGGATGGAGAGCGTCGTCGATACGCGCCTCGTGGGACGCGCGGAACTGACCGTCGACTACAGCAATTACGCATTGGATAATACCGATGCCGTGGAGGAAGCCCGGTAGCCGCCGGCAAGCGCCGGGAGGGGGAATCGATGCGAACACTATTCCTAAATCCGCCGTCCTTTGAAGGATTCGATGGGGGCGCCGGCTCGCGCTGGCCGGCCTCACGCGAAATCGAATCCTACTGGTATCCCGTGTGGCTGTGCTATCCGGCCGGCATGCTGGCCGACAGCAAGGTGGTGGATGCGCCGCCGCACAAGATTTCCATCCCGCAAACCGTCCAGATGGCCAAGGATTTCGAGCTGCTGGTGCTCTACACTTCCTCGCCTGGCCTCCAGGTGGACATCAAAATGGCGGAGATGATGAAGGACGCGAACCCGAAGCTGCGGGTGGCGTTCGTCGGCCCGCCGGTTACCATCGAGCCGGAAAAAACCCTGCGCTCGACCAGCGCGATCGATTTCGTGGTGCGCCGCGAGTTCGATTACCAGATCGCCGATTACGCCAAGGGCAAACCGCTGGCGGAACTGCCGGGCGTGAGCTTCCGCCGCAACGGCGACATCGTGCATAACCCGGAAGGCGCGGCTATCGAAGATCTCGACGCGCTGCCCTGGGTGACCAAGACTTATAAGCGCGATCTCGATGTAACGCGTTACAACGTGCCCTTTCTGCTGAACCCTTACATCGCTTTCTATACCAGCCGCGGCTGCCCGGCGCTCTGCACCTTCTGCCTGTGGCCGCAAACGCATTCCGGCCACCGCTGGCGCCTGCGCTCGGCCGACGACGTGGCTGCGGAGGCTCGGTATGCGATCGAGCAGTTCCCCCACATCAAGGAAATCTTTTTCGACGACGATACGTTCAACTACCGCAAGGACCGCACTATCGAGTTGTGCAAGAAGCTGAAGCCGCTGAAGTTCACCTGGTCCTGCACGTCGCGCGTCACCACCGATTACGAGACGCTCAAGGCGATGAAGGAAGCCGGCTGCCGGCTGCTGATCGTGGGGTACGAATCGGGCGACCAACAGATCCTGAAGAACATCAAGAAGGGCGCCACCATCGAGATGGCCGAGCGCTTCACCGCCAACTGCAAGAAGTTGGACCTCAAGGTGCATGGCGACTTCATCATCGGCCTGCCCGGCGAAACGAGGGAGACGATCCGCAAGACCATCGATTTCGCCAAGCGCCTTGACAACGATACCATCCAGGTCTCGATCGCCCATCCGTATCCGGGCACCGAGTTCTACAATTACGCCAAGAAGAACGATCTGCTCACCATCGATGCTCTGACCGATGAATCCGGCCACCAATTGCCGGTCGTGATCTATCCCGGTCTGGACCGCGCGGAGCTGGTGGATTGGGTCGAGCGGTTCTACGGTGAGTATTTCTTCCGCCCGCGCGTGATCTGGCGCATCGTCCGGAAGGCCATCTTTAATTCGACCGAGCGCCGGCGGCTGGCGAAAGAAGCACGCGAATATATGGCGCTTCGCTCCAAGCGCAAGAAGTTTGTGGCGGGCCACAAGGCCGCCACGACCCCGGCGCCGGTTTCTTCCGGCGATTGATCCCTTCCGATGACCCCGGAAAACGCGCGGTTGCGCAGCAAGACCTGGGCCTGCGCCGCTATCGTGGTGTTGACCCAGGTCTTCGGTAATTTCTTTCTCAAACGCGGCATGCCGGCCGAGCTTCCCTCGCCGCTCTCCTACATCACGGTGCTGTTCCGGCCATGGGCGGCGCTCGGCGTATCGTTGCTGATCGTGTGGCTGCTCTCGCGGATGACGCTGTTGAGCTGGGCGGATTTGAGCTACGTGCTGCCGGTGACGTCGCTCGGCTATGCGCTGGTGGCGTTCGTCGGCCGCTGGCTGCTGGACGAACGGATCACCGCCACGCGCTGGGCCGGCATTCTGCTGATCATGGCCGGCGTGGCGCTGGTGGGCAGCGGCAGCGCGCCGCAGACCTTTCGCGGCCAGCCGGCAGGGTCGTCATGAAGTGGCTGCTGATCGCCATCATCGTGGCCTCCACCAGCGTGGGTGAAGTTCTGCAAGCCATCGGCATGCGCCGGCATGGCGAAATTCGCGACTTCCACCCCGGCGCGCTCGGGCGCGCGGCGGGCACGCTGGCATGCAACTGGATTGTAATCGCCTCGGTGGTCGCGATGGCGGTTTCGTTCTTTGCCTACCTCGGGCTGCTTTCGTTCACCAACCTGAGTTTCGCCGTCCCGGTGACCGCGGTGACCTACGTGATTGAAACGGTTTTGGCCAAGTACGTTTTGAAGGAGCGCGTCAACTGGCTGCGCTGGGCGGGCGCGGCGGTAGTCCTCTGCGGCGTGACGTTGGTGTCCCTGTGATCCTTCTGGCATTACCGGCGCTGGCGGCGGCCGCGTACTACCTGCTGGCGCTGATCGCCGCGGCGCGGTGGAGCGGGCCGGCAGCGCGGCAAAAAACCAGGTACGCTCCTCCCATTTCCATCCTCAAGCCCGTGCAGGGCCGCGACCCCGGCTTCTATGCGTGCATCCGCTCCCACGCCGCGCAGGACTATCCCGAGTTCGAAATCCTGTTCGGCGTCAGCGATCCGGCCGATCCGGCGATCGCGGACATTGAAAGCTTGCAGCGCGAGTTCCCCGGCCTGCCCATTTTCTGTCACCGGGTTTCCACCACAGCGCCGAATGCCAAAACCGGTGTGCTGGCCGAACTGGCGCGCCACGCGCGCTACGAGATTCTGCTGGTGAACGACGGCGACATCTTCGTTCCGCCCGGCTATCTGGACGCCGCGGTGGCGCCATTAGAGGATGCCGGAACCGGTTTGGCGACGTGCCTCTACCGCGCGCACGGCGGCTCCGTGGCAACCCGCATGGAGGCGCTTGGCATTGCCACCGATTTCGCTGCCAGCGTGATGGTGGCGCGGCTCGTGGGCGTGGCCGAATTCGCGCTCGGTTCCACAATGGCTTTCGGCGCCGAAACATTGCGCGCCATCGGCGGCTTTGAAGCCATTGTCGATTACCTGGCCGACGATTACCAGCTTGGCCGGCACATCCACCAACTCGGGCTGCATATCGCCTTCGCGGACGTGGTGGTGGAGACCAATTTGGGCGCAGGCTCGTGGCTCGATGTCTGGCGGCACCAGTTGCGCTGGGCGCGCACCATTCGCGTCTCGCGCCTGGCCGGCTACTGTGGCTCGATTGTCACCCACGCCACGTTGTGGAGCATAGTGGCATTGCTGGTCGGAGCCTGGTGGGCCGCCGTTCCGGCTCTGGCGCTGCGCATCGCCGCCGGCGCCTGGATCGCCGCCGAAGTTCTGGAGGATAGCAGCGCGGCCCGCCGTTCGGCGTTGATGCCGATCCGCGATTTGTTCGGGAGCGCAGTCTGGCTGGCCGGCCTTTTCGGCACCACTGTGGAATGGCGCGGCCTCAAACTCCACCTTCGCCCCGACGGGCGGATTCAACCGATGGGCGACATCTAGCCGGACGCGGCCCGGGCGTGAGCCGAGCCTGTCGAGACCGGGAAGAAGAGCCGGCAGCAGAGCCGAGTCGGGCTTGTGCCGAATGATATACTGAACAATCACACCCAATCCATTTATGAAACGCCCCAGCTTTTTTCTATTGGTCTGCCTAGGCGCAGCCAGCGCGCAAACACCCGCACCCCCGGCAGCTAGCCCAAGGCCCGCCGCTCCGGCAACGTCCGCTCCGGCGAAGGCCGCTCCCGCGTTCCCCGATCTGCCCGATCCGACGGTCATCGCGGAGTTTCAGGATGGCACCCGGTTCACCGTGGGAGACCTGAAGAAGCTCTATCCGGCGCTCCCGGCCGCCATGCAGGCCGCGGTCAAGGTAGATCCCGTCGAGTTCTTCCACGAGTACGCCACCATGCTGAAGTACCAGCAGCTCGCCCTTGACAAGAAGCTCGATGAGCAGAGCCCGACCAAGGAAGTCCTCTTCTTTTCGCGGATGTATAACCTATCCATCGCGCTCGTGCAGGATGCGATGTCGACGGCCAGCGTGGACCCGAACGAGATCGTCAATTACTACGGCAAGAACCGCGAAAGCTTCAAACAGATCAAAGTAAAAGCCATCTATATCACCTTCAGTGACGCTTCTTCCCCGGACGACAAGTCGCTGACCGAGGAGAAAGCCAAGGCCAAAGCCGACAAACTCGTCGCCCAAGCCAAGGGCGGCGCCGATTTCGTGAAGCTGGTCAAGGAGAATTCGGAAGACGATCCCTCCAAGGCCAAGGATGGCGACTTCGGAACATTCGACTCCACCACTCCCCTGCCGGACGCGATCCGCCAGGCGGTGTTCGCGCTCAATATGGGCGAGGTCACCGACGCCGTGCGGCAACCCCACGGCTTCTACATTTTCAAGGCCAACATCGTGGACATTCGCCCGCTTTCGGAAGTGCGCGACCAGATTTTTAACCTGCTCAAACAGCAGCACGCCAAGGAGTGGTCCGATCGCGTCAACGCCGAGGTCAAGGTGACTTTTCCCAACCCCGCTTATCCGCCGAAAGGCGTGCCAGCCCAAAAGGGCGTGCCTGCCAAATAAGCCGGGATGTAACGCCGGCGGTCTTGTGCCGCCTGGTTTTTCTTTCCTCTCGCGGCCGGCATTGGCGCTAGGATGGGAGTTCGATGCCCACCGTTGCCGCCCCCGCGCTGCGAAGTTTCAGTGAGTCCATCCTGCTGGCCGCCGGCGTGCCGGCGCACAAGGCCGCCATCGTGGCATCGTCACTGATCGCCGCCAACCTGCGCGGCGTGGATTCGCACGGCATCCAGTTGCTGACTTTCTACGTCGATCAACTGCTGGCGGGCGAGATGGACCCTCACGCGGAGGGCCGCGTGGTAACCGAAAGCGGGTCGTGCCTGCTGTTCGACGGGCAGAACGGGATCGGGCAATGGGTCGCGGAAACCTGCTGCGGCCACGCCATCCGCATTGCGGGGCAGCACGGTGTGGCGCTGGTGACGGCGCGCGAATCGAACCATTTCGGCGCCTGCGCCTGGTGGGCGGAGAAAATGCGCGCGGCCGGGCAGATCGGCATCGTGATGTGCAACGCGTCGCCCATCGTTCCGCCCTGGCAAGCCAAGCAAGGCCGCTTCGGCACCAACCCCATCTGCATGGCGGTGCCCGGGCCGTGGCTGCTGGATATGGCTACCACCACGGTTGCCGCGGGCAAGGTTTTCAAGGCCTTCATCAATCATCAGCCGGAGATTCCCGCCGGCTGGGCGTTCAATTCGGAAGGCGTGCCGACCACCAACACCGAGGAAGCGTATCACGGCATGCTGATGCCGCTCGGCGGCTACAAGGGCAGCGGGCTGGGGTTCCTGGTGGAGATTCTCTGTGCCGTGCTTTCGGGCGGCGCCATGTCGAATGAGGTGGGCGGCATCCGCTTCCGCGGGAAACTGGTGCGGACCAGCCAGATGTTCCTGGCCATTGACGTCGCCCGTTTCATGCCGCTCGAGGAATTCACCGCCCGCATGGAGGGCCTGGTGGCGCTGGTGAAGAGCGCGCCGCCCGCGCCCGGTTACGACGAAGTGCTGGTGGCGGGCGATGCGGAATGGCGCACCGAAGCCGAACGCCTGCGCAACGGGATCCCCATTTCCGAAGGCAATTGGGAAACCCTGATCAAAACCGCCGCCCGGGTGAAGGTCGCGCCGCCCGGTTAGGCCAAGTGCTACCAAGCGCTAACTAACGAAACGCTGACCGTGCAAATCCGGAGGGCGAAAGATAGTAGCCCAAGGCGCGAGCCTTGGGACTTGCGGGAGCGGTTGGAAAGCCCCGGAACGGGGCGAAAGGTCCCTCAAGGGCAGGATTCTTACGCCCCGTTCCGGGGCTGCGTTCAGGAGCCTTCGGACCCACGGCTTGCGCCATGGGCTACTTTCTTTCGCCCTCCGGGCTTAAAGAACGAGTAAAGACGACCGGCCTTGAAGCTATCAAGTCAGCGCTTATGGCGAAGCGCCCCCCGGCGTCAATCGCCGCCGATCCCGTGGAGCTTGACGCGCCGGCGGTGCGGCGCGGCGCTATTCTCGAACACTTAGCTGCCTCGCCAGCCGCGCAGCGGCATGCCGCCGCGCGCACGGCATTGACGGTGAATAGAACGCCCATTTACAATCGCCGAATGTCACGAAAAGTCATCCTGGGATTCGGAATCAGCCTCGACGGCTATATTGCGCGACGGAACGGCGACCTCGATTTTCTGGTCATCGACAAGGAAGGTGAAGCGCTGATGGCAGACTTCTTCTCCAAGGTCGATACCACCATCATGGGCCGCAAGACCGCGGCAGGCTGGCTTAAAATGCGCACTCGTGGCGAGATACCCGAAACTCCGGGCATGGCCAACTATGTAGTCTCTCGTCGATGGAAGCCGGGCAAACGCGTTGGATTCGAAGTGGTGAGCGGACCGCTGACAGCCTTCGTCAAGAAACTAAAGCGCCGTTCGGGGAAAGACATTTACCTGGGCGGTGGGGGCGGGTTGGCCCGCAGTTTCCTGCGGGAGGATTTGGTGGACGAACTCTTCATCGGCCTCGGTCCCGTACTGTTAGGCGATGGCATCCCCGGCTTCCCGGGCAAGTTCCCGCAGCGCGATTTCAAGCTAACGGAATGTAAGTCCTACTCGAATGGATCGGTGGGACTACGCTACGAGCGGATTCGGGCTAAGACGAGCCGATAATGCGGCCGGTCGCTGGGAGCCTGGCCTCGCCCATCACTCCCCGATGCAGTGCAGCTTGACGCGCCGGCGGTGCGGCGCGGCGCGATGCTCGAACAGGTAGATGCCCTGCCAGGCGCCGAGCGCCATGCGGCCGCGCTCCACCGGCACGGAAAGCTGCGTCAGCGTGAGCGCGGCCCGGATGTGGGCGGGCATATCGTCCGGCCCTTCCACAGTGTGACGGTACAGGCGGTTGTCTTCTTCCACCAGCCGGTTGAAGAACGCGTTGAGATCGTGGACCACGTCCGGGTCGGCGTTTTCCTGGATGGCGAGCGAGGCCGAGGTATGCTGCACGAACACGGTCAGCAGGCCGTCCTTTACTTTGAGTCCCTCCAGCCAGACCTCGAGCGCGCCGGTGATCTCATACAGTCCCTTGCCGCGCGTCGTCACCTCGATCTGGCCGAGGAACTGCGCCAGCGGCAAGTTATTCGACCGTCACGCTCTTGGCCAGGTTACGCGGCTGGTCCACATCGCAACCGCGCCGCACGGCGATGTGATAGGCCAGCAATTGCAGCGGCACGATTTCCAGAATCGGACTCAACAGAGCCAGCGAGGGCGGTATCTCGATGATGTGGTCCGCCATCTTGGGCACTTGTTCGTCGCCCTGCGTCACCAGCGCCACCACGATTCCTTCGCGTGCTTTGACTTCCTGAATATTGGAGACCGTCTTCTCATAGAGAAGGCAGCTTTCTTCGTTCGAAGCGTCGCGCGTGGCCAGCACCACCACCGGCAGCTTCTCGTCGATCAAGGCGTTGGGGCCGTGCTTCATTTCGCCGGCCGGATAGCCCTCGGCGTGTATGTAGGAGATTTCCTTCAGCTTCAGCGCGCCTTCGAGTGCGATCGGGAAGTGCTGGCCGCGGCCGAGGAAAAGGAAGTCGGTGGCGCGGTGCAGATCGCGCCCCAGCGCCTCGTAGACCGCGTCGTGCGCCAGCACGGTCTCCAGCTTGCCGGGAATCCGCAGCGCCTCCTGCATCAGGCAGCGCGAGCTGCTTTCATCCAGGCGCCCGTTGGATTGCCCCAGGTACATCGCCAGGATGAACAGCGCGCTCAACTGGCAGGTGAACGCCTTGGTGGAGGCCACGCCGATTTCCGGTCCGGCGTGGGTGTAGATGGTGCCGGCGGCTTCGCGCGTGATCATCGAGCCCACCACGTTGCAGATGGCGAGCGTTTTCGAGCCCCGCGATTTGGCCTCGCGCTGCGCGGCCAGCGTGTCGGCGGTTTCGCCGGATTGCGAGATCACCACCGTCAGCGTATCGTCGAGCATGATCGGATCGCGATAGCGGAACTCGCTCCCGTAATCGACCTCGACCGGAATGCGCGCCAGGCTCTCGATCATGAACTTGCCGGCCAGTCCGGCGTGCCAACTGGTGCCGCAAGCGATGATCTTGACCTGGCGGAAGCGGGCGAATTCGGCCGGCTGGATGTCCATTTCATCCAGAAAGATGCGCCCGGTCTCCTGCCCCACGCGGCCCATCAAGGTGTCGCGCACGGCGCGCGGCTGCTCGAAGATCTCCTTGAGCATGAAGTGCTTGTAGCCGCCTTTTTCGGCCATGATGGGGTCCCACAACACGTGGGTCACCTGGCGGTTGACGGGCCGGCCCTGGAAATCGCTCAATCGCACGCCGGCCGGCGTGAGCACGGCCATGTCGCCATCGGCCAGGAAAAACATGTCGCGTGTATGGCTGAGGATGGCGGGCACGTCGGAGGCCACGAAGTACTCGTTGTCGCCAATGCCGATCACCACCGGCGGGCCGTTGCGCGCGGCCACGATCTTCTCCGGATCGGCGCGCGAAATCACGGCCAGCGCGAATACCCCGGCCAGTTCCGCCACCGCCGCCCGCACCGCTTCTTCCAGGTTGCCGCTGAAGTGCTTCTCGATCAGGTGGGCGATGATCTCGGTGTCGGTCTCGGTGCGGAACACGTGGCCTTCGGATTCCAGTTGGTGCTTGAGCGTCAGGTAGTTCTCGACGATGCCGTTGTGCACCACCACCAGGTCGCCCTTGCAATCGCTATGCGGGTGGGCGTTCTCTTCGGTGGGGCGGCCGTGGGTAGCCCACCGCGTGTGGCCGATGCCGAACGAGCCATCCACCGGGCTCAACCGGATGACATCTTCCAGGTTGCGCAGTTTGCCCTTGGCGCGGCGCACGGCCAGGTTGTGATCCTCGCCATACACCGCGAGCCCCGCCGAATCATAGCCGCGGTATTCCAGCCGCTTCAGTCCCTCCAGAATGATCGGCACCGCCTTGCGATGCCCGACGTAACCGACAATTCCACACATAGAACCATTATAGGGAAGCCGCGCGAAAAAACTCGCGGCAAGCCCGCTCCGCAGCCCTCAAAGAATTTATAAGGCCGATTCGCCGCGCGCATCGTCGCGGATGCGGACCACGTCGACCACCTCGGTGACAAAGATCTTGCCGTCTCCGATGGCGCCGGTGCGCACAGCCTTCGCCAGGGCGCCGACCACTTCGTCCTTGCGGGCGGAAGGCACCACGGTTTCGAGTTTGATTTTGTGGATGAAATCCACGTCGTACTCGCGGCCGCGGTAGACCTCGCGATGTCCCTTCTGGCGGCCGTGGCCACGCACCTCGCTGACAGTGAGACCGTCGATGCCGACCGCCTGGAGCACCTCCCGGGCGCTCTCCAGTTTGGAGGGTTGGATAAACGCTTCAATCTTGACCATCGTCCTAGCCCTCGAAGTTGTAGCCTTCTTCGCCGTGCAGCGCCAGGTCCATGCCGGTGGCTTCCTCGCCCTCGTTCATGCGCACCGGCGTCACCAGTCCGGTGATCTTGAGCGCGGCCAGCGTTCCCACCACGCCAAGGGAGATGCCGATTCCGGCGCCCAGGAGTTGATCGAGCACCTGCGCCGGGTTGCCGTCGATCCAGCCTCCCACCTTGATCGACGCGTTGACCGCGCGCGTGGCGAACACGCCCGTCAGCAGACAGCCCACGAAACCACCGACGCCGTGGACGCCGAAGACGTCCAGCGAATCGTCATAGCGGAACCGTTCCTTCACCGAGGTAACCATGAAGTAGCAGACCGCGCCCGCCAGCAGGCCGATGATCACGGCGCTGAACGGTTGCACAAAGCCGGCGCCCTGGGTGACCGTGGCCAGCCCGGCAACCGCGCCGGAGATAGCGCCCAGCGCGCTCGCCTGTCCTTTGCGCACGCGCTCGGCCGCCATCCATCCCACCGCTCCCGCCGCGGCCGCGAAGTGCGTCGCTACGAAGGCGCTGGTAGCCAGCGCCGAGGCCGCCAGCGCGCTACCTGCGTTGAAGCCGAACCAACCCACCCACAGCAGGCACGCGCCGACGAAGGCCAGCACCAGGTTATGCGGCACGAACTTCTCGTGCGGATAGCCCGACCGCTTGCCGATGTAGAGCGCCGTCACCAGCGCCGAGAATCCGCTGGTGATGTGCACCACCGTGCCACCGGCGAAATCGAACACCCGGTACCGGCCGCCCAGGTAGTCGTTGAGAAAGCCGCCCGTGCCCCACACCATGTGCGCCACCGGGAAGTAGACGAAGAACGTCCAGAGCACCGAGAACATGACCATGGCCTTGAAGTGCACGCGCTCGGCAAACGCGCCGGTGATCAACGCCGGTGTGATGACGGCGAACATGAGCTGGTAGATCATGAACGTCTGGTGGGGAATGGTGGGAGCGTAGAGCGGGTTCGGGTCGGCGCCCACGCCGCGCAGGAACAGGTAGTCCAGCCCGCCGAGGAACGGATTGCCCTTGGCGAACACCAGACTGTACCCGCAGACCCCCCAGACGAGCGTGATCACCGCCATCATGGCGAAGCTCTGCATCATGGTGCCAAGCACGTTTCTTTTGCGCACCAATCCGCAGTAGAACAGAGCCAGGCCGGGACCGGTCATCATCAGCACGAGCGCGGAGCTGACCAGCATCCAGGCGTTGTCGCCGGCCGACTGAGAGGCCGTTACCGCGGCCTGCAAGGCCCGCAGTTCGGCACGAACCACCGGTGGCGCTTGCGCCAGGGCAGAGGAAGAGAGAAAGAGCAGTCCTGCAAACACACGATTCGACAACGTGGTCTCCTCGACGTGGAGTTTAGCTCCCGCAAACAGGGCGGGAACATCACACAGTAGAGGATGGCGCGCCGCAGGGCCACCAAAAGAATTGAATGCGCCCGATAGAAATAATTTATGAGCGCGTTGCGCCTATCGAGGTCCGTCAGCCACTTCCAATACACTGCGGCGTGGCGCGGCCTGTTAGGCTGCCGAGCCGAGAGTCGTCTCGGCTTTTCTTGGGCCCCGTTCGAGCGAGTAGCTGTGTGGCTGGGGTGCCGACCCCGCAACCCGCTGTCCCGGCAAGATCTAGCCCGACCCGTCGACTGCTTCCGCGATCGCGCGTTCGATGTGGCCAGTGGCGTGAGCTGAGAAGCTGTCGTAAGAGCTCTCGCGCAGAGTCTCGACCGCACGCATCAAACCTTCGTTCCCTTTCTGAATCAGGTGGAGAATATGAGTTCGACCGTTTCTATGCCGTTCCGCGATGGAAACGACCAAGAGCAGATGCGCTTCCGCCAGGCGCTTTCCGGCGGACTCCGCCATCTCATCCCCGGCTCGAACATGCTCGACGCAATCGACTTCTTCCTCACGACTCAGAGCCGGAACCGCGCACACTTCGCGGACATAAACCCGTAGCGGGTCATCGTACGACAAGAGACTCTCGTCCAAGCTCGCCACTTTTCGTGCTCTCTCCGCCGCCACCTCAGGACACGTAATAGCCTTCCCTGGCTTGCACTACCAGGTCTTTCTTCTTCGTAGTCAGGTGAATGTGCCGGTAAGCCGCGCTTTCGCCGGTCTGGTCCGAGGTGTAGCCAATGCTGTACTGGCTGCGCAGTTCTTCCTGGAGCTCGGCGAATACCTTGTCGATCGGCAGGTGGTGCGACACCTCGATAAACCGGCCGCCGGTCTCGCGCGCGATCTGCTCCAGCACCTTCTTGCCATTCCCGCGATCCTCACCGCCGGGGTAGCCGCCGCCGCCGCCGGGGTAGCCGCCGCCGGGGTAGCCACCACCGGGGTAGCCGCCTCCGCCGCCCGGATAGCCCATCCCTCCGCGGCGCCGTCCCGTGCCTGGGCCGTAGCCATTGTTGGTGTATGGGTTGGAACCGGCGAACAGAATCGAGTAGACCAGCGTATCGGCGTGCTGCGCGGCGGAAATCGCCTCGAAGAGCGTATACTTGCTGCCCCGGTCGACTCCATCGGTCAGCAGCACCAGTGCCTTGCGGCCCTTCTGCTTGATCATCAGTTCGTCGGCAGCCAGCTTCACGGCGTCATACAGATGCGTACCGCCGTGGCGCTGGCTGCCTCCGGAACCGCTGCCATCGTCGGGCGGATATCCGCCTCCGCGCTGGCGCTGCAACTGCGGTTCGGTTACCTGCAACTCGTCCAGCGCTTTCTCCAGCTTCGCCCGCGAGGGCGTCAAATCCTGCAGCAGTTCCACTTCCTTGTCGAAATGAATCAGGAACGCCAGGTCGCGATCCTCGCGCAGCACCTGCTCGAAGAAGCGCCGGCTGGCATCGCGTTCATCGCCGATCACGGTGCGCTGGCTGCCGCTGGTATCCACCAGCAACCCGAGCGTCAACGGCAGGTCGGTTTCGCGCGCGAAGTAGCGAATCACCTGCGCGTGCCCCTCTTCGTCCAGCACGAAGTCTTCTTTGTTCAGATCCTTGACGATTTGTCCCTTCTTGTCGCGCACGGTGGCGAAGATGTTGACCACCTTCACTTCCGCCGAATACGTGGGCGGGGGCTGGCCGGGCGCCTGCCCTGGCGATGCGCCTGGCGCCGGAGTCGCCTGCTGACCGGGCGGCGGTGTAGCCGGCGTGGCGCCCTGGGCCGGTGCCGGCTGCTGCTGCCCGCGTAGCCAGTGAGCGGCAGGAAGTAAAGTGAAAGCGGAAAGCAGACTCCGCCTGGACAGGTTCATAGCGTCTCTCTCTTCGTTGGATACAGATGCGCCCGCCGGGCTGCCGGTTACCGGATCGCGCCACGAAAAGATTTTGGAACCTATCCCAAGAACCGCTCGGTTCGCGCCGAGCCGCCAAACACCCGCTCCGCGCAGCTTCTGTAACCGCGCGCCCCTGCGAGACGTTATGCTTAATTCAGACAGTGCTTCAGGCTTCGAGCTGGGTGGGAATTCTATTCCGCGCCGCCGCGTGCCTTCTGGCCGCCGGCGGCTTTGCGCGCGCCGCCGATCCCCAACTGGCGCCGGTCGGCGTCTGCGAGGTATTGCGCGACCTGGCTTCCTGGGAGAACAAGAATGCCGCCATCGTGGGACGTTACAGCTTCCGTCCCATTGGCCGGTGGGTGAGCGAGCAGGCGTGCGACACTGGCGCCGCCGATCCGCCGCAGCTTTGGATAATCGAAGATGACACGCGCGGTCCGCGGCCGCCCGAACGGTTCGAGTTCGATGCTGCCCAGGTCCGCCTGAAGCTGACCGAGATCGCACGCCACACCGCGCTTGCCAAGTTTCGCTTCGGCACGCCCGGCTATGACCGCTGGGCCGTAGTCTACGGCCGTGTCGAGCCGCGCAAGGGCGACGACGCCAGGAAAGCCCCCGCCAACCTGGTGATCCGCGGCGCCTCGGTCATCGTTTTTCTGACCGTGGAATAGCCAGGTACGCAACATCCTCTCCGGTTTGGCCCGGTGCTATAACAATAAACACGGCAACCCTACTGCAAAGTGGGTCAGGCGCTTCCGCCTGCCAACCGTTTTTTTTCACCCTCCTCAGGGAGGGTGGGCCATTGAATCATGACGCTCCCTTTTGCTTCCATGAGAATACTCACCGCTTCTCTTTGCCTTCTGGCATCGCTCGTCTCCGCCCAGCAGCGGGACTATCCGGTCAAGCCGGTGCCCTTCACGGACGTTCACCTGAACGACACTTTCTGGGCGCCGCGCATCGAAATCAATCGCACCGTCACCATTCCGCACGCGTTCCAGAAGGAAGAAGAAACCGGCACGGTGGGCAACTTCGTCCGCGCCGCGCAGTCGCTGCGCCGCCAGTCATTTGAGAATCACCGGTATCCCCTCTATCCGTTCGACGATTCCGATGTTTACAAGGTGATCGAAGGCGCCGCCTACACGCTCAGCGTTCATCCCGATCCGAAACTCGAGGCCTACTGCGACGATCTCATCCAAAAGATCGCCGCCGCCCAGGAGCCCGACGGCTACCTATACACCGCGCGCACCATCGATCCGCTGCACCCGCACCCGTGGTCGGGCGCCGAGCGCTGGATCTTCGAGGGCGTCGGCAGCCACGAACTCTACGATCTCGGTCATCTCTACGAAGCCGCCGTGGCCTACTACCAGGCCACCGGCAAGCGCGCCCTGCTCGATATCGCCCTGCGCAGCGCCAACATGCTCGTTCAAACCTTCGGCCCCGGCAAGCGCGAGATCTGGCCCGGCCACCAGGTGGTCGAGATGGGCCTGGTCAAGCTGTGCCGCATTACCGGCGACCGGCGCTATCTCGATCTCGCCAAATTCATGCTCGATTCGCGCGGGCCCGAGAGCACCGAGAAAGGCGCCGGTAATCCGTATGTCGAAGCCAACAAGCGCGTCATCGATCAAACCGACGCGCCCGCCGGCGGCCATGCCGTGCGGGCTATGTACATGTACTCCGGCATGGCCGACGTGGCCGCGCTCACCGGCGACAGCGCCTACACCGGCGCGCTCGACCGCATCTGGGACGATGTCGCCGGCCGCAAACTGCACGTCACTGGCGGCGTGGGAGCGCGCGCCGAAGCCGAATCCTTCGGCGAGGATTATGAGCTGCCGAATCTCACCGCTTATAACGAAACCTGCGCCGCCGTCGGCAACGATTTCTGGAATCACCGCCTTTTCTTACTTCACGCCGATGCCAAGTATATCGACGTGATGGAGCGGACACTTTATAACGGGTTGATTTCCGGCGTCGCGCTGGATGGCGTTACGTTCTTCTATGAGAATCCGCTCGAAGCCACCGGCCTGGCCGCGAAGGACCAGCGCAGCCCCTGGTTCGGCTGCCCCTGCTGTCCCGGCAATATCACCCGCTTCATGGCTTCCGTCCCCGGCTACGTGTACGCGCAGCGCGGCGACACGCTCTGGGTAAACCTGTTCGCCGCCAGCACCGCCGCGATCAAGATGGATAACGGCCGCACCGTGCGCGTGACGCAGCAGACGCGCTACCCGTGGGACGGCGCCGTCAGGATTTCCGTCGCGCCGGACCAGGCCGCGCCGATGACCATCCGCGTGCGCATCCCCGGTTGGGCGCGCGGCGAACCCATCCCGAGCGACCTCTACCGCTTCGCCGCCCCATCGGCCGCACAGCCTACGCTCAAGGTGAACGGCGCGGCCGTCCCCATCCACCTCGACAAGGGTTACGTCGCGATCACCCGCACCTTCGCCGCCGGCGACACCATCGAGCTAAACCTGCCCATGCCGGTTCGGCGCGTGGTGGCCAACAGCCGAGTCGCCGCCGACCGCGGACGCGTAGCCCTCCAACGCGGCCCCATCGTGTTCGCCGCCGAATGGGCCGATAATCCCGGCGGCCGCGTGCGCAACCTCATGCTGCCCGACCAGGAGCCGCTGCGCGCCGAGTTCCGCCCCGCTCTGCTCAAGGGCGTCGAAGTGGTCACGGCCCGCGCCGTGGCGCTCTCCCGCGATGAGAAGGGCCATCTCATCCGCACGCCCGAGGACATCACTTTCATCCCGTACCACGCCTGGGCCAATCGCGGTCCCGGCCAGATGATGGTGTGGATTCCCAACTCGGAATCGACTGCCCGCCCCGCCCCGCCGCCCAGCCTCACCTCCAACGCCACGCTCACCGCCAGTGGAACCGGAAACCCGAACCCGGTCAAAGCCGACGATGAGCCTTCCTCATCCGCCGACCCCGCTCTCCACTTCGACTGGCAGACCGGCGACCCCTCCGCCCGCACCGGTTGGATCGAGTACTCCTTCGACAAACCGGTCACCGTTTCCGAAGCTGCTCTCTATTGGTTCGACGACACCGGCCACGGCGCCGTGCGCGTCCCCGCCTCCTGGCGCATGCTCTATCGCGACGGCACTGCCTGGAAACCCGTTGAGCCCAGCGGCGAGTACGGAGTCACGAAGGACCGCTACAACAAAATCTCGTTCCGCCAAGTTACGGCAACAGCCCTCAGGGTGGAAGTGGCCATGCAGCCGAGTAACTACTCCGCCGGAATAGAGCGGTGGAGAGTAAAGTAAGCCGGCTCGCCGCCGCACCAACCGGCGCACCGGCCTTTGATATGCTGGATACCGCATGCCATCCAAAGTCACCGTGTGCAGCAATGGCCCGATTCGCATCGAGGGCGAGTTTGAGATCCTGGACCCCAACGGCAACGCGTTCGGGCTCGCCGGCCGCACGACCATCGGGTTGTGCCGCTGCGGCCATTCGGCCAACAAACCGTTTTGCGACGGCGCGCACAAGACCGCGGGCTTCGCCGACGCCGTGGTGGCGCGTGAGTTGCCGCCCCCCAAGCCCAAGGTGTAATCGGCCCGCGACGGGTGCGCCGACATCCCTGAGGTACTCGATATCCTGTGGACGAGTCTGTCGCAGAGTGAAGCATGCCTCCGCCTTAGCGCGCGGTATTCCCGCCAGTAGGACATCTGGTATGATAGAAAGTAGTAAAAATGAAGACCGCGATTTCCATAGATGACCGCCTGTTGCGGGAAGCGGACGAGACCGCACGGCTGATGGGGCTGAGCCGCAGCCGGCTTTTCGTGCTGGCAATCGGCAACTTCCTCGGACAACGGCGGCGGGAACAGATGCTGCTTCGGCTGAACGAGGTCTATGCTGGTGATGTGGAACTGCGGGAAGAGCCATTGCTGAAGGAAATTAAGGCCAAGGTGCGCCGGTCTGTGAAGGAACGCTGGTGACCGAGATTCGGCAGGGTCAAGTGTACTGGCTTGACTTTGGGCCTGCCGCCGGGTCGGCGCCGGCCGACCGGCATCCTTGCGTGGTTGTCCAGAACGATATTTTCAACCGGAGCGCGATTCGAACCAGCGTCGTGTGCCTGATCACCTCGAATCTGAGTAGGGCGAACGCGCCGGGCAACGTGCTTCTGAGGAAAGGCGAGGCCAACCTTCCCAAGGCAAGCGTAGTGAATGTGTCCCAGATCCTCACGGTAGACAAAACTGAGCTCGTGGAAGTGGCCGGCAAGCTCAGTGGCGCAGCGGCCGGCGCCGTCCGCGACGGATTGCAGATGCTATTTGAGAGGCTGTGAGCAAATTCTTGAGATGCCTGCCGGCGAAACGAAGCGATACCATGAAATCGTCATGCTGATCCGCGCGATGCTACGTTTCACCGGAATCCTCAGGCGGGGCTTCGACCCGCGCCTGGGTGCGGCCCTCTTTGGCCTCGTTTCAGTTGGCGTTCTGTTCTCGCAGCCGTCCGCGGACCCAGCCGCGATTGCGCGGAAGGCGCTCGACCTTCTGCTGGCGCAGAATTACCCCGAGTTTGCCGCGCTGGTGTCGCCAGCGCTCAAAACCAACATGACCGAGCAGGCGTTCGGCAAGCTGGGCGCCCAGATCAAGGGATGGGGCGCGGTCGAGAAGACCGGCGACCCGGTGGTCGAGGAAATGGGCCCAACCAAGGTGGTCACCATCCCGGTTTCCTTCGCCGACAAAAACATCAAAGCGCGCTTCGCCATCAACGCTTCCGGGCAGGTTTCGGTAATGTACCTGATGCCGGCGGAAGCGAAATGGGTGCGTCCGGCTTACAGCAAGCCAGAATCCTTCACGGAGAGCGCCGTGACCTTCGGCGACGACGAATGGAAGCTGCCGGGCACCCTGGCCGTGCCCAAAGGCGCCGGTCCGTTCCCGGCCGTGCTGCTGGTGCAGGATTTCGGGCCGATAGACCGCGACGATTCGCACGCCGTCATCACCAAGCCCTTCCGCGATCTTTCCGACGGCCTGGCCTCGCGCGGCGTGGTCGTGCTGCGCTATGAAAAGCGCCTCCGGCAATATGCCGAGCGTATGTCCGGCAAGCCGTACACGGCCGACGACGAAACCGTCGACGATGCCGTCACCGCGCTGGCCTTCCTGCGCGCGCAATCCGCGGTCAATCCAAAACAGGTCTACCTGGTGGGCCACGGCTTGGGCGGCTACCTGTCGCCGCGCATCGCCGCCGAGGACGGCAAACTGGCCGGCATGGTGGTGATGGCAGCCAATCAGCGGCCGCTCGAAGACTTGATGCTCGACCAATTGCAGACGCTCCTCAACAGCAGGACCAATCAGGGTGGGAAGACGGACATCAACGCGGAACTGGCACAGGCCAAGAAGACTGTGGCGCGCATCAAGAGTCTGGAACAAAACGACGCCGACGCGCCGGCGATCTTCGGGCTACCCGCCGCTTACTGGCTGGACCTCAAGGGCTACGATCCCGCGGCCGAAGCCAAGAAGCTATCCATCCCCATTCTCATTTTGTATGGCGAGCGCGATTTCGAGGTGCCCAAGGCCGATTTCGACCTATGGAAAAGCGGGCTCGCCGGCCGCACGAATGCCACCACCCGCAGTTACCCGGCGCTGAATCACGCGTTCGTCGCCGGCTCCGGACCCAGCAGCGAGAAAGAGTACCAAGTCCCCGGCCATGTGGCCCCTGAAGTGGTGGACGACATCGCGAAGTTCGTGGGAAAATAGCCGTCCGGCGATCGGTGGCGCAGGCCTGGTAGGATAGACGATCGGTTTTTGTCGTCTGTTGGGATGGGCCGCCAGCCCGCGAGATTCCATGAAGAACTCCGGTAACGCCGGCGATCTTGTCGCCGGTGATTTGCCCATCACGCCCGCAGGCGCTCGGCGGAGAGCAGCACCAGCGCGACCCACAGCAAATCGGCGAGCAGCAGGTGAACGAGTTGCATTCCCACCGGAGCCAGCAACAGAAGGTTGATGACGCCGGCGGCAAGCTGGCCGCCCGCGAGCGCCAGCACGGCGTAGGACAGACGCCGTCCGATGCCGGATGAGACCGCCGACAGCGCATAGTAAAACACCCACGCGCCGGCGGCGGCCGCGAGCGGCGGGTGCCAGACGCGCAGGCGCACGAACAGATTGGCCGACGGGTCGAAATCGCGCGCGAAGCCGGCCGCCAGCGACGTCACCGGAAAGAGCGTGTCGCCGAGCGCCGCAATCGCGCCGCTGACTCCCAGCAGTGCAACCGCCGCCAGCGTCGCGGCCGCCATCCACGCCGCGCGGCCACGCCATCGGACAGCCGGGCCCCCGCTGCTCCACCACGCAGTGAGCGCCAGCGAAGCCAGCAGCAGGAGAGTGTTGATGAGGTGCGCCGAAAGCGACCACCCGCGCGAGGACGAAGCGTTGCGAGCGACGTGATTCAGCAGCACCAGCGATGCGCCCAGGAGCGCTTCGGTCACCAGAAAAGTGGCGGACAGCGCCGCTCCCAGCCGCACGCGGTGCCGCTTCGGATATGCGCGAAACGCCCACACCAGCATCGCCGCCACCAGCAGCAGATCGAGCCCACTGGTCACCCTGTGCGTGAATTCGATGAAAGTCGCTCCCGCCGGAGTCTGCGGCGTAACCGGGCCGTCGCAGAGCGGCCAGTGATTGCCGCACCCCGCGCCGGAGCCGGTGGCGCGCACATAAGCGCCCCACAGAACCACCGCCAGGTTGTATGCCAGCACTGCCCAGGCAAAGATGGCGAAGCGGCGCTCCCGTGGCATGGAGCCTCGCGCATTCGCCTCGGCACCGGTACTCGCAACGTCGGGCATGGATGGAATATCACATTATACGGAATGTGCCCCCCGCGCGCGCTGCCCGGCTTGAACCCAATTCCGTTGCTCCTAAGTTCCTAAGTCTCGCTTCGGCACTTGCGGCCGCGCTGCGTGTACAATAGTCGGCTGGAGGGAACAAATGAGCGCAAAGGCATCGGTTCGAAAGGCCGGCAACGTGGCCATCGTGGATCTGGCCGGCAGGATCGTTCTGGGAGATGGCTCCGGAGTGGTTCGCGAGACAATTAAGGATCTGGTGGGTTCGGGCCAGAAGAACATCCTGCTCAACCTGAAAGACGTGACATATCTCGATAGCGCCGGCCTCGGCGAAATCGTCGGATCGTATGCCACGGTGACTAATCTGGGTGGCGATGTCAGGCTGTTGCATGCGCAGGGCAAGGTCAAGGAACTGCTCACCATCACCAAACTCTACACCGTTTTCATTGCCTACGACGATGAAGCCACTGCGCTAAAGGCCATGTCGCCCGGCGCCGCAAAGGCGTGACGCGGACACGCGCCGGCTTGCCGATCGTTGCGCGGTTCTCGATTCGCGTCGCCATTTACCTCGCGCACATGGACTAACAGCCGCGTTGGTTCGCCTAGCCTCGGTGCCCCGATGACAATATAAAAGTGTTAACAAGATCCGCAACACAGCTTTTGCTCGGGATAGGATTGATTTAGGCATGGATGAGTGTTAATATCTGATTACTCTGTCATCCTCCGAGACAGAACGTAGTAGACCTAAGCCCCGCGCCTTCCCCGGCACGGGGCTTTTTTGTAGCGCGGGATTCGAGAGACTGACGAACTTCTGATCGCGCTCCCCGCTTTTGCGCCAGCTTAACCCCGCGAGTGCGGTGGTTGTTGCCGCGAGCCCCGAAATACTCTACTTATGTCGGTTTTGAGCGGCCGCGGTGCTAAATCGCCGTCCTTCCACGCGTCCCTTTCATCAGAGAGCCTGTTAGGATGAAGACGTTAATGGCCCCACCGCCGGAATCCGCCCGCTTCTCGGTTGACGATCTGGAACGTGTATTCCGCGAGAGCCATGCCGCCGTGTTTCGCGCGGCCTACCGCGTGACCGGTAACGCGAGCGACGCCGAAGACGCGCTGCAGACGGTGTTCCTGCGATTGCTCAAACGCGACGCCGCGGCCGATGCGGTCGAGAACATGCCGAGTTTCCTGCGCCGCGCGGCGGTGAATGCGGCGCTGGACATCGTGCGATCGCGGCAAGGCATCCGGAATATTCCGCTGGATGAATTGGAGCCGGTGCTGGCGGAGCCCGCGCATCGCCGGCCGGACCGCCTGCAGGCCTCGAGTGAAATTCGCGATTGGCTGCGTGGCGCGCTGGCGCGGCTGAATCCGCGCATCGCGCAGATGTTTGCATTGAGGTTTTTCGAAGGAAAAGACAATCCCGAAATTGCGCGGTTGTTCAACACCACGCCGGGCAGCGTCGCGGTGACCATATCCCGGACCCGCGACCGGCTGGAAAAAGAATTCCGCGTTTACCAGGGAGGCGAAGCATGACACCGGAAAACAGCTTCCAGGACCCGGTTCTGGAACAGGCATTGTCGGAAATTCGCGACGAGGCGTTGGATCCGGCGGTGGTCGAGGCCGCCGGGAACCGCGTGTGGGCGCGGCTTGCGGAAGCGGCCGGCCAGTTGAGCGGCGAGCCCATCCGCGGCTGCGCGGGTTTCCAGGCACTGCTCGCCGATTACCGCGCGGGGCGCTTGCCGCAAGGGCGCGCCATGCTGGTGGAGGATCACCTGCATTCGTGCGTCGCCTGCCGGCACGTCTACGAAGGAAAAGTGGTCACCATGCCGGCCGCGCGTCCGGCGGCGCGGCACGGCGCGCGGAGCTCTTATGCCGTTCGTTGGGCGGCCGCGGCGGCGGTCATTTTGGCCGCGGCGGGTGTCACCTGGACCGTGATGAACCGCTCGGGCGCGCCTGGCGAACGGGCCAGGGTGGAAGCGGTCAGCGGCGTGTTGTATCAGGTGGCGGCCGATGGCGTACTCCGGCCGTTGGCGGTTGGACAGAATCTGCCGGATGGCGTAGAGATTCGCACGGCCAAGGATTCCGATGCCCTGCTGCGCCTGGCCGACGGATCGCAAGTGGAATTGCGCGAGCGGTCGAGCCTATTCACTGCCGCTTCCGCCAACGATCTGACGATTCGGCTGGGCCGCGGCAGCGTGATGGTGGAAGCCGCCAAGCGCCGCAAGGGCCACCTGTTCGTGGACACCGGCGATTGCCGCGTGGCGGTCACAGGGACCATCTTCGGCGTCAGCGCCGGCGTGAAAGGCTCGCGCGTTTCCGTGGTGCAAGGTGAAGTCCATGTAGCGCAAGGGAGCGGCGAGACAGTGCTGCACCGCGGCGATCAAACCGTGACCGGCGTCGGGATGGATCCCGAACCGGTGAGGGATGACATCGCGTGGAGCCGCAATCACGATCGCTATTACGCGCTGCTAGCCGACTTGCGGGCCAGCCTGGAGCGGATTCACCTGCCCGATTTGCGCTATCAAAGCAACCTGTTGAACCGGTTGCCCGCATCCACCGCGCTGTACGTCAGTATTCCCAATCTGGGCGACTATCTCAGCCAGGCACAGGCCGTGCTGAACCGCAAGATCGCCGAGAGTCCCGAGCTGGCCCCGTTCTGGAACGAGCGCGGAGGCAAGATGCAGCCGGTGATCGACAACTTGCGCGCCGCCAGCAGCTACCTGGGCGGCGAGATCCTGATTGTGGTGCTGGCCACGCCGGATGGCAAGCCGCAGCAGGCCGTGTTCGTGTCCGAGCTGAAGCGAGACGGGTTCGCCGATTTTCTCCAGCAGCACGGAGTGCCCTTGACCGTGGAGGTGCGCAACGGGTTGGTGGCGTTCGGACCGGACCACGCGGCGGTCGAGAATCTGGCAACGGTCTTCGATTCGCCAACCGGTGGATTCGAAGGCACGCCGTTCCACGCGCGCGTCGCGCAGATTTATCGCGAAGGCGCCGGGTTGTTTGTGTGCGCCGATCTCACTCGTCTGGGCCAACACAGTGCCGGCATGAGCTATTTCGTGGCCGAGGAAAAAGAAGTCAATCAGCAGATGGAAATGCGCGCCACGCTGGGCTTCGATCCGGCACACTCCGGCATCGCTGCGTGGCTGGCCAATCCGGCGCCGATGGGCTCGCTCGATTACGTTTCACCCGAAGCCGGAACCGTGGCGGCGTTCGTGGTCCGCGACCCGGCGGAGATCGCCGATCTGGTCGGCGGCGTGGTGAGTACAACCCCCGCCGGATTGGGCGCGCAGGGCGACCTGCGCAAGGATCTCGCCGCCAGCCTCGGCGGCGAGTTCGCCTTGTCGCTCGATGGCCCGCTAATGCCCGTGCCTTCCTGGAAGCTGGTGGCCGAGGTATACGATCCGCCGCGATTGCAGTCGGTTTTCGCGCGTCTGGTGGCCAACGCCAACCGGCTGGCGGCCAAGAACGGCGGCCACACCATCCAGATGGCGCAGGAGAACGTGGACGGCCGCACCTATTACACCATCGACTCGCCCACGCTGGGGCCGCTGGCGGCGGCTCACTATACCTTCGCCGACGGTTACCTGATCGCCGCGCCGAGCCGCGCGCTGGTCAAACGCGCTCTCGATCTGAAAGTGGCTGGAACCTCCATCACCCGTTCGGAGAAGTTCCTGGAGCTGATGCCGCGCGATCACTACGCCAATTTCTCGGCGGTGCTCTATCAGAACCTGGGCACCTCGCTGGCGCCGCTGGCCGGAATGTTGAGCGGAATGACCGGCGCGCATCGTGCCGGGCAGCCGAATCCGATGGACCGGTTGGGCAATCTCAAACCTACGCTAATCGCCGCCTATGGCGCGCCGGACCGCATCACGGTGGCCAGTGCCGGCGACGTGATGGGAGCGCGCCTGGAGTCTCTTCTCACCGGCGACCCCGCCGGCTGGGCGGGGGCCTCCATGCCGTTGCGACAACTCTTCGGAACAGGCGGGCGCAAGCCGGCGTATAAAGAGAAGTGATGGCTGAAGCAACCGCGCACGTTATCGAGCTCGACGGCCTCGAAGTGCGCTTCGGCGATCGCGTGATCCTGAAGGGGCTCAAGGCTTCGCTCACCGGCCGCTCGATCGGCTTGCTGGGCCCGAACGGCGCCGGCAAATCTACTTTGCTGAACACGCTGCTCGGCTTTCACCAGCCGACGGCGGGAACCGCCCGCATTCTCGGGCGCGATATTCGCCGCGAGCCGCGCGCGGTGCGCAGCCTGATCGGCTACATGCCGGAAAACGATTCGTACATCGCGTCCATGAGCGGTGTGCGCTTCGTGCGCCTGATGGCGGAACTGGCCGGCCTGCCCAAAGCCGAAGCGCTCGAGCGCGCCCACGAGGCCTTCTTTTATGTGGGTCTCGGTGAGGTCCGCTACCGCGCGCTGGGCACCTACTCGCTGGGGATGAAGCAGGCGGCCAAGCTGGCGCAGGCCATCGCGCACGGTCCCAAGCTGCTGTTTCTCGACGAGCCTACCAATGGCCTCGATCCGCCGGCGCGCCTGCGCATGATTCAGTTGATCCAGGAGATTCGCGACCGCGGCGATCTGCACCTGATCGTCTCTTCTCACCTGCTGCGCGACGTCGAGGAATGCTGCGACGAGGTGCTGATTCTGAAGGACGGCGCCATCGCCGCGTTTTGCAACCTGGATGAGGAGCGGCGCGCCAACCGGCGATTTCTCGAAATGGAAACGCGCGGCGAATTGAACGGCAATTTCGTCGAAGCCATCCGCGGCCTCGGCTGCGAAACCGCTCCCGGTGCGCAGGGGCGCCTCAAAGTGGTGCTGCCGGAGGGGCTGGAGGTGCGCCGTCTCTACGAAATCGCGGCTGCGCAGAACGTGCAGATCCGCCGCCTCAATCGCCGCCGCGATTCGCTTGAAGACATTTTCCTGAAAGCCATGGAGGCCGCCGATGGCCGTCTATAAGAAAACCTACCGGCCGTACGAGGGCGCGCTGACGGCCCGCTGGGCACGCCTGTTGGTGATTCCGCGTTACGCCTTCGAAGATCTGCACCGGCGGCGGTTTCTTTCCATCTTCTTCTTCGCCACCTTCCTGTATCCCCTGATCTGCGCCATCATCATCTACATCCAGCACAACGCCAGCGCGTTGAGTCTCATCAATGCGCAGGGTGCGCAGCGTCTGATTACCATCAATGTGGTCTTCTTCCTTTCGCTGCTCGGCTGGCAAAGCATGATGGGGTTGTTCCTGGCGGCGTTCGTGGGGCCCGGCCAGGTATCGCCGGACCTGACCAACAACGCGCTCTCGCTCTACCTGGCGCGGCCGTTCTCGCGCACCGAATACGTGCTCGGCAAAATGTCGGTGCTGGTGATTCTGCTGTCGCTGATGACTTGGGTGCCGGGGCTGCTGCTGTTCGGTCTGGAAAGCTACCTGGAAGGCTGGAGCTGGGCGGTGGATCACGCGCGCATCGCGAGCGGCCTGTTCCTGGGCGCCTGGATTTGGATTCTGCTGCTGGCGCTGCTGGCCCTGGCGCTTTCCGCCTGGGTGAAGTGGCGGGCCGCCGCCGGCGCGCTGATGTTCGGCATATTCTTCGTATTCTCCGCGTTTGGCGCGGTGATTAACGGCGTGGTGCGCACCAATTGGGGACACCTGTTCAGCATCAACTACCTGGTGGGCTCGGTGTGGGTGTGGTTGTTCGAAGGCAACAACCCCACCACCAACGGCGCGGTCTTCTTCCGCGCCCCGCGCGGCGAAACCCTGCCGCTGTGGACCAGTTGGCTGGGGCTGGCCGTGCTGGCGCTGATCTGCCTGTATATGCTGGCGCGGAAAATCCGCGGCGCGGAGGTAGTGCGTTGAGCGATACCCTCATCACCTTCGCCGGCGTTTCGCGCTTTTACGGCGAAGTGTTGGGCATCAACAATGTCAACCTGACCATTCCGCCGGGCATTACCAGCCTGGTGGGGCCGAACGGTTCCGGCAAAACCACGCTGATGAACCTGATGACCGGCCTGCTGCGCACCACGCGGGGAGAGATCCGCGTGCTCGGCGTCGCGCCCGATCAGCCGCAGCAGATCGGCCGCCTGCTCGGTTATTGCACGCAGTTCGACGCATTTCCCAAGGGGCTGACCGGCTTCCAGTTCATTTACTCCTACCTGCTGCTGTACGGCATGAGCCAGGAGGAAGCCCGCGAGCGCGCCGTGGCGGCCTTGCAGAAGGTGAATATGATGGCCGCCGCCGGCCGTCCGGTGGCCGCTTACAGCAAAGGCATGCGGCAGCGCGTCAAGCTGGCCCAGGCCATCGCTCACGATCCGCGGGTGCTGGTGCTCGACGAGCCGCTCAACGGATTGGACCCGATGGCGCGCGCCGAAACCATCGCCCTGTTTCGCGAGTGGGGCGCCGACGGCAGGCACGTCATCGTCTCCAGCCACATCCTGCACGAAGTGGATTCCATCTCCGACCAGGTGATTCTCTTGAGCCACGGCTACGTGGTAGCCGAAGGCCAGATTCAAGGCGTGCGCAGCGAGGTGCGCGAGCAGCCGATGCAGATCCTGGTGCGCTGCGACCGGCCGGCCGAACTGGCCTCGCGCCTGTTCGCGCAAAACCACGTGGTCGAGGCGAAGATCCAGGCCGACGGCCGCAACCTGCTGCTGCGCACCAAGGACGCCGACGCCTTCTACCTGCTGCTGAACCACGTGATTCTCTCGACCGGCCTGGAAGTGGAATCCGTGGCGCCGGCCGATGACGACGTGAATTCGGTTTACCAATACCTCATCGGCGAGGGAGGTGCGGCATGAACACCCTGTGGACGCGGCAACTCGGAGCCGTCTTGCGGCTGGAATGGCGCAAGACGTTTTTCTCCAAGCGCGGCTGGTGGGTTTATTGCCTGGCGCTGGGGCCGGTGGCGATCACCATCCTGCACTGGCTGTTCGAAATCG
This sequence comes from Bryobacteraceae bacterium, assembly GCA_049508735.1. Classification (GTDB taxonomy): domain Bacteria; phylum Acidobacteriota; class Terriglobia; order Bryobacterales; family Bryobacteraceae; genus Bog-375. The sequence goes on along the minus strand of JBELAO010000001.1, from coordinate 20,007 downwards.
GCCACCCCTCGTCCCAGCACAGCTTGGGCGACGACGTCATCGTCTATGCCGCCATGTTCCACTTCTTTTACTTGCGCGGCGCCATCTTCTTCGGCTGCGTGGGAATCTTCACCAGCCTCTTCCGCGCGGAGATGCAGGAAAAAACCCTGCACTATTACTACCTCACGCCGCTGCGGCGCGAGATGCTGGTGGCAGGAAAATATCTCGCCGGTCTGGCCATGGCGGTGATTCTGTTCGCCGGCAGCGCCGCAGCTTCGTTCCTCATCATCGGCCGCCACTTCGGCGCCGCTTACTCGAATTACATCTGGCACGGTCCCGGCCTCAGCCAGCTCGGCTGGTACACGCTCACCGCCGCGTTGGCCGCGGCCGGCTACGGCGCCGTATTCCTGATGTGCGGCCTGCTTTTTCGCAATCCCATCATCCCGGCCATCGTCGTCTTCGTGTGGGAGAACCTCAACCCGTTCCTGCCATCCCTGCTCAAGAAAATCAGCGTGATCTTCTACCTAACCAACCTGTGCCCGGTGGAAGTCCCGCTGCCGCCGCCGCTCAACCTGATCGTGGTGGAAACCGACCCCACCCCCGCTTGGTTAGCCATCCCCGGCCTGCTCGCCGTGTCGCTGCTGCTGCTGATTTACACTGCCTACTCAGCGAGGCAAGGCGAGATTAGCTACGGGGAGTGAAGGGGGGATGGGAATGGTGGCCTGCCGCCGCTGCTCCTTCCCGCATCAGCGCACGCTATCAGCAACGGTTCTGTGATGGCGCGGAGTAAACTGGCCCCCGGATTGCCGATCCGGTCAGCCTGTCCAAAATCACTGAAGCTAGCCGCGATCATATCGCCGACGAAAACTTCGCGTTCCCTAAGGAAAGTAAAGAACCCATCCATGACGCTGCTCACGTGCGCAATGCAATCGCCCGTTTCAATCAAGTGGAAGGTGTGACCGACGCTGAACGCGCCGCCGCCTGGAAGCGCATCAAATCCGCTGCCAGGAAACACAAAGTAGAGTTGAATGAGCAAGACTGGCGCGAACCGAGTTAGCGCACACCGGCGGGTTGGAGGACCAAAAGCAAAAGGCCGATGCACCCTTGCGGATGCACCGGCCTTTGAGAACTGTGGACTGATCGAGCGACTACGCGCGGCGCTTGCGTGCCAGAGCGGCGAGCCCGATGAGCAAACCGCCTACCATCGCCATCGTCGCCGGCTCGGGAGTGCTGCCGGCAGCGGTGTAGGTATACGTCAGCGTGAAGGTTCCGCCAATTGAGCCGTCGCCGCCAAAGAATATACTGCCGGCGCTACCAGGGCCACCGGCCCCAGCCACGCCAAGTATCTGGCCGCTTGCATCAAAGACCGGAGTAATGGTTCCGACGCCGATATAATCCGCTGTGGTGCCAGTGACAGGAGTCGCAGACAAACCGGAAAAGACCGTTGCGGTACACGTGGTGTTTGTGCTGTCTCCATTGACCGTCCCTGAGCAGGGTGAAGAAGTGTCGGTCACGGCGATCGTATCCGGGATCGCGCCCACGCCCGTAGCCGCGAAGGTGAGTCCGATAGTAGCCGTCGAGCCGGTAAACGTGAACGGCGTTGCGGAGATGTCCGTCTGCTCCGGGATCACGTCACCGTTGACGCTTGTCAGAGTCAAGGTCACGCCCGTCAGTGTTCCCGTGGCGGGATTGAATTCGTTGAGCGAGCACGCGTTAGTGAAGGGCACACCTGTCGAGGTTATCGTGCACGTTTGGGTAATAGTGCTGGCAGACAGGCAGCCAACAAACACAACGCAGCAGATTGCAGCGGCTTGAATAAGGCGTCTAAGCTTCATGTTTTTATTTTCCTCCGTTTTCGAGAACTCCACTCCGCCGTCCCGTTCGGCCGGTTCCAGGACCAAGTTTTAAGGTCCTTTATGATCGTACTTGCAAGAGGCAGGGAATTCAACTGAGTTTTTTGGAGTCCCCAAAAAGCGGGTACTAGAAAACCGGCTGAAGTACTGGTACTAGATCAAGCAGCGAGTTCAATAAAGCGGCTGTAACATATAAATATTTCAGCAACTTAGGCGCCATTGCGGAGCGCCGATTTGGATCCCCGAGAAGCCGTAGAAGTTCACATTCGAAAAGGCGAAATGGTTATCGTTATCACCTCGCGCAGGGTTCGATTCCATACCAATTCCAATTACAGTTTGGCGACAATGGTTTACTCGACGGCAAGTGCGGTGACGCCGGCTTGCGCGGAGGAGTCTTCAACCGGGCGGTGTTTTGCCTTCGGAGTCAGGCAAGCGGCGCGCTGCGTTTCTGGCGTACCAGTCGGCGATAGCCGTCCACCAAGTTGCGGGTGAGAACGTCCATTGCCCAGTTGGCTTCCACCTCGGCGCGGGCGCGGGCGGCCATCGCGGCGGCTTCCGCCGGATCCGCGAACAGCTCGATGACGCGTGCGGCAAATGCCTCGGGCGTGTCGGCGAGCGCGCAAAACCGGCCATCCTCGGCCGCTAATCCTTCGGCGCCTATGGCCGTCGAAACCACCGGGATACCCGCCGCGAAAGCCTCCAGCAGCTTGACCCGCACGCCGGAACCGCTCAGCACCGGGCAGACGAAGACGGCGAAACGTTCGAGCGGAGAGCGAATGTCGGACACCGCGCCGGGCATTTCCAGGTTGGCGGAGTAATCGGCGTAGGTGTGAGCGGGCGGCGGATCGGATCCCACCACCACCAGGCGCGCGCGCGGCTCGCTGGCGACAATCGGCGGCAGCACCCGGTGCACGAACCAGTCAAGCGCGGCGCGATTGGGATCGTGGCGGAAGCTGCCCACGAACAGCATGGTGAACGGCTCGCGGCCCTCGGCGCGATAGCGGTAGTGCGAGACGTCGATACCGGCGCGCATGCTGGTGGCCACCCGCGGAGCCAGACGCGGCAGGAAGCCCAGCAGGTACTCGCGGTTGGCCGCCGTACACACCTGCACCTGGTCGAAACGGGGCAGCATGCGCAACTCGTAGCGCAGCGCGCGCAGGTATTCGCCGCGCGCCTTCAACCCGGCGGTGAGGCCGGGCGTGTGGCCCAGGCCGCGGCCGATCGACTGGAAGTAAATATCGTGTTCGAACAACGCCACCGCGATGCGGCGGAAGTCGCAGCGATACTGCGCCAACGCGGTGTATTCGAGCTGCACCACGTCGATCTGCCGCAGGTAAATCTGGCGGTGAATCAGCCATTCCAGGTCTTCGTTGTGGAACTCGCGCACGGCGTAGGGTTCCAGCGGGCCGCCGCTCTTGGGCTGGCCGCTGGGGCGCACCAGCCATTCGGCGGACCGGCAGAACTGGCGTAGCTCCAGATTCTCCTGTTCCTGCCAGGCGAAGTCGAGCAGACCGGCGACGTGTACCTCGGCCAGGCCGGCCAACTCGCGCAGCGTCTGGTACATGAAGACGCCGCCGCCGTGCATGGGCGGGCAGATGGGATAAGGCGAAACGAAAAGCACGCGCAGCGGCGAAGGCTCGGCCGGCAAGCCGGCGAAGCGGTCGCGAAAATAACCGCCCAAGGGACGGCGGAAGGCTTCCGTATCGTTGACGGTCGAAAGCGCGCGTGCCCGCCAGCGCGAGCGAATGGCTTGGGGCAGCCGCAAGAATGCGCCCCCCAGCGCGGCGAACGTGGGCCGGCCGGTAATTTCGCCGAAGACCACGCTCAGCGTCGCGCCCGCCCAGGTGAACGCGAAATGGCCCCACAAGCGCCGCCGCTCGTGAACGTTCTTCCAGGCGAACAGCAGCGCGTTGCGCTTGATCACGCCCCGGATGAAATCCTCGCCGTAGGTCTTGCCGATGGTGCCCCGGTGTTCGTGGTGAACCACGCTCCGCGCCTGGTAAAGCACCTTCCAGCCGCGCTTCCACGCCATGTAGCCCAAGTCGGTATCTTCGAAGTAGAACGGCGCGTACAGCTCGTCGAAGCCGCCCAGCTCATGGAATTTGCGCCGGTCGAAAGCGCACGATCCTCCGCCGCCGTAGAAGCAGGGAAACAGGCCGGTAACGGCCGGGTCGGCGCGATGGCGCACGCGCAACGCCCCATCCTGCCACGAGGCCTGCGTCAGGCCGGTTTCCTCGCGAATCTTCGCGGGGTCTTTAAAGAAGATCTGGCAGGAGACGGCGAATACCGCCGGGTCGGCAAATCCCTCGAGCAGGCCGACAAGAAAATCGGGCTCCACGCGCATATCGTTGTTGAGCAGCACAACGATATCGTTCTTCGCCGCGCGGAAGCCCGCGTTCGAGCCGCCGCCGAAGCCGAGGTTCCGGTCGAGCGCCAACAGCTTGACTTGCGGAAACTGGGCCCGCACGTAGGCGGCGCTATCGTCGGTGGACCCGTTGTCGACGACGATGATTTCATTGTCCGGGTTGCCGGCCAGCGCGGTAACCACCGAGGGGAGATAGCGTGCGAGCAGGTCGCGGCCGTTCCAGTTGGGGATGACGACGCTGGCCGCCGCGGGAGCTGGCGACGGAGCCTGCGGCGCGGGATTGCCGCGAGTTCGGCGGCCCATACGCATCAGAGACGAGAGGATGTCCGTGAGCCACAGTGCGAGCAGACTCGCGGCGATCAGCACCGGCGAAAGGATGAGCAGCGGCAGCGCCCGCAACAGACGTTTGAGGAAGAGCATGTCAACTGGCGCGAGGTTCTGGGCCCAGGCCGACCTTCTTGCCCAGCTTGACCCAGCGCGACGCCTGGTACAGCCTCAACTGGCCGGAAACGCGTGCCAGATCTTCGCGCAACCCGGCCACTTCGCTATCGAGGCGCTGCGCCCACGCGGTGCGATCCGCCAGGTCGGCCTCGGTTTCATGCAGCAGATCGATAGCGCGCTTCTTTTCGGCGATCTCCTTTTCGAGCGCGGCGTCTATCTTTCGCGCCCAGGCAATCTTCTGGTCGAGCTCCTCTTCGAGCTGGCTAATCTGCGCCTGAGCGTTCTCCTGCGCATCGGAAAGCTCCGCTTCGAGCCGGTCGAATTGCGCCTGGGCGTCCTCCCTCTCGCGAGCCAGTTCCCGATCGAGTTGCTCGATCTGGGTTCGGGCAATTCTCTGTTCGAGGGCAAGTTCCTGTTCGAGTTTGAGAATCTGCGCCTGGGCGTTTTCCTGCTCGCGGGCAAGTTCCCGTTGCAACTCGTCCACCCGCGCGCGCCGCTCCTCGAGTTCGCGGTTGAGTGAATCGGCCCACTGATTGCTTTGCTCCAGCTCGGCCAGCAGTTTCCGCTGCTCGATCTCGAATCGGGCCAGATCTTGCTGAACTTTTTCGAGCCACTGGTTCTTCTGGGCAACCTCCACATCGAGCTTGGCGATGTGGCGTTCGCGTTCGCGCAGCACGTTGGCGGCGCGCGGCACATATACAAAGGTAGGGTTGCCGATTTGCGGGCGGTGGGCGCAGACGGCGACGAAGAAGTGCGAATCGTCGGGAACCGGATCGCCGGCATCCACCCTGGTCTCCAACGTGAAGCCTGCCTGGTGCGGCTGGAAGGTGACGCCTTCGACGTGGTTTTCGAGGAACAATGCCACGTGCGGGAACACCGCTTCCAGCGCGCCGCGGAACTCCTCGAAATCGAATTCGTGAACGTGGAACGGGTTGGCGCCCTGGACGCCGCGCGATTCGGTGTAGTAAAGCTTGTTGGGCGTGGAGACGATCAACTGGCCGCCCGGGGCGAGCACGCGGCGGGCTTCCAGCAGAAACTCGCGCCATCCCTCCAGGTGCTCGATCACCTCGAAGGCCACCACCAGGTCGAAGCAGGCATCGGGATGCGGCAGCCGTTCGCAGGAAGCCTGCTCGAAGGCGAGGTTGGGCAGGCCGTAGTGAGCGCGGGCGAAATCCACCGCTTCGGCGGCCACGTCGGCGCCGGTCACCGAGTCGGCCTGGCTGGCCAGCTCGGCCGAACCATAGCCGGCGCCGCAGCCGGCGTCGAGGACCCGCTTGCCATGGGCCAGGCGCACCGCGAAGGCATAACGCGCCAGGTGCTCATTCAGCAGATCGACATCCACCTGGCCGGGAATCAGACGCTCGCCGGTGAACTCAGCCAAGGCTTTGCTCCACCTCGGGCGCCAGGCGCGCATTGATCTCGATGCGGCAGGGCAGATGAACGTAGCCGTAGATCTGGCCCTCGGTGCGGCTCATTTGCAGCGCGATCGCGTTGTCGATCCAGTCGCACATGGCGTAGCCGGAGAGCGGCCCATCCGCGATGGCCGGGGAAAAGGAGAACGCAGCAGGGTAAAGCGCCGGCAAATCCAGGTGGAAATCGACCGTCACCGTGTCGCCCGCATGGAGCGGCGGCAATGGCCTGTTTTCGCGCGCCGTGTTGGTTCCCGAAAAGTCCATCCCCAACTGGTTGCGCAGCATGAAACCAACCATCGGCATGGGAAGCGATTCCCTGGCGCGCGCGCTGATGCGCACCACGATGCTCGAATTGGGTTCGAGCAACTGGAGCGGCCGGCCCTGCTCGTCGAGCACGGCGATGCCGAGGATCTCGGCGCGGCCGTCGCCAAAGCGGTGGTCGATGTTCGGAATGGTCTCGACGATCTCTGGCGCGCGCACCGCGCCCGAAAGCGCCCGCGGCGGCGCGGCGGAGGGGTCGGACAGGCGGTAGCTGGAGTCCTTTTCCGTCATGGCGGCGAGATAGTGAGAGATCACCGTGGCTGGGTCGCCGATTTCCGCGATGCGGCCCCGCTCCAGCCACAGCACCCGGTCGCCGATCGCCTTTACGTCGCCCACCGCGTGCGACACGAACAGAATGGTAACTCCGCGCGCCCGCAGCTCGTGAACCTTGCGCATGCACCGCTGGCGGAAATAGATGTCGCCCACCGCCAGCGCCTCATCCACCAGCAGGATCTCCGGATCCACGTGGATGGCCACCGCGAAGGCCAGCCGCACCACCATGCCGCTCGAATAAGTCTTGACCGGCTGACGGATGAACTCGCCGATTTCGGCGAACGCTTCGATCTGGCGGTAGCGTTCGTCGATCTGCCGTGTGGTAAGGCCGAGGATGGAGCCGTTCAGGTATACGTTGTCGCGCCCGCTGAATTCCGGGTTGAAGCCGGCCCCCAGTTCGAGCAGCGCCGAAACGCGCCCGTGAACCTCGACACGCCCGCTCGAAGGTTCCAGGATGCCGGCCACGATTTGCAGCAGCGTGCTCTTGCCGGAGCCATTCTCGCCGACGATACAGAAGGTTTCGCCGCTGCGGATCTCAAAAGTAGCGTCGTGCAGTGCCCAGAAATCGGTGTGACGCTTGAGACGGTTGAAGGACGCGAGCTCCTTGAGCCGGTCGCCCGGCGCGCGGTACATCGCGTAGCTCTTGGAAACTGCTTGGAACTCGACGGCGTTCACGGCGGCTCAAAAGAAAGACCAGTGTAACGGAAGTGCGCGGAAGATGGTGGGCCATCCTCCGGATCGGGTGCGCGACGCAAAAAAGGTGGCCTGTTGTATTCCGAGGAAATCCGCTTGTGTCCGAGCGCATAGGTACGCAAGGCTGGCGGCGCCAGCCCGAAGGGCGAAAGATAGTAAAAGATAGTAGCCCACGGCGCAAGCCGTGCGGAATCTGGTTGCTCCCTGCCAGCCCCGGAACGGGGCGGAAGACTTTGGCGAGCGCCTCTTCCGCCCCGTTCCGGGGCTTGTCCTCACTGCCGATCTATCCGCACGGCTCGCGCCGTGGGCTATTTTCTTTCGCTCCTACGGAGCTTGAAGGTGTGCCTGACGCTGGAAAGAGATCCACTCTCTTACGTCGTGCACCCCTCCGGATTTTGCCGGAAAACACAGGCACGACGGGCCGCCGGAGAAGCACAAACTAACACCGATGGAAAGCGCGGTCATTTCTGGCGCTTGATCGTCATCGGCGGGAAATCCATGTCGCCGCTATCGGCTTTGGTCTTGATCGTGATCTCGTCGCCGTTGATGGTGCCTTCGCTCGAAAAATTGGTGGTGGTGCCGTCCATATCCACCTTCACCGAAAACGAAATCTTGTCACCGTCCACCTTGCCGTTGTCGAGTGGCAGCTCATCGCCGTGCGGCGACAAGACCGTGCCGGTCAGCTTGGCGCCGTCCTGTTTGAAAGTGTAGGTCAGGCTGAAGGTGTTGCCATCCGGGCTCGACACGTCGCCCTTCCACGTGCCGCTTACGTCCGCCGCCCAGGCGGCCGCGGCAAAAAGCAGAAACAGAATCCCCAAACCCAGTCTGCGTGTAATCATTTCGAGATTGTACCGTAGGCCCAGGGTGTAAGCTAGTCTGGATAGATGGAGCGAGGCGGGCGTGAATTGTGGCGGAGCCTTGGGCGCCTGGAAAAGGCCCTGGTGCTGCTACTGCCGGTCAACGTCATCCTGTGGCTCACCGGAATCGCGCCGGTGGCGCAGTGGTTGCTCGCCTGCCTGTCCTTTCTGCTGGCCGTGGTAGTGGTCTTCCGCCTGGCGCGCCGCGGACTGCGCAAGGCCATCTGGCGCCTGCGCAACCGCCTGATCGCGGCCTATATCTTCATCGCGGTGGTGCCGGTGGTGCTGATTCTGCTGCTGGCCGGCATCGCCACATATGTGGTGATCGGGCAGATGGCGGTGTACCTGGTGACCACCGAATTGCGGCACCGCCAGGAGAACCTGCTGCGGTCGGCCGAAGCTCTGGCGCTGGTCCCGTTAACAACGACCGATCCCACCGCCGCGCTGCTACGTTTCCAATCCACTACGCGCATGGCGTTTCCGGAGTTCGATTTGCTGATTACCGGGAAGCGCGAGCTTCGCTGTCCCGCTGACAACAAGATCTCGCACCCGCCCGACGAATGGCGCAGCCCCTCACGGAGGCGCGCCTCCGGGCTTATCCTGAAGTCCGACGGCAGCCGGGAACGCCTGTTCGCCTGGGCGCACGTAGTCGAAAACGGCGAAGAGGTGACGGTGCTGGCGCCGGTGACGGTTGACTTGCTCAGCAGCCTCGTGCCGGGTTTGGGTGACGTGGCCTTCGTGCCTTTTGATTTTGCGCCGGCGGACCTGGTTGGGCAGACCCGCGCCCCGCGCGTACCGCAGGCGCTCAACAGCTTGGACTTTCCACTGCGCGGCCGGCTGCTGGCGCGCGTCCCGCGATGGCGTTCGCCGGGCGAACACCGCGAGCTCGTTCTGAGCGTCGACACGCGCGCTTCCGCCGTGCTGGGCACCATCTTTCAATCGGTCGATTTTCAGTCGTTCGATTGGGCCGAAGTCGCCCTGGTCATTTTCGTCGTATTGACCATCCTGTTCCTGCTGGTGGAAATGATCTCGCTGGTCGCTGGCGTGCAACTGAGCCGCAGCATTACCGGCGCCGTGCACGAGCTCTACCTCGGCACGCGGCGCATCCAGCAGGGCGATTTCGGCCACCGCATCCCGATCAAAGGCAGCGACCAGCTTGCCGAACTGGCCTCATCGTTCAACACCATGACCCTCAACCTGGGTCAACTGATGGTGGTAGCCAAGGAGAAGGAGCGCCTGGAATCCGAGCTCACCATCGCGCGCGAAGTGCAGAACCAGCTCTTCCCCAAGGACGTGCCGTATACCAGGACGCTCGAGCTGAAGGGCGTTTGCAGCCCCGCCCGCATGGTGTCCGGCGACTATTACGATTTCATGGCGCTCGGCGAACAATCGCTCGCCTTCGCCATCGGCGACGTGGCCGGCAAGGGAATTTCGGCCGCTCTGCTGATGGCCACCATTCAATCCACCATGCGTACCCAGTTGGGCGCCAACAACGGCGCGTCCCCGCGGCTGCTTTCCACCGCCAAGCTGGTGGCCACCCTGAACCGCCAGCTTTACGCCAACACCAGCCTCGAGAAATACGCCACTTTTTACTTCGCGCTGTATCACGAGGACAACCACTCGCTCACTTACACCAATGCCGGCCACCTTTCGCCCATGCTACTGCGCTCGGGCGAATTGCAGATGCTCGAATCCACCGGCACCGTGGTGGGCGCATTCCCCACGGCGCGCTACGAGGAGCGCACCGTCCCGCTCGAACACGGCGATCTGCTGGTGGCGTATACCGACGGCATCGTCGAGCCGGAAAACGCCTATGGCGAAATGTTCGGAGAGGACCGATTGAAGGAACTGGTATCCAGATACGCGCACGCCGATTCCTCCGAGTTGATCGCGCGCACCATGGAGGCCGTCAACGTTTGGACCGGCGCAGGGGAATTGCAGGATGACATGACCATGGTAGTCGCGAGGCGCATATGAAAGTTCTTACCGCGGCCGAGATGCGCGAGGTGGACCGCCGCACCATCGAAATGGGCATCCCCGGCATCGTCCTGATGGAAAATGCCGGCATGCGCGTGGTGGAATTCCTCGCCGAACGGTTTGCCCCGCTCGAAGCGCAGCGCGTCGTGGTGCTGTGCGGCAAGGGCAACAACGGCGGCGATGGCCTGGTGATCGCGCGGCAGATCCATACTTGCTTCCCGCGGTGCGGGCTAACGGTGGTGCTGTTGGCCGAGCCGGAGGATTTGCGTGGCGACGCGCGCGCGAATTACGCGATGCTGCGCACGTGCGCGATCCCTGTTTACAGGAAGCTGCCGGACAGGCCCTGCGACGCGACACTGGTTGTGGACGCTCTGCTCGGCACCGGCATCAGCGGTCCGGCTACCGGAGAGATCGAAGAGGCAATTTGCTTCACTGGCGAACCAACGCAGGCCGCTCGCGTGGTGGCCGTCGACATTCCCTCCGGCATGTCGAGCGATGCGGGCGAATCGGCGGGCAGGGTCGCGCGCGCCGATTATACCGTCACCTTCACCGCGCCTAAGCTTGGGCAGGTGATGCCGCCGAACTGCGACTCGACCGGCGAACTGATCGTGCGGCCCATTGGCACGCCGCCGGAGCTGCTGCTCGATGTGAAGATCGATCTTGTCGAGCCTTCGATGTTCAGCCGCGTGATGGCGCCGCGTCCGCCGGGCGGGCACAAGGGCACCTTCGGCCATGCGCTGGTGGTGGCCGGCTCGCGCGGCAAAACCGGCGCGGCCGCGTTGTGCGGGCTCGGTGCGCTGCGCGCGGGAGCGGGCCTGGTGACGGTGGCCTCCGCCGAATCGGCCATCCCGCAGATTGCCGCGCACGCGCCGGAGCTGATGACCGAACCACTGGCGGAAACGCCGCGCGGCTCCATCGCGCTCAACGCCGCGCTCGCCGGCGTCGCCGAAGGCAAGACGGTTGTCGCGATGGGGCCGGGCCTGGGCCGTCAGCCGGAAATTTCGATCCTGGTGACGAGCATGATGGAGAGCCTCAATCAGCCGATGGTGATCGACGCCGATGCGCTGGTAGACATCGGCAAGGTCCCGCTCACCGGCCGCGTCCGCGTTCTCACGCCGCATCCCGGCGAGATGGCGCGGCTCACCGGCAAGACCGTTGCCGAGGTGCAGGCCGACCGCATCGGCATCGCGCGTGCGTTTGCCGAAACGCATTGGCTCACGCTGGTGCTGAAAGGCCAGCGAACCATCATCGCGTTCCCCGATGGCCGCGTCTGGATCAACCCTACCGGGACGCCCGCCATGGGCACCGGCGGCACCGGCGACGTGCTCACCGGAATGATCGCCGGATTCCTGGCCCAATTCCCGCAGCACCCGGACGAAGCCGTCGCCGCCGCGGTCTATCTGCACGGCCTGTCCGGCCAGATCGGCGCGCGCGCTCTCGGCGAGCGATGTCTGATTGCCTCCGATCTGCTTGAGTATTTGCCGGCCGCCATGGAGGAGTGTGCCGCTCTACCGCGCCTCGACTGAAGCCGAGACCATCGCGCTCGGCGCGCGCCTGGCCGCCGAATTGCCGCGCGGCGTGGTGCTGTTGATCGGCAACCTCGGGGCGGGCAAGACCACCCTCGCCAAAGGCATCGCGTACGGTCTCGGCGCGGCGTTGCCCGACGATGTTTCGAGCCCCACCTTCACGTTGATCCACGAGTACGGCCACGGCCTGGTCTATCACGTGGATCTCTACCGCCTCGAGGAGCCCCGCGAGATCGAAGGCCTCGGCCTCGAAGACATCATCGATAGCGGCGCCCTGGTCCTCATCGAATGGGGCGAGCGCTTCCCCCAGTTATTCCCCCCTCCGCGCACCGAAATCCACCTCCGCGCCCTGCCCGACGACACGCGAGAAATCGAGGTTCGGCGGCTGGTGTGAAGTGGGGCGGACGCCCTCGTCCGCGCCGGACCCCCCGGTCCGGCGGGCCGCGAAGCGTTCAAATGCCGCCAAGAAGGGCCGACGAGGGCGTCGGCCGCGGACCAGGGGGTCCGCCCCACGCTACTCGACGGTCTTCGCTTCTCCCGCGATGTGCAGGCTGCCCGTCACCACTCCGGTAGTAAAGGGCTGAAGCGGGCCCGCGAAGCCAGGCTGCGCGCCGCCGGCCGAGATCACGATAGTCCCTGGTTCCGCCACGCGAGCCCCGCCGGCTTCAACCGTCGCGAGCTGGCGCGGCGTTAGCGTGAATTTGACCACCCGCATTTCGCCCGGCTGCAACGACACGCGCGCGAAGCCTTCGAGCGAGATCAGCGGCGCGGGCACAGCCGAGCTGATGTGCTTCACGTAAAGCTCCACCACTTCCTCGCCCGCGGTCTGGCCAGTGTTCTGAACCTCGACCGACACCGCGACGGGCGCGCCAACGCGCGCCTCGCCGGGCAGGCGCAAATTGCGATAGGCAAAGCTCGTGTAGCTGAGCCCGTAGCCGAACGGATAGAGCGGCTCGCCGGTAAAGTAACGATAGGTGCGGCCCGCCATGCGGTAATCGGTGAAGGCAGGCAGTTGATCGGCGGAGCGGTAGAACGTCACCGGCAGTCGCCCGGCCGGGTTGTAATCGCCGAACAGGACATCCGCGATGGCGTCGCCGCCCGCCTCGCCGGGGTACCAGGCTTCCACGATGGCGGGCACGTGGTCGCGCGCCCAATTGACGGCCAGCGCGCTGCCGTTCAGCAACACCAGCACCACCGGCTTGCCGAGCGCGACGATCTCCTCCATCAGCTTCTGCTGTGCGGCCGGCAGGCCGATATCGACGCGGTCGCCGCCCTTGAAGCCTTCCACTGGGACTCGCATCTCCTCGCCTTCCAGGCGCGGCGACAATCCGAGCACCAGCACCACCGCATCGGCCTGCCGAGCGGCCTTGAGCGCGGCATCGCGTTCGGCGCTAGCCGGACGCGACCACAGCAGGCGCATCCGCGCATCGCCCAGATACTTGTGATAATCGATGCGAATCGAATAGAGCTTGCCCGCTTGGAGCTCAACCGCTGCGTAGCTGTAAGCAGCTTCGTGCAAGGAGTTATGGCTGGTGACGAGTTTTCCATCCAGGTAAATCTCAAAGGCGTTCCGGCCGTAGCCGCCGAGCTGATAGGTGCCCGATGCGGGAGCGCGCAGGTTGCCAGTCCAGCGGACGCCGAAATCGTCTGCATTCAAATCGGCGCGCGGCGCTTTTTCCCACCAGTTGAAATCGACTTGCGCATCGGTGCGCGTGAACAACGGTTGCAGAATGGCCGGAGCCGGGCTCCCCGTTTGCTCCTCGTCAGGCCAGGTCTGCGCGCGGCTGCTGTAGCGTTTGCCATCGAAACTGCTGGCCGCGTAATATTCGCCCTTGAGACCACTGGCGCGCCCGGCGCCGGCGCCGACGAACAGCGCCGATGACGGGATGGTCTCGAAGGCGGGCATGTTGGTGGCCAAATCACTGCCGCGCGCGTAGAGCACTCTAGCGCTGGCGCCGATCTTGCGGCGAATGCCCTCGAGCGGCGTAACCGGGGCCGAAGGCGTGCCGTTGTAATTGCCCACCAGCACGTCTTCGTCATCCGCGTTGGGGCCGATCACGGCGATGGTCTTCAGCGATTTCGCCAGCGGCAACGCGTGGCCTTCGTTCTTCAAAAGTACGATTGATTTGCGCGCGGCTTCGACCGCCAGTTGTCGATGCGCGGGGCTATCGTTCACGCTGTAGGGGATCCGCGCATATTTCACCATCGCGGGCGGATCGAACATGCCGAGCCGGAAACGGATGGTCAGCAGCCGGCGCACGCTCTTGTCGATCTCGGATTCCGCCACCAGGCCGGCGCGGACCGCCGGCAGCAGGTTCCTATACTCGGTGCCGCAATCGAGATCGGTGCCCGCCTTGAGCGCCAGCGCGACGCCCTCCGGCGCCGTGCCGGCGAATTTGTGCGACTGGTAGATGTCGCCGATGGCGCCGCAATCGGAAACCACATACCCCTGAAACCCCCACTGCTTGCGCAGAATATCGCCGAGCAACCGCGGGTTGGCGCAAACCGGCTGGCCATCCACGCTGTTATAAGCGCACATCACCGATAGCGCGCCGCCCTCTTTGACGGCAGATTCAAACTGGGGCAGATAGGTGTCGAACAAATCGCGATCGTCGATGACGGCATCGAAGACATGGCGCTCGGATTCCGGCCCGCTATGCACGGCGTAGTGCTTGGGCGTAGCCACGGTTTTCAGGTACTTGGGGTCGTTGCCCTGCAGCCCGCGAACGAACTGGACAGCCATGCGGCCGGTGAGGTACGGGTCTTCGCCGTAGGTTTCCATGCCGCGTCCCCAACGCGGGTCGCGGAAGAGATTGATGTTGGGGCTCCAAAAGGTGAGGCCCTGGTAAATATTGCGCTGGCCGCGGCGGACGAACTCGTGATGCTTGGCGCGCGCCTCATCGGAGATGGCCGTGGAAACGCGGAACAGCAGCTCCGTATCCCAGGTGGCCGCCAGGCCGATCGTCTCCGGGAACACGGTGGCGCGGCCGGCGCGCGCCACGCCGTGCAGGCATTCGCTCCACCAGTTGTATTGCGGAATGCCCAGACGGTCGATGGCCGCGGAATCGTTCATGAGCTGCGAGACCTTCTCTTCGAGCGTCAGCCGCCCGAGCAGGTCGTCGACGCGCTTTTCGAGCGGAGCGGCGGGGTTCTGGTAGAGGGCTGGTTGCGCGAACAGGGGCGCGAGCCAGACGGCTGCGGCGAAGCATTTCACAACGTGGGATATAGGCACGATAGCAACCTCGAGGACGTCAGGAAGCGATTACCGTATAACATTTCTTTAAAGCTGTGGCGCGGCACGCACGAGCCCGCCCTCGTCACCTTACACTTTCGCGGCTGGCACTGGCTTATGCTCGGCCACGTATTGGCGGAGGCGGGTTTGGAACGCCGCGGCCAGCGCGGTCTGCGCGGCCAGCGTACGGCCCACTTTGGCGCCCTCGATTTCTTCGACCGGCAGCAGGTCGCGCGTGGTGGATGTGATGAACACTTCGTCGGCGGCTTCGAGATCGGCCGGCAGCAGCGGCTTCTCCCCTACATCGATACCCGGCACGCGAACTTCGTCGAGCAGCACTTCGCGCGTTACGCCGGGGAGGCATCCGGAGTTAAGCGGCGGCGTCCACACCTGGCTCCCGTTGGCGATGAAGATGTTGGCCGAGGTGCATTCCGCCACTTCGCCGCGCTCGTTGAGCAGGATCGCTTCGTCGAAGCCGCGCTGCTGCGCGTTTTCGAGCCAGGTGAGATTCATCGCCCAGGAGAGGATCTTCGTGCCGGCAAACTCGCATGCGGCGTGGCGCGCCTGCGGTTGGACCGCCAACTTGACGCCATGGCCCCAATCCTTGGTATCGGCCGTGAGCGCGATCAGGTCGCTCGCGCGGCCGTTCGAAGGGCCGGCCCACATGCCGCCGCCATTGCGGACGATCGCCACGCGGAGTGTGGAATCGTAGGCGTGGTTGGCTTCCACCAACTCCAGCAGCCTGGCGCGCACCGCCTCGGCGTTTTCGGGCAGTGGCACGTGAAGCAGGGCGGCATCGCGCTGGATGCGGGCCCAATGGCGTTCGAAAGCGAAGAGCACGCCCTCGGCCACGCGCAGCGTGCTGAAAACGCCCCAGCCCGCCAGCAGGCCGACTTGCCCCGCGGACAGTGTTTCGGCCGAGGCTTCCTGAATGCGATCGTTGTGAAGGATAAACCGGTGCAGCACGTACCCATTCTATCGCGCGGCGCCTGGCGGCCTTCGCGAAGGAAACCACAGACCCGAGAGTTGACGGCGGTCTCAGCGCCGGATATACTGGCTATCGCTATCGAATGACGATAACGAAAAACGATTCCGATAATCGCTTTGAGTACCACGATCTTTACTCGGGGCTGATCCGGCTGCACATTCTTTATCACGCCGTCGAAGGGCCGATCTTCGGGCTCGAAATGGCCGAGGAGCTGGCGCGGCACGGTTATCGGATCAGCCTGGGAACGCTCTATCCGCTCCTGCACGGGCTCGAAAAGAAGGGATACCTGCGCTCGGTGGAAAAGCGCCGGGGGCAGTCGATTCGCAAAGTCTATCGGGCCACTCCCCTCGGACGAAAAGCCCTTCAGGCGATGAAGGCAAAAGTGAGCGAGTTGTTTGGAGAGCTGATTTGAAACGCGGTAGCCGAATCCGCCAACTCGTGCTTGCCGCGCTGTTCTCGGTTTCCACGGCTGCCCTGGCCGGTCCTCCATTCCAGACCGACGATCCCGAACCGATCGACTTCCGAAACTACGAGTTCTATACGTTCGCTGCCGCGGACGGCACCGCGGTGGAAACCGACACGGTTGGCCCGGCGGTGGAGTTCAATTGGGGAGCGCTCCCCAACGTGCACCTCCACATCATCGTTCCGGCCGCGGCGATTCTGCCCGCGAATAATCCGGCCCTGGCTCCGGCGGGCGTGGGTCCGCGAGCGTTCGGACTGGGCGATATCGAAACCGGAATCAAGTACCGGTTTGTGCAGGAATCCAAAAGCCGTCCCATGATCGGCACATTTGTCATGTTCGAGCTGCCGACGGGCAGCGCCGCGAAAGGCCTGGGGGTCGGCAGGACATGGTACAAAGTTCCTCTCTGGGTGCAGAAGAGCTCCGGCCCATGGACGACTTACGGGGGCGGCGGGGTGACGCTGGTGAGTGCGCCCGGCTATCGCAATTATCCCTTCGCGGGCTGGCTGGCGCAGCGGGATCTCGGCAAGAAAGTGACGCTGGGAACCGAGATCTTCTATCACGGGCCGGAGGGGCTGGCGACCGCGCAGACAAGGCCGGCGACCCTGATCGATGTCGGCGGCTATTACAAGTTTCGAGATCCCGGATTTCAGTTGCTGTTCTGTTATGGCCACACCGCCATCGGGCAGACCGAAAACTACGCCTATCTCGGTCTGTATTGGACTTGGGGTAAGGGCGGCAAGCCGGGCGATACGGCGGCATTGAAGAGCATGGCCATGGGACGGCCATAGCGGCCCGGCGTCCGTCGAAAGGAAACGCAATGAATGTCTCGGCCAGTGACGCAATCCTTCTAGCGCACGCAGGGTTCGGTGTCACGGGATGCTTAGCGGCGCTGTGGGTGTTCCTTGAGGCGCTCCATGCTCAACCAGGCAACGCCGCGCGAATCCGGGCAGCCGCCCTGGTGACGGCTGTTTCGATGGCCGCTGCCTGGATCTGTGGCGGATATTGGTACGTTCACTTCTATCCGGCCGAGAAGGCGCTGATTCTCAGCGGGCCCTGGCCCTTCGCCCACAATCTCTTTATGGAGACCAAAGAGCACCTGTTCTTGATCACCGGCATGTTGGCGTTTCTGTTGCCGGTGACGACTCGGGAGAAGCTGTTTTCGAATGCCGCCGCCCGCAAGCTGGTTCTTTCCGTCGCGGCATTGATCGTAGTTACGGGCTTGGCCGTGGAAGGCGCCGGCGCGGTGATCGAACACGGCGCTAAGGTCTCATTGCTCCGCGGCGCGAAAGGAGATCGATAATGAATGCCACAATGGCTCAGCAATCGCCGAAGCTGACAGCCACAACCTCTGGCTTTGTCCTGGCCGCCGCCGTCGCCGCGTTGTTCAATACCGCTCTGGCCTGGGCGCGGGACGCGTACACCCCATGGAACGGAATCATGAAGTCGCTGACCGGCAATGCCTGGACCGCGCACTGTTTAGCCGATCTGGTTCTCTTCGTCGGGCTGGGATTGATATTCACGAAGACCAGAGCGGCGGAGAAGATAGATCCGAATCGTCTAACTGTAGCGCTGATAGGCGCCGTAGCTATCGGTGCGCTCGGACTGGCGCTTTGGTTTGCGTTTGTGTAAATCCTGACGTGGCGCGGCTTGCCCGTGCACCATCTGGGGCCGTCAGGCCTGCTGAGCCGAGTCTCCGACCTCCTGATGCGGGGGAATTTGGGTTGAGCCAGGTTGCCTGTGTCAGAGGTAGGATAGACGATCGGTTTTTGTCGTCTGTCGAGCGGCGGGCCCCTGCCCAGGCGCGACAGACGACAAAAACCGATCGTCTATCCTACCAGGCCTGCGCCGCCGATTCCCCGTCAGGAGGGCCAGCTCATTTTCCGCATCGCGCCGAAAACACCGGACAACATCAGGAGTTCGGAGTCTCATCTCGGCTTTTCTTCCCGGATCGCCACTACTTCTTTTCGGCTTCCTGCTGGTGGCGGCGCTTGCGGGCGGCTTCGTGCTCGGCGCGCAACTGATCGTAGAGAGGCTCCTGGTCGGGACGCAGAATGGCTTTCACTTCGGCTACCTGCTTGTCCCAAACGGCGTGGCCCCGGTCGTTCATTTCTTTGTGGATCTGGTCGAACTGCGCGCGTGTATCGTCATAGATCCGGTTGAGCTTCGCAACCTGCGCGTCGTCCAGTTTCACGCGCTGGCGCATCTCCGTAATCACCCGTTTTCGCACCTCTTCCGGATCCGGCCCGGGGCTCTTGCGGTTCACCGCGGTGCCCGGCGTCAGGTTGTGCCCGAATACGGGAGACGCCAGGTAGAGGTGGTAACCGAAGACGCCGAAGACAGCGCCGCCGGCGAAGATTGCCAGCAGGCCGAGAAACGCGAGAAAGCGCGATTTGGGCATGAGACTCAGTTCATCGGCCCGGTTTCGTTGAACTCCAGCCGCACCGGACCGACGTTCTCCGGCGTATCCAGGCTATTGGCCTCGGCCAGCGCTTCCAGGTAGGTCACTTCGGGGGCCGGCGGCGTCGCGCGCGGCAGGGACACGTAGACGCCGATGGCAATGGTGACTGCCGCTACCGCGGTCACGAACCCTCGCACCATGTGCTGGAAGGAAAACGTGAAGTTTCGCCGCGATTCGATCCGCCGCCACAGGTCAGGCATGAAATTAGCGCTAGGTTCCGCTTCGGAGCACGCCGCACGGTATGCCCGCAATAGAGAATCCAGTTTGTCGTCGCCGCCCTGGGTTGTGTACATCGCTTCTTTACTCCAACGGCCTCAGCCGTCTGCTCCAACGGTCTCAGCCGTTCTCGTTCTCCCGCTCCGCCGTTTCGAATGCCTTCAAGACCCGTTGCCGCGCCCGGAATAGACGGACCTTAAGAGCATTTTCCTTGACCTGATAAATCTTCTCAAGCTCCCGTAAGGAGAGTCCTTCCACTTCCTTCATCAACAGCAAAACGCGGTCCGCCTCGGATACCGCGCCCAGCAGCGAATCCACGGTTTCGCGAAGCTTCTTCTTCTGCTGCTCGTCGTGCTCCGCCTTGCCGCCGGCTACCGCATCCGCCATCATAACCTGCTGCTCGGACAGGTCGGACATGCGGAATTCCGGCCGCCGCCGCTGCTTGCGCAGATAATCGTAAGCCGCGTTTACGGTCAGCCGGTACAGCCAAGGTTCAAATACCTCCGGTGCCCGCAACTGGTCGAGCGAAAAATACAGCCGCAAGAAGACTTCCTGTGCGACATCCTCGACATCTTCGTTGCGCGCGATCAAACGGCCGATCGTCCCCATGGTGCGCTGCCGGTACGCCAGAACGATCTCGTTAAATGCCGCGCTATCACCCTTTTGCGCGCGCCGGACCACCTCGAAGTCTACCAGCATTCGACACCGCTCGCTATCGCTGGCTCGGTCCTCGACTTCGTTAACATAGGCGTAAGGACATATCCACAGGTTACAAGGTCGCGCCCGGTAGGGCACGCCTTAGAGGTTGCTGAAAAACACCAAAAGCATCATGGCCACGGATAAACTTAGCGCGGCCTGTGGCCGCAACCAAAGGTGAAGCGTCCCTCGAGAGCGTATCATTGTGAATTATCCAAAAACACTCTGGTACGAGGAGGGACGCATGACCGAGTTTA